>JBGAUO010000015.1:0-57722 GCA_044228605.1 Nannocystis sp. | reverse complement strand
GCGGCGCCCCGGCCCTGCTCTCCCGCCCGTACGCGCGCGGCCGCGTCGCCCTCCTGACCACCTCGATCGACCGCGACTGGTCCGACCTCCCGCTGCGCCCCGGCTTCGTCCCGCTCGCCGAGCGCGTGCTCGCCTGGCTCGACACCGGCCACCCCGGCGGCGCCGCGGCCACCATCCTCGCCGGCGAGCCGCGCATCATCCCCGCCGACCGCCCGATCACCGTGCTCACCCCCGACGGCCACGAGCGCGTGCTCCCGCCCGAGCGCGAGGGCCAGGCTGTCTTTAAAGACACCCTCGTCCCCGGCCACTACCGCGTGACCCGCCCGGGCGGCGAGCCCCTGACCTTCGCCGTCCAGCGCGACCCGGCCGAGAGCGACACCACCGCGGTCCAGGTGCGTCCGCCGACCCTCGACGGCGACCAGGTCCTCGCCGCCGCGCAGCACCCGCGCTGGCGCCCATTGGTCCTGCTCGCCGCGCTGCTGCTGCTGCTGGAGACCCTGCTGCGCCTGCGTCGGGCGCCGCCGCGTTGACCGCTGCACGCGCGAAGGGCCGCGAGTCGACGACCCGCAGCACTGCTTACTGACTGGCATCCGCGACGCATCGGCGTCGCGGGTGCACCGACTCACTCCGCGGCGGGGGTCTCGGCGCCCTCGGCCGGGGCTTCGGCGCCCTCGGCGGGGGCCTCCTCGGTGAGGCCCTTCGGGAACGCGCCCTCGCCGGAGAACGCGGCGATCATCTCGGACATGGTCTTCTGGGCCTCGGCGGGGATGCCCTTGACCTTGTCGATCGCCTCCTTGCCAGCGGCCTTCACCTTCTCCGGCATCTGCGGGATCGTGGTCAGGTTGACCTCGATGCTGCCCTTCGCCTCGGCGCTCAGCTCGGCGGACGCGTCGGCGAGCTGCTTCTTCAGGTGGCTGGTCGCCTTGGGGACGAGCGTCGTGACCTTGATCGACATCATCTTGCCGATCGCGCCGGAGGCCTTCGAGGCGCGCTTCGGGATGGTCCCGATCGCCTCGCCCGCCGCCTTGATCTTGCCGAGCAGCGCCTCGACGTCGCCCTTGGCGTCCGCCGCGATCGACACGTCCGCCGAGATCTCGATCTTGCCGTCGGTGAACGCGACCTTGCAGAGCCCGCCGAGCGCCTTCACGTCGAGGTTGTACTTGGCCTGGAGCGCCGTGAACTCGTCGCCCAGCGCGCTCGCGTCGCGCAGCGGCTGCGTGACCCAGTCCATCTGGGCGGTGATCTGGTTCGGGAGGTCCTTGAACTCGGCGAAGGGGTCCGCGTACTCAGGCGCGGCGGGCGGCGTGAGCGCGGCGGAATCGCCCGAGCCCTTCTTGCAGCCCGGAGCAGCGATCACGAAGCTGCCGATGAGCAGCGAGGACAGGAGGATGCGGGGGAGAACGGTGCGTGCCATATCGCGGCGGACCTTAACAAAACTTCCGCGCGGCCCTCGCGCCACAAACGTGACCCAGCGCGCGCTACCGACCCTCCCCAGGCGCCGTGCGACTGGTTCAAAATCCCGCCAACAGCGCATATAACGCTGTCCACAGACAAGATGCGGCCCACCTCCCCCTGCGTTGCCGCGAACGCACTCTGCAATCTCCGAGGGGATCTCTCCTCGCGCCGCGCGGGAGCGCGCCAACTCACCAATGCGGACCGCCTTCACCTCTCCGCTCCTCGCCCTCGCCCTCGCCTGTCACCCGCGGCCCACGCCCGTGAGTGACCTGGACACCTGGCGAGCGGCCCGCGTCGCCGAGCTGCGCGGCGAACAGGGCTGGCTCGCCCTCGTCGGCCTGTCCTGGCTCGCCGAAGAAGGCGAACATCGCCTGGGCGCCGATCCCCGGTCCGACCTCGTGTTCCCCGCCGGCGCCCCGCTCGAGGTCGGCACCGTGACCCTGCACGCCGGTGTGCCCCGCCTGCGGATCGCCCCGGGCGTCGACGCCCGCATCGCCGGCGCCCCGATCACCGACCAGGTCCTGCGCAGCGACGCCGACCCCACACGCCCCGCCGACCGCGTCCAGATCGGCGAGCGCTTCACCTTGCAAGTCCTCGCCCGCGGCGACCGCCTGGCCCTCCGCCTCCACGATCGCGACAGCCCGGCCCGCCACCGCTTCACCGGCATCGACAACTTCCCCGAGCGCCCCGACCTGCGCGTGCAGGCCCGCTTCGAGCCCTTCCCGACCCCGCGCGAGATCGACCACCCGACCGTCCTCGGCACCACCCAGCGCGCCGTGCTCCCGGGTGTCGCCGTGTTCACGCTCGCCGGCCAGACCCTGCGCCTCACGCCGATCCACCAGCCCGGGCCGCACGGCGACACCCTCCTCTTCGTGTTTCGCGACGGCACCAGCGGCGCCGAGACCTACGCCGGCGGTCGCTTCCTCCTCGCCGCCCCACCGATCGACGGCGCCCTCGAGCTCGACTTCAACAAGGCCCACAACCCGCCCTGCGCCTTCACCCCCTACGCCACCTGCCCGCTGCCGCTGCCCGAGAACCGCCTCGCGCCGCGCATCGAGGCCGGCGAGAAGACCTGGCTCGGCCCGCACGATCCGTGACCTCGGGACATGTCCTCACGGACATGTCCCCACAGACATCAAGCTACCAGCTCATGATCACCTGCCCATCGCCGGTCTTGACCCCCGCGGTGTTGTCAGGATTGGCCCCCATGTTGTACGACCCGCCGCCACCGCCGCCGTAGTAGTAGCAAGTGCCCCCCGCGCCGCCGCCCGAGTAACCACCGCCGCCGCCGCCGGTGTGCAGGTCGTTGCAGATGTTGGGCGCACAGCCGCCTGCGCCGCCACCACCGTAGCCGCCTGCGCCGCCGTACTGCTGGCACACGCTCCCGCCGGCCGGGTTCCCGAGCACGCTCATCCACCCCTTGCCGCCGGCCGGCGACACCGACTTCCCGTCGCCGCCATTGGTGCCACCCGGCGCATTGTTGAACTGATCGTGGCTGCGACTGCCGCTGCCGGCCTGCGTCGTGACCCCGTCCTTGCCCAGATAGTGCGGAGCCCCGTTGTTCTGCAGGCACGAGCCGCCGCCACCGCCGGCGATGATCAGCTGCTCATTCGCCCCGCGCCACACAAACGAACCACCGCCGCCGCCCGCCCCGCCGTTCGCGGCGTTGCTGTTGGCCGGCTTTTGGCCCATCTGTCCGACCACGACCTTGAGCATGTCGCCCGGCGCGACCACGAAGGTCCCCTTCATGCGCGCCCCCTTACCCCCGGCGCCGACCAGCGGCGGGTTGTCGCCGCCCTGCGCGCCCCAGGCCTCGATCGTCAACGACTTCACACACGCCGGCACCACGAAGTTCTCGATCTGCCCGGTGTAGTTGAACGCCTTCATCCCCTTGGGGTTGCCCGGGTTCTGACAGGTGCCGCCGCACAGCGCGACCTCGCAGCCGTCGCCGCTGCTCATGTTGCAGTCCTGGAAGTCCTGGTTGCACGTCAGCTTGCACGCCTGGCACATCCCGTTCGCCGGCATCCCGCCGTCGCACTGCTCGACCCCCGCCTGCACAAAACCATCGCCGCAGCTCGCGGCCTTGCACGTCGACAGACACGCCGCCGTGTCCCCGTTCTTGTGCAGGTCGACAGACACGCCGCCGTGTCCCCGTTCATCGGTCCGTCGTCGCAGGCCTCCGGCGTCGCACCCTTGGTGTTGAGGATGCCGTCGCCACACGCGGCCGCCGTGCACGCGTTGGTGCAGTCGTCCTGGTCCTCCATGTTGCCGTCGTCGCAGGCCTCGCCCGGATCGACCTTGCCGTCGCCGCAGCTCACCAGCGCACAGTCGACGCACATCGGCGTGTTGTCGTCGCAGCTCTCGCCCGGGCCGACCTGGCCGTCGCCGCAGACGTTGGCGGTGCAGTCGGCCTTGCACGCCGCCATGTCGCCGTTGTTCGCCCCGTCGTCGCACTCCTCGCTGCCGCCGACCACCCCGTCGCCGCACACCGCCGCCCCCGTCGTCCCCGTCGTCGAGCCGCTGCTCCCCGTCGAGCCGGTCAACCCGTCCGTACCCGAGGTGTCGCTCGTCACCTCGCCCGTCGACGTGTCCCCCGTCGTCGGCGCGCCCGTCGTCGGCGTCCCTGTCGTCGTCATCGTCGTCGTCATCGTCATCGTCGTGGAGATCGACGTGGGCCCGGTCTCCCGGGCTCCGTCGTCACCACACGAGATCGACACGCCAAGCGCCAACAACATCCAACCCACAGACCCACTGCCACGCATTACCAACATCCCGCGATCATAGGCCGCGCCGCGGTCATGTGACAGTCCCCGGCATCAGCAAACTGCTCCCAGCCGCGGGCGAACACGCCCAGCGGCCGTTCGAGACAACCCCGCCACGCCACGCTCGCGGCCGCACACGCAGGGCTTGTCGCGGCGACTTCACCGGTGCGACGCTGACGATCCTCGCCACTCCGATGGCGCCCCGCGCTTCGCCATGCACCGGACGCGAAGCACGTTGGAGAAAGACAACTCGCTTGCACGCACATGCTCAACTCTTCCCGGCTCTCTGGCGCGTCGGCGGCTTCACCCGCAGCGCCGCGCTCGCCCTGATCGGTGGCGCATCGCTTCCGATCGCTGGCAGCTGCTCGCCCGCGGGATCCAGCGCCAACGCCGGATGCCAGCAGGACGCCGACTGCAAGGCTGATCGGAGCTGCGGCCCCGAGGGCGTGTGCAGCGACCCCGGCGGTCCCGCCGACCCACCCGCGGCGATCGTCCCGCGGCTCGGGCTGCCTCCGACCATGCGGGAACGCGAGTGGATCAGCATCGAGCGCACCGGTTGTTACGGCGCTTGCCCCCAGTTCACGCTCACGGCCACGTGGACCGGGAGCGTCGAGTGGATCGGCAAACAAGACGTCCACCGTCTGGGCCCGGCGTATCGTGCTGCCGACGCGGCCGAGCTCGCGCGGATCTACGAAGCGTTCGCCGGCCTGGATTGGCTGGCGATCCCGCAACAGGCGCCCGGACGCGAAGACGGCTGCTCGACGGACGCGCCGACCACCACGGTCACCCTCGGCCGCGGGCTCATCGGCCGCACGCTTCACGACTACCACGGATGCTCAAGCGACGCGCACACGACGATGCGCGCACTCGAGGAGCGACTGATCGCTCTGCTCGCCGCGCCGGGCTGGATCGGAGGTGTGAACGACGAGAGGCCGCCTGCCGCACCGCCGTGCCGCACCGCAGCGCTTCGGCCGCTGTTCATCGAGCGCGCGACGGCGCCGTGGACGAGCTTCACCGACGCTGCGCTCTCGCACACCTGGAAGTCGAAGCCCGAGAGCATGCGCATCGTCGGGGTCGACAACGGCGACGCCAACCTGGCCGTCCGGGTCGACGCGCTCGGGGTCAGCGTGCGCCGTCGCTTGCATGTCTACGAGAGCATCGACGCTCAAGTCGTCGCAGCGATGCCCGGAGGTCCGGCACCGGGGGAGATCCGTCTGCTGCTCACCCCGACGGGCTGTCCGACCGACGCGGTCGAGCTCGTCGACGACACTTGAGGCGAGCGCTCACTGCTGCACGCAGTAGATCGGCGCCAAGGTGCTGCAAGACTTCTCGGCAAACGAGATGTACTTGCCCAGCGTCGACGCCGCCGCGTCACCGACATTGCCGAAGTTTGCGGGCGAAGATGTGCTCCAATTCGAACAGACGTTCGTCGACTTGGTCCAGTCGAACTTGAGCCCTGTCCATACAGGGCCCGCGACCAACCCGATCGAGTTGATCAACGGGGCGTCCTCGCCCTTGATCACCCCGAGCAGCGCCTCCGGCCCGGTCACAAACACGAGCGGGCCGCCCTTGCGATAGTACGCGGTGTACTTCTGGAGCACCCATGCGGCCTGCCCGTCGCCAGCGTACTTCGTCTTGCTCGCGGTCCTCCCGTCACCGACGACCATCGCCTTGTAGTCCGCGCCACAGCTCGTCTTGCAGATCCCGTCCGCCCCCGCGATGCCCGCAGTCATTCCGTCCCACAGCTTCCCGCCACTCGGCGCCGAGACGCAGATCGATAGCTTCTTCGTGACGACTGTCGTGCAGTCATGGCTGCAGATCTCGTTGCCCGTGTCCGTGCCGTTCTCCGGCCCCAGATCGCACGCCTCCGCGCCGCCCTTGTAGCCGTCCCCGCAGGAGGTGATCTTGCACTTCTCCGTGCACTCCCCGCCCTGACCGTTGCCCGGCCCGGCGTCGCACTCCTCGCCCGGGGCCACGTACTCATCGCCGCATAAATTGCCCTGGCAGTCCGCCGTGCACAGGCTCTGGCCGTTGCCGTTGATGCCGTCCCCCTCGTCGCACTGCTCGCCGGGGTCGAGGATCCCATCCCCGCACACCGCCACGTCGCCCGATGAGCTGCTCGAGCCCTGCGTGCTCATGCCCCCGGAGCTCGTGCTGATGTCGCTCGTCGCGGGGTCCGTCGTCACCGGACCCGTGGTCAGCGTGCCGGTGACATCGCCGGTGTCCGCGACGCCGCTGCTCGCCATGCCCCCGCTCGAGCCGTCGCTCATCGGCCCCGCGCTGGTCGGTGTGTCGCTGGTCGGGGCGCCGCTCGTGCTGCTGGCGCTGCCTGTCCCGCTGCTGCCGCTGCCCGTGATGGCATCGGTGTCGACGTGAAACAGCGGATTTGCGTCGGTGCACGCCGCCAACAACGTCGCCGATACCAGCACCTTGAGAGAGTCGAATGCGTAAGCCATGAACGCATCATACCCCGCCTGTGCGCCGGCCAAAGCCGCCTTCCCGCGGCAAAAGTCAGCACGGCCCTCCGCCCCTCGGCAGCGATTTCGCTACGATGCGAGCATGACTCGCGCCCGCTCCGCTCGCCTCCCGTGTCACGCGGGCCTGCTCTTGTGGGCCTCGTTCACCGCGCTCGCCTGCAGCACCCCACCCACGAGCGCAGCCGAAAGTGACACCGCCGCCGAGACAACGAGCTCCAGCACCGGCCCGGCCGCGCCCACCACCGACGCCGACACGAGCACCGGCGACCTCCCCCTCCCACCGCCGACCGGCATGCCCGCCGACACCCCGCTCACCCAGTGGGTCGACCCCTTCATCGGCACCGGCGGCCGCGGCTACGGCACCGGCAGCGCCTTCCCTGGCCCCCAGCTCCCCTTCGGCATGGCGAGACCCGGCCCCGACACCGCCCTGCCCGGCGGCCTCGCCCTCGGCTTCGCCCACTGCTCCGGCTACAGCTTCGAGGACACCGTCGTGCTCGGCTTCAGCCAGACCCGCATGCACGGCACCGGCATCGTCGACTACGGCGCCGTCTCCTTCATGCCCACCCTCGGCTTCACACCCGCCAAGGCCCTGCCCAAGGGCGTGATGCAGAGCTTCGCCAAGCCGACCGAGTCCGCCAGCCCCGGCCGCTACGCGCTCACCCTCGCCGACGGCATCGGCGTCGAGCTCACCGCCACCGCCCGGGTCGGCCTGCACCGCTTCAGCTTCCCCGCCGGCCAACCAGCCGCCGTCGTGCTCGACCTCGGCCGCACCCTCCCCGACGTCTCGGTCGTCGACGCCGAGCTCGCGATCCAGCCGGACGACGCCAGCGTCCGCGGCTTCATGCACGTCAGCGGCGGCTACTCCAACCGCGCCGGCGGCGTGAAGATCTTCTTCGCGGCTCGCTTCTCCCGCCCGCTCACCGGCCACGGCGTCTGGCAGGCCGACACTGTCGTCGCCGACGACACCGAGCGCAGCGGCCAGGCGATCGGCGCCTACTTCGAATTCGCCGGCGACGCCCCCGTCGTGCTCGGCGTCGGCCTCAGCTTCGTCGACGCCGAACACGCCGCGCAAAACCTCGCCGCCGAGGCCCCGACGCTCGACTTCGACGCCGCGCGCGCAGAGGCCGAGGCCACCTGGGAGGCCCACCTCGCCCGCGTGGAGCTCCACGGCCCCAGCAAGCGAGACTTCGAGATCTTCTACTCGGCCCTCTACCACACCCTCCTCATGCCCACCCTCGCCAGCGACGTCGACGGCAGCTACCGCGGCCTCGACCAGCAGGTCCACACCGCCGACTTCGACTACTACACCGACCTCTCGCTGTGGGACACCTTCCGCACCGAGCACCCGCTGCTGGCCCTGCTCTTCCCCGAGTACCAGGTCGCCTTCCTCCGCTCGCTCACCCGCATGGCCCGCGACGGCGGCTACATGCCGCGCTGGCCGCTCGGCACCGGCTACACCGGCGGCATGCTCGGCGAGTCCGCGACCGTGGTGTTCGCCGACAGCTACGCCAAGGGTGTCACGATCCCCGCCGACGAGGCCGAGCTCGCCTACACCGCCATGCGCAAGACCGCCATGGCACCTGTCCCCAAGGACAGCATCTACCCCGGCCGCAGCGGCGTCCTCGACTACATCGACCTCGGCTACGTCCCGCTCGAGTCGGGCGGCGCCAGCGTCTCGTGGACCCTCGAGTCCGCCTACAACGACTTCGCCCTCGCCAGCCTCGCCACCGCCCTCGCCAGGCCAGACGACGCCGCCATGTTCAGCCAGCGCGCCGGCAACTACCGCAACACCTACGACCCCGTCAGCGGCCTCATGCTCGCGCGCCGCAAGGACGGCAGCTTCGTCGCCGACATCGACCCGCTCGCCTGGCAAGACTTCTACGCCGAGGGCAACGCCATGCAATACCTGTGGTACGCCCCGCACGACCTCGACGGCCTCGCCGAGCTCATGGGCGGCCGCGAGGCCCTGCTGGAGCGCCTGCGCGACCTGTTCACCCTGTCCGAACAGGAGCCGATCACGCTCCAGCCCCAGAACTACTACTGGCACGGCAACGAGCCCGACCTCCACGCCGCCTTCATCTTCAGCGCCCTGGGCGAGCCCGCCGAGACCGCCCTGTGGTCGCGCTGGATCGCCGACAATCGCTACGCCGACCACGCCGCCGGCCTCCCCGGCAACGACGACGCCGGCACCCTCAGCGCCTGGTACATCCTCGCCGCCGCCGGCCTGTTCCCGATCGCCGGCACCGACACCTACCTGGTCGGCAGCCCCCGCTTCAACCGCATGACCCTCCACCTCACCGCCGGCGACCTCATCATCGACGCCCCCGCCGCCGGCCCCGACAACCTCTACGTCGACGCCCTCCGCCTGGGCGACACAGCGATCGATCACCCGCGCCTGCAGCACGACCAGCTCGCCGCGGGCGGCCTGCTCCGATTCGACATGTCTAAAAAGCCAGGTCCCTGGGGACAGGCCGAATGAGCCCTAACGCTCGCGTCGCAGCCGCTCCGCCAGCGCTTGATGCTCGGCAAAGGGCGGCACCTCCACCACCGGCTCGGGCACCCGCAGCAGCTCCGGCGCCGCGAACAGGTCCGCCAGGATCCCCGGCTTCACCGCCGCCACCGCCGGGTCCGGCAGCCCCAGCGCCCGTCGGCGATGCGCCGGCGCGTAGCGCTGCTTCATCGCCACCATCCGCCGCAGCGGATGCTCGAGCAGCGCGTCCGGCATGTGCTCGAGCAGGCGCAGCGCCTCGCGTGTCAGATCTCGCTGGCTGCACACGAGCACCGCGTCGCACCCCGCCTCGAGCGACCCGCGCACCAGCGGCTCCGGCTTGAAGTGATCCGCGACCGCCTTCATCTCGAGGTCGTCGCTGAACACCACCCCGTCGTAGCCCAGCTCCCCGCGCAGCAGGTTCATCACGTCGGGCGCCAGAGTCGCCGGGCGCGCCCGATCCAGCCGCGGGAACAACACGTGCGCCGTCATCATCGACGCCACCCCGGCCGCTACCGCCGCGCGAAACGGCGGCAGCTCGACCTCCCACAGGCGATCCAGGTCGTGCTCCAAACGCGGCAGCTCGAGGTGGCTGTCGGTCAGCGTGTCCCCGTGCCCCGGGAAGTGCTTGGCACACGCGGCCACCCCCGCCGCCTGCATCGCCGTGATGAACGCCGACGCGTGCCTCGCCACCTGGGCCGGCTCCCGCGAAAAGCTCCGGTCGCCGATCACCGGGTTCTTCGGGTTCGTGTCGACATCGACGACCGGTGCGAAGTCCAGGCCGATCCCAAGGTCGGACAGCTCACGCGCCAACGCCGTCGCCACCTCCGCCGTGGTCGCAGGATCGCCGCGCTCGCCGAGCACTCGCATCGGCGGCCACTCGGTCCACGGCGCACGCAGCCGCTGGACCCGGCCGCCCTCCTGGTCGATCGCCAGCAACACCGGCGCCTCGGGCGGAGCAGCCGCGTGCAACGCCGTCGTGAGCGCCCGTACCTGCGCCGCATCGACGATATTCCGGGCAAACAGGATCACCCCGCCGATGCGCCCCGCGGCCAGCAATTCGGCCAGTTCACGCGGCAACTCGGTGCCCTGGAATCCCGCGAAGAGGAGCTGACCCGGCTGCCACAGGCTCGTCATGGCCGGCACAGTAGGGAAACACGTCGCCCCGTGCAAACTCCCAGCGGGCCGCGTCAGGCTGCAAGCCTGCGGTTGACGCCCTCGGGCGCGGTTGTTAGCGTCCGGCGCCTTGCCGATGCCGACCTTCATGCCTCGCACCGCCGCTCCGTCGCTCGGCCTCCTCGCGCTCATCACCTTCGGCTTCACCTCCACGGACGCCCACGCCCAGGGTCCCATGGGCGGCATGGGCGGCGGCGGCATGGGCGGCATGGGCGGCGGCGGCATGCAGCAGGGCCCCGGCAGCGGCGGCGGCAAGGACAAAAAAGAGGGCCCCGCCGAGGCCGCCCCCAAGGACAAGAAGGCGCTCCAGCCGATCGAGCCGGTGCCGGCGCAACCCCGCGGCCTCCGTCAGCTCCAGCTGTTCGAGATCCACGGCTACATGCGCATGCGCGCCGACTACTTCCATCGCCTCGACCTCGGCATGGGCAAGAGCAACGGCCAGTCCGGCGGCAGCAGCTACGCCGACAGCGACGCCACCGGCACCAAGTTCTTCCCCCCGCCCGCCGTCGCCAACGAGACCATCGACGGCCAGCCCGCCGCCGCCGGCACCACCACCACCGGCAACGACGCCAACTGCTACGGCGCCCTCATCGCCCAGGGCGTCAACTACGTCAAAGCCGGCCGCCGCTGCGGCCGCCACAACGGCTTTGGCAGCGCCAACATGCGCTTTCGCATGGAGCCCACGCTCCACATCACCGACACCATCAAGGTCCACGCGACCATCGACGCGCTCGACAACCTGGTCCTCGGCAGCACCCCCGACTCCTTCCTCGGCGACTCCCCCTTCGCCCCCCTCGACGTCTTCACCCGCACACAAAACCCGCCCTCCGCCGGCCAGAACGGCTTCACCGACAGCATCGTCGTCAAGCGCGCGTACGGCCACATCCGCTTCGGCTGGGGCCTCGACATCAAGTTCGGCCGCATGCCGCACCAGTGGGGCATGGGCCTGGTCGCCAACGACGGCAACGGCTACTACCGCGGCGACAAGTCCGACATCGTCCGTCAACTCGACATGGACTACGGCGACTCCGTCGACTCGCTGCGCCTCGGCTTCGACTTCGGCAAGGACCGCCGCAACACCCACACCCTCGAGCTCTCGTGGGACTGGGCCGCCACCGGCCCGACCACCTCGCAGCTGCTCGGCTCGGCCTGGAACTCCGGCAACCGCGTCGGCCAGGACTTCAGCGCCGAGCGCTACGACAACGTCTACCAGTGGCGCGCCTCGATCCTCCGCCGCGACGACCCGGCCATGCTGCAGCGCAAGCTCGCCCTCGGCCGCCCCGTCGTCAACTACGGCGCCATCGCCTGGCTGCGCAGCCAGGCCGTCGACCGCGTCACCGGCAGCCCCGGCCTCGGCGACGGCCTCGGCACCAACCCCACCTGGGCCGAGAGCAACACCGACGACGGCCTCGGCCGCCACGGCGCCTCGCTCGGCAACGGCGACCTCGACAACGTCGGCGACAGCGGCATCCAAAACTACGCCAACCTCCTGATGCGCCGCCGCGCCCTCATCCTCACCCCCGACATCTGGGTCCGCGTCAACTGGAAGACCCTGCGCGTCGAGCTCGAGGCCTCCGGCGTCGTCGGCCGCATGTACGAACGCGACCTCGGCCGCGGCCCCAGCGAGACCGGCTTCGACTACGCCCGCATCGGCACCAACAACCTCACCCGCCGCGGCTTCCTGCAGCTCGGCTACGCCCTCGAGTTCAAGTACGGCCTGTTCAAGGACCGCTTCCACCTCGGCCTCGACCACGGCTTCGCCAGCGGCGACGCCAGCGGCTCCTTCAACCCGCAGAGCCCGCGCATCACCGACGGCCTCGACAGCCGCTTCACCAACTTCCGCTTCAACCCGGCCTACATGCAGGACCTCCTGCTGTTCCGCGAGCTGCTCGGCACCGCCTCCAACGCGGCCTACTTCAAGCCGTGGATGGCCTTCTACTTCTTCGACAACAACTTCTCCGGCCGCCTCGACATCGAGTACGCGATCGCCCACCAGCGCATCGCCACCTTCGGCCAGAAGGCCAACTACGGCCTCGAGCTCGACACCGCCTTCCGCTACCACGACCAGCAAGAGCCGATCTTCGTGCAGCTGCAATACGGCGTGATGTTCCCGTTTGGCGCCTTCAACCGCGACCCCAACGCCTACCCCACCGCCCAGAACAACGGCGACGCCAAGGCCGCCCAGACCATCCAGGCCCAGATCGGCATCAAGTTCTAGGCCCCCGGGCCGCGCCGCCATGAGCAAGGCCAAGAGAGTCGCTCCCCGCTGGGTCTGCCAGAACTGCGGCGCCGTCAGCACCGGCTGGTTCGGCAAGTGCCCCGCCTGCGACGCCTGGAACTCCATCGAACAAGAGCTCGCCCCGCCCGCCCCGGGCGAGCGCCCGGCTGGTCACTCCGTCGTCGTCGCCTCCACCGACGCCCAGACCCAGGTCGACTCGCAACCCCGCCGCCCCTGCGGCCTCGCCGAGGTCGACCGTGTCCTCGGCGGCGGCCTCGTCCCCGGCAGCGTCGTACTCCTCGGCGGCCCCCCCGGCATCGGCAAGTCGACCCTCCTCCTGCAAGCCAGCGTCGGCCTCGCCCGCCGCAACGGCGTCGTCCTCTACGCCAGCGGCGAAGAGTCCGTCGCCCAGGTCGCCTCCCGCTGCGCCCGCCTCGCGGCCAGCCACAAGAACCTCCTCCTCATGGCCGAACAGCGCATCGAGGAGGTGCTCGCCCAGGCCAGCGAGCGCGTCAAGGCCGGCCTCGGCGCCGTCATCGTCGACTCGGTCCAGACCGTCTACAGCACCGCCCAGGACGGCCTCCCCGGCAACATCACCCAGATCCGCGCCGTCACCAGCCAGCTCGTCGCCTTCGCCAAACACCACGGCGTCCCCGTCGTCGTCGTCGGCCACGTCACCAAGGACGGCCAGCTCGCCGGCCCCCGCCTGCTCGAGCACCTGGTCGACGCCGTGCTCTCCTTCGAGGGCGACGAGGAGCGCGCCACTCGCCTCCTGCGCGCCACCAAGAACCGCTTCGGCAGCACCCAGGAGCTCGGCGTCTTCGAGATGCGCGGCGACGGCCTGCGAGAGATCGCCAACCCCTCGGAGGCCTTCCTCACCAGCCGCGAGTCGCCCGCGATCGGCTCCTGCGTCACCGCCACCCTCGAGGGCTCACGCCCGCTGCTGCTCGAGGTCCAGGCCCTCCTCGCCGCCAGCTTCGGCAACCCGCGCCGCACCTGCGTCGGCGTTGACCCGATCCGCCTCGCCATGCTCATGGCCGTACTCGACCGCCACGCCGGCCTCTTCGTCCTCGACCAGGACGTCTTCGTCAACGTCGTCGGCGGCATGCGCCTCTCCGAACCAGCCAGCGACCTCGCCGTCCTCCTCGCTATCGCCTCGAGCCACCGCCGCCAAGCACTCGCCCCCGGCACCATCGCCTTCGGCGAGATCGGCCTCACCGGCGAGCTCCGCCCCGTCCCCCGCAGCGAGGCCCGCGTGCAAGAGGCCGCCCGCCTCGGCCTCAAACGCGTCGTCCTCCCCGCCGGCCCCAAACAGGCCGCCCGCGCCCTCAAGGACAGCCTCGACAGCCTCCACCTCAGCGCGTCCGTCGAGCTCCGCTACGCCCGCACCGTCGCCGAAGCGATCGAGCTCAGCTTCGCCTGAGCCTGAGCTCACTCCACGGGCTTGCAATACTCCGCGATCAACTGCGGTGCGAATGGCTCGCCCACTTCATGAGCCTTGATGATGAGCTTGCCCTCGTACACGGGAGCCTCGCCAACGACCAGGAAGCCCGGATGCCCCTCCGCGAAGAAAGGCAGCTCCTGTCCCGCCACGAGGGGCACGTCTGTGAGCTGCGCGTAGGACTTGGGCACGACGATCGCGTCCGCAACGGCCTTGCTCGAGATGACCTCGGGGAGTGAGACAGCCCACTGCTGCGCGCAGCTCGTGTCATCGTTACAGCTGCGGCAGGCGTACGACGAGTCGCCTTGATGGCACGGCTCAAGCGCATAGTTGTCGCCCTCGGGCCAACTCGCATCCTTCGCCCCGAACCGTTTCGTGATTAGCTTGACGTCGTTCGGGTGCTCTTGGTCCTCACGCTCCACAAACAGCTGAAGCGTGAGCTTCACGACCTCGTGCGGCACCGGAAAGCCCATGTACTCGAGCGGCTCCGTCGTGAATCGCACCGCGAAGACGGTCAGATAGTCGTCGCGATTGAACACATCGCGGTAGCTGACTCGGCCCGTGTTCGTGTTCTTGCAGTACTCGCTGAGGTCGTCGCACTGTCCGGGGTCATTGGCGTTGAACGAGAAGTACGTGTCGGCGGCGACCGGGAAACCGACGACTTGCTTGCTGTTTTCATCGCACAGCAGCGGAAAAACCGGCGGATTCCCCCCGGTCGAGCTCTCGGCGCCACCGCTGCTCGTCTGCGTCAACCCCGTGGTGCTCGTGATCCCCGGGCCACTCGTCGTCGTGTCGGGCGTTCCCGTCGTCGGCGTGCTGCTCACGCTCGTCTCGCTCGTCACCCCGCTGCCACTCACGCTCGTCTCGCTCGCCCCCGACCCATCCGCCGACCCCTTCACCTTGAAGCCCGGGTTGTCGTAGTTGCAGCCGACCAGGGCCACACATACGCACCAGCTGAAAGGAGTCGCCGCTGTCCGGAGCCTTCGCATGGGCCTCGTAACCTACCACAGACCCTCGGGCCGGTGAGGCCTCCCCACGGCCGCCAACGCGCCCAGCTCTCGGGCCCGCTCCGAGCCGTCCTGGCAATTTCCCGCCCTCCGGACTACAGGTCGTTGCCGTGTCCGCTGCCCCCGACCAGCAAGCCACACTCCCCGACCTCAGCGAGGTTTACCTCCGCTCGAACGAGGCCGTCACCGACGAGGTCGACACCACGCTCACGGTGATCGAGGGCGCCCTACCACCCGACCTGCGCGGCGTCCTTGTCCGCAACGGCCCCGGTCGCATGGAGCTCTACGGCCAGCGCTACGGCCACCCCTTCGACGGCGACGGCCACCTCAATCGCTTCGAGTTCGCAGACCAGCGAGTCGCCTACCGCAACCGTTACGTGCGCACCCGGGAGTTCCTCGCCGAGGAGTCCGCCCGCAAGATCTTGTTCCGCAACTTCGGCACCAACATCCCCGGCGGCTTCCACAAGAACCTCCTGCGGATGCGCTTCAAGAACGCCGCCAACACCTCCGTCGTCATGCACGCCGGCCGCCTCCATGCGCTGTGGGAGGGCGGCCTGCCGCATCGCATCGACCCCAAGAGCCTCGACACCCTCGCCCGCGACGACCTCGGCGGCGCCCTGCGAAACGACCGCTCTCTGCTCGAGCGCTGGATGACCCCCGAGCTCCCCTACTCGGCCCACCCCCGCCTCGACCCGGACACCGGTGACCTCTACAACTTCGGGGTCGTCGCCGGCCGCGAGCCCGCCCTCATGCTCTACCGCCAGGACTCCACCGGCGCCTGCGTGCAGCGCGAGCGCCTCATCCTCCCGGCCATGGGCTTCCTGCACGACTTCACGCTCACCGCCAACCACCGAGTCTTCTTCCTCACCCCGACGGCGTTCGACCTCCCACAATTCCTGCTCGGCCTGAAGCCGCCGGCCGACACCCTCAGCTCGCGTCCCGGCCCGACCCAGATCCTCGTGCTCCCGCGCCGCGGCACCCAGGTGCGCGGCTTTCACGCCGACCCTTGCTTCATTTTTCACTTCACCAACGCCTTCGAGGACGGCCACCACATCGTCATCGACGCCGCCCGCATGGACCGCTTCCCCAACGCGGGCGTGGTCAGCAAGGTGCTGGAGGGCCGCCTCGAGGACCTCCCGAACCCTCGCCTCACCCGCTTCATCCTCGACACACGTAGCGGCCGCGTCGAGCAGCGCCAGCTCACCGACCACGGCGGCGAACTGGCCACCATCAACCCGGCTCACTGGACCCGCCCTCACCGCTACAGCTGGTCGGTCGGCAGCCCGCTCCAGCGTCGCGCCCCGTTCAGCACCGGCGTGCTCAAGGTCGACGCGGACACCCAAACGTCCCGCTTCCGCGACTTCGATCCCCACCTCACCGGCGAGCCGATCTTCGTCCCCCGCCCACACAGCCGCGCCGAGGACGACGGCTGGCTACTCTCGATGGGCTACGACCCCGGGCACCACACCGGCGTGCTCTGGGTCCTCGACGCCGCCGACTTGCACACCGTCTGCAGCCTCCGCATGCCGCACCACAGCCCACTCGGCTTCCACGGCACCTGGATCCCGGCCCAAGCGCCCACGCCCTGAGCTGTCCCACAGGACAGCCCTGGATCCCCAAGCTCCCTGAGCTGTCCCACAGGACAGCCCTGGATCCCAAGCTCCCTGAGCTGTCCCTCAGGACAGCCCTGGATCCCAAGCTCCCGTGCCCGCGACCGCTCGTGCGAGCGGCCGCAAGCCGCTACTTCCCCGCAGCCTTCGCCGGTGGCCGCGCCTTGGACTCCTCCGGCTGCGAAACCACCATCTTCACCGGCGACGCCGCAGCCTTCGCCGCGGCCGCCTCCGCCGCCTTCGCCGGCTCCGCAGCCTTCGCCACCGCCTTGGCCTCGACCGCCGACGCATCCGGCACCCCGGCGAGGTTGGTCGTGTTGACCACGATGTTGCTCTTCACCAAAATCTCCGCCTCGATCTTGGCGTAGATGTCGGGGTTCTCCTTGAGGAACTTCTTGGCGTTCTCACGACCCTGACCGATGCGCTCACCCTTGTAAGACAGCCACGCGCCCGACTTCTCGATCACCTTGGTGTCGACGCCAAGGTCGATGACGGAGCCCTCTCGCGACACCCCCTCGCCGTAGGTGATGTCGAACTCCACCTCGCGGAACGGCGGCGCCAGCTTGTTCTTCACCACCTTCACGCGGGTGCGGTTGCCGACCACCTGCTCGCCGTCCTTGATGGCGCCGATGCGGCGGATGTCGAGGCGGATCGACGCGTAGAACTTCAGCGCGTTGCCGCCGGTCGTCGTCTCCGGGCTGCCGAACATCACGCCGATCTTCATGCGCAGCTGGTTGATGAAGATGACCATCGCCCGCGACCTCGCCACCGACCCGGTCAGCTTGCGCAGCGCCTGGCTCATCAGCCGCGCCTGCAAGCCGACGTGGCTGTCGCCCATCTCACCCTCGAGCTCGGCCTTGGGGGTCAGCGCCGCGACCGAGTCGATGACGATGATGTCGATCGCCCCGGAGCGGACCAGCGTGTCGCAGATCTCCAGCGCCTGCTCGCCAAAATCCGGCTGCGAGACCAGGAGATCGTCCGTCTTCACGCCGATCTTTCTCGCGTAGCCCACATCGAGCGCGTGCTCCGCGTCGATGAAGGCGCAGACCCCTCCCCGCCGCTGGGCCTCGGCGATCGCGTGCAGGGTCAGCGTCGTCTTGCCTGACGACTCTGGCCCATAGATCTCGACAATTCGCCCTCGCGGCAGCCCGCCGATGCCCAAAGCGATGTCGAGCGGCAAGGCGCCGGTCGGGATCACGCTGACGTCGCCGGCCGGGAGCTTCCCGTCCTTGCTGAGCCGCATGATCGATCCCTTGCCAAACTGCTTCTCGATCGTCGCCAGCGCCAAGTCGATCGCGGAGTCACGTTGATTCGTGGGGGGGGGAGTGGTCGGTACGTTGGCCATGGATGTTGGTGTCCTCGCGCGCTTTGTAGCGCCGGCGCATGATCTATAGGAGAACAAGTGTTCCGTGTCGAGCGGAAAAGCCCGTCCTCAGCTTGACTTCCCGGGCCTGCTCGGCCGCCGCGCGCCCCAAGCTCGTGTCAATCCAGCGACTCGACCCGCGCCAGCCCCAGCTCGACCAGCCGGTCCCACAGCAGCTTGAGGGCCCACAACGCCGACACGTGCTGAATCAGGTTGCGCTCGCCGTGCAGGCTGAGGCGCTTGTAGCTGCAGCCATCGGCATCCGCCACCGCGATGTCCACCGTCCCAACCGGTTTCTCCGGCGTGCCCCCATCGGGTCCCGCGATCCCAGTGATCGCCACCGCAAAGTCGGTCCCAAGCGCGCGCCTCGCCCCCACCGCCATCGCCCTCGCCACCACCTCGGACACCGCCCCGTGCGCGGTCAGATCTCCCGCAGAAACGCCCAATAGCCCCTGTTTCACGCTGTTGTCGTAGGCGATCACCCCGCCATAAAAACAGGCCGACGCGCCTGCGACCTCCGTGAACAACGCCCCGACCCGTCCCCCCGTGCACGACTCGGCGGCGGCCACGGTCTTGCCCGCCGCCCGCAACGCCGCCACCACCCGAGCCGGAAGGTCTGCCTCGCCGATCCCATAAAGCGCCGGTTGTAACGCCTGGCGCAGCGGGGCATCAAACTCAGCCAGCTCCTCGGCGGTCGCCTGGGCGCCGTCGGGCCCCGGCGTGCCCTCGGCGATGATCAACACCTGTGGAGCCGCCGCCCGGTAATGAAGGTAGAGATTGGCCAACCCAGGCGAACGGCCGCGGGCGGCCGCCACGATCGGCTCGACCTCCACCGCGATGGCCGACTCGCCACGACCGATCGCCCGGTAGACCCGCCGCGCGGTCGGCTTCAGCGCCAACCTCTGCGTCACGCGTGGCTCGATCTGCTCCATCATCATCCGCTTCATCTCCCGCGGGACCCCCGGCATACAGGCCACGTAGCAGCGTCGGCCGCTCCCGGCCGAGCTCGGCAAGCGGACCGCAAACCCCGGCGCCGTCCCGATCGGATTGGCCAACATATCCGCCCCGGCCGGCAGATCGGCCTGCTTGCGGTTGATCTCCGGCATCGGCCGACCCAACCGGGCGAACATCGCGGTGATCGTCGCCTCCGCCTCCAGATTCCGCTGCAGCGGCACGCCGCAGGCCCGCGCCACCGCCTCGGCCGTGAGGTCATCCGAGGTCGGCCCGAGCCCCCCCGACACCAGGCAGAGATCCGCCCAATCCCCCACCTCGACCAGCGCCGCCACGATCTCGTCGATGCGGTCCCGGACCGAAAGCGCCCGGACCACCGAGATCCCCAGACGCCGACAGCGCTCCCCCAGGAAGGCCAGGTTCGAGTTGACCGTGTCGCCAGACAGCAACTCGTCGCCGATGGTGAGGATCTGTGCCGTGGCCATGCGCCGCCAAGCTAACACCATCCCCGCTGTTTTGAGCCTCCCCGACGCCCCCGCGCGATGCCGCGCAACGTGCGCCGCCCCTTCCAGCGGACCTCTCGCTACGCTAGGATAAAAGCCATTGTGCGACTTCGCTACGCCGCCAAAACCGATGTGGGCATGAAGCGCGCTCACAACGAGGACTACTTCTCCCTCATCGAGGACGAGAAGGTCTTCCTCGTCGCTGACGGCATGGGAGGTCACGCCTGCGGGGAAGTGGCCAGCAAGCTATCCGGCGATGTGATCAGCGAGTTCTACCAGCACTCGAAGGACATGGACGCCACCTGGCCATACCGCTACGACCCCGGCCTCTCCTACCCGGAGAACCGCATGGTCGCCGCTGTCCGCCTGGCCAACGCCCGCATCTTCGACGCCGCCCAGAAGAACCCCAACCTCCGCGGCATGGGCACGACCCTCGTCGGCTGCATGTTCGTCGGCGACTACGTCTACGTCGCGCACGTCGGCGACTCGCGCTGCTATCGCGTCTCCCAGGACGGCATCAAGCAGATCACCCGCGATCACTCGCTGCTCGAGGACTACAAGGACGCCCGCCCTGACATGTCCGAGGAGGAGGCCCGCAACTTCCCCCACAAGAACGTCATCACGCGCGCGCTCGGCATGCGCGACACGGTCGTCGTCGACATCTCCAAGCACGAGATCCGCGACGGCGACCAGTTTGTCCTCTGCAGCGACGGCCTGTGCGGCATGCTCGACGACAAGACCATCGGTCGCATCGTCCGCGAGGCCACCACCCTCGAGAACGCCGTCGCCGAGCTCATCGAGCAGGCCAACCGCGCCGGCGGCACCGACAACATCACCGCCATGCTTATACAGTGTAACCTGTGAGCCACTGGCCACGAACCCGATGAACGACCCCAACAACCGCCGCAGCGAGGTCCGCCACCCGGTTCACCTCGAGGTGGACTGCAGCGCCGGCGGCGGCGGTGACACCTTCCTCTACGCGTACATCACCGACATCTCGTCGATGGGCATCTTCATCCGCACCGATGCCCCGCTGGCGGTCGGCACGATGCTCGAGCTGGGCTTCACCCCGCCCACCACGACCAAGGGCGAGCCGCCCCCGAAGCGCCTCGAGCTCACCGGCGAGGTCATGTGGAACACCAGCGGCCAACCCGACGCCGCCCCCGGCATGGGCGTCCGCTTCCACCACACCTCCCCGAAGACCCGCTCGCGCCTCCTCGAGATCGTCCGCGCCATCGCCTACCTCGACAGCGCCAAGCCCTCGTCGTAGCCCCTAGCCGTAGTCGACGATCGTCGTCCCCACCGGCAGCTCATCGCTCGCCGCCAGCAACTCGCCGATCACCGCCGCCACCTGACCGCGCGACTCGAGCTCACGACACAGCGCCACCGCCCGCGTCGCATCGACCGTGAGCAGCAACCCGCCGCTCGTCTGAGCGTCCGCCGCCAACAACAAGCGGCGCCGGTCCTCCACCCCGCGCACGCGCAGCTGCGGCCCCACGAACTCGAGGTTGGCCCGGCTCCCGCCCGGCACCCGACCCGCCTCGATGTGCCCCAGCACCCCCGGCAGCAGCGGCAGCCGCGACATCACCAGCCGCGCCGCCAGCGATGAGCCCCGCAGGACGTTGCGCAGGTGCCCGAGCAAGCCGAAGCCCGTCACGTCCGTGCACGCGCTGACCCCATGGTTGTGGGCCGCCGCAAGCGCCTGGTCATTGAGACAGGTCATGCTCGCCACCGCCGCCGCCAGCTCCGTCGGGCTCGCGGCTCCCTGCTTGATCGCCGTCCCGATCACCCCGGTCCCCAGCGCCTTCGTCAGCACCAACACTTGCCCCGCGCGCGCGCCTCGATTCGACAGCAGGCGCTCGCGTGTCACCTCACCCGTCACCGCCAGCCCGAACTTGATCTCCGGGTCGCGCACGCTGTGCCCGCCGACCACCGGCGCCCCCGCCCGCATGCACGCCCGGGCCCCGCCGCGCAGCACCGCGTGCAGCACCGCCAGCGGCAGCCGCTCGTCGCAGAAGAACACCAGGTTCAAGGCAAAGCGCGGCGCCCCGCCCATCGCGTACACGTCCGACAGCGCATTCACGGCGGCGATCTCCCCGAACAGCTCCGGGTCGTCGACGATCGGCGCGATCACATCGGTCGTCAGCACCAGCCAGCGATCGTCCCCTTCATGCAGGCGCACGACCGCCGCGTCGTCGGCGAACTCGGTCCCGACGATCACTCCCTCTGGAGCGCTCCGCTGACCGGGCGGGAGCACGCCCTCGAGCACCTGGACCAGGTCGCCGAGCCGCAGCTTCGCGGCTCAACCACCGCCGCGTGCCAGCTGCGTCAGGCGTGGGTGCAAGACATCGTCCGTCGTGTCCGTCATCGCCGGCGAGTGTACCTCAGCTTGCTGATACACTCGCCCCGCATGGCCCGGCCACACCGCGCCCTCGTCCTCGGCACGGCCGGCCACATCGACCACGGCAAGACCTCCCTCGTCCGCGCCCTCACCGGCATCGACACCGACCGCCTCCCTGAAGAAAAGCGCCGCGGCATCACCATCGAGCTCGGCTTCGCGGCCTGGGAGCTCGGCCCCAACCTCTCCGCCAGCATCGTCGACGTCCCCGGCCACGAGGCCTTTGTCCGCACCATGGTCGCCGGCGCTGGAGGCATCGACGCCGTCCTCCTCGTCGTCTCCGCCGAGGAGGGCGTGATGCCACAGACCCGCGAGCACCTCCACGTCTGCCAGCTGCTCGGCCTGCGCCACGGCGTCGTCGCCCTGACAAAACTCGACCGCCTCGGCGGTGACCCCGAGGCCATCCAGCTCGCCGCCGACGACGTACGCGCCGCCCTCCACGAGCTCGCCCCGGGCCTCGCCGAGCTCCCGATCGTCCCCTGCTCCGCGCTCACCGGCGAGGGCCTGCCCGCCCTCACCGCCGCGATCCGCAAGCTCGCCGCCGCGATCCCCCCGCGCTCCCTCCGCGACCGCCCGATCGTCCCCATCGACCGCGTCTTCGCCGTCAAAGGCCACGGCACCGTCGCCACCGGCACCCTCCTCTCCGGCCGCCTCGACCTCGCCCCGGGCCGTACCCTCGAGCTCATCCCCGCCGGCCCCAACCGCGAGCCTCGCGAGCTCCGCGCCCGCGCCCTCCACGTCCGCGGCGCCGCCTGCGAACAGGCCCCCGCCGGCTCCCGCGTCGCCCTCAACCTCGGCAACGTCGCCACCGAAGACCTCGCCCGCGGCGACGTGATCTCCAGCGGCCCCCGGGTCACGCGCAGCCAATCCTGCCTCGCCCTCCTGACCCACCTCCCCCACGACGAGCACCTCTGGCGCAGCGGCACCACCCTCGAGCTCTGCGCCGGCACGGCCCACACCACCGCCCGACTCGACCCCCTCGCCATCATCGACGATGAAAACCTGTCCCAAGGGACAGCACAAAGAGACCTGTCCCAAGAGACATCAGCATCCAACCTGTCCCCAGAGACACCCACACGGCCACGCGTCCCCCCGGGCGCCACCGCCCTGGTCCGCCTGCGCCTCGATACTCCGCTCCCGCTGTGGCACGGCCAGCGCCTGGTCCTCCGCAGCGCCCGGAGCAACGCCACCACCCGCCAGCACGGCCACACCATCGGCGGCGGCCTGCTCCTCGATCCCACACCCGGTGGCGGTCGCGGCCAGCGACCACGCTGGCTGGACCTCGCCCGCGCCCTGCGCAACCCCGACCCCGCCGCCCGCGTACGCGCCCTCATGCGCCACGCGGGGGCCCTCGGCGTCACCCGCGACGAGCTCGAGCGCCGCGCCGGTGTCGTCGACCTCGACCCTGTCCTCGGGGACATGCGCATCGACAAAGAGGTCATCGCACTCGCTGAACCTCGCTGGGTCGACGCCGCCGTGCTCGGCCCGCTCGCCGCCGCCGCCGCCGCTCACGTCGTCCGCTTCCACGAGGCCCACCCCTTGCAACCCGGCCTCGGTCGCGCCGCCGCGGTCGGCGGCCTGCCCGGTCGTGTCGCCCCCGACGTCGCCGCCGCCGCTGTCGCCCACGCCGTCGCCTGCGGCCTCCTGCGCGCCGACGGCGACCTCCTCACCAGACCCGCAACCACCACCGCCGACCCCGGCCTCCCGCCCAAAGTCCAGGCCGTGCTCGACCTGTTCCGCCGCGCCGGCATCGCCCCGCCGACCCTGCGTGAGATCCAAGATCAGACCGGCCTCAGCGAGCGCCCCGCCCTCGAGGCCCTCGGCGCTCTCCAGCGCTCCGGCGCGATCGTCCGCGTCTCCCCCGAACTCTCCCTCGCCCGCGAGCACCACGAAACCATGCTCGACCGCGCCCGCGCCCACCTCAAGGAGCACGGCACCCTCGACGTCCAGGCCCTCAAGGCCCTCACCGGCCTCTCACGCAAGTTCGTCGTCCCCTTCCTCGAGCACCTCGACCGCCTGCAGATCTCCCGCCGCCAGGGCGACCTCCGCGTCCCCGGCCCGCGCCTATAACCTGTCCCTCAGGACAGCCCACGCAACGCCGCGATCAGCCCGTCATCGTGCTCCGGCAGCACCGAGCGCAGATCGATCCACAGCGCTCCCGCGTGGACCCGCCCGACCACCATCGGCAGCCCGACGCGCAGCTGCGCCGCCGCCCGCTCCGGACGCTTCGTCGGCACCGCGATCGCCACGCTCGCAATCACATCCCCAGGCAGCGCCCCCCCACCCACCGTCGCCTCGCTCTCGCCCACGCACGCACGCTCCCACCCGAGTCCATCCACGATCTTCTCCGCCCGTGCACGCAACTCCGCCACCGTCGCGGCGAGCATGCGGTGCAGCGGCAGCTTCCCGGCCTCCCCCCGGGCGTGCAGCGCCGCCGTCGCGTGCAGCCCGGCGATCGTCGTCTTGTCTGGCCGCAGCGCCCGCGCCAGCGGATGCCGGCGGCACCTCGCCACCAGCTCCCCGCGCCCCGCCAGCACCCCCGCCTGGGGCCCTCCCAGCAGTTTGTCGCCGCTAAAGCACACCAACTCCGCCCCCTCCGCCAGGTACTGCTGCACGGTCGGCTCGTCCCCTGACAGCCCGCCCAGCGACCCCGACCCCAGGTCCGCCACCAGCGGCACCCCGCGCTCGCGCGCCAGCCCGGCCAGCGCCACCAGCCCGGGCTGGGCCACGAAGCCCGCCTGGCTGAAGTTGCTCAGATGCACCCACAAGATCGCCGACGCCCCCGCGTCGATCGCCCCCGCGTAGTCCGCCAGGTGCGTCCGATTCGTGCTCCCGACCTCCACCACCGGCACCCCGCCCGCCGCCGCCATCTCGGCCACACGAAACCCGTCACCGATCTCCACCAGCTGCCCCCGTGACAGCGCCACGCCCCCCGGACGCCCCAGCGCCGTGCAGGCCAGCAGCAGCGCCGCCGCCCCGTTGTTCACCACGAGCACATCCTCCGCCCCCAACAAGCCCTGCAACAGCGGCCGCAGCCACGCCATCCGCGACCCTCGCTGTCCGCGCTCCACATCGAACTCGAGCTCGCAGCTCCCGGCCGCCGCCACCATCGCCGCCACCGCCTCCCCGGCCAGCGGCGCCCGCCCCAGGTTCGTGTGCAGCAGCACCCCCGTCGCGTTGATCACCGCCCGCGGCCGCGCCACGAGCAGCGCGCGCAGCGAGCTCGCCACCGCCTCCGCCACCGTCGCCGCGTCCTCTGACCTGTCCTCCGAGACAGCCTCGAGCAGCCGCGCCCGCCGCTGCGCCAGCGCCTCCTGCACGGCCCGCTTCTTCAGCGCATACCCGGCGGGATGCCCCAGCAGACACGGCTGCGCCAGCACCACATCGACGCGCGGCAGGTTCACTCGAGCCACAGCAGCACCCCTACCAGGCCCGCGAACATCAACGTGAGCAGCAGCGGCACCCACACCGCAGCCACCCGCCCCGACCGCGAAGCGCCGCCGAGCATCCGGGTGATCGTCGCCTCGCCGTGGCGGTTGAGCGCCCCGTCGACCTGCGCCCCCGGGTGCACGATCAGCAGCTCGATCCCCCCGACATCGACCACCGCCCCGTCCGCCAGCCGCGTCGGTCCCAGCAGCCGGGCCGCCCCGCCCTTCTTCTTGAGGAGGATCCCGTTCTTGCTCCCGAGGTCCGAGATCGTGATGGCGTCGCTCGCCACCTCGAGCAGCGCGTGCTGACGCGACACGTCCGTGCTCGCCAGCTGGATCGTCGCCGCCGGGTCGCGACCGATCACATGGCTACCGATCCGCAGCATGTGCACCCGACCGGCGTTGACGCCCGTCTGCTCGCGCACCACGATCGTCGCTTCCTCCGCCATCGCGGCCCGAGTCTATCCCTTCGGACAGGTCTTGCCACGGGCCCAGCTCACCCCTCCACGCGGCCCCAGAGCCACCGCCACCCCGCACGCAGCCGCGGATCGACCGGCGCCAGCGACTCCCAGCGCCCATCCACGAAACACTCCGGGCCGGCCCGCACCGCCGCCGTCTTCTGCCCCGTGCGCGCGAGACACCCCTTCATCGCCGCCCGCACGACGACCTCCGTCCTCGCCGCGCACCCTGGCGTCGGTCGCCACATCCCGTCGCGCTCGAGCTGCTCGCGCAACGCAACCACGTGCGGCGCCTCGCCGTCGCGCCGCGTCGACAGCCCCGCGACCCCCGTGTACCCCAGCGCCACGAGCATCGGCCCCCACGCCTCTGGACTCAGGTTCGGCTCATCCACGCAGGCCAGCCCCGGGCTCGGCCCCGGCACCACGATCGCTTGCTCTCGAGTCCCGCCGACCGCGAACCACGCCGGCGGCGTCGACCCCTCGCCCGCCCGCGTCAGCACCACCGCCACGATCGTCCCCACACACACCAGCGGCCCCGGCACAAAACCACGCCACCGCGCCCGCCAACACCACAGCACCAACATCAGCCCCGCCACCAGCGCCAGCGCCACCGCCGGGACCTCCGGCGCCCGGGCCACCACCGCCGCCAGATCGAGCACGAGCCGCCCGCCCCACGCCGCCGGCGCGAGCACCCCATCGCCGACCCACGGCCACAGCAGACACCCGATCGTCCCCAGCGGCGCAACCCACAGCGTGAACACGGGCACCGCCACCAGGTTGCTGAGCACCCCCCACACCGCAGCGTGGCCGAAGTGCACCAGCGCGATCGGACAGGTCGCCCAGGTCACGTGCCAGCTCTGCAGCAACAGCCCCGGCTGCGCCGCGCCTGGCGGCACTGGCCGCAGCAACGCCGCCATCGCGGCCAGCGACAGTTGAAACCCCGGGTCGCGCGCCCACGCCGGCCACCAGGCCAACAAGCCCGCGGCCGCCAGCGCCAGCGTCGTCATCCCGTGCGCCGGTCGCCCGACCAGCGCCCCCAACTGCACCAACGTGAACATCAACGCCGCCCGGACCGCTGGCGCCGCGGCCCCGGTCAGCCCCACATACGCCGCCACGGGCAACCACGTCAGCGCGCAGGCCCACACCGTCGATCCCCCGAGCAACAGCCCCAGCCGCAGCAACGGCGCCCGCAGCAGCAGGGCCGCGACCGCGACGTTCATCCCGCTCACCGCGACCAGGTGCCCAAGCCCCGCCCTCCGCAACTCACTGCGGGTTTCGGGTGGCAGCGCCCCGGGTAACCCGAGCACCGCCGCCAACACAAAACCCCGGGCTGGATCTCCACGTGCCGAGGCCTCACCCGCGCCCCGCAGCCGGGCCACCGCCGCCCAATACCGATCGCCCGCCCCACCCGCCAGCCACAGCTGGGACACCTCGAACCCCGCCTCCCGTCCCCGCCAGTCCCCGGGCCACCGCGGCCCCGCGGGTCGGGAGAGATCTCCGGCAAGAGCCCACACCTCCTGCCCTTCCGCCAGCGGGCAACGCGCGGGATCGACCCACAAACGCCAGCGCTGCTCGCTCCCCACCGGCAAAACCTCAACTTCGCAACGTCCTCCATGCGGCGTACTGGCCCCCACCACCGCCAACCGGACGACCCCCTCGCCGCGGGGAAACGACTCCTGCGCCCGCGCCGCCAGCCCGCCATGAACCCATCCGCACAGCCCCAAAGCCATCGCGGCGCATGCGGCTCGAAACCGCCACGACCCGCCCCAGAGGACCGCCACCCCCGCCAGCGCGGCCGCCAGCCCCAGCATCACCGGCGCGTAAGCGGACGACCCGAGCCCAAGCCCGACGGTCGTACCTGCGGCAAACGCGAGGGCAAAAAGCAGGCTCGTCACACCCCGTGATTCGCCACGGCCCCCGGGCCTGTTGCCGTGACTCACCGCCCATCTGGGTGATCTCGCTCAGACCACGCGGCATGCATCGCGAAATTGCCAGCGCACACGCCCTGGCCATACACTAGGCCCAATCGTGCTGCTGACGAAGATCTGGGCTGCAATCCTTGCATGCCTCGCGACGGCCTTCCTCGCGGGGATGTTCCTGTTGTCCTTTGGCACTGCGGGTGGGTTCACCGAGGCCGATCGTACGGCGCTGCAGGCGACCACCGAGGCCGGCGTCGCCGCGCTCGCGGCGGAGATCCAGGCATCGCCTGTATCTCGTGCGCCCGCGATGCTGCAGGACCCGATCCTGAAAAATGCCCTGTTCCCGCCGGCCACGCCGCCGAAGGACTACGTGGGTATGGATGTGGCGACGGCGTTGACCAACGTCGCCGCCAACAACCTTCAAGACCACCCGCTGATGACGGTCGCGCTGTTCGACGCCGCCGGTGCAATCGTCGCCTCGCACGGCGCCGAGACCGAGAAGATCGTCGAGGTCAGCAAGCTGCCCGCGTACATCGACGTCGCGCCAAACGCCGAGGCCCAGTTCTCCGTCACCCTCGGTGGCACGCTCACGGTCGTCAAGGTCTCCACGGCCCTCAGCAACGGCAGCCGCCTCGTCGCCATCAACCCGCTCGACCTCGGCGCCACCTCGTTCTTCCGCCAGATCCTCGGCACCCGCAGCCCGGCTGCGCTGGTCCGCGGCGGCGCGACCCTTGAGAACGCCAAGATCAACGACCAGAACATCGGCGATGGCTTCACCAAGCTCGCCGTGGAGCACGGCAAGGACGCGCCCCCCGTCGGCGCCTCCGTGTTCCGCGTAGGTGAGGGCCCTGGCGCCCGCATCGGCGCCGTCGGTCGCGTCCCAGGTCCCGCCGGCACCGGCGACAACGGCACCGTCCTCGTCGTCCTCTCCGACAAGACCGCCGCCGCCGGCCAGAAGGAGCTGCTCCCCGCGCTGCGCGAGGCCAAGGACAACGGCATGACCGGCGAGCACTGGCTCGCACTCATCTTCGTCCTCGCACTCAGCCTCGCCCTCGCCCTCTACCTGCCGAACATGGAAGTCAGCGGCCCGCTCAAGCGCCTGACCGCCGAGTTCAACGCGATGCGCAACGGCACCCAGCAGCAGCTCTTCTACGACACCTACGGCAACGGCCCGGTCGGTGAGCTCGCCAAGGCTGCCCACCAATACCATGAGGCTCTGCGCACCAGCCTGCAGGCCGCCGAGAGCGTCGATGAGGGCGGCGACGACAAGTCGGCCCGCGTCTCCCGCCGCCTGCCCGCCGTCAACCAGACCCGCTCCAACCGCCGCGTCCCGCCCGGTCGCACCGGCGCCGCTGCGTCCGCCGAGGCCCCCCACGACGAGGCGCCGACCACCGCACACGCCCCCGTCCAGAGCCAGCCCGCCGGTCCGCAAGCCGGCGGCCGCGGCCCGGGCTTCTTCACGATGCCCGCGACCAAGCCCCTGCGCTCCCGCGAGACCGTCATCGGCAACTTGATGACCCTCGACAACGACCCCAACGCGCCCGAGCCCGCCAAGGACGACGCGGTGCGCGAGGCCTACTACCAGGAGGTCTTCGAGGAGTTCGTGAAGTTCAAGGTCGAGAACAACGAGAGCATCGACAACTTCACCTACGACAAGTTCGCCACCAAGCTGCGCGCCAACACGGCCGAGCTGATGAAGCGCCCCGACGTGAAGGACGTGCAGTTCTCGGTCTACATCAAGGATGGCAAGGTGGCCCTCAAGGCCCGCGTCGTCCGCGCTTGACCGACACGCGCTGCGGCGCCACTCTGGCGGCCGGTCCTTCGGGTCCGGCCGCTTTCATTTAAGGAGCACACCCCGCCATGGCCATCCTCAAGGTCGCTCAGATCGGTCACCCGGTCCTCCGCCAGACAGCTCGCCTCGTCACCCGCGAGGAGCTGCACACCCAGGCCTTCCAGAGCTTCATCGACAGCATGATCGAGACCATGCACGACGCGAGCGGAGCCGGTCTCGCGGCCAACCAGGTGCACAACCCCGTGCAGGTCTGCGTGATGGAGGTCAACGACAACCCGCGCTACCCCTACAAGCCCAAGATCCCCCTCACGATCCTCGTCAACCCCGTGCTCACGCCGCTGTCCGAGGCCAAGTTCGAGAACTACGAGGGCTGCCTGTCCGTGCCTGACCTCCGCGGCATCGTCCGCCGCTACGTCGAGCTGCGGGTCCAGGCCTGGGACCGCCACGGCAACCCGATCGACGCCGAGGTCCGCGGCATCACGGCCGGCACCTACCAGCACGAGTGCGACCACCTCGCCGGCCACCTCTTCATCGACCACGTCGAGGACCCGCGCACACTCTGCACGTGGAAAGAATTCGCCCGCCAGCACGAGGCCCGCTTCCGCGAGCACGTCAAGGAGATCGTCGACCACTACGGCTCCTGAGCCGCCCAGAGGCCGCGTAGGCCGGCCTCACACCGGTTGGTGTCCGCGGGCGTTCTCGCGGCACCGGTGGTATCGTTGCCGCCGCCCGCCGCCGTGACTCCGCTGCGCAGAACCATCCTCGCGACCGCCGGCTCGGCCGTCCTGCACCTGTCGACGATCGCCCGCCTCAGCTGCGGCTTCAACGTCGACATCGAGATGCCCGACATCGAGTTCGAGCTCACCGAGATGGACTTTGTCGACCCCGAGCAAGAGCTCGGCAAGACCAAGCCCCCCGAGCCGCCGCCCGAGCCCGAGGTCGTCCCGCTGCCGATCGGCCCCGAGCTGCCGCCCGAGGGCCTCGCACCCAAGGTCGAGGAGAAGCCCCCCGAGCCGCCCAAGCCCAAGGTCTTCGGCGAGAAGACCTCCAAGGTCGACGAGCTCGGCCCCGCCAACAGCAACTTCTACATGTTGCTGAACGCCAAGAAGGTCGCCGGCCTGCCCTTCGCGGAGAGCGTCGTCGAGATCATGGCGCCGCTGCCCGACTTCCAGTTCATCGTCGAGGGCGGCGGCTTCCATGCCCTGCGCGACTTCAACTACCTCGTGATCGCCAGCCCCAACCTGCGCGACCTCACCCAGACCTTCCTCGCCGTCGAGTACAAGCTCACCCAGGCCGAGATGCAGGCCGGCCTCGACCGCGCCGCCGCCCTCGAGGGCGACCGCATCGAGTGGATCGTCAAGGACGGCCGCACCATGGGCAACCCCGTCCCGATCGCCGACCCCGAGAAGGACCGCGACCCCCGCTGGTTCGTCTTCCTCGAGGACAAGGTCGCCGTCTACGTGCGCGAGGAGTTCCTGCCCTCGATCGCCCGCGACAACGACGACGGCAAGAAGACCGCCGGCAACTTCGTCGCCAACCTCACCAAGATGAAGACCTTCGCCGCTCGCGAGCCACGCGCCGGCCTCCAGCTCGTCCTCAAGGACATCAACGCCAGCGTCAAGATCAAGAAGAGCCCGTTCGAGATCCCCGACGGCGTCGAGCTCATGGCCGAGGCCAAGGCCGACCCCGAGCTCATGATCAAGACCGAGTTCCTCGACGACGTCGCCGCCAAACGCTTCGAGAACCAGTGGAAGGACGACCTCCCCCGCTTCATCGACGAGAAGGTCCCCTTCCTGGTCCGCGGCATGGTCCGCGGCTTCTACGACGACACCCAGTTCGCCCTCGACGGCAAGATCGTCACCCTCCGCAGCAGCTTCAGCGAGAGCCAGGCCGCCCTCATCCTCGACCAGATCGCCGCCGGCTCGCGCAAGATGCTCAAGCGAACCCCCGAGGAGATCGAAGAAGCCCGAAAGAAGCGCGAGGAGATGTGGGCGCTGCGCAAGAACGGCAAGCTGTCCCCCTCCGAGGCCCTGGAGAAGCAAAAAGCTGCGGCCGACGCCAAGTCCGGCGGCAAGCCCAGCGACAAGCCCAGCGACAAGCCCGGCGACAAGCCCGCTCCCGCTGACAAGCCCGGCGACAAGCCCGCTCCCGCTGACAAGCCCGCTCCTGCTGAGCCCGCTCCCGCTGACAAGCCCGCTCCCGCTGAGCCCACTCCCGCACCAGCACCGTGAGCGCCCCGTTCGTTCCAAGTGCCCTCGCTCCGGCGACCCACCATGCACAACGACGCCAATCGCCTGGGGCTCCCGGCAGACCTCAAACTCCTGCAGCGCCGCCAGCTACTGCGCCTGACCGCCGGCGCCGGCGTAGCGACCCTCCTCGCCTGTCGTAGCGACACTCCGGGCAGCGACGGCACCACTCCCTCTTCTACTTCCACCTCTTCTACTTCCACCTCTTCTTCCACCTCCGCTTCCACGGACATCAACCCAACCGGCGACCGGAGCTGCCCAAGTATCCCCGCCGAGACCGCCGGCCCCTACCCCGGCGACGGCAGCAACGGCGCCAACGCCCTCGCCCTCGCTGGCATCCTCCGCAGCGACATCCGCAGCAGCGTCGCCGATGCGAATGGCACCGCCCAGGGCATCACCCTCACGATCACCCTCACGATCGTGGATTCAAGTTGCACACCACTCGCCAACCACGCCGTCTACATCTGGCACTGTGACCGCGCCGCCGACTACTCGATGTACACCGGCAGCGCGACCGCCGAGAACTACCTCCGCGGCGTCCAGGTCACCGACAGCGACGGCAAGGTCAGCTTCACCAGTCTCTTCCCCGGCTGCTATCCGGGCCGCTGGCCCCACGTCCACTTCGAGGTCTACCCCAGCCTCGCCGCCACGGACGACGCCGGCAACAAGCTGAGGACCTCCCAGTTCGCCTTCCCCAAGGCCGCCTGCGAGCTCGTCTTCGCCACCGCCGGCTACGAGGACAGCCTCCCCAACCTCGCGAAGCTCACCCTCGCCTCCGACAGTGTCTTCAGCGACGGCTTCGACCAGCAACTCGCCGAGCTCAGCGGCAGCGTCGAGACCAGCTACACAGCGACGCTCACCATCGCAGTGTGACCCTCAGCGCTCGCGCAACACCCCCATCTGATACCGCCGCAACACCGGCGCCTTCCGCGGATCCGCGAAATACGAGCCGCGCGACGGATCGGTGAGCCCGTGGAAGTCGAGCTCACCGAGCAGGTGCACCACCCCCTCGTGATCGAGCCGCTGCATCGCCTGCAGCTCATCGCTCGTGATCCCGACGACCTGCAAGAACAACAGCGCTCCAAACGGCGTGGCGATCTTCCGCAACAACGGGTCGGGCACACATGCCAGACAAGTCAGGGCGCTCTCGATGCCCGGCGCGATCGACCCCCCGAGGTCAGCGCAGTGCCCCGTGTCGAGCCCCGCGCGCGTGCCCAGCACGTAACGCCCGAGCCCCTGCAGCGCCCGCAGCGGCCAGCTCGGCGGCGCATCCTCACCACTCACCCGCGGCACCCGCATCGTCAGCTCGAACCCGAAGCCCGACACCGCCGGGTCCTCCGAGGTCTTCTCGAACAGCTCGCTCAACCCGTAGGTCACGTAGTGCCAGTGATCCGGCCGCGCCCCCTCGTACACCGCGATCGCCGGCAGCGGGCTCTCGCCGTCGAGCTCGTACGCCCGCTGACTCGCGAACTGATGCGGCACCTGCCGCGGGTACAGCCGCCCCAGCGCGTCATCGATCGCCGCCCACCCCGGGGCGTCCATCTCGCCTTCCCCGCCGCTCACAGCCGCCGCTCGAACTCCGCCATGAACTCGCACAGCGCGTCGACGCCGGCCTCGGGGAACGCGTTGTAGATCGACGCCCGGAACCCTCCGACCAGGCGATGCCCCTTGAGACCATCAAACCCCGCCGCCTGCGCCTGCTTCAGGAACCGCTCCGACAGCGCCTCACGCTCCGCCTCCGGCGCCCCGTTGGCCGTCCACGTCACGTTCATGCGCGACCGGCTGCCCGGCTGCGCGTGCGCGCGAAACACCTGACTGGCATCGAGCGCCGCGTACAGCTTGCCCGCCTTGCGCTCGTTCACCGCCGCGATCGCCGGCAGCCCGCCCACGTCGCGCATCCACTCGAGCACCAGCTTGAGCACCAGCACCCCGAAGGTGTTCGGCGTGTTGTAGAGGCTCGGCTCCTTCGCGTGTGTCGCGTAACGCAGGATCACCGGCACGTGCGCCGCCGCCTTCTTCGCCAGCAGATCCTTGCGGATGTACACCAGCGTCACGCCCGAGGGCCCCAGGTTCTTCTGCGCCCCCGCATAACCAAACGCCGCCCGCTCGAGCGCCATCGGCCGCGAGCCCGCGTGGCTCGAGAAGTCGATCACCAGCGGCACCCCGCCCTCCGCCTGCGGGATCTCGGCGTACTCCGTGCCGAAGATCGTGTTGTTGGTCGTGATGTGCAGGTAGCTCGCGTGCGCGTAGCTGGCCGCCTCGGGGAACGCGGGGATCCGGTCGTAGTTGGTCGCCGCCGAGCTCGCCACCGTGAGCGTCTCGCCGAGCCCCTGGCTCTCCGCGATCGCCTTCTGCGACCACACACCCGTATCGACATAGGCGGCCGGCTTGCCCGCCTCGCGCAGGTTCATCGCCAGCATCGCGAACTGCAGGCTCGCGCCGCCCTGCAGGAACAGCACCTGGTGCGTCTGCGGGATCCCCAGCACCTCGTGACACAGCTGCTCCGCGCCGAAGGTCACCGCCTCGTAGGGCTTCGAGCGGTGCGAGATCTCGAGGATCGACATCCCCACGCCCTTCGCCCCGCGCGCGTGCCCGTCGGCCCGCAGCTCATGCACGGCATCGGCCGCCCGCTCGAACACCTCCGGGGGCAAGATCGCCGGACCAGCCGAGAAGTTCCACAGTTTCGCAGGTGCTTCGCTCGCCATGGCCAGGGAAGCTAGCGCAGACCCGAGCGCCGCGACAGCCCCCAAAATTACCGCTCTCGCCCCGGCTCAGCGGGTCGTCACGCAGTGCTTCTCGTTGTCAGCGCAGCGCACCCGCACGTGGAAGTGCACCTTGTGCCCCTTCACGTGGCGAACCACCTGATGCTTGGGCTTCTTGATCGGCCACTGGATCCACCCCGCCAGCTGCTCCTTCGACAGCCCGGACTCACGCGCTGCCTTGTAGATCCGCTTCTGCAGCCCGTAGTCGAGGAAGATGTACTCGGTCTCACCACTGGCGATGAAGGCGTGCATCAGCTGCCAGGTCGCCTTCCAGTCGATGTCGCCCGGACCCACGTGCTTCTTGCCCTCCGCGGCCGCCGTCAGCGGCATGCGGATGTCGATGTCCCGCCCGCTCTGATGCGACTTGTGCGGCCTGAAGCGCCCGCCTCGCGGCTTGCTGATCCCGCCGATGATGATCGAGCGACGAAATCCGGTCTCGTGGCGAAAGCGGGTCACCGCCGCCATCAGCTGCGTGATCGCGTGGCTCGAGCCCCAGCTCTCCTCGGGCTTGCGTCGGGTGTAGAGCTCGGGGCGATCGGGCAGCTCGACCCCGCGGACCAGGCGACCGCGGCTCGGCCGGCCGATGCTCACGCCCCCCGCAGGCACCCGGATCTGCCCCAATTTCGCCGCCAGCCCCGCGCTGCTGGCCACCGGCGTCGGCGCCTCACGCCACAGCACCACCTTCTCCTTGCTCGTCAGGGTCGTACCGAGCTTGCGGTTCCACGTCTGCACCGCCTCGGGCTTGACCCCGTACGCCTTCGCCACGCTGTCCCAGTCCTCGCCGCGCTTGACCACGTGCTCGACACGTTCACGTTGCGCCGGCGGATTGACGGCGTGGACCCGCAGCTGCTTGCCCGCCCGCAGCGCCGGCTTGTCGCCCTTGAGGTTGTTCCAGCGCGCCAGCCGCTTCCTGTCGACGTTGTAGCGCGACGCCACGTCATCGAGGCCCTCGCCGGGGATGATCGTGTGCTTCACCCAGCGCGGCGTGTTGTCGATCGGCGTCGGATCGCTGATCACCGGCGGCAGCTCGACCAGCAGCGGCCCGGGCTCGACCGGCTGGGCCAGGATCTCGCGCTCGATCGCCTCGAGCTCGCTCATCGGGTCGGCGCCGTCGGTATCCTCATCGTCGCCCTCGTCGCCCTCACCCTCCTCCTCGAGATCGCCGGCGCTTGTGACTCCCGTGGGCCCGTCCGTCTCGCGTGAGAGCGGGGCCACCTGGGTCGACGCGACCGGGCCTTTGCCCTTCTTCTTCGCCTTCTTCTTTTTTGTGCCCGCGCTCTTCTTGCCGGCGACCGTCTTCGCCGCCGCCTCCGGCGCGTGACCCACGATCACCGCCGCCAGCAGCAGCGACAACCACAGCCCCAACAGGCCACAAAGGCGGCTCGGCAGGCGGGGTTGTCGTCGGTGCACAGGCATCGCGGAGCAGGGGACCGGGTCGGCCAACGTAGCAGACCCCCGGAACCCCGGGTACTTCGCAGCCACCGGTCAATATTCCCGCGGCCGGGCCGCCACACATACGCCCGCCTCGCACGTACAGCCCTGCGTCGACCTTCCCCGCAAGCATCTCGGGAAATTTCATCTGTAATGCGATTGCATATGCAGATGCACTGCCGTCAAACCACGATCCCTTGGCCCCAGCGCTCGGCGATTTCTAACGAGCAGGAGATCTCTCCAGGCCGCCAGCGCGAGCGCGGGCGCTCCTCCTCTACTTCGTCTTCTTCTTCTTCGGCGCTTCGGGTTCGGCGTCCGGGAGACCGAGGACCCGCAAGACCTCGGGGTAGACCTTGTCGGCGAAGAACTCCGAGCCTGCCATGGTGAAGTGGATGCCATCGTCCTCGCGCAGCTCCTGGTCCTTGCGCTTGCCGACGGTCGCCTTCTCCAGCAGCGTGCCGGCGGAGTCGGTCAGGAACGGCGTGGTATCGATGTAGGTCCCGGCCTCGCCGAGCTCAGCCACCGCTTCGCTCTGCACCTGACGGATCACCTCGAGCTTCTGCTCGAAGCTATTGAGTTCCGACTTGGGCAGTCCGAGCCACAGGACCTTGCGCTCGGCCACGCCGATCTCCTTGAGGAAATCGGCCACACGGGCCTTGTAGGCTGCGTTCCACCCGTCCGACTTCCAGCCCACGCGCTTGCCCTTGCCCGACTTCGGCGTGAGGTCCTGGCCGTCGTTCCCGCCCATGATCACAACCACCAGGTCCGGGGTCCGGGCCTCGACCTGCTTCTTGGCCTCCGCCTCCCAGTCATAGAAGTCGGGCCGGGCCAGACCTGTCGCGCTCTTGGCCTTGCGGTCGCAGTCGATGTTGGGATGCGCGTCGAGCTTGCGCTCCAGGAGCGCACCGAAGCCGGTCGCTGCCAGGCTGTCGCCGAGGATCAGCACCTTGCGCGGCGTCTCGGGGATCACCGGAGCCGGCACCTCGGGCTCCTTGGGCGTCTCCACCACAGGCTCCACCGCCGGGGTCGGCTCCACCGCCACGGGCTCGGGTTCGGGCGCCACGATCGCGGCCGGCGGCGGGGCCACCGGGACAGTCGCTCCTGAGGTTGCCGCGGTCTTATCCGCGGTACAGGCGCCAACAAAGCCAGCGAGAGCGACGGTCGTCGCCAGGGTCACGAGGGAGAGGCGAGACCGGAGCATGCGGCGAAGCCTATAGCGCGTTAGGCGATCTCACGGAAGAAGCTGGCGCGGACAGGTGCGGAGACCCCGCGGTCGCGCCTTTGGGAGCACCACCTGGTGCGTGGGACCCCACTTTGCGAGCGGCATTGGCCCTCCTGTGCCGTGGCGAGCCCCGGTCAGTCGCGGTCAGTGCCCATGAGCCCCGAGCGCCTCACCCGCCGCGCCGACGGGGAATGCTGCGACAGGGCCCGCGGTACCCCTTCGCCCCCTGGCAAGCTTTTCGAAGCTGTGGAACACTCGTGAAGTCTGTCTCGGACAGGAGCGAAGCCCGATGCGTTCTCCGAACACTGAATCTTCCTTAGCGACATCCATCGCCCGTTGGCGTACTGCCCGGCGCGTCATCCTCGGCTCCATCGTCCTCGCCGGCGCGATGGCCACCTCGGCCGCGGTCATGTACCGCTTCGGCGGCAACGAATGCCGCTCGGCCCATCGCGCGGTGGACAACAGCTACTCCTACAGCGGCATCGGTGCGGTGATCCAGGGTCGCGGCGACCACGTGGTGGTCCGCAGCGTGCTCCCGGGTGCTCCGGCCGACGGCGCACTCCGTGAGGGCACCCGCCTGATCTCGGTCGACGGCACCTACCCCGACAGCGTCGAGGGTTGGGCCGACGCGCTCAAGGGCCCCGCAGGCACCAGCGTCACGATCGAGGTCGCCTACAAGTGCAGCGGCCACAAGTTCGTCACGCTCGAGCGCAAGATGATCCGCGTCTCGCGCGACTGACCGCGCCCTCCGAGCAAGACGGCCGCGGGCCCACGGATGCACAGGCACCCGGGGGCCCGTAGCTATTTAATCACGCCTCCTCGCGCGTGACCAAGTCACTCCTTGCGCGCATATCTCAGCTGAGGCCCCCGCCACGGCGTGACCATGCCCGCCGCGGACATGTAGCCCGTCAACGGCAGCACCCGCTCCTCGCCCCGCAGCGTGCGTACCAGCGTGTAGCGCCGCTGCAACCCCGGCCGCAGCCACGCTGGCGCCTCGCCATCGAAGTACACCGCCGCGAACGCTGCTGCCTCCACCTGCGCCGCCAGCTCGCGTTCGATCGCCCGCTGCTGGCCCTTTGGCACGTCGTGGATCCCCATCGATCCGACATGACCCGAGCCTCCGGCCAACACGCTCCACCACGGCCGCTGCAACGCCAACACCGGCCCGCCGCTCTGAAGCTCGATGCGCAGCCCGGCCGCGCGCGCACGCTGACCCGCGTCAGGCAACGTGCGCGTCGGATCTTGCCACGCATAGCTGTCCGCAACACCAGCCACCACCCCGCGCTCCTGGATCGGTGCATAGCGCGGCTCGAGCACCAGCGCGAACAACATCTGCGCCGCCACCAGCCCGAGCGCCAGCACCTCACCACGACCCACCGGCAAGACCACCGCCACGAACGCCGCCCCGAGGCACACCCCCGGCATGAACGCGTTGGTCTCGGCCCACTGCGTGCTGTACCCCAGCGCCGAGACCAGCAGCGCCGCCGCCGTCAGCAGGCCCCAGTACAGCACACCCACCTGTCCCTTCGCACCTGTCCTTCGCGCCAGCCCCCAGATCCTCCCCCCGAGCCACCCAGCCAGCAGCAGCGCCAGGAACGGCGCCGCGTGCACGAACATCCCCCAGGTCTTTCGCGTGAAGCGCTCGGCATTAAACGCGTGGCTCTGGTGCAGCTCGTAGATGTACGTCCACAGCTGCCCGCCCGTGACACGCTGCCCGAGCAGCACCCCACCGCCATCCACCAGCGCGATCACCCCCGCGAACCACAGCAGCTCGCGCGGCGCCACCAGGAGCCCCGCCAGCCCGCTCGCCAGCACAAACACCGCCGCCGTCTGTTTGGTCCAGAACGCCAGGGCCACGAGCAACCCCGCCAGCATCGCCCTGCGCGGCTTACCCCGCGCTCCGCGAAGCAGCACCAGCCCCCACAGCAGCAGCGCGAGAAACAGACTGTCCGCGCGCCCCACGTCGTACCAGCGGTACGTGAACACGTAGCCCGAGCACCACAACCCGACCGCGGCAGCCTGGTGCGCACGCGGCTTCCCTTCCTGCGCGACCAGGCGCCACAGCCCGACCCCGACCGCCACACACGCCGCCACGCTCACCGCCCGCGCCAGCGTGAAGTCCAGCGGCAGCACCCACCCGAGCCCCGCCAGCAGCATCGTGTAAAGCGGCGTGTACAGGAACGGCACAAACTCCGCCGACGGCTCGGGATAGATCGCCAGCCCCTGCTGCAGCCGCAGCGCCTGATGCAGCGACCCACCCTCCATCCACTCGAGCTCGAGCGCAAACCCGATCCGCCACACAAAACAGATCGCCAGCACCACCACCCACAGGCCCGCCAGCGCCTGCACCACGCGCCGCATCCACACCACACTCACCGCGACACCTCGCCCGTCGGCCCCGCCGTATCGCGAAACGGCCCCACCACCCGACTCGGCGGCCGCAAGCAACAGTAGTACCCGATGTCCAGCACACCGCTGGCCTCCCGCAGATCCTCCACGGCCCCCGGCGCCACGCAGGCCCAGCGGTACCCCGGCCCAAACCCGCGGCTCGCCGCGCTCGCCTGCGGCGGCACCCGCGGTCCCACATGCCCCACGTGACACAGCAGGTCTGGATCTCGCACCCGCAGCTCCGCCTGCGGCGCCATCAACTGATGCCCCGGCCGCCCGCGTGTCGCCGGTCGCAACGACTGCACCCGCTGCGGCCACGGGTCGACCAGCCCGTACACGTCGACCACCGGCAGCCCCGACGCATACGGCAACGCCCCCGCCGCGCCGACCGACAGCCACGTCGACGCCGGCAGATGCACCCGCATCCACACGCCCACGTGCACCCGCTCGCGCGCGAAGCGGTCCATCGCCGCGACCCCTTCCCAGCGCCCCTCGAGCCACCCGCTCGGCTGCTCGTGGTCCGCCGCCCAGCGTCCTCTCGCCTGCCACGCCAGCGCCCCCGCCAACATCCCCGCCAGCACCCCGACCACCGGCACCTGCCGAGCCCACGCCACGCGCCCCTGCAACCACGCCGCCGCGTCCGCCAGCAGCCACCCCCACAGCACCGCCAGCAGCCCTGTCGCCACGATCAGGAACCGCGAGTAGGCCATGAAGTCGCCGCCGATCGCCCACGCCCACGCCACCGTCCCGACGATCGGCACCACCAGCACGACATGTCGCCCGCGCAGCCACGGCAGCAGCGGCAGCAGCCACACCAACCCGACCGCCCGCGCCCAGCTCTCGACGTACCAAACCCCGTAGGTCTCGCGCAGCAGCCCGCCAAACTGCTTGATCACCCACGTGTTCGGCACCCAGCTCCCGTAGTAGCTGCGCCGCCACAGCAGGTGCAGCAGCAGCGGCCCCGCCGCCAGCAGCCCAGCGACGACCAGGCGCCGCCATCCCGGCCAGTCTCTTCGGCCATGTACGATCAGCCATGTCCCAAAGAACAGCCCGATCGGCAGCAGTGCATCGGGCCGCGTCAGCCCGGCCAACGCCGTCACCACCCCCGCCGTCTTCCAGCGCCCGCTCGCCGCCGCGCCCATCGCCGCCAGACACAGCCCCGCCGCGAGCGCCGTCTCGAGCCCGCCCTGACCCCACACCATGAACTCCGGGCTACACGCCAGCAGCAGCGCCGGCACCAGCGACCACCCGCCCCGCAGCCCGCGCGACAACCAGCACGCCATCCCCAGCGCGGCCAGCACAGCCGCCTGCGTCAGCGCCGGCGCCAGCACCTCGGGCGCCACCCCGACCGCGTCACCGAGCGCCAGCAGCAGCACCCAGAGGAAGTTCGTGTACCCCTCGATCAGCTCGCGCGGCGCGACCACGTTGTAGGCCAGCGTCCCGTGCTCGGCGAGGTTCCTCGCGTAGCGAAACGAGATGTACGCGTCGTCGCAGATGAACGCCCACGCCCGCGTGTGCACGAGCGCGACCGCGGCGATCGCCACCGCCCCGGCGCCCCACAACACCCTGCCCGCAGCGCCCCGCATCAACCACGCATCGCCCGGCGCAGCCCGTCCGGATCGGGTGCGACCGCCATGGCCGCCTCGAGGCTCACCTTGCCCGCCCGCAGCAGCGCGAGCAGCGACTGCTCGAGCGACATCATCCCCTCGGCGCGGCCGGTCTGGATCTGATTGGCGATCTGATGCGCCCGGCCCTCGCGGATCTGGCTGGCCACCGCCGCTGTCACGATCATCTTCTCGTAGGCCGGCACCCGCCCCAGCTGCGCGCTCGGCAGCAGCACCTGGGTGATCACCGCCCGCAGCGAGCTCGCCAGCTGCAGCCGCACCTGCGGCTGCTTCGGCCCGGGGAACACGTCGATGATGCGGTCGATCGCCATCGCCGCGCTGCCGCTGTGCAGCGTCGACAGCACCAGGTGCCCGGTCTCCGCCGCCGTCAACGCCGCCGCGATCGTGTCCTGGTCGCGCATCTCGCCGACCAGGATGATGTCCGGGTCCTCGCGCAGCGCCGCCCGCAGCCCGGCCGCGAAGCTCTCGACATCGGTGCCCACCTCGCGCTGGTGGATCAGCGCCCGCTTGCTGACGTACTGCAGCTCGACCGGGTCCTCGAGCGTGATCACGTGCTTGGCCGCCCCCAGGTTCACGTGCTCGAGCAGCGCTGCCAGCGTCGTCGACTTGCCGGACCCGGTCGGCCCGGTCATCAACACCAGCCCCGACGGGTACTGCACCAATTGCTTGAAGTCCTCCGGCAGGCCCAGCTGCGCCAGCGTCGGGCACTCCGATCGCACCGGCCGCACCGCCGCCGCCAGCCCGCGCTGCTGACGAAACAGGTTCAGGCGAAACCGCAGCGCCCGCGCACCTGGCCCCGGGGCCAGGTCGAGCGCCAGGTCGACGCTCCCGCTGCGCTCGAGCTCGTGCCGGCGCTCCGGCGTGAGGGCCAGCTCCGCCAGCGCCATGATCTGCGCCGCGTCGCAGGTCAGCCCGGTCTCCCGCAGCGCTCCGCCGAGCCGCAGCCGCGCCGGCAGCCCGGTCGACAGCAGCAGGTCGGACGCCCCGTCGCGGTGGGCCTGCAGCGCCAGCTCGACCAGGTCACCCGCGTTCTCGGCCGCCGCGCGGTAGGCCGTCGGCGCCGCCGCGGCCGCCGCGGGCCTGTCCGCAAGGACAGGTCTGGGCGCGGGCACCTCTTGTACCGGACGCGGCAGGCTCGGCGCCGGAGCAGGCGGAGCTTGCGGCGGCGGGACGGGCAGCCCGAGCTCGCGCCCTCCGCGATGCGGCTCGGTCACGTCGCGTCCGCTCGGCGTCCCCGTCCCACGCCGGGCGGCCGCCGGCCCGCCCCCCGCGCGCTGGAGATAGAACGCCAGGCGGAAGCGTCCGCCCTCGCCCGTCAGCTCCGCCGAGAACTGCTGGTCGCCGACGCTGTGAACGATCCGGAGGGTCCCGCCTTGTTTGAGCGCCTTCAGCTGCTCCGCGTCGACCAGGTCCTCGAGGAAGATCGCCACCATGTCGTGGCTCACCTTCGGCATCGACAGCGCCACGTCGGCCCCGCCCTTCTTGAGCAGGGGCACCCGCTCCGACGCCACGATCATCGCGTCGGCCTTCTGAGCCTCGACCAGCTTGAGCAAGGAGTCGATCGCCGCCATGACGCGGGAGCCTACCCTGGCCGCCGCACCGTGTCGCTCGCGCAGCCTGCGCGACACACGATTCACCCGCCCAGGGCCGGCGCCTCGCTGTCGTCGCGCCCGCGATTTTCCGCCAAACTGGCACGCTCTCGTGCAGATCTTCGCCACCGACGCATTTGTCCTGCCGCTCCCGCCGGGGCATCGCTTCCCGATGGACAAGTACGCCAGGCTGCGCGCCCGCGTCGAGGCGGCCCGCCTCGGCGACCTGCAGGTCCCACCGGCCGCGACGCGCGAGCAACTCGGCCTCGCCCACGACCCCGACTACATCGAACGGGTGCACGCCGGCACCCTCAGCGTCAAGGAGACCCGCGAGCTCGGCTTCCCGTGGAGCCCGGCGATGGTCGAGCGCTCGCTGCGTTCGACCGGGGCCACCATCGCGGCCTGCCGCGCCGCGCTGCGAGACGGCCTCGCCGTCAACCTCGCCGGCGGCACGCACCACGCCTTCCGCGACCGCGGCGAGGGCTACTGCGTCTTCAACGACGCCGCCGTGGCCGCCCGCGTCATGCAGTCCGAGCGCCGCGCCGCCCGGATCGTGATCGTCGACTGCGACGTCCACCAGGGCAACGGCACCGCGGCGATCTTCGCCGACGACCCCAGCGTCTTCACCCTCTCGCTGCACGGCGCCCGCAACTTCCCCTTCATCAAGCCGGCCAGCGACCTCGACGTCCACCTCCCCGACGGCACCGGCGACGACGACTACCTGCGCGCCCTCACCGTCGCCCTCGCCGACGCCCTCCCTCGCAGCGGCGCCACCCTGGCGATCTACCTCGCCGGCGCCGACCCCTTCCTCGGCGACCGCATCGGCCGCCTCGCGCTCACCAAGGAGGGCCTCGCGCGCCGCGACCACCTGGTCCTTGCGACATGTCGCGACGCCGGCCTGGCCGTCGCCGTCACGATGGCAGGCGGCTACGCCCACGACATCGACGACATCGTCGACATCCACTACACCACCGTCGAGCTCGCGGCCCGGCTCGCCGGTCCCCCCGGGGCCGTGGTACAAGCGACGGCGCCGCGGCCGTGAAGCTCCTCATCCAGATCCCCTGCCTGAACGAACGGGACCACCTCGGGGCCACCTTCGCCGACCTCCCGCGGAGCATCCCCGGCATCACCAGCATCGAGGTCCTCGTCATCGACGACGGCAGCAGCGACGGCACCGCCGAGCTCGCCGAGCAGCTCGGCGTCCACCACGTCCTCCGCTTCCCGCGCAACCGCGGCCTCGCCGTCGCCTACGCCGCCGGCGTCGACACCTGCCTGCGCCTCGGCGCCGACATCATCGTCAACACCGACGCCGACAACCAGTACCGCGGCGCCGACATCCCGCGCCTCGTCGCCCCGGTGCTCGCCGGCCGGGCCGACATCGTCGTCGGCGATCGCCGCACCGACAGCATCGCCCACTTCTCGTGGCTCAAGCGCCTGCTGCAGCGCTGGGGCTCCAACGTGGTCCGCCGGGCCAGCGGCACCGCCGTGGGCGACGCCACCAGCGGCTTTCGGGCCATCGGTCGCAAGGCCGCCACCACCCTCTTCATCCACAACCGCTTCACCTACACCCTCGAGACGATCATCCAGGCCGGACACGCCGGCCTCGCCATCGAGAACGTCGCCATCGAGACCAACCCGCAGACCCGCCCCTCGCGCCTGTTCGGCTCGCTCGGCAGCTACGTCCGCCGCAACGGCGCCGTCATCGTCCGCGCCTACAGCATGTACTGGCCGGTCCAGACCTTCGGCTTCCTCGCCCTCCTCCTCCTCCTCCTCGGCCTCGGCCTCGGCGCCCGCTTCTTCTACTTCTTCGCCACCCGCTGGCCGCAGGAGAGCGGCCACACCGAGTCCTTGCTCGTCGGCGTCGGCGCCGTCGTGCTCGCCTTCCTGGTCGGCCTCATGGCCCTGCTCGGCGACCTCATCGCCGCCAACCGCCGCCTCAGCGAGCAGCTGCTCGTGCAGGTGCGCCAGCTCGACGTCGCCGTCCACCAGATCAGCGACGGCCCGACCACCCCGGGCCTGCGCCGCACCGCCACACCCGCCTGGACCGACACCCCCACCACGCGCCCCGGAGACCCCGCGTGAGCGGCCCGCGCGTCGACGCCGGCAACATCGTCGGCAACGTCTACGACAAGTACAACACGCAAAACCCGATCGCCCGCGCCCTCATGCGCGGCTTCACCGACGCCGTCACCGACCTGTACCAAGAGACAGGTGCAAGCAGCGTGCTCGAGGTCGGCTGCGGCGAGGGCCACCTCGCCGACCACCTCATCAAGCGCGCCCGCCCGGCCCGCTTCGAGGCCTGCGACGTCGCCCTGCGCCCCGCCCCCGGCATCGACCCGCAGATCGCCCTGCGCGAGGCATCGATCTACGCCCTGCCCTACCCCGACCGCAGCTTCGAGCTCGTGATCTGCTGCGAGGTGCTCGAGCACCTGCGCGACCCCGCCGCCGGCCTCGCCGAGCTCACCCGCGTGTCCGCCCGCCACGTCCTGCTCAGCACCCCCTGGGAGCCCGTGTGGCGCCTCCTCAACCTCGCCCGCGGCCGCTACCTCCGCAGCCTCGGCAACACCCCCGGCCACCTGCAACACTTCAGCCGCCGCGCCCTGATCGACCTCGCCGCCACCCGCCTCGGCTCCCTTCGGGTCCGCCGACCCCTCCCCTGGACGGTGATCTTGGGCGATGTCCGGCGCTGACCGTCACGAACCACCTGTCCTTCCGGACAGCCTTGCTCCGCCCTCACCTGTCCCTTGGGTCAGGCGGATCGCCGGCTGGCTGCCCGCCCTGCTCGTCACCCTGTTCGGCCTCTACCTCCTGTGGCCGGTGCCCACCGGCGTCATGCCGCTGTCCGCCGACCACACCGTCCACCTGACCCGCGCCTATCTCTACGGCGAGCAGCTCGCCGGCGGCCACCTCGTCGGCTGGAGCCCCACCTGGTTCTTCGGCTTCCCGCTCGGCGAGCTCTACCCCGTCCTCGGCGATCTCGGCGTCGTCGGCCTGCGCCTCGCCAGCCTCGGCCTGCTCGACTGGCCGCAGGCCTACGCCCTCATGTTCACCCTGGTGTTCCTAACCCAGGGTTTTGCCATGCTCCGCTGCGGTCGCGCGCTCGGCTGGGGGCCGCTCCCCGGGCTGTGCGCCGCCCTCCTGGTGCTCGCCGACCTCGGCGCCTACCGCGAGGGCGGCTGGACCTACACCGTGGTCTACGGCGTGTGGCCGCAGGCCCTGGCGACCGCCCTCGCCTGGCTCGCCTTCGCCGAGCTCGCGCTCGCCACATCACCTGTCCCTCCGGACAGCAGGCCCCACCGACCTGCCCCTTCGGACAGCCCGCCATCACCTGTCTCTTCAGACATCCCGGCAACACCTGTCCCTTCGGACAGCGATCGCCCGGTCCGCCGCCACCTCGTCCGCGCCGCCCTCGCCACCGCCGGCGCCCTGCTCGCGCACCCGATGGCGGTGATGATGCTCGCCATCGGCGCCCCCCTCTACCTCATCACCATGGGCCTGCGCGGCCACAACCATCGCGACCACAACCGCCGCGACCAGCTCGCCACCACCACCCTCCACCTCGCCCTCGCCCTCGCCCTCGGCGCCGCCCTGGCCGCCTGGTGGCTCGTCCCGATGACCGCCCACGCGCCGTGGATGGCCAGCTACGGCTGGCTGCACGCCCCCCTCGCCGACATGCTGCGCATGGCCAGCCACGGCCAGTGGACGCAGCTCATGCCCGCCGCCGTCGGTCACTGCGCCAGCCTCGGCCTGCTCGCCGCCGCCCTGCTCGGCCGCGCCCCGCTCCGCTTCTTCGCCCTCTGGACCCTCGCCCACTGGCTGCTCGCCAGCACCGACCTGTTCTGGAGCCTCCGCCTCGACTGGCTCTCCGGCGGCTTCCAGCACATCCAGTACCAGCGCTTCCTCATCGCCGCCAAGCCCGGCTTCTTCCTGCTCGCCGGCGCCGCCGTCGGCGGCCTCTGCCACCTGGCCCTACGAACATGGTCCAACCGACATGTCCGAAGCGCCATGCGTCGCCCGCTCGCCGCCCTCACCGCCCTCCTCGCCCTCGCCCTCGCCGCCTGGCAGGCGATCGACACCCGCGTCCTCATGCAGCGCGGCCAGGTCGGGCAGATCCAGGCCGAGCGTTTGCCCGGCAGCCCCGGCTTCGCCGCCGACTACGCCGCCTTCCTCGCCTGGGCCCGCGCCACCTGGGACGCCCGCGACGCCGACTACCGCATCAGCTTCCGCGCCGACCGCAACCTCCACTGGTTCATGGACTCGCCGGTACACACCCACACCCCGAGCTACAAGCAGGGCTTCACCCCCGGCGACAACTTCGTCCACAAGCCCGAGTCCGGCGACCCCGCCCTGCTGCGCCGCCTCGGCGTCCGCTACCTCGCCGGCACCAGCAGCCTGCCGCCACAGGGCGGCACCCGCGTGGCCCAGTTCGGCCAGATCCACGTCTTCGAGCTCGCCGGCGCCGAGCCGCTCGCCCACCTCGAGGGCAGCGGCCAGCTCACCGTCGAACAGCCCGCGCTCGCCGGCGAGGGCCTGCGCGTCCGCGTCACCGGCGTCCAGGACGAGCACACCCGCCTGGTCCTCCACGTCGCCGGCTACCCGCGCTGGCAGCTCGTCTTCACCCCCGACGGCGGCGCCCCCGAGCCCGTCGAGTGGTACGAGGTACCTGTCCTCGGGGACAGCCCGATCGCCACCCAGGCCGAGCGCCGCGCCGGCCAGCTGCGCGGCGGCAAGGCCCTCGGCGACGACGGCCACGAGCCGACCCTCCTCGCCGCCCCCGCGCGCGACGGCAGCTACGAGCTGCACTACCAGCGCTGGCGCCCGGCCGACATGCTCGGCCTCGCCGCGGCCCTCGCCGGCCTCCTCGGCCTGCTCCTCCTCGCCCGCGCGCGCGGCCTGCTCACCCGCCTGCACCCCTGGGCCCGCCGCCTCAGCCACCCCGCCCTCCTCCTCTCCGCCCTCGCCCTCGCCCTCGCCCTCGCCGCCCTGCGCCACCACCGGGGCTCCGTCCGCGAGCACGACCTCGCCTCCGCCCGCCTGCGCCGCGGCGACGCCGACGCCCGCCACGTCCGCGCCGGCCCGCTCAAGACCGACATGACCGTGTTCCCCGCCGTGCTCGCCAAACCTGGCCGATCGAACATGTCCGAAGTGACCTATCCCAAGGTGCAGCTCGGCCCCACGCTCGCCGGCTGGTACGCCCTCGACGACGACGACGCCAAGCTGCGCCGCCGTGGCGAGCACCGCCTCCGCATCTTCGCCCGCCCGCACGGCGCTGACACCTGGACCCCGCTCGCCGACCTCGCCGTCCGCCACCGCCCCGACCGCCGCCACCTGGGCACCGTCGCCGTCCCCCCCGCGCTCCAGTCGGTCCCCGTCGACGTCCGGATCGAGATCGAAACCACCGGCGAGGCCCCCCCACAACTCGGCTTCGACCTCAAGCTCGCCGACAGCCCGTAGGGCCTCCCACAGCGTACTCGCGCGTGATATCCCTTCCCCATGCTGCGCAGCATCCGCCTCAAAAACTTTCGCAGCCTGCGTGACACAGGCGAGGTCGAGCTGCGCCCGATCGTCCTCCTCGTCGGCGCCAACAGCAGCGGCAAGAGCTCGTTCCTCCGCTTCTTCCCGCTGCTCAAACAAACCGTATCATCGAACAGCCACAGCCCGCTTCTCTGGTACCTCGACAATGCCGACGTCGACTTCGGGGACTTCCGCAATGCCCTGTTCCGCGGCACAGCCGAGCCGTGGATCGAGGTCTCTTCGGAGAGTGTTGAGACCGCAACTACAGGATTCTCCCCCGAAGGGTTCGAGACCGCAACCACACCGACGAAGTTCAGCGCGCGCATCACCAGCGGCGCCGATGGACGATCGTTCGTTCAACGTCTGAGCGTATCGACCCTTGGTGACACCATCCAGGCCGATACTTCCGACGGCTCATCGCTGTCGTCTCTCACCCTGAACGAGCGCTCACTGGCCGAGACCCAAGGTTGGGGCGTGCGCCGCGGTGTCGGACCGATCACCCGCATTGAGCGCGGGCGAACGACGACGCTGGCCAACGACCTCCTCACCAAGAAGATCTGGGAGCAGGTCCATGGCAGCACCAGCGATGAGAAGCTGGTTCACATTGCGGAGGGCATCTGCCACGGCCCCGCTGAGACTGTACTCGGCTCGATGTCGGCAATCCGGGGCGGCGTCAAGAAGTGGCGTGACAACATCGCTACCATGGATGAATACAGCCCGTACGTCCACGAGATCAAGGAGCTGACCTTTCTCCGCCAGTACGAGGAGCTCACGACTTACCTCGACGAGGTACTCCAAGAGTTCGCCCGTGGCGTCCGCTACCTTGGCCCCTTCCGACGCCCTCCGCAACGGTTCTACCGACGGACCGAGCTCGCCATCGACCAGATTGACCGCGATGGCAGCAACCTCGCCATGTTCCTCGATTCGTTGAGCAGCCATGATCGGGAAGCATTCTCTGCCTGGCTAGGCGAGCATTTCGGATTCGGCGTGCATACCGAACATCAGGATGCCCATGTGTCGCTGATGGTCGACACTCACTCACGGGGTAGCTTCAACCTCATGGACATGGGCTTCGGCATGTCGCAACTCCTTCCGGTCGTCGCGCAGTGCTGGCTCTCAAGCGGCCAACTTCGCTCAGACCAACTTTCGCTGTTCCGCAACCTAAGTCGGTCGGTCCTGCCTGGCTCTGCCCCGACACTGATCGCCGTTGAACAACCGGAGCTACACCTTCACCCTCAGCATCAGGCGCACCTCGCAAATATGTTCAGCAGTACAGTAGAAGCCACCCGTTCGATCGGGCAGCCAATCTGCCTGTGCATCGAGACCCACAGCGAAGCCATGATCTATCGCTTTGGTGAGCTGGTCGAGTCCGGTGAGCTCCGCCGCGAGGATATCTCGATCCTCTTCTTCGAGAAGCAGCCTGGAACCGACGAGAGTAGCGTTCGGCCGATTGAGTTCGATGGCGACGGCGTCCTTCAAGACTGGCCCATCGGTTTCTTCCGCGGCTAGGGCCATGCTGATCTTCCTAGATGAGTCCCTCCGTGACGACCAGTTGCGGCCGCCGCTGGCGCCGCTGGCCATTGACGCACTCCTGAACCTCGCCACGGCCGCCTACGAGGGCAAGCATCTGCTATGTGGATCGCGTCTGCTCTTCGGCGATCTCCATCGTCTCTCGGAGCTTGGCAGCGTCGCTGCCGCCAGGTTCCGGGAGGCGAGTCTCACGGGTACCGAGGCCATTAGGCTCCGAAGCTCGCTGGCAGCCTCGATTCATGTGCACCCGATCGGAGCCGAACCTCGCTTTGAGCTCCTCGTCGCGGTCGATGGCGAGCCCTTGCAGTTCGTCTTCCATCTGCCGCTAAGTTACTTCTCCGACTCCGCTCGACTGGGGCTGCCCTGGCTGATCGGCGAGCACCCGCGTGATGCGACCACCTACGTGGCCCTCGGCAGGGCCTTCGTAGCCCCCTACAAGAGCCTTCGATGCAACTTGAGGAAGGCGGATGGCCACGGAGGTGCGACGCATCAGACCTTCGAGCTCATGATTCAGCAACGGGAAACCGCGCTATGTATCGTGGACTCGGATCGCACGAGCCCGAGTTCGCCGGTGGGGCAGACGGCAACCAAGGTCCGAGAGTGTCGGAGTAAGCTCAAGGCCGATCAGGTCGCCGCCGCTCATGTCCTTCCTTGCCGTGAGCTGGAGAACCTGCTCCCAGAGGCGCTCGTGATCGACACACTGCCCGAGGACCCCCAAGAACCGCACCGCGTGCGGGTGCTCGAACATCGCCATCGTCTCGGCAACGCGGACTTTTCGGACCTCAAAGATCTCGTCAAGCTCGAGCAGATCAGCGAGCACCTTGCTCGATGCACGCCGCATGAGGCCGCCAGACTTTGCCTCGCCAAGCCTGTTCATCCCGCCCTGCAGACGCTCAGTAACCTCGTGGGCAGCTTCGGTGTAGCGTCCAGGCGAGGTCGCACATGATGCCACGACGCAGCTCCCCGGCCCCTACCGCGAACGGACCACGCTGCATCGACACTCATACGCGGATCGGCGTGGAGGCGCTCGCCCTGATTTTCCTCGAGATTGAATCGATCACGGGGGACTAACATGACCCTCCGCCCCGCCCACGCCCGCGTCGCCCTCGCGCTGCTCGCCGCCGTCGCCGCGCTCGAGTGGATCGCCGCCGCCAGTGCCTACCGCGCCCGCCTCACCCCCGCGGTCTGGCAGGCCGCCGCCGACGCCCTCGCCGCGCTCCCCCCGGACGAGCCGATCTTCCTCGGCACCCCCTGGCTCGGCCCGAGCGCCCGCCAGCAGCTCCCCCCGCTGCGCGCCTGGACCTCGCTCGCCGCCCCCGACCTCCACGGCGCCCCGCGCTTCCACGTCCTCGGCATGGCCGGCTCCCCGCACGCCGGCGCCTGGTCCGACGAGCTCGCGGCCGACCTCGGCGAGCTCCCGCCCCCCCTGCTGCTCGCCAGCGACGAGCTCGGCCCGCTGCGCCTGCATCACTACGCCCAGCCCGCCACCGGCGCCGTGCTCAGCGACTGGCTCGCCGAGCCCGCCGCGCTCACCCTCCGCGACGCCCGCGGCCCCTGTCGTCACGCCAGCGACACCTGGTCCTGCAAACAGGGCAGCGTCACCCTCGCCACCCGCGAGATCGGCTACCGCCCGCGCCGCTGCCTGGCGATCGAGCTCGACGACGGCGCGACCCTCGAGCTCACCCGCCGCGCCGAGCTCGGCGCCCAGCTGCGCGGCCACCTCGGCTTCGCCGACTTCAACGCCCGCCTCCGCAGCGACGCCCCCGCCCTGCTCGAGCTCTTCATCGACGACCTCCCGGTCGGCCGCTTTACCCCCACCGACAGCCAGGGCTGGCTCGCCTTCGCCGTGACCACCACCCCCGGCCTCCACGAGGTCCGCGTCCGCCTCACCCCACTTCTCGGCGGCACCTGGACCGAGCAGGGCTACACGCCACAGGCCCGCCGCAGCGCCTGCCTCGAGCTGCGCGCCCTCGCGGAGGCCGGCCCATGACCCCCCGCAAGCGCCTGCTCGTCGCCCTCGCCCTCGCCCTCGCAACCACAACCCTCCTCTCGCTCGGCCACCGCCGCGTCGGCTACGTCCGCGACGAGGGCATCTACTTCCTCGCCAGCCGCCACTACGCCGCCTGGGCCGCGCACATCCTCGAGGCCCCCAAGGACGCCCTCGCCGGCCCGGCCCGCGACCGCGCCTTCCGCCTCAACAACGAGCACCCCGCGCTCATGAAGCTCGCCGGCGGCATCTCGGCCCGCCTCTTCGCGACACCCGGCCTCCCCGCCGGCCAGCCCGAGCCCGCCCCCGCCGGCCTGCTCCCCCTGCTGCCCGAGGGCGCCGCCATGCGCCTGCCCGCGCAGCTGCTCGCCGGCCTCGCCGTCGCCCTCCTCTTCCTCGCCGGCGCCGCCATCGCGGCACCTGTCCCTTCGACCAGCCCACCTGTCCCTTCAGCCAGCCCATCCCCACCTGTCCCTTCAGACATCCCACAGCTCCCCCTGCTCGCCGGCCTGTGCGCCGCCCTGTGGTTCATCGCCCTCCCGCACGTGTGGTTCCACGCCGGCCTGCACTGCTTCGACGTCCCGGTCGCCGCCGCCACCCTCGCCGTCGTCCTCATCTACCGCCGCGCCCTGCACTCCCCGCGCTGGGCCCTCGCCCTCGGCCCCGCCCTCGGCGTCGCCATCTCCATCAAGCACAACGCCCTCTTCATCCCGATCTTGCTCGGCCTCCACTACCTCGCCACCCTCGCCCTCGCCCGCCGCCGCCCGACCCTCGCCCAGCTGCTCCCGCTCCCCTTCCTCAGCATGGCCGTGCTCGCCCCGCTCACCGTGCTCGCCCTGTGGCCCTGGCTGTGGAGCGACCCCGTCGGCCGCCTCCGCGACTACCTCGAGTTTCACCAGTTTCACGCCTACTACAACACCGAATTCCTCGGCATCAATTACAACCGCCCCCCGCTCCCGATCTCCTACCCCTTCGTCCTCACCTGGGCCACCGTCCCCACCGGCGCCCTCCTGCTCGCCCTCCTCGGCCTCGCCCTCGGCCTGCGCAGCGCCCTGACACCTGTCCCAAAGGCCATCTCACCTGTCCCCAAGGACACCCCCACCTGGCGCGCCCCCCTGCGCGGACAGCCGGCCCGCGACGGCCTCCTGTGGGCCCTCTTCGCCGGCTTCCCGCTCGCCCTGATCGCCCTCCCCACGATCCCCATCTTCGGCGGCACCAAGCACTGGATCACCGCCTACCCCTTCATGGCCCTCGCCGCCGCGACCGCCTTTGTCGCCCTCGCCCGCGCCGCCCACCTGCGCGGCCGCTGGCGCCACGCCCCCGCCGCCGCGCTCGTGCTCGTGCTCGTCCCCGGCCTGTGGAGCACGATCGACGGCCACCCGCACGGCCTCTCGCAGTACGCCCCGCTCGTCGGCGGTCCGCGCGGCGCCGCCGACCTCGGCCTGCTGCGCGGGTTTTGGGGCCACGACCTCCCGCCCGGCGTCTTCACACCGCCCGGCGCCCCGCTCTACCTGCACGACCTCCACGAGCTCGCCCGCCAGCAGTACGCCCGCGAGGGCCGCTGGCCCGCCGGCAACACACCCGCCACCCCAGCCCGCGCGCGCCAGGGCCTGCTGTTCCACGAGCGCCACATGCTGAGCCTCGAGATCCAGCTGTGGGAGTCGCTGCGCACCACGGCCCCCGCCGAGGTCGTCACCCTCGACGACGTCCCGCTCACCAGCCTCTATCGTGAGTGATAAAGTCGCTGCCATGAGCAGCGATCATCAGGCCCGCGTCGACACGATCGCCGCCCAGGTGCGCGCCAGGCTGGCCGCCGGCGCACCGATCCACATCGACAAGGGCGGCGTCCACCACGTCGTGCCGATCCCCGGCGACCCGCGCTTTCGCAGCGCCAAGCTCGACACCTCCGCCCTCCGCCACATCCTCACCATCGACGCCCACCACCGCCGCTGCACCGCCGAGCCCGGCGTCACCTTCCGCGACATCGTCCGCGCCACCCTCCCGCTCGGCCTGGTCCCCACCGTCGTCCCCGAGCTCGAGGGCATCACCCTCGGCGGCGCCGTGGCCGGCTGCGCCGTCGAGTCGATGTCCTTCCGCCTCGGCGGCTTCTTCGACAGCGTCCTGTCCCTCGAGCTCATCACCGGCACCGGCGAGGTCCTGGAGCTCTCGCCCAGCCACGAGCCCGACCTCTTCCACATGATCCACGGCTCCTACGGCACCCTCGGCGTCGTCACCCGCATCACCTTCCGCCTGGTCCCCGCCAAACCCTTCGTCAAGCTCAGCTACCTCCGCTTCCACGACTTCCCCGCCTTCCACGCCGCCCTCCGCCACCACTGCGAGGCCGGCGACTTCGACTTCATCGACGGCATCGTCCACGCCCCCGACCACCTCACCCTCTGCCTCGGCGAGTTCGTCGCCGACGCCCCCTACCTCAGCAACTACCGCTGGCTCAAGATCTTCTACAAGAGCACCCGCGAGCGCGCGCGCGACTACCTCACCGCCGAGGACTACTTCTTCCGCTACGACACCGAGTGCCACTGGGTCACGCGCACCGTGCCCGGCCTCGAGAACCCGGCCGTGCGCCTCCTCGTCGGCAAGGCCCTGCTCGGCTCGACCAACCTGATCCGCTGGTCCAACCGCCTCGCGCCGCTGCTCGGCAAGCTCAAGAAGCGCCCCGACGTCGTCGTCGACCTCTTCATCCCCGACCGCCGCTTCGCAGACTTCTACGCCTGGTACGCCGCCGAGGCCCGCTTCTTCCCGCTGTGGGTCATCCCCTACCGCATGCCCGCGATCTACCCCTGGGTCAGCGACGAGCACGCCCGCCGCATGAACGACACCCTGCTCATCGACTGCGCCATCTACGGCATGCCCAACAACGAGCCCGAGCGCGACTGGTCCGAGGTCTTCGAGGCCCAGACCTTCGCCCACGACGGCGTCAAGACCCTCATCTCCCGCAACCACTACGACCGCGAGCGCTTCTTCCAGATCTACGACGAGCCCCGCTACGCCGCCGCCAAGGCCCGCACCGACCCGCAGGCCCTGTTCCACCGCGGCGTGTTCGACAAGCTGCACCGCGTCGAGTGACGCTACTGCAGCATCCCGAACAGCTCCTCGTCGTCGAGCACCTCGAGCGTGAGGTCCGCGATCTCCTGCTCGGGCACGCCGATGCCGACCGCCACGTGCCGCAGGTACGCGTCCTCGGCCAGGTCGAGCTCGTCGTCCGCCTCGTTCACGCTCGCCACCAGCTCGAGCAACCTCCGCTTGTCGCCCGCCTCGAGCCCCACCAGCGTCGCCGCCGCGCTGTGCACGTTGAAGCCCGCCGGGCTGAAGTGGTGCAGCGAGGCCAGCAGATCGGCCGGCGGCTCGCCGCCCAGCACCTGCCGCAAGATCGCCTCGATGCGTGTCACCTCGGCGCCCTCGAGGCGCTTGTCGGCGTAGGCGGCGCCCAGCAGGAGCCGGGTGATGGTCTCGATGTGTTGTTTCATCGCGTCGTCATCCTCCCCCGAAGGGGCCCCGAGCCTAGCCGATCGTCACTGCGGATGGATCACCTTCGTGTACAGCTCCCGCTCGCGCTCCACGTGCCAATTGGCCCAAAGTCGCTTGCGGCTGGTCTCCCACGCCAGGTCAGGCTCGAGGCTCAGCCAGTTGCGCGCGGCCAGCAGCCGGCGCTTGCTGCCCGGCAGCGCCTGCATGCTCAGCTCGATCCCGCGGTCGATGACCCCGCTCGCGGCGAACAGCTTGTCGAGCGCGTAGACCACGATCGTCGCCGCCGGCGGGTGCACGATGCCCGACGAGATCAGCTGCGGGATCGTCTGCCGCGTGCCCCCGCGGGTCGATTCGATCTGGCCGAGCGCCCCCACGTGCACGTCGCCCGACACGATCGTCACCCGCGTGCCGCGGACCCTGGCGAAGTCGAGCAACCGGTGGATCAGCCGCAGGCGCTCGCCGTGGTGGCTCCGGCTCGACCAGTGGTCGCGCAGGTCGTCCTCGAGCTCCTGCTGCCCGGGCATGATTCCGAGCGCGTCCTCGACGGTCCCGAGGTCGACGTACACCACCGGGATGCTGGTCATCACGATCAGGTGCGTGAGCCCCTCCTGGCGGTCGATCCACTTGAACGCCGCGTCCCAGGCCGCCGGGCTCATCACCTGCGAGGTCGAGCGCTCCGAGCGGAGGTCGAGCGCCACGATCGCCAGGTCGTCGATGCGGTGCGCGTAGCCGAGGTTGGGCCCCGCGGCGATGAACTCCTCGGTGGGCGCCGCGAGGCGGCGCTGCAGCTGGAACACGCAGAACCACCGCCGCGCCGCCGCGAAGATGCCCTGGAAGATCGGCGACCGCTGGCGCGCCGGCGGGTGCGAGCCCCAGCCGTCGAAGATGTCGTGGTCGTCCCACATCATCAGCGTCGGGATCGTCGCCAGCACCGCCGCGATCTCCGGCTCCGCCCAGCGCTTGCAGTACAGCTCGAAGTAGAAGCGCTCGACCTTCGCCAGCAGCCCCGCCGACATCGGCGTCACGTCCGCGAGGAACGACCCGCTCTGGCTCCACGCCTCGAGCTCATCGACGGTCTCCCACAGCGGGTCCGCGTAGACCTGGTCGCCCCCCAGCAGCAGCAGGTGATACGCCGCCTCGGCGTGCGCCACGCTCACCTCGCGCCACAGCGCGAACGGCTCCCGCACCGACTTCGCCGTCTTCATCGCCGCGAAGCCGCAGCACGTCGCGTAGACCATGCGCGGCCGCTCGCTCGTCGCCGGCACCGTGAAGCGCCAGCGCCCCGCGCCGCCGAGGTGATACTCGACCTCGGCCGCCGTCGGCCCGCGCGCCACGCGAAGCTCGATCGTCCACACCGACTTGCCGTCCTGCGTGTCCAGCAGCAGCGGCGCCGCGCAGGAGGCCATGGCGTTGCTGGCCCAGTGCAGGGTCGGCGCCGCCGCCCCGTCCACCACCACCAGCACGCTCACGCGCCAGTGGGCCGGGTCTGGCTCCACGGCCCGCAGTCGAAGGATCGGTCCGAGCACAATCTCCATCCTGGCCTCCCGTGGCGCGAAGCTGGGAGGGTATCCCAAGCCGCCGCCGCACACCCCAGGTTCACGCGGGCCCGCGAGCGTGCAACACTCGGGCGTCCGGAGGTCCCTCGTGCGCGCCCTGCCCCTCACCGTCTCGCTCCTCGCCGCCGCCCTCGTGTGGCCGTCGGTAGCCGCGGCGCGCCCCTTCTCGCCGCAGCCCGACGACAAGCCGTGGACCCGCGGCACCCTCATGCCCAGCTTCGGCCTCGGCGGCTCCTTCTACCGCGGCGGCGGCGGCAACCTGCTGGTCGCGGCCGGCCTCAACTACTTCTTCGTCAACAACCTCGGCCTCGGCCTCCAGCTGCGCAACTTCAGCACCTTCCTGCCCAGCGACTACAAGCTGGCCTACCCCGGGATCGAGAAGCAGATCCCCACCAACGAGTTCAGCATGATCCCCGGCGTCACGGTCATGCTCTACCGCAGCTTCCGCTTCACCCCGTACATCCACGGCGGCGTCGGCCCGGTCTTCCTCAACCACAAACGCGGCGTCGTCGGCGAGTGGAACGCCGGCCCCGGCTTCCTCATCGGCATCGGCCGCCGCATGGCCCTCGACATCGGCGTCAACTTCTCCATGCGCTTCCCCGGCGACAAGTGCGACGCCGCCTACAGCTACAACGGCTCCGGCGCCAACACCGTGTTCTTCGGCGCCTGCGGCCTGCGCTGGGGCATCCGCGCCGGCCTCGTCTTCGGCTTCGGCGTCGGTCGGCAAAAACATCAGGCCCCGCCCCCCGAGGACCCGTACTACCCGCCGCCACGCGAGCCCACCTCCGCGCCAAGCCCTGGCTACGCCCCGCCGGGCCCTGGCTACGCGCCCACCCCCGCGCCCGCGTCGGACCCCGCAACATCCGTCGCCGCACCCGAGGGCCCCCGCGCCGCCCCCGGCCCCGGGGCGCCCCCCGCCCCCGCCCCGGGGCCCCCGCCG
>JBGAUO010000159.1:0-10515 GCA_044228605.1 Nannocystis sp. | reverse complement strand
GCGCTGGTGGTGAGGCCGAGGACGACGGCGCCGAGCTCCTGCTTGCGCCGGAGATCGGGGCTGACGGCCTTGAGGACGACCGGGTAGCCGATCGTGTCCGCGTACTGGGCCGCGCCGCTGGCCGAGCTGGCGACCGCCTGGCGCGTGATCTCGACGCCGAAGCCGCGCAGCACGACCTTGCTCTCGTGCTCCGAGAGCACCTGACCGGCGCCGCGCAGGACCTCCTCGGCGCGGGCCACCGCGCTCGGGTCGAGCTGCAGCGGCGCCGGCTCGCGGTCGCCGGCGAGCAGGGCCCGCGTCTGCGTCCGCCGCAGGCGGGCGGCCTGGGCGAGGAAGGCGGCGGTCGGGGCGGTGAGGGCGATGCCGGGGCCCGGGGTCTCCATGCCAGGGGCGCCGCCGACGACCGGCAGCGCGCGGCGGGCCTGGGCCCACACCGCGGCGAGGGCGGGGTCGCGGCTGTCCCCGAGGACAGGTGGTCTCCGCGGGTGCAGCAGCGCGAGCAGCTGCGGGCTGGGGAACAGCGGGCCGGTGAAGCGCTCGAGGGCGTGGGCGGCGACGGCCTCGGCGAGGCTGGGGTCGCGCGGGCTGTCGAGGCGGGCGGGGCCGAGGCCGAGTGGGACGAAGGTGTGGCGCTCGTCGGCCTCGCGGGCCCAGCGAGCCCAGCCGGGGTGGAGGCTGGCGGCGGCGACAAAGCCGATCCCCGAGCACGCGGTGAGGCGCGGGTCGGCGAGCCACAGCGGCCACCACGGCGGGGTCGGGCACGCGGCCAGGCGCACGCCGAGCGGCAGCTGCATGGCTGTCTCTTGGGACAGGTGAGCGTGGGCTGTCTCTGGGGACAGGTTATCTGGCTCTCGGGACAGGTCCGCGAGGGCGCCCAGGAGGGCCGCGAGCTCGGACGGGCGGGTGGCGCAGGCGACGGTGTCGCCGCGGTCGGCGACGAGGAGGCGGGCGTCGGGGCCGAGGAGCAGGGTGTCCGGGGGGAGCGACAGGGGGTCGCCGTCGCCGGGGCCGGTGACGACGAGCAGGGCGGGCGGGCGCTCGCGCAGGGCGCGGGCGAGGGTCGGGCCGAGGGTGTGGACGACGACGATGGTCGCGCCCGCGCGGACACGGCGAGCGAGCGCGGCGTCGCCGAGGACCTCGCCGGGTACACGCACGTGGTGCGCCGCGGCCTCGGCGATGACGATCGAGGAGTCGTCGGCGAGCAGGGCCTGCAGCGCTGTCGCGGGCGGGGTCACGGCCTTTATGCGAGGACCGGCTTCCACAGGTCGCTGTGGAGCTGCTTGAGCGCCTCGGGCCACGGGCCGGGGATGACCCAGTCGGCGGCGGACCAGCTGGCGTTGAACTGGCCGTCGGCGCCGGGGAAGTACATCACGCGGGCTCCAGGGCCGCGCTGGCGCACGATCTCAGGCAGGCCGGCGGCGGCGTTGCTGAGCCACAGGAGGGTGCCGCTGTCGTGCTGCTCGAGGTACTCGGGGGCGACCTGGCGGGCGCCGAGCGAGCTGAGCTGCGCGCGGGTGGTGGCGTCGAGGTCGTGGCTGGCGAAGTAACGCAGCGGGCCGCGGCCGAACTGACCGTCGAGGCGCGAGACCCAGGACGGGAGGTCGACCAGGCTCGCCTCGTTGTCATATTCGGGGTCGATGATCGTGGGCAGCTCGTACCAGGGCAGGGTGCCGGCGACGATGGAGGTGACGGCCGCGAGGTTGTCCCACTCGATCGCGGGGTCTTGCAGCCAGGTGGTCTCGGGTGGCCCGCCCGCGAGGCCCTCGGCGGCGGCGAGGCCTTCTTCGGTGTGCGGCACGAACATCACCAGCGGCCGCAGGCGCTCCTGCAGCGCGCGCATGCCGGTCGGGCCGCAGAAGGTCAGGAGGTCGGCGCCGTAGCGGCTGACCGTGCCGATGACAAACTGGTCCGCGCGGCCCGCGTCGCCCGGGCAGACGGCCGTGATCGTCGCGCCGCGATCGCTGGCGATGTCGCGGGCCAGGCACAGCGCGGCGGCGCTGCCGGGGTGGATGCCCTGGGGGGTTCGCTGCGCGTAGACCAGGATGTGAGCCATTACTCTAGACCGTGTTTTCGCTTGATAAGGCCGAGTTGCCGTTCGTACTCGACCTCAAAGGCGGTGGTGTTCTCGGCGAGGTGTTTGAGGTGGCGGCGGACCTCACGGTCGATGTCGTCGTCGGCCTGCATGTGCCGGCGCAGCAGTTCCTTGAGCTTCTTGCGGATCGTGGTGTCCTCCGCGAACACCTCGGTCACGAAGCTCGAGCGCATGAAGAGCTCGAGCAGCTGGGTGCAGATCCAGTTGACGGACTCGTCGCCGATGCCAAAGTCCTGCTCCTCGGCGAGGCCGCGCTTGGTCTTGAAGAGATCGGAGTAGGGCAGGTGCCGCCGCTCGAGCTCGTCCTTGGCGCGGTTCGTGATCTCGCGATCCTTGCGGAGGTACTCCTTCAGGATCGACTCCACGTCGCGCTTGAACTCGTCGCGGTCGCTGACCTCGAGGTCCCCGGCGTCCACGAGTGTCTTGTTCACGGCTTCGACGATGGTGTTGATCTTCGCTGGAAAGAGGCGCATGGGGGTGGCCCGGAGGATAGGGCCTGCTTTTCCGAGCGTCCAGCTTGGGCTAGTCGTCGGGCCGGTCGATCTGGCATGTCCCAACACCCGCCAAAGCCCCGCCTCGTCGTCGTCGCCGGACTCGTCTGGATCGGCCGCGACCGCCTGCTTTTCCAGCGTCGTCCAGCCAACGCCAGCCACGGCGCCGGCTGCCTGGAGATGCCCGGCGGGAAGGTGGAGCCGGGCGAGGCGCCGCGGGACGCGTTGACCCGCGAACTCACGGAGGAGTGGGGCCCGGACGCCCGCCTTCTCACACCGCTCGCTGTCGCCGAGGTTCTCCACCATGTGTATCCGCCGCCAGGCCCGGAGGTCCTGCTTGTGGTCTATCACGTCGACGCCTCGGCGTGGGGCGAGCGCTGGCCCAGTCTCGTGCGGCCGGTCGACGGTGCCAGCGTGCACGCCTTCGATCGTGAGACCCTGCCGCTCGCGGAGTTTCTCGCGGCAGATCGCGGTTTCCTGGCCGAGTTGGCCGCCGGGGCCCATGCACCGGGGTTTGTGGCCGGGCCGGCATGAACGGGTGGAGATCGGTCCCGCGCCGCATTTTGCTGGCGGGCTGCGCGGTCTCCGCTTTTGGCGACGGCGCGACAGCGCGCCAGGGCTGGGGCTGACTCAAGGGACAGGCTGGTACGTCGCGACCAGGACGATGAAGCCGAGCAGCAGGGGCACGAAGATGGCGAGGTAGATCCGGCCGAACTTCTTGGGGTCGCCGCGCAGGCGCGAGGCGGTGCGCCGCACCAGATCGTCGGCGTCGATGCTGACGACCAGGCGCCCGCGCTCCGGTTCACCCACGCCGAGGTCTTGCAGCAGCGGCGGCAGCAGCTCGCCACGCAGCGGGTCGAGGGCGGCGACGCTGGCCTGCCGCAGCGGGCCGTCGGGGGCGTGGAGGTTGCGGATCAGGAGCGGCGGGTCGTAGTAGTTGAAGACCACGAGCACCGAGATGCCGACGGTGATCGCGGCGAGGTTGACCGTGATGTAGAAGGGGGCGTCCTTGCCCTCGACGATGAGCATCTCGAGGTACCAGGCCGCGAGCGCGAGCGAGGTGCAGCGTGTGCCGAGGATCCAGGCCCGTCGGCGCCGCAGCTCGGCGCGCTGGGCGGCGATGAGGGCGGTGACTGCGGGCGCGAGGGCTGCGGCGGGCGTCTCGGGCATGGTGGGTGGATCAGGCGAGCAGCGCGGCGGCGGCCGTGGCGGCGCCGCGGCGCCCGACCTCGCCGTCGAGCACGAGCGCGACGGGGATCGTGTGCAGCAGCGGTGACATGCGGCCCTTGGCGAGGAAGCCGGCGAGGAAGCGCTCGCGCAGGCGCGCGCGCAGGTGCAGGCCGACGCCGCCGGCGATGTAGAGGCCGCCGGTGGGCAGCGACTTGAGGGCGAGGTTGCCGGCCTCGGCGCCGTAGAGGCCGGCGACGAGGTCGACGGCGCGGGCGCAGGCGAGGTCGTCGCCGCGGACACCGAGCTCGCCGATGACGGCCGCCGGGGCCTCGTGGGCCATGCGTGCGCGGGTGCTGGGCTGCTCGGGGGCGTGGCCGCGGGCGATCAGGAATTCGTAGACGGCGACCAGGCCGGGGCCCGAGACGACACGCTCGTAGGAGACGCGGGCGTGCCGGCCGAGGAGGTGGCGGAGCAGGTCGATCTCGAGGTCGTCGCGGGGGGCGAAGTCGCAGTGACCGCCCTCGCTGGCGAGCACCCGCGGGCCGGCGGCGGTGGGGACCAGGAGGGCCTCGCCGAGGCCGGTGCCGGCGCCGATGACGGCGACGACGCCGCTGGGGTCGCGGTCGGCGGACGAGCGGTTGTAGAAGTCGAGCTCGGTGTCGGGCAGGGTGGCGACGCCGAGAGCGACGCCGTGGAAGTCGTTGATGAGCGCGGTGGGCACGGCGAGGGCGGCGGAAAGTTGTGCGGCGTCGAGCTCCCACGGCAGGTTGGTCGTCTTGCAGCGGCCGTCGACGACCGGGCCGGCGACGGCGAAGCCGGCGGCCTGCATGCGCTCGTCGCCCGCGGACAGGAATTGCTGGACGATCGGGAGGAGGCCCGGGCCCTGGCTCGGGAAACGGGCGCTCCGGATCAGTCGAGGTGCGGGGTCCAGAGCGTAGATCGCGAGCGAGGTCTTGGTGCCGCCGATGTCCCCGGCCAGAACTTGCATGCCCGTGCTTACCGCGATCGCGGGATCGGGACAACCTGCGCGCTACTGGGCGATGATCGTCTCGCAGCCGAACTTGATGCTCATGCTGGCCATGGGCGCGATCTGGATCTTCGCGCAGGTCTGCGGGCAGACCAGGATCTTGGTCGGCATGTTGGGGTCATCGTAGTACCAGCCGTCGACGACGTCGGCGCAGGCGGCGGGAGCGTCGACCTTGCCGATCGGGATGATGTTGCCCTTGCCGTCGTTGAAGTCGACGTTGACCTTGTCGTAGTCGATGACGTCTTCGTTCATCGGCTTGGGGATCTCCCACTCGCAGGCGAGGCCGGCGTTCTGGATGACCTCGGTGGAGAGGGTGGTGAACACCGGGGTGAAGTCCTGCTTGCACAGGTCGCCGAAGACGCCGTCGGTCTTGTTGATGAGCTCGAGGTAGACGTCGCCCGCGGCGGCCGTGAAGGCGCAGCACACCGGATCGCTGATGCACCACAGGGCGTCGCCGGAGTCCTTCGCGCCGACGATCGCGTGGAATTTGTAGTCGGCGTAGCTGGGATCGAGGGCCTTGAAGGCGGTGTCGAAGGCGTTGGCGCCGAGGTCGCTGTTGTCGTCGGAGACGACGATGAGGTGCTTGCTCGCGTCCGGGCGCATCTGGTCCTTCCAGTCGGCGTGGTGGTCGAGCAGCTTCTGCAGGGGGTTGTTGCTGCCGACCTCGTCGTTGATGTGGAGGAACTTGGGGAGGTTGTTGTCCTTGGCCGGGCAGCCGCCGCCGCCGAGCGGAGGGGCGATGCACATGCCGGTGCTGCCGCTGATGGCCGAGATCAGGACCACGTGCACGTCGATGCCGCTGTTGATGATCTTGCTCGAGAAGGCGTTCATGTTGGCCTTCACGCTGCCGGCCTCGATCTGCATGCTGCCGGAGTTGTCGATGACGAAGATGATGTCGGCGGGCTGCTTCTTGTTCATCGCCTGCTCGGCGATCTCGGCGCAGTCGCCGGTGCTGCTGCCGCCGGTGTCGGGGTCGACGGTGGTGACCATGCCGGTGCTGGTGCTGGCGCTGGTGACCATGCCGGTGCTGCTGCTGCCGCCAGCGGTGGTTTCGCCGCCGCTGCTTGTGGTCGCGCTGGTCTCACCGCCCTCGGCGCTGCTGCTGCCGGTCGGCTCGCTGGCGCTGCCGGTCTCGCTGACGCTGGCGCTGCCGCTGACGGTGGTGACGGAGGTGGCCACGGTCGGGCTGCTGCCCTGGGAGGCCGAGCCATGGGTGTCGCCACCGTCGGCGCAGGCGAGGGCGAGGAGTGGGGCGGCGAGGAAGGGGAGGCGGGCGGCGAGCGACATCTGATCCGCGCATACGTCAGTCGCCGATCTGCAGCAACGGGCTCGTGCGTGGGGGCTGGGGCGCTCTGGTGCTGTGAATTACGTTAAGGTCTGCATGTAAAACGAAGATGCGAGAAATGTCGGCGGGCGAGGCCTGGATGGGGAGATCGCGGTGCGCGGTCGAAGAGCCCGAGACGCGCGAGCCGTGGCTGGGGGCTCGCGGGTGCGGGTGTGACCGAAGGGGCCTGCTCGGTTGACGTGCCGGGGCCCGGCATGATGAGGTGGAGATTGGAAAAGGGGACCTGGATGATGAATCAATTGGGGCATTTACGCGCGTTGGCGGTGCTGTCGTTGTTGGCGATCGGGTGTGGTGACGACAAACAGGAGACGCAGACGGGCAGCACCGATAGCGCGACCGATGGCGACTCGTCGACCACGGGTGGCACGATGCCCACCACGGGTGATGAGACCGGCGGCGCATCGGAGTGCAGCCCGTCGGCCCAGGACTGCCCGGCGGGCTCGAAGTGTACGAGCTACGGCAAGCTCGCGGGTGACACGTGGAACGCGAACAAGTGCGTGCCGGAGCCGATGAAGGGCGGCGTGGCCGGGGACCCGTGCAGCATCGAAGGCGCCGACATGTTCACGGGGATCGACAACTGCGCCAAGGGCTACATCTGTCAGAACGTCGACTCTGAGCAGAAGAACGGCATCTGCATTGAGTACTGCACGCCGGAGATGACCTGCCCCAACACCTCGGGCGGCGATGGCATCTGCCTGTTTGACTCGAACGAGGGGACGCTGCCGATCTGCCTGCCGCTGTGTGACCCGCTGTTGCAGGACTGCGGGGGCGAGAGCGCGTGTTACGGCGATCCTTCCGGGCCGCCGTTCTTCTGTTACAACCCAGACCCGAAGGATGGGGGCATGGACGGGAGCTCGTGTGACTTCACGAACGCCTGCCTCGCGGGTCTCACCTGCGCCCAGGCCGACACGCAGGAGGGCTGCGTGACGACGGAGTTCGGCTGCTGCTCGCCGTTCTGCGCGCTGGACGAGATGACCTGCACGGGCGGCGAGGAGTGCGTGCCCTTCTTCATGGAGGTCCAGGTGGGCTTCGAGAACGTCGGGGTCTGCGCGCTGCCCGGGTGATCAGGACCTGGGGCGGTCGCGCTTGCTCGCGTCGACCGCCGCGCCGAGGCGGGTCAGGGAGGCCCGCACGGTGCGGTCCTCGGCCATCGCCTCGATCGGCTTGGGCAGGCGGTAGGTCCAGTTGTTCGGGCCGACGGTGCCGGGCACGTTGATGCGGTCGCGGGTGCCGAGGATGTCCTGCAGGAGCAGGAGCACGAGCTCGGAGCCGGCGCCGAGCAGCAGGCGCAGCAGCGCGGCGTGGAGGTCGACGGTGAAGCGCTTGCCTGGCTTTGGGGACAGGTCGCGGAGGACCGGCAGCTGCAGCGCCGCGGCGCGCTCGCTGTCGGAGAGCTTGACCCACCAGGCGGCGACGGTGTCGGTGTCGTGGGTGCCGAAGCAGGCGACGCTGCGGGCGGGGTAGCTGGCGGGGTCGCGGAAGACCTCGCCGTCCTTCTCCCAGACGAAGACGCGGTAGCCGGGGGCGCCGAGCTTGACCAGCGCGGGCGGGACGTACTCGGGGATCGAGCCGAGGTCCTCCGCGATGAGCTGGGCGCCGGTCTCGGCGGCGGCGGTGATCATGGCCGCGACGACGCGCTCACCGTGCAGGCGCTGGCTCTGCTCGTCGGGGGGATCGAAGCGGGGGGCCACGAGCTTGCCGTCGGCGCCGCGGCGGGCGTCGTAGGGGCGCATGGTGGTGCGGAAGAAGCCGACCAGGTGGTCGATGCGGAAGCGGTCGTAGAGCTCGCCGCTGTAGCGGGCGCGGCGGCGCAGCCAGGCGAAGTCGTTCTTGGCCATGACGCCCCAGTAGTAGGGCGGGAGGCCCCAGTCCTGGCCGTCCTTGTCGAACTGGTCGGCGGGGCAGCCGACGGACATGTCGAGGCGAAACTCGTGGCGGTCGGCCCAGACGTCGGCGGAGTCGCGATCGACCATGAAGGGGAGGTCGCCCATGATCTCGACGCCGCGCTGGCGCAGGGCGGCGCGGGCGTCGGACCACTGGCTGTGGGCGAGCCACTGGGCGTACTTGAAGTAGAGGATCGCGTCGGCGAGCTTCTGCTCGGCCTGGCGCAGGGCCTCGGCGTCGCGCTCACGCAGCGGGGCGGGCCACTCCCACCACGGCTTGCCGTGCTGGTCGTCCTTGATGGCGCGGTAGATTGCGTAGTCGGCGAGCCAGGCCTGCTGGGCGGCGACGAAGGCGTGGAAGCTGCGCGCGCGCGGCGTGGGCTCCTTGGCGAGCAGCTCGCGGTGGTGGAAGCGCTTGAGGCCGGCGATGAGGGCCCGCTTCTTGAGCTCGCGGACGCCGTCGTAGTTGATGCCGGGGGCGCGGCGCAGCTGCCCGAGCAGCTCGGCGCCGTCGTGGCCGAGGGCCGCCGCGTTGTCCATGCCCTGGAGGTCGTCGACGGCGGTGAGGGTGATGTACATCGGGTCGATGCCGAAGGCCGAGAGGGCGCCGTAGGGCGAGCTGTTGCCGCCGGCGATCTCGTTGATCGGGAGGATCTGGATCAGGGCGATGCCGGCGGGGGCGAGCACCTGGGCCAGCCCGGGCAGGTCGCCGATCTCGCCGATGCCCCACGAGCTGGCGCTGCGCAGGGAGAACAGCGGCACGGTGACGCCGACGATCCGGCGCGCGGGGGAGGGCGTTGGGGGCATGGCCAGGGAGGTATCAGCTGGGCCCGGGCCTGCAAGCAAAATTCGCGGGGGTCCCGGCGTCGTGGCGCTCACGCGCGTGGGGGCGAGGTCGGCGATACAGTCCGCGGCGATGTCCGCAGCTTCGAGTGTGCCGATCGTGTTGCCGGGTGAGGACGTGCCGCTGGGCGCGCGGTGTGTGGCGGGGGGGATCAATTTTGCGGTGTACTCGTCGACGGCGACACGGATCGAGGTGTGCCTGTTCGCGGAGGTCGACGCGCCGCCGACTGCGACGATCGTGCTGACGGGGCGCAGCGGGCATGTGCACCACGGCTTTGTGCCGGGGCTCGTGGCGGGCCAGCTGTACGGGCTGCGGGCGCACGGGGCCTTCGCGCCCGAGGCGGGGCTGCTGCACGACCCGAACCGGCTGCTGGTCGATCCGTACGCGCGGGCGATCGCCTGGCCGACCCGTGCGCCACCGGTGGCGATCGCGGGGCTGGAGGCGATGTTGCTGGCGCACGACAACGCGGCGACGGCCCCCAAGGGGGTGGCGCTGGCCGACGACACCTTTGCGTGGGGCGACGACCGGGCGCCGCGGCATCCGTGGAGCGAGACGCTGATCTATGAGCTGCACGTGAAGGGCATGACGCAGCTGCACCCGGGGGTGCCGCCGGCGCTGCGCGGGAGCTACGCGGGGCTGGCGACGCCGCCGGTGATCGAGCACCTGCGCTCGCTCGGCGTGACGGCGGTGGAGCTGCTGCCGGTGCACGAGATCCACGACGAGCCGCACCTGCAGCAGCGCGGGCGGGTGAACTATTGGGGCTACAGCACGCTGGGATTTTTTGCGCCGAGCGCCCGCTACGCGCACGACCGGCGGCCCGGGGCGGCGGTGCAGGAGTTCAAGGCGATGGTGCGGGCGCTGCACGCCGCCGACATCGAGGTGCTGCTCGACGTGGTCTACAACCACACCTGCGAGGGGGGGCCGACCGGGCCGACGCTGTCGCTGCGCGGGCTCGACAACCGCAGCTACTACCTGCTCGATCCCGACGATCCGCGCCGGCCGCTCGACTACACCGGCTGCGGCAATACGGTGAACCTGCGCCACCCGCAGGCGCTGCAGCTGGTGCTCGACAGCCTGCGCTACTGGGTGCAGGAGATGCACGTCGATGGGTTTCGCTTCGACCTCGCGCCGGCGCTGTCGCGGCGCGGGCCGGAGTTCGACCGCGCGAGCGCCTTCCTGGCGGCGCTGCATCAGGACCCGGTGCTCGCGCGGGTGAAGCTGATCGCGGAGCCGTGGGATGTCGGCCCGGGGGGCTATCAGCTCGGCGGCTTCCCGCCGCCCTGGCGCGAGTGGAACGACCGCTACCGCGACGGGCTGCGCCGGTTCTGGCGCGGCGACGGCGGGCAGCTGGGTGAGCTCGGGTATCGCCTGACGGGCTCGGCCGACGTCTACCAGCTGGCCGGACGCGGGCCGCAGGCGGGCATCAACTACGTGACGTGCCACGACGGCTTCCCGCTGCGCGACCTGGTGGCGTACGCGCGCAAGCACAACCAGGCCAACGGCGAGGGCAACCGCGACGGCCGCGACGACGAGCTGTCGTGCAACTGGGGCGCCGAGGGACCGAGCGAGGACCCGGAGATCGTGGCGATGCGGGCGCGGATGGTCCGCAACTTCGCGGCGACGCTGGCGGTGTCGCTGGGGGTGCCGATGATCTGCGCGGGCG
>JBGAUO010000158.1:0-10609 GCA_044228605.1 Nannocystis sp. | reverse complement strand
TCGCCCGCGGGGACGGCCCTCGCGCCCGCGACCGCGACCGTGGCGAGGGCCGCGGCCGAGACCGCTTCCGGGACCGCGACGGTCGCCACCGCGATCGCCACGAGCCCCGGGACGGCCAGCCCCGCCAGGCCGACACGCGCCCCGAGCAACCCCGGGACGACGGTGAACGCCGCCGTCGCCGCGACCGACACGGCGAGCAGCCGCAACTCCCGCTGCAGCCCGGCGGCGAGCAGCCCACCGCAGCGCCTGCGCCTGCGCAGCTGGTGGTCGCGCCCGCCCCGCTCCTCGTCACCGAGCCGACCCCCGTCGTCGCCGTGACCCTGCCCTCGATCCCGCCGCCCGGTCAGCTCCCCCTGTTCGCACGGGGCCGTCGTGGCGACCACGGCAGCTTCGCCCGCGTGGCCGTCTCCGCGACGATCGCCGCCCCGAGCAGTGAACCGACCATCGGTGACGCCGGCAACCAGGCCTCCAGCGACAGCGGGCTACCCGGTGAAGATCGACCCGGCGAAGGAGGTGACGCTCGCCGCAAGCGTCGTCGCCGTCGTCGCCGCGGTCGCCGTGACGGCGAGCCGACCACCGACGCAGCCCCGGGCAGCGAGCCGACCGGCGACGACGACGACGGCGAAGGTGAAGGCGACGAGCCCGAGACCACCATCACCGCCGAGCCCACACCCGGCGCCAGCGAGCGCAACGACGCCGGCCCGACCGACGCCAACGACGGCGACCTCGGTGATCGCGGCCGCAAGCGTCGTCGTCGCCGCCGCAACGGCCGCAACCTCGACGCCCGCGGCCCGGCCCCGCAAGCCGCCGCTCCCGCGCCCGAGCGGCGCCCCGAGCCGCCCGTCCCCGTCGGCGTCCCCGTCGCTGTCCCGCGCCGCATGGCCCAGGACGAGATCATCATCGACATCGACGAGAACGAGCTGGAGGTCGTCCAGAGCGAGTTCGGCGGGATGGACGACGAGTTCGACGAGTTCGCCCTGATGGACCGCCGCCAGGCCGTCATCGAGACCCTGCAAGAAGAGGTCGAGCTCGAAGACGTCTCGAGCCGCGACGCTAGCCGCGCCGCGGTCGAGGAGGAGGACGAGGACGACGAGGACGGCTCCGACGAGCCCGAGACCGCCGACACCCAGCCGGCCGCCGCGACCGCCAACGCCGAGGGTGAGAGCACCGAGACCGAGGCCGAGGCCGACGAGCGCAAGCGTAAGCGTCGCCGCCGGCGCAAGAAGCCCGCCCCGCTGGTCATGCCGGAGCTCACCGCCCCGCCGCACAAGGACTTCTGGGAGGTGTGGGCCGCGAAGTACACCTACCAGGACTTCGAGGACGGCAAGTACACCCCGCCCAACGACGTCCCCGAGGTCGTCGACGAGCCGCCGCCAGCACCTGTCTTTGTGGACAGGTCCTCGTCCCGCGCTCCGCGGCCGGCCCCGGTCCGCACCAACGGCCCACGGACCAGCCCGCCCCGCAACGCCCCGCGCCCCTCCGGGTTCGACGGCCCCCCGCCGGCGCACCGCGCCCCGGTGGTCGTCAGCGCCAGCAGCGAGGCGGACGACCGCGAGTTCGTCAAGGTCTGCCTCAGCCTCGGCCGCTCGCACGGGCACAAGGCCGCGACCTTGCGCGGCCTCCTGCGTGACCAGCTCGGCCTCGAGGGCCGGGCGATCCGCGACCTCACGGTGCGCGACGTGGACACCCTGTTCCGCGTCCACCAAAGCGAGGTCGCACGGCTCCAGGACGTGCTGGCCCAGGTCGGTGGCGACACCCCGATGACGCTCACCCCCGTCGAGGACCACGCCGACGCCCTGCGCGCCCCGGCGCCGGAGCTGCTCGCCGAGGCCCTGGCTGCGCTGCCAACCGTGACCGACGACCCCGCTCCCGCGGACGCACCTGCGACCAGCGAGCCCGTGGCCGACAGCGCCAGCGACACGTGAGCGGCCGGCGGCGAGGTGAAGCCATGCCCCTCGCCGCCACACCCGACCTCGCGCCTTACCCCGACCCGGACACCCGGGAGCACGAGCTCGACGAGCTCGCCGTCCGCCTGGACGGCGAGCTCGTCGTGTACGGCCAGAGCCGCGAGGACCGCCCGCTGCGCGCCCTTCGGCTGCCCGGCGCAGGCCCCCGGATCCTTTGCGCCGCCAACATCCACGGCGTCGAGTACATCGCCGGCCGCGTCGCCCTCGGCCTCGCCACGCGCCTCGCGGACGGCGACCCCGAGCTGCTGCGCCTGCGCGCCCGCGCCGAGCTGTGGCTGATCCCCTGCCTCAACCCCGACGGTTACGCCCGCACCTTCGCCACCCGGGGTCAGGGTCGCCTCGCCGAGCTCCGGGCCAACGCCGCCGGCGTCGACCTCAACCGCAACTTCCCTCGCCCCGGCGGCGGCCCCCCGAGCCGCCTCCCCGGCGCTGGCTCCGACCGCCCCGGCGACGCCACCTACCGCGGCCCTCATCCCCTCAGCGAGCCCGAGACCGCGGCCCTGGACCGCCTGTTTGCCGCCCAGCGCTTCCACGCCAGCGTCAACCTCCACTCTTTCATGGGCACCGTGATCCCCGCCCGTGTCACCGACCGCGACGCCTACGCCACCTACCGCGAGCTCGCCCGCGTCCTCGCCCACGCCCAGCCCCGCGTCCGCTACCGCCGCCTCGCCCACCGCATCTTCGACACCTTCACCGGCGAACAGGAGGACCACCAGCACCACGCCCACGGCACCTGGGCCGTGTGCATGGAGACCTTCCCGCTGCGCCACAGCTTCGCCCAGCACCTGCGCCGCCCGAGCGTCTTCTGGCGCTTCAACCCGCACGACCCGGCCCCGTGGATCGCCAACGACGTGCCCGGCATCACCGCCTTCTTCCACGCCGCGCTCGACCTCCCGGCCCCCTCGCTCACGTCACGTCGCGCCCTCACGCCGGCGACGGACCCCGCATGAGCGAAGCCCCTCCCGCGCCTCCGGCATCCGTCCTAGGCTCCGCAGATTGCCCCTGCGCCTCGCCACGCCGGCCCTGCTGGCTCTGCTCGCGCTCCCGCTGCCGGCCGGCGCTGCGCGGGTCCGCCTCGGCGCGATCGCCAGCCCCGCCCCGCTCCCGCAGGATCGCCCCGTCGACCTCATCGAGGCCCCCGAGCTGGCCCCGACCCCGCGCCGACCCGGCCCGATCCAGACCTGGTCTTTAGGCCAGGTCATGCGCGCCGTCGAGGGCAACCACCCGGCGATCCGCGCGGAGGCGGCGCGCCGGCAGATCCTCGACGCCGGCGTCGTCACCGCCCGCGCCTCGATCCCCAACCCCGTCGTCCTCTCCGACAACGGCACCGCCGAGTTCACCTACCGCCTCGGCCTCACCCAGACCCTCGAGCTCGGCGGCAAGCGGCGCCGTCGTGTCGAGCTCGCCATGGCACGCCACGCGATCCTCGACGTCGACCTCCGGGTCCTCGCCGCTGGCCTGCGCGCCGACGCCAGGCGCACGTACATGCAGGCCTTCTTCGCCCAGGAGCGCGAGAAGACCCTGATCGACCTCATCCGCAGCGTCGACGAGCTCCTCCGCCTCGCCGACGCCCGCCCCGGCGACATCCCCAAGGCCGACGTCCTCGAGGTCCGCATCACCCGCCTCAAGGCCCGTCAGGCGCTCGAGCAGGCCAAGTTTGAGCACCTGCAGGCCGACATGCGCCTCAACAACCTCCTCGGCAACGAGCCCGGCGTCGAGCTCGAGCTCAGCTCGCCAGCACGCGAACAGCCCCCGCGCTGGCTCGCCCCCCAGGACGACGACTGGCGCACCGAATTCCTGCGCGCCCACGACGCCCTGCTCGCCGAGGCCCTGCGCGCGCGCCCCGAGCTGCAGCACTTGCTGCGCGAGCGCGACCTGCTCGGCAAGGAGGAGCGCCTGGTCCGCGCCGCCCGGATCCCCGACCTCATCGCCAGCCTCGGCCCCGACTTCGTCCCCCACCCAAACGGCGTGCACGTCGGCGTCTTCTGGATGCTCGGCTTCCAGGTCCCGATCTTCGACCGCAAGCAGGGCCAGCTGCAAGAGATCGCCGCCCGGAGAAACCAGCTGAGCCTCGCCGGCGACGCCCTGCGCCGCGACATCGGCCGCGAGGTCGCCGACGCCGTCGCCCTCGCCTGCTTCGGCCAGTCGCAGTACCGCCTCTACGAGCACGAGCTGGTCCCCGCCGCCGACGCCGTCTACGCCGACGCCCTGCTCGCCTTCCAGCAGGACCAGGCCCCCTTCCTTGTGGCCGTGCGCGCCCAGGAGAGCCGCGTCCTGGTCCGCCTCGAGTACCTGCGCAGCCTCGCCGCCTACCACATCGCCCTCGCCGGCGTCGAACAGGCGCTCGGCGTGCCCGCGATCTAGACCTGTCCCTTCAGACAGCTCGTCACAGCCCCCGCGATCTAGACCTGTCCCTTCAGACAGCTCGCCACCGTGCCCGCGATCTAGACCTGTCCCTTCAGACAGCTCGTCACAGCGCCCAGCGCCCGACCAGCGCCGCCAGCAGCCCCGCCGGCACCCCCGCGATCGCCAGCGTCAGCCCCGCGCTGCCACCCGCCCGCAGCCCCGCCGCCAGCGGCAGCCCGGCCAGCAGCGCCGCGTTGCGCCGCCGCTGCCGCGCCAGCGTCTGCAGCGGCGCCAGCCACAACCCCGCGAGCCCCAGCAAGACCGCGATCGTCGGCCCACTCGGCGGCGTCGCCCGCAGCAACAGGTACCCCCCCCACGCCAGCAGCACGCTCAGGCGCAGCAGCGGCACCGCCGTCAATCGCAACCACTGCGTCACCAACAACCGTGTCCCCGGCGAAGCCACCCGCGCCACCCAGGCCGGACGTGGCGGCGGCTCGGGCGGGCCCGCCAGGCTGCGTGTCGCCTCCGCCAGCCACGCCACCGCCTCGAAGAATCCGAGCGCGTACACCCGCGGCGCCACCACCCGCAGCAACACCGCGATCACCACCGGCACCCCCAGGAGCCCCGCATGCAGCCCCGCGAAACCCTGCCCCTCGGCCAGCAGCGCCAGCGCCAGCTGCCCCGGCATCGCCAGCAGCGCCGCCACGCCGAGCCCCAGCGCCGGCGCATACAGGTGCACCGTCGCCTCCGCCGAGGTCCAGCCCCCGCCCAGCTGCGCCTGCGCCTGGCGGATCGGGTGCTCGTTCGGAAAGCGCCGCCCCGCGTACGCCGCCAGCGCCGGGATCGCCGGCTCGATCAGCAGCCCCAACAGCCCCAGCCACACAAAATCACCCGCCAGCAGCGCCGCCCACACCCACCCGCCCGCGGCCGCCCTGACCCCGAGCACCACCCCCGTCACCCCGCACACGATCGCCAGCCCAAGCCCCCGCATATGCACCCGCTGCGCCGCCGCGAAGTGCCGCACCGCCGCGATCGGCAGCGGCGCCAGACGCTCGCGCGCCCGCCCGTGCAGGTACTCCGTCAGGCGCGCGTGCAGGCCCGCCAGCAGCACCAGCGGCCCGCCGATGAACACCAGGCTGCGCTGCGTCGCCGCCTCCGTGCTGCTGCCCAGCGCCAGCGCCCAGCACGCCGCCGCCAGCACCGGGGCCAGCCATGCATGCGGCCAGTCGGCGCGCCAGCGCGGCAGCGGGGGCCTCTTCACGGCCGCGAGCATGCCACGCCGCGCGTGTCCCCGTCACCTCCCAGTGACCTGTCCTAAAGGCCAGCTCAGCGCCGCGGCACCCGCTTCGAGATCCCACAGGTGATCTCATACGGGATCACATCAGCCCAGCCCGCCAGCTCGTACACATCCAAACGCTCGCGCCCCTGCTGCCCGAGCAAGGTCACCTGCTCGCCCTCACGGGCGTCGGGAAGGTCGGTCACGTCGATCATCGACACATCCATCGTGATGTTGCCGAGCACCGCGCAGCGATGGCCACGGACCAGCACCTGCGCCTGCCCGCTCATGCGCCGCGGGTACCCGTCCGCGTAGCCCACCGGCACGATCCCCAGCCGCGAGTCCCGCGTCAGCGTCAGGCGATGCCCGTACGAGACCCTCGCCCCCGCCGGCAGTTCCCGGATGCCCAGGATCCGCGAGTGCACGCTCATCGCCATGCGCAGCCCCGCCAGCGCCACCGCCGGCCCCGACGCCGCGCCGTACAGGGCGATCCCCGGGCGCACCATGTCGAAGTGCGCGTGCGGCAAGCGGACCATCCCCGCGCTGTTGCACACGTGGCGCAGCGGCGGGTGCAGCCCCCGGCTCGCCAGCGTCGCCACACACGCGAGGAACTGCGACAGCTGCCCCGGGCTCACCACGTCGTCCAGATCGTCGGCGCACGCGAAGTGGGTCATGAGCCCCTCGACCTGCAGCGACTGCCCGTCCTCGCCGGTCAACCAATCACACAGCTCGGCCAGGTCCCCCGGCAGCACCCCGAGCCGCGACATCCCGGTGTCGACCTTCAGGTGCACCGGCAGCGGCGGCGCACCGCTGCGCCGCACCGCCGCCGCCAGCAGCTGCAGGTGCTCGCGCGTCCACACCACCGGCGTCAGCGAGCGGTGCACGATCACGTCCTCCGAGCCCGGATGCACCCCGCCGAGCACCAGCACCGGCGCCAGGATCCCCGCCTGCCGCAGCTCCACGCCCTCCTCGATCAGGCTCACCGCCAGGCCCCACGCCCCCGCCTCCACGAAGGTCCGCGCCGCCTCGATCGCCCCGTGCCCATACCCGTCCGCCTTGACCACCGCCAAGATCCGGCAGCGCGACCCCACGTGCTGCTGCACCGTGCGCAGGTTGTGGACCAGCGCCGCGACGTCGATGTGCGCGTAGGTCGGGCGGACCTCGATGATCGGCGCCTGCCGCCGCTCACGAGCCCGGCGCTCGGGCCCCCCGTAGACCGCCGCAGCGGCCGAAGCGGGGTGGCTGGCGGCGGGATGGCTGGCGGCGGCGCGGACCGGCGGCGGGCTCACGGTCGGCACACTACCACGCGTCAACAAGCGGATCGTCATGCGCCCGGCCAACGCCGACCCCGCGCCCCCTGTTCCCGGACCGTCGCGCCCGCTCGCAAACCAGTGTACGTTGCGCCCCGTGCCGACCATCGTGCTAAACGGTGATCCCCGCTTCATCGCGGCTGGCCGCAGCGTCGCCGACCTGGTGGCCGAGCTGGGCCTCTTGCCCGCGCAGGTCGCCGTCGAGAAGAACCGCGAGATCGTGCCCCGAGCCGCCCACGCGCAGACCCTCCTGCACGACGGCGACATTCTTGAGATCGTCACCTTTGTCGGTGGAGGCTAGCTTTGAGCGAACAAGACACCTGGACCCTCGCGGGCCGCACCTGGACCTCGCGCCTCATCATCGGCACCGGCAAGTTTAGAGACGCCGCCGAGACCCAGGCCGCCCTCGCCGCCAGCGGCGCCGAGATCGTCACCGTCGCCCTGCGCCGCGTCGACCTCAAGGCCAAGGACAACCTCCTCAGCTGGATCGACCGCGACCGCTACTGCCTGCTGCCCAACACCGCCGGCTGCTACACCGCCGACGAGGCCGTGCGCACCCTCCGACTCGCGCGCGAGCTCGGCATCGCCGATCTCGTCAAGCTCGAGGTCATCGGCGACTCGCGCACCCTCCTCCCCGACAACGAGGAGACCCTCAAGGCCGCGCGCACCCTCCTCGACGAGGGCTTCACCGTCCTCCCCTACTGCACCGACGACCCGATCGTCTGCCGCAAGCTCGAGGACATGGGCTGCGCCGCCGTCATGCCGCTCGCCGCCCCGATCGGCAGCGGCCTCGGCATCCGCAACCCGCACAACCTCCGCCTCATCGTCGAGCAGGCCAAGGTCCCCGTCATCGTCGACGCCGGGGTCGGCACCGCCAGCGACGCCGCCATCGCCCTCGAGCTCGGCTGCACCGCCGTGCTGATGAACACCGCCATCGCCCAGGCCAAAAACCCCGTGCTCATGGCCGAGGCCATGCGCGAGGCCATCATCGCCGGCCGCAAGGCCCTGCGCGCCGGCCGGATCCCAGTCCGCCACTACGCCAGCGCCTCGAGCCCCAACACCGGCATGATCGAGTGACCCCGTTTCGCCTGCTGGCGATCACGCCCCCCGCGGGACCTGTCCCCGGGGACATCCTCGACCGCTGGCTCGCCGCCGACGCCACCGCCGTCGGCCTCGCCGTCCTCCTGCGCGAGCCCGGCAATAGCCCCGCCCAGCTGCTCGCCAGCGATCGCCTGGCCGCCCTGCGCCGCCGCTGCCACGACCACGCGATCCCGATCCTCCTCTCGATCGACCCCACGCTCCCGCTCCCCCCGCTCCCCCCCGACATCGCCGGCCTCCACCTCCGCGGCGACCCGACCCTCGCCGAGCTCGCCGCCCACCGCCCGCGCGCACCTGTCCCGAGAGACAGCCTCTGGCTCGGCCGCTCCTGCCACGGCGCCCCCGCCCCCGGCCACGAGCTCGTCGATTACACCCTGTTCGCCCCGGTCTTCCCGCCCCACACCGGCGCCGGCAAACAGGCCGTCGGCCTGCCCGCCCTCGCGGCCTGGACCGCCGCCGAGGGCGCGACGATCTTCGCCCTCGGCGGCATCAGCCCCGCCACCGCACCGGCCTGCCTGGCCGCCGGTGCCCACGGCCTCGCCGGGATCGGCGTGTTCTTTGGCGAGCCCGCGCAGGTCGAGCAAGATGTCGCGGCGCTGCGCGATCTCGTCGCCGCGTCCGCCCGCCATGTGGAACCCCTTCCGCCGCGCTGACCCCGACGACGACGAGCTCACCGCCCGCGCCGGCGAGCGCACGTGGCCGACCCGCCTCGCCTGGCTCGTGCTCGTCGGCGGCGCCGCCGTCCTGCTCCTGCGCTGCGGCGTCGCCACCGTCGTCGAGATCCACGGCGACGGCATGGCCCCCACCCTCCTCACCGGCGATCACGTCCTCCTGATCCGCGGCACCTGGGGCCTCGCCGCCGGCGACCTCGTCGTCTACGACCCGGCCCCGCCTGCCGCCCCGACACCCGAGCCCGCCCCCGCCCCGGAGCTCCCCGGCCCACGCGACGGCCGCGGCCTCCCGCGCCACAGCGGCCCGCGCCAGCCGCTGCGCAACACCGCCGTGGTCGACGTCGACGACCTCGACCTCGGCGACGAGTGGCAGGCCGTGCAGCGCCGCAGCGGCGTCGCCAGCCCCCAGGCCCAGAGCCCCCGCAGCCTGCGTGTCGGACGGATCCTCGCCATCCCCGGTGATCGCATCACCTTCGGTGAGCACGGCGCGCTCGGCCTCGCCATCAATGGCCGCCTGCTCATCCAGGAGCTCGGCGCCCCCCTGCGCCTCGCCGTGCAGGGCCCGCAAGACACCAAGGCGCCCCCCTCCCGCCAGCGTGGCACCGCCAGCGAGGCGATCGGCGAGCGCCGCTATCAGGTCCTCACCGCCAGCCCCGGCCCGACCCCCTGGCCCGGCATGCGCCTCCCGGGCGACGCCGGCCCGCTCGAGGTCGAGGCCGACGGCTACCTCATCATCGCCGACAACCGCGACGAGGGCGCCTGCTGTGACTCCCGCGCGCTCGGCTTTGTCAGCGCCGATCACATCCGCGGCGAGATCGTCCTCCGCCTCGGCGGCCGCAACCACAACCACCCCGACGTCGCCCCCGGCCAGCACGGCATGCTGTGGAAGCCCTGATCGCCAAGCCGGACGAGCTGCCACCGCAGGGTTGACGAAAGTTGTACGGAGCCGTTGCCCGGATTCGAACCGGGGACCTGCTGATTACGAATCAGCTGCTCTACCGACTGAGCTACAACGGCGAAGGGCGCACTATCTAGACGAGTCCGGCCCCGGCGTCAACCCCGGTCCACACCCCCGCGGACCACGCCCTCAGGCCGGGTCACCGGGGCACTTGCCATCGACGTGGCTGACGACCTTCGCGTCGCTGCACGCCGTGCACTTGTTGCCGTAGGTCTTGCGGGTCTTGTCCTCCAGCGTCCCGCACACCGGCCGGTATTCGCGGGTGCACATCGGCTGGCGGGTCTCCGGCGTGCAGACCACGGCCTCCCCGGTCCCGCCCTCCGCCGGCGGCTTGGCCTCCACCGGCGGCGCGTCCCCAACCACCACCGGCCCCACCGGCTCCACCGGCGTCGGCTCGGCCGCCCCACCGCTGGCCGGTGCAGCGTCGGGACCGGCGTCCTTGCAAGCAGACACAGAAACAGCGACGAGCGCCACGGCAGCGACGAGACGGTGGATGCGAGTCATGCGGTTGGCCACCAGTAACACGGCCACCCCGCAGGGCACCATCGCCCCGCCCCATGGTTTTGTTGTACGGTGCCGCCCGCGTGCCATCCGCGCTCCATCGCTCCGTCCACCCGCGCCTGGGTCTCACGCTCGTATTCGCCCTGTGCTCGACCAGCCTCGCCGCCGCGCCAGCCAAGCCGGACCCCAAAGCCAGCAAGTCCGACCCCAAAAAACCGGACCCCAAGGCCAGCAAGTCCGACCCCAAAAATACGGACAAGCCCGACCGCAAAACACCGGACCCCAAAAAACCGGACCCCAAAAAACCCGAGCCCACCAAGCCAGACCCCAAAAAACCGGACCCCAAGAAGCCTGAGCCCACCAAGCCAGACCCAAAAACCAGCCAACCCGAAGCCAGCCAACCCGTGCAAGCCCCGCCCCCGATCCCCGCCCCTGGCGCTGGCGGCTACTGGCTCGGCGCCCGACTGCTCGGCCCCGGCGCC
>JBGAUO010000157.1:0-10619 GCA_044228605.1 Nannocystis sp. | reverse complement strand
ACGGGCGCGGCGCTGATGGTCGCCGATCATGTACGGCGAGGCAGGCCGGCAGCGGGCGTGCGCGCGCGTTTTACAGGGGCTGGCATGACGGTGAAATTTTGAGGCGCCCAGCGATCGGGTCGTGGGTTGTGGCGACCGCCTGCGTGGTCGCGGCGCCGTCGGGCTGCTTCCGGGTCGAGGAGCTTCCCGCGTGTGCCGACACCACGGGGCTGTATGAGCGCTCGCATGTGTGCATGCCGCTCGGGATCGAGGTGACGCTGCAGGGCGCGCCGTGGCTGCTGCATCGCGCGGTGTTCGACGGCGACGGGATCGACGACGTCGCGGTCGGCGTCGTGACCGAGGAGGGGCGCAGCGTCGTAGCGATGACCGAGTTGGGTGGCGAGGTCAAGCAGGCGGTGGTGGTGACTTCGCCGGGGCTGCGTGACTTCGTGCCGTCGTTTGTCTTCGGGGCTGCCTCGGGTGTGCACGATCTGGTGACGGTGATCGAGACGGGCGACGAGATCGAGGGCGGTATCTTGACGCTGCACGTCAACGGCGGCGATGTGTTCGCGTCGCTCGAGCAGGCGTTCTTTCCGCTCAAGGGACAGGCGTTCGGGCTGCCCTGCGTTCGGCCGGTCTCGCTCGCGGCGGTCGGAGACGGCGTCTCTCCTGACTTCGCCTGGGGGGTCGCGTGCGAGTCGCCGGCGATGCCGGCCACCGGGGCGGACATCGGTTACCTGGTCAACCCGATCCTTGACGGCGGCGGCGTGTTCGAAGCGATCGGTGATCCGCGCTTCTCGAACACCCACGGGATGGTGGCCGCGCGCCTCACCGATGGGGCGGCGCAGTCCATCGCGTTTGCGGCGGTGCCGACCGACGGCAAGAGCGACATCATCGCGCTCGCCTACGACAATGACGACAATATGGTGCGCCCGACCGATTCGGTGGTGGAGCCGGATCAGGGGATCATCTCGCGGGTCTACGCGGCAGATCTCGACGGCGACGAGATCGATGAGCTGGTGGCGTTGCACCCGAAGGGGGACCTGATCACGATCTCGCGGCGAGTCGTGAAGGACCCGCTGGCCTACGAGACAGTGGATCAGGACGAATACGCGGGGTACTTCACGGTGCCGAGCCCACTCGCGGCGGCCTTCGGGGACTTCACGGGCGATGGCGAGATCGACATCGCGGTCGCCTTCGACACCGAAGACGGTACGGGCGTGGGCATCTATATCCGCTGGCCCGATCAGGGGGAGGGCCTGTTCTATGCGAGCCTCGGGGCGCTGCGACTGTTTGCTCTCGAGGAGCCGGTGGTCGATCTGGTCGCCCTCGCGGCCGATGACGACGACAAACCCGACCTCGCGGTGGCCCAGGTCACGGGGGCAGGTGGGCGGCTGCAGGTGTTCCTCAATCGCTCGCTGAAGCCGGGCTGAGCTCGCTGGTGGCGATGACACGTCGGTCGAAGATCGCCACGTCGCGTAGCTGCACGCGGGCTTGCTCGTCGGCGTTCACCAGGAGGAGCCCGAGCTGGGCCAGCGGAGCGCGCGGCTGCCACGCGAGCGGCGGTGACTGCCAGGCGCCCGGGTGGTGATCGGGCGGGTCGAGCTCGGCGACCTGGCGGTCGCCTTCCCAGATCTGGATGCGTGCCGTGGCGTCGAGCTCGAGGTCCCGGAGGTTGATGACGAGGTCGTGGGCGGCGCGGCTGTCCCCGGGGACAGCTGTGGCGGCGAAGTCGAGACGCTGGCCGGGGCGCAGCGGGAGGGTTAGGCCGCCGCCGACGGGCGCTGGTGAAGTCCCGGGGCGGGCGCGGGAGAGCGAGCGGCCCGCGACCCAGGTGATCGGTGTGGTCGGGTGCCCGAGGTCGGAGGGCGGCGTGAAGCTGCGGGCCCAGGGGGCCTCGTCGCGCGCGAACCCGGCGCTGTCCGGGGGGAGCAGGCGCAGCTCGGCGAGGTTGCCGTGCGGGCAGAGGCGATCGGGCTGCGCCTGCTGGCTGCCACGGATGGTGATCCGGCGCGGAGCGACGGCCAGCGCATAGGGACCGAGTGTGTCGCGTTCGACCGCGCCGGCGGCCGGGCGCAGGTCGAGTGACTTGCCGTCCACGGCGATCTCCCAGTGCTCGCCGCCGGGCCCGTCTGTCCCAGCGACCATGACCAAAGAGACAGGTCCATCGAGGCCACGCGGCGGGGTGAGCACGAGCTGGCGCTCGGGGTCGAGGCACAGCTGGCCCGCGGTCCAGCTGTCAGCGGTGATGCTCAGGCCGACCGGGCCCTGTGGGCTGCCGTCGAGGAAGCGCCAGGTGGAGAGCCGGGACTGCAGGCTCTCGTCGACGCGGACCTCGAACAGGGCCATGCGTAGGTCGGCGCGGGTGACCCGGGTCGGGAGCTCGCCTTCGACGGGGGTGAGGCGGTCGACGAGCAGCTCGACGAGGGCGACGGGGTGGGCGATGAGGGGGGCAGGGAGGCGATCGTCGATCGCCGCGACGGGGCCGAGCGGACGACCCTGAGCGTCGCGCGGGCGGTAGGAGTGGGTGGCCTCGTTGAGCAGGAGGAACACCTGGGGCACGACACGGTCGCGAGCGCGGGGGCCGGCGATGAGGAGCTCGTGCAGGGCGGCGTAGGCGGCCTCCTGCGAGCGGTAGGGGAGGACGGTGCGGCCGCGGCCGATCGCCAGGGCGCCGCCGATCTGGTTGAAGGTGTGGGCGCTATGCCAGCCCTCGCCGCCGGCGATCACGATCGCGTCGGCGGGGATCTCGGAGGCGAGGGCGTCGATCGCACGCTCCGCGCCGGCGAACTCCTGCAGGCGGGTGATCGGGTGGGTGAGATAAGGGGCGAGCTGGACGGCGAGGAGCGCGAGTGGCAGGCCGGTGGCCGCAACTCGTGCGAGCGTGGAGCCTGTCCTTGCGGACATGTAAAGGTGGACAGCCGATGCCGCGTACGCGGCGAGCAGGCAGGCGACTGGGAGCAGCTCCGGGACGAGATAGCGGCCGTAATAATAGAGCGTGGCGTGTGGCAGGTTGCGCGAGGCGTAGAGGGCGAGGGTCAGGACGGAGGCGCTGGCGATGGCGAGCAGCCAGACGGCGTGGGGGTCGGCGACCGGGCGCAGTCGTGCGAAGCGGAGCGCGCCGGCGGCGGCGGTGAGGATGAGGCAGACGCCGAGCAGCGGCGCCGCCGGGTCGAGGCGGCTGTGCCCGCCACCTCGCGCGGCGAGGAAGGCATAGAGGGCGAGGGCGAGGAAGGCGGCGAGCACCAGCGCGGCCGGGAGGCGAGCGATGCGGCCGCGCTGGTGAGCGAGCAGGCGATCGCCGACCAGCCAGGTGGCGGCTCCGAGCCCGGCGACGAGTGCGACGCTGGTGAGCGAGAGGGGGGCGAGGGCGCCGAGCAGACGGTGCAGCTCGTCGTGCAGATACGGGAAGCTGGTGACGACGTGGACGGCGAGGCTGCTGATAAGCAGTCCGAAGAGACAGGTGGGCGCGACGCGGCGACGCGGGCCGGCGGGCAGCAGCCACAGGATGCCCAGGACCAGCGGGGCGCTGAGCCAGGCGTTGCCGCGGATCCACGCGGTCGTGCCGAGCAGGAGCGCGGCGATGACGGTGAAGTCGCCGCCGGTCCGCAGACCCCTGGCCAGGGCGAGCGCGGCGGCGAGGAGCAGCAGGCCAGTGAGCGGTTCGGTGAGTGGCGTGCGGTGGACCCACACAACCAATGGCGAGGCGAGGTAGAGCGACGCTGCGAGCAGCGCCCACGGGCCGCGCGGGAGTAGGCGGTGGCCGAGAGCCCACAGCGCGAGGACGCTGAGCACCGCCTCGAGATGCAGGAGCAGCGGCATGTGCTCGGGACCGAAGATGAGGCCGCAGGTGGCCAGCAGGCTGGGGTGCAGGTGGAGGAATTGCGGGACGACGTGGCCGCGGACGCGGTCGCTGAGATAGAAGCCGGGTCGGTAGGCAGCCTCATAGCGGCCAGCGCGATCGAGGCTGGCGGCGGGCGGGTAGAGGCTGAGGATGTCCCCGGGGCCAGGTCGATCTTCGCGCTCGCGACCGGCGGCGGCGAGCACGGGATCGATGAGGTCGATCGCGCCGGTGCGCAGGGTGTGGCGGGCGCGGAGGATGTAGCTGCCCTGGTCGCGGCCGCCGAGCTCGGCGGGGATCGTCGGGATGCGCAGGGCGAGGGTGGCGAGGACGAGGCCGCATGCGACCAGCCACACGCGGACGTCGTCGGGTGGCGGCAAGCGCTCGGGCTCGCCGCTTGCGACCTGTCCCCAAGGCCAGGTGAGCACCGCGGCGGCGGTGAGCACAAAAACCAGGGCGGGCGCGGAGAACCAGCCGAGGACGGCGAGGACGGTGGCGAGCAGGCCGACGAGAGCGAGCAGCCCTGCGCCGACGAGCACCAGCGCCTCGATCGTGCGCGCGGTTCCCTGCCAGCACGCCCAGCGGCGCAGCAGCGCGGCGGCGAGGGCGAGGACTGCGAGCAGGACCAGCATCGCGCGCGAGCATAGCAAGCTGGCGCGGGACGGATCTGGGCGCCGACCTGCGCGCGGTAGTCTGTCCAAAGGGACAGGTCGTCTCGTGGATCAGCGCAGGTTGCTCGCAGCGGCGAGGCCGTGAGAACCCTCTCGACAGTGGCGGCCGCAGTGTGTGCTTGTGGAGCGCGCGGTACAGTCGTCAGCGTTCCTGGCGTGGTTGGCTCGCAGCCCACGGCAGGGCGATCGCAGGGTCACCGTGCAGGCCGTGCAGCGAGTTGCGCGTGAATGGTGCCGCTGGCCAGGAACGGGGCTCCTCTGGCATCCTCCGCCGGCATGATCACCTACTTCGATGGCAAGTTCGTCGACGACAGCGAGGCCACGATCAGCGTGCGTGCGCGGGCCGTGAACTACGGGCTCGGCTGTTTCGGGGGCGTGCGCGGCTACCTCGCGGACGACGGCCAGCAGGTGTTTCTGTTCCGCGTTCCGGAGCACATGGCCCGCCTGCAGCACTCGGCCAAGGTGCTGTTCATGCGGCTGCCGGCGCCTCACGCCGAGCTGTGCGGCCTGGTCGGGGAGTTGCTGCGTCGCAACAGTTGCCACTTCGACGTCTACGTGCGCCCGCTGTTGCTCAACAATTCGGTCAAGCTGGCGCCGGTGATGCGGGAAGAGGACAGCCTGCTCACGATCTATTGCCTCCCGCTACAGCGTTACATCGACAAGGACGCGATCGACGTGTGCGTGTCGTCGTGGCGGCGCGCGACCGACTCCGCGATCCCGGCGCGGACCAAGCCGACCGGGCTGTACCTGAACAGCGCGCTGGCTCGCCGCGAGGCCCACGATAACGGCTATGACGAGGCGATCTTCCTGACCGAGCACGGCAAGGTCTCGGAGGGCAGCGCAGAGCACGTCTTCATCATTCGCGACGGCACGCTCATCAGCCCGCCCAGCACCGAGGACAACCTTGATGGCATCACCCGCCGCAGCCTGATCGCGCTGGCGAGCGAGGACCTCGGCCTCCCTGTGCTGGAACGGACCATCGGTCGCACGGAGCTGTATGTGTCCGACGAGATGTTCCTGTGCGGCACCGGGGCGGAGATCACCCCGGTCGGCTCGGTCGACCGCCGCAAGATCGGTGAGGGCGGGGTCGGGCCGATCACGGCACGTTTGCAGAAGCACTTCGCCGATGTGGTCCGTGGCCGCGTCCCGCAGCGTATGAGCTGGCTGACCCCGGTCTGGACCTGAGTTGTGGACTTGCGCTGCCGCTCCGGCCTAAAACGGCAGCATGCGTGAGCACTTCGTCGTCCGAGCGCGCTGGGCCATCCTCGCGCTCTTGGTGGCCGTCTGTGCGTGGGTGCTGCCCGGCGCCGTGAACGTGCGCGAAGACAACGACGTTCTCGCGTTCCTGCCTGGCGATCATCCCGACGTCATCGGCTTCCGAGAGATCGCCGATCGCTTCGGCGTTCTGGAGATCGCGCTGGTCGGGCTGCACCGCGACGACGGCGACATGCTCTCGCTGGCGCGCGTCGATGAGGTGCGGGAGCTGTCGCGGGTGATCGGCGAGTTGCCGGGTGTGCGCATGGTGCTGTCGTTCACCGACCTGCCCGACCCGCAGGTCACCGAGGACGGGCTCGAAGTCGCAGCGCTGGTGCCCGCGGATCTGCGCGACGAGGCGAAGATCCGCGAGAAGGTGCTCGGCTCGACCGACGCGGTCGGCAACCTGATCTCGCGCGATGGCAAGGCGGCGGCGCTGATGGTCTTCTTGCTGCCGCAGCACCAGCTCCAGAGCGAGGGCCAAAGCGCCGGGCCAGAGCGCAGCGTGACGCTGCAAACAATCCGCGACGTGGTGGCGAAGGGCTGGCAGGGCGAGAGCCACGTCGGCGGCGGGCCTTTCGTCGAGGACGCTGCGGCCCGCTCGAGCCGCCACGACGTGAACCGGCTGTCGCCGATCGTGATCGGGGTGCTCGTCCTGGTGTCGGCGCTGCTGCTCGGTAGCGTGACGGCGGCGGGGCTCAACTTGATCCTGACGGGACTCGGCGTCGGCCTCGTGATGGGCGCGCACGGCCGCTTCGGTGAGCCGCTCACGATCGTCAGCAGCTCGTTGCCGGTGATGATGGTGGCGCTCGGGGGAGCCTTCGGTGTGCACATCCTCGCCGGGTTTCAGCGCCAGCTGGGGACCAGCCGCGAGCGCGCGAGCGCGACGCTGCGCGAGCTGTGGCTGCCGGTCGTGCTGAGCGGCGTGACGACGGCGGTCGCCTTCTTCGCGCTGGTGGTGATGCCGCAGGTGCCGATGCAGCGCTTCGGGGTGATCGCGGGGACCGGCGTGCTGGTGCTGCTGTTGCTGGCGCTCGGCGTGTTGCCGGCGCTGCTCGCGGTTCTTCCGAACAAGCTGCTGCAGCCGCGGGCCGAGCGAGCGATGCCGATGCGGGCTCGCCCGCCGCTGTGGCTCATGGGTGTGCTGGCGGTCGGCGGGGCGGCAGGGGCGACCCAGCTGCGGGCCGATCCCGACATGACGGCCGTGTTCTCCGAGGACAGCGAGCCGATCGCGTCGAACAATTTCTTCAACGAGCACTTCGGTGGCTCGACCTACCTGCAGGTGGCGATCGAGGTGAGCCACGGAGAGATCGACCCGCAAAACCCCGACCGCAAGGGCCTCGCCGAGCCGACAGTGCTGCGAGAGATCCGTGACCTGGGCGAGCGGGTGAAGGCGATCCCCGGTGTGGTCGATGTGCGGTCGGTGGTCGAGCCAGTGGTGCTGCTCAATGAAGCGCTCGGTGGGCGACGGGGCATCCCCGAGACGCCTGGGCGAGCCGGCCGCGTGCTCACGTATCTGCAGGGGCACCCGGCCGTAGCACAGTTGATGACCGCGGACGGCGGCGGGGCGCTGGTCCACGTCAAGCTGGCGCCGATGTCCGGCGCAGAGCAACTGCGGGTCGCAGCCGATGTGCGAGCGCTGCTCGAGCGGCACGCAGGCGGGCAGATGCGGGTCGCGGCGACTCGTGGCCCCGCTGCTGACAAGGCCGCGCGGACGCAGCAGATCGCCGAGGTCGGTGAGCACCTCACGCGGCTGACCGGCAAGCCCGTCGACGCCCAAGCCCTGACCACTGCGGCGCCGAAGGAGGCCTCGCCGGCTCTGCTGGCTGCGATCGTCGAGGTCCGGGACCGGGCTCTGGATTCGGAGGACAGCCCGGTCGAGGGTGTGCCGCGGGCCGAGATCGATACGATCGATCCGGCGAGCTTGATCGCCCCGCGCGGTGCTGCGCTAGAGGCCTTGTTGCGGGAGAAGTTGCCCACGCTCGCGGCCAAGGACGCTGAGGGGGTCGGATTCGTTGCCAAGCACCTGGGTCCGTGGATTGACGAGGTGCTCGAGAAGTTCGTGGTCGAGGGCCGGTGTGCACTGCTCGGCGCCCCGGAGGCAAAGGCTTGCGCACCGCTCGAGTCGGCGTTGTCCGAGCTGGACGACGGCGAGTGGCGCATGCCCGCGGGCGAGGGCCGGGCGCTGGCCCTGCACACACGACTGACAGGGCAGCCGGTGATCGGGGCCGCGTTCGCGGAGTCCGAGACCCGCAGCCTCTTTGAGTCGACGCTGGTCTCGGTCGCAGGGCTGGCGCTGACGTTGCTGCTGGCTCGTCAGCTGCGGGCGTTGATCCCCGCGATGTGGACGCTGTGTGTCACGATGGGCTTGCTGGCGTTGCTCGGCCTGCCGATCAGCGTCGGTACGAGCATGATCTCGTGCATTGCTATCGGGGCGGGCGTCGACTTTGCGATCCATCTCGGTTTCCGTGCGCGCAGCTTCACCGGGCCGGATCGCGGGCAGCGGGCGGTTGATGAGATCGGTGTCGTTACGCTGATCTCGGCGCTTCAGCTTGCCTGTGCTTTTGCAGTGCTCTTGGCGTCGGAGCTGGCACCACTGCGAGAGTTTGGGATCGGCCTGGCGATCGGGCTGGTCGGCGCGGCTCTCGGTGCCTGTTGGCTGGTGCCCTGGCTTTATCGCGGGCGACCTGCCTAAAAGCGTGAGCCTGTGCAATGAGTTTCAGCGTGCAGAATTTTGCGCAGCATGCCTTCTGCGGGCTGTCTGACGCGATCTGCGAGGTTCATGGGGATGGCTGCTGTCCCATCGTCCCAGTGTGATGGGGATCACCAAATTGCGTGAACGGGCTCTGTTGGGCTGTCTGCGGGCGTTCTGGGGATGTGTCTGAGACAGGCGGGGACTCGTAGCCCGACAGAATAGGCAGGCAAGGTGCCCGTCCAAGGGCCCGGGCGCGTAGCTGCACCCATGCTGCGATATAGTTCAGGAGCTCGACTGCCATGAAGCCGGTTTCATTCCTCCTCGCCACGGTCCTTGCCACTTCGGGCGTCATGCTCGTCCCCTCTCAGCCGGCATTGGCCGCTGTGACGGGTGCCGACGTGCTGGCCAAGCTCGACAGCCTTGCGATCCGCTTCCCGGATCAGACCTACAAGGCGACGATGGAGATCTACAAGAGCGGCAACCTGCGAACCACGATGGTCTTCTCGATGCAGATGAAGAACCTCGAGAAGCAGTTCATCCACTTCACGGCCCCGGGCGACGTGGCGGGGATGAAGATCCTGATGGAGGATCGTGACACGATCTACATGTACAGCCCGGAGTTCCAGAAAGTCCGGCGCGTCGCGGCGCACATGCAGAACCAGGGCTTCCTCGGCAGCGAGTTCACGCCCGAAGACATGGTGATGGCCAAGCTCTCGCCGAGCTTTGATGCCGAGCTGGTGGGCAAGGAGGGCAGTGAGACCAAGCTGGTCCTGAAGCCGAAGCAGGGGGTGGCGATCTCGTTCTCGAAGCTCGAGATCTTCATCGACTCGACCGTGAACGGGGTGACCCGTATCCACTACTTTGACAGTACTGGCGCCCATGTGCGCACTCAGGTCCGCGAGGCGTGGCAGCCGTTCGAGGACACCAAGATCCCGACGCAGGTGCGCATGAAGAACCTGAAGACCGGTGACGAGACGGTCATCAAGCTGTCGGAGATCGATGTGAAGACGCCGATCGTCGACGATCTCTTCTCGCGTCGGACGTTGATGCGCGGGTAGACTCCGTCGCGTGCTCTGGTCCTGCGCAGCACTCCTCCCTCCATTCGCCCTGTGGGCGCAGGACCCCGCGCCTGCGCCACGACCGTATGTAGGCCCCGGCATCGTCGAGGCGCAACCCGTCGCGCCGCAGCCCGCGGACCGACCGGCGGCAGGTAAGGCGCCGCCGATCGACACCGATCTGTCGATGGGTGATGTGTTTGGTGGGCCAACAACGCCCGCCGTGGGACCCACGGAAGCGCCCACCGTGCCAGCGAGCACGAAGCCGGCCACCGCAAGCGACGGACCGAAGCCCCCGGGGGAGATGGGCATGGATGACGTGTTCGGCGGGCCGACGCCGGTCGCAGGTGATCCGCCGAAGCCGATCACGCCCCGGGAGGCCGCCAATCCGACGATCTCGCCGACCAAGGGCCTGATCGATCCCGAGAATCCGGGGGCGGACAAGGGTGGGCCGGCCCCGACCTCCAGCTACAACGGCAAGCTCAAGACGCGCTTTCGTCTGGTCAGCAGCCTCTATTACGACGTCGATCGGGCCAGCCCCAGACGGATCAGCCGCAACGAGAACCGGCTTGAGCTGTACGTGGCGTACACGCCGAACAAGCACGTCCAGGTGGTCGCCGACGCAGAGCCGGTGCTGATGGGCGTCAGCCAGGCGCGTGAGCTCGATGACCTCGCGTCGCAGGTCTACATCCAACGCTTCCATATGGAGAGCGACGCGGCCTACGTGGCCCTCACGGATCTTGCACCGGGCCTCGACATCAAGGTCGGGCGGCAGATCGTGGTGTGGGGTACGGCCGACAAGTTCAACCCGACCAACAACATCAACGCGGACGACGTCGAGGACAGGCCGCTGTTCACCGAGCCGATCGCCAACCAGATGGCGGTCATCGACTACGCTCCGCTTGGCGACAAGCTGTACCTGCAGGGCGTGTACGTGCCGCTGTTCTTCCCGGCCCTGTTGCCGCCCTCGGCCGCGTACGGCCTCAAGGACCCCTTCGCCGAGGTGCCCTTCGCCAACCAGACCGAGAAGGACAAGATGAACTTCCTGCAGGAGACGTACCTGCCGGCCAATCCCAAGTTCACGCCTGACGTCTTTGGTCACGTCGTGCCGCCGGAGAACGCGT
>JBGAUO010000156.1:0-10813 GCA_044228605.1 Nannocystis sp. | reverse complement strand
GCGTAGACCCGGGAATCACCCCGGCGACGGTGTGTCAGGCCGTGTTTGAGGGCGAGACCTCTCCCGGCCCTCCGGCTTCACCTGACTCCGCGGGCACCCAGCCGGACCGCAGCGGCCCGTGCGACGTCCCCCGCGCCCGCAGCTCACCCGAACGATCGCAGCTCCGCCGCCGAAGCGCTCGCCAGGTAGCTCTCCCACTTGCGGATCGTCAGCGCCTGGAACTCGTGCACCGCCGGGTTCAGCTCGGCGATCGGCGCGTTCCAGTGCTCGTTGTACCCCGCCTGCTCCGCCTCACACGCGACCCCGTCCTCCTCGAGCAGCGGCTTGAACACCGCCTCCTTGGCGATCCCCAGCACCGGCTCCATCACCTGGCGCGGCATCTTCAGCGGCAAGAACGGGATCTTGAAGCCGTCGAAGTAGAACAGGAAAAACGCCCGCGTCGTCTGCTCATCGATCGGCAGGCAAAAGCACCAGTCCTTGATCTTCCCGTCCGTATCCGACCACTGATACGGGTATTGATAACACAGCTTCATCGCATTAACGTTGGTGCGCGAGCGGTCGACGAAGTGGCGCATCAGCGGCCCCGCGGCGACCTGCGTGTCGTAGGCCACGTGCACGCAGTCCCCCTCGACCCGCAGGTCCGTCAGCGTGCTGTCCGTGAACGGCTTGAACTTACGGTGCAGGTACGCGTGGGTGAAGTCGCTGACGTTGTCGATGATCATCGAGTGGTGGGCCTTCCACGTGAAGTCCACCAGCAGCTTCGCCCACGGCTTCTTCGCCTCGAGCTCGGGGATCGCCGGCATCGCCACCGAATCGGCCCGCGCCGGGTCGCCGAAGAAGATCCACACCAGCCCGTAGCGCTCGCGCACCGGGTAGTGGCGCAGCGTGATGTTCGGCAGCGGCTTGCCAAACAGCTCGTGCGGTACCTTGCACAGCTTCCCGCCGCCGTCGTAGGTCCACCCGTGGTACGGGCACACCAGCTGGCAGTCCTCCACCCGCCCGATCGACAGCTTCAGCTGGCGGTGCGCGCAGCGGTTCTCCACCGCCCGCAGAAGCCCGTCCTGCCCGCGAAACAGCGCCACCGAGCGGCGCCAGAACACGACCTCCATCACCTGCCCGGGCTTGACCCGCTTGCTGTACTCGACCGGATACCAGTAGTTCGGGTCGAGCCCCGCCGCCCGCACCTTCTGGCGCCTGTTCTTCGCCGCCTCGAAGCTCGGGGGCGGCGGACGACCGATATGAATGAGTGACTGATTCATGGCTTTCAGATCCGGCGGTAGCGGACGCGGCACGGCGGCGTCGGCCCGGCGATGAGGTTGGTGTAGTCGACCGGGTAATTCGCGTCGAGCAGCTCGAACTCGAAGTTGCGCAGGAGGTGGCTCCACAGCGCGCGCAGCTGCAGCTGCGCGAACACGATGCCCATGCAGCGGTGCCGCCCCGCGCCGAAGGCGATGTGCCCATACGGCGACTTCTTGTCCTCCTCGCGCCCCGGCCCGTAGCGGTCGGGGTCGAAGCGGTGCGGCTCGGCGAAGATCTCGGGGATGCGCCCGCTGACCGCCGGCGACGCCATCAGCATCGTGTTCTCCGGCACGTGATACCCGCCGAAGTCGAAGGCCTTGAGCACCCGCCGCATCACCAGGTGGATCGGCGGATAAAGGCGCAGCGCCTCCTTGATCGTCCCCTCGAGCAGCTTCATCTGCCCCAGATCGTCGTAGGTCAGGGTCTCGCGGCCGCCGAGGATCTGCTTCTGCTCCTCGATCAACCGGCGGGCGATGTGCGGGTGCTGCCCGAGCAGCACCGCGATCCACGAGAAGGTCACGCCGCTCGTGTGGTGGCCCGCGAACATGATCGTCAGGATCAGCCCCGTGATCTCGTCCTCCGTCAGCGCCCGCCCGTCCGCGTAGCGGGCCTCGATCAGCGTCTGCAGGATATCCTCGTGCACCTGCCCGTCGCTGCGCCGCGCCTGCACGATCTGGGTGATGAGCTCGACCATCTTCACCCGCGCCCGGTCGCGCCGACGCATCGACGGCAGCGGCAGATACGGCGCGAAGAACGACACCACATTAATCCCGCCCTCGAGGTCGTGGTAGAGCTGCGAGAACTCGCGCGACAGGTTATGCCGCATCTTCTCGCCGAGCAGGCAGCGCGTCGAGGTGTAGAGCGTCACCTCGTTGCCCACGTCGAGCATGTTCACCACGCCCTCGCGCCCCCACTTGCCGAAGCTGACCGACGCCTCCGTCACGAAGCCCTCGGCATAGCTGCGCAGCCGGCTGTCGCGCAGCGCCGCGTGGAAGAAGCCCAGCTGCTCCTTCATGATGTGCGGCTCCGCGTCGTACGCGATGCCCTTGCCGAACACCGGCGTCATCAGCTGATACGCCTCGCGCTGGCTCACCTCGTCGTCCTTGAAGCGGAAGTACTTCTCCTGCGCCGCGTGCCCCGTCATCGCCACGCCCAGCGCCCCCGGCAGCCGCAGGCTAAACAGGTCGCCGAACATCGCCCGCCCGCGGGTCATCATCGCCACCGGGTTGGTCCGCATCTCGACCGCGTGCCCGACCACCGGCAGCCCGCCCGGCAGCATCGGCGGCAGCCCCGGCGTATCGAGCTTGAGCGGTTGCAACGCCGACCACAGGGTCGACGCCGTCTGCTTCACGGTCTCCGGCACGGCGAACATCGCCGGCACGGTATCCGAGCCCACGCACACGCGTACGACCGCGGCCCGCGCAAAGCCGTGAGAGAAATCCAGGCTCTCGCGGCAAACTTCGCGCGCACGCGCCACGAGCTCGTCTGCCCCTCGGCTACAACCTCGGCCCATGGCCTTCATCTCGTCGCTGTCCGCCGCGCATGCAGCTTCACAGCTCGCACCATCCGCGAGCGTGGCACCACCGCACGACTTCTCGCTCCTGCCGCAGCTGTGCCCCAGCAGCGTGCTGCTCGCCCTGCTCGGCTACAGCGCCTTCTTCTTCGCCATGCTGCAGGCCGCGCGCGTGCTGCCCGGTCGCCGCGTCCTCGGCTTCGCCCAGCCCGACGGCCAGCGCAAGTCGTACAAGATCAACGGCCTCGCCCTGTTTGCGCTCACGCACTTCATTGTGATCGGCGCCACACTGCTGCTCGGCGCGTCTCTGGCTCCGCTGATCACCACCTGGTTTTGGCCGCTCTTCGTCGCCGCCAACATCTTCTCGCTCGTGTGGACGGTGATCCTTTATGCGGGCGCTCGCGCGCGCGGCCACCAACCGTCGGGCAAGGGCCTGCTCCCTGATCTCTGGCTGGGCCTCGAGCTCAACCCCACCTGGCGCGGCGTCGATCTCAAGGTCTTCGCCTACCAGCCCTCGCTGATCGGCCTCGGCATCCTCGTCGCCGCCTTCGCCTACGCCCAGCACGAGCAGCTCGGCCACCTGACCCCGCAGATGATCGCGTACCAGGCCTTCTGGTGGCTCTACCTGTTCACGCATTACCGCGACGAGCCCGGCGTGCTGTCGATGTACGACATCATCGCCGAGAAGTTCGGCTTCATGCTCGTCTGGGGCGACCTCGCCCTCGTCCCCTTCTTCTACTGCACCGCCGGCTGGTTCCTGCTCGCCAACCCCGAGCCGATGGCCACGCTCCCGCTGCTCGCCCTGATCGCCACCTTCACCCTCGGCCTGTGGATCTTCCGCGGCGCCAACAAACAAAAGCACACCTTCAAGCAGGACCCGAGCGCCCCGATCTGGGGCGCGGCCCCGCAGCTGCTCGGCGGGCGCCTGCTGGTCTCCGGCTGGTGGGGCGTCGGCCGCAAGATCAACTACACCGGCGAGCTCACCGTCTACTTCGCCACCGCCGCGCTCGCCGGCTTCGGCCACATCGGCCCCTTCATGGTCCCCCTGTGGCTGCTGGCCCTGCTCCTCCACCGCGCCTGGCGCGACGAGCAGCGCTGCAGCGCCAAGTACGGCGAGCTGTGGCAGGAGTACCGCCGCGTCGTCCCAGCCCGCATGCTGCCGAGCCCCGCCGCGCTGCTGCGCCTGCTCACCCGCTGAAATCCCATGACCTGTCCCTCGGGGCAGGTCTTCACATTACTCCCCACGCAAAAAAGCCGGCCCCCATCCAGGGGCCGGCCTTGTTTGCGAGCCGAAGCAGATCAGCCCGCCGCTGCCGGCGTCTCGCACTTGGCCTTGGCCTTCTCGATCCACGGATCGAGCGCCGCGTCCTTCAGCGAGTACTTCTTGGCCGCCTTGAAGACCTGGTCGACGTGGTAGTCGCACACGTACTGCATGGTCGGGACCACGGCCGGCAGGATCGCGTTGCCGAGGTCGACGTAACAGGCCTTGGTGACCTCGGCGAGCTTGGTCTTGGACCAGTCGTTGCCGAGCTTCTCGAGGTCCTCGACGGCCATGCCGCACTGGAAGGGCACCTCGTTGGTCTTGGCGTCGAGGTTCTTCTTCGCCTCGGCGATCGCCTCGGTCGCGCGGCGGGCCGCGTCGACCTCCTTGCACAGCGCCTCGGCCTTGGTCTTCGCCTCGGGCGAGACCTTCTCGGCGGTGAGGGTCAGGTCAAAGCACTTGCCCTCCGGATCGCCGCCCTTGTCGCGGATCGCCTGGAGGTCCTTCGTGGCGGTGTCGAGCGCCTTGGTGAACAGGTCGCCGCACAGCTTCTTGACGCCCTCGTCCTTGATGTCGCTGAACTTGCAGGTCGACAGCGCGTCGTCGAGCTTCTCGCCGGTGGCCAGGGCCGCCTCGATCTCCTTCTTGACCTTCTTGGCGTACTTGGCGTCGCTGAGCCCGTCCATGCACTTCTTGAAGTCCTCGCAGCCGGCCTTCGCAGCGCACTCGAGCTCGAGCTTCTCGTTCTCGGCGTCGCGGTCCTTCTTGTCGCGACACTCCTTGAGGGCGAGGTCCTTGAGGCCCTCGAAGAGCGCCTTCTGCTCGGCCGGCGCGCACTCGATCTGCTTGTTGAAGACCACTGCGCAGTAGTCTCCCCCGCCGCAGCCCGGGGAGACGAGGAGACCGAGGCCGAAGGCCAGCAGGCCCGAGCCGACAAACATGCGATGCATCGTGTTCATGAGAGGTTTTTTCGCGTTTCGTGATTGGGGGGGGAGAGATTCGCTGACCCGTCTCAGGCGTCGAACCTGTGCGTCGAGCGAATTTGCGCCGCGCGCATTACCACGAAAAACACCCCGTTGTAAATCCAAAGCGCCGGGCCCCAAAAAGGGCCCGCGCTGCCCGATGAACGCCGCTTCGCCTACTTTCCTCGGCGCGCCGGACGAGCCGCCACCGGGGCGGTCGACTTCCCCGACTTCCAGACCACGTCATGGCGCACGCCGACATAGGTCGGGAATCGCGGCACCCCGCCGTCGCTGAGCTCCTGGTAGCGAAACGTGATGATGCTGCCGACCGGCGGCGGATCGCCACGCTCCGCGTCGCTGAGGCCGCTGCCGACCGCGAAGCTGGTGCCGTTTTGCAGCTCGACCAGCAGCGCCCCGAGCCGCCCGCGATGGCGCCCTGCTCCGGCCTGGTGCCCGACCACCCGCGCCTCCGCGTCGAAGAAGCTCTTCACCTTCAGCAGGCTGTGCGAGCGCCCCACCTCGTACGCCGAGCCCGGGCGACGCAGCATCAGGCCCTCGCCGCCGAGCGCCTCGACCCGCTTGAGCTCGCCGCGCAGGTGATCGATCCCCTGGCACACCTCATGCGCGTGGGCCCGCACGAACTCCAGGCTGCGCCCGGTGATGTACTCGTGATAGTGGCGCACGCGGGCCTCGAAGCCGCCGCCGTGGGCCGGCGCGTCGAAGACCAGGAACTTGACCTCGCGCCACGCATCGCTCTGGTCTTGCCGGCGGACGATGCTCACCGTCCGTTGAAACGCCTTGCGATCGAGCCACAGCTCGCCGTCCAGCGGGAACTTCGGCAGCCCCGCCGTGAACCAGCCGGGCGCATAGTATTGATTGCCGAGCCGCGACAGGAAGCGCTGGCCGTCCCAGTATGCTCGCACCCCGTCGAGCTTCTCGCTCATCCACCAGCCCTTGAGGTCGGCCTCGTTGTCCCACACGTGCGCCAGCAAGATCGGCGGCGCCGCGGCCTCTGCGACCTCACCTGCATCGCTCGCCCCGACCGCCGCGGGCGCGGCTCTCGTCCGCGGGCTCGCCACCGTCGCCGCCGCGTCCGCGCCGATGCGCGCCTGCTCCACCGCGTCGCCGCGCAGCTTCTTGAGGTGCTTGCAGGTCCGTCGCTCCGGCGGCGCCGACTGATTGCGCCACGCCGGGCAGCTGCACGAATACACGCCGCCGATGTTCTTCAGCACGTAGGGCTTGGCCCCCGATCCCTGCATCTCGAACGAGGCACCATCCGCCAGATCCGTCATCCGCACATCCTTTCGCGCGCCGAGAGGTTAGGCCACTTGGCGCGTCTACGGGAGATCAGGGGTCAGCGTCGCCAGCTGCGCGCGATCGAGCGCGTCCCCGTTCAGGAGCCCATCCTTGAACGCCAGCACGGCCAGGCGCGGGGTTGCGATACCGAGCAGCGCGTACGCGCGCGCCAGGACCACCCACTCCTTTTTGCCGACGCGGCCATCGAACACGCAGGCCACCGCCAGCAGCTGCACCGCGACCCGCCGCTCGACCGGCGTCAGCCGCTGGATCAGCGCCAGCGAGCGCGCCGAGTCGTCGAGCTCCTCCACCTCGCACTCCCCGAGCCGCTGACGCAGCGCCGCCAGCAACGCGACCAGGTTCGGGTGGAAGTCGGCGCTGCGGACCACCGCCGTCGCCACGGCCCGGAACAACGCCTCACGCAGCGCCTCTGATGGTTCACCGACCTGCTCCAAGAGGCAGGTCACGATCTCGACCGCCGCCGACGGACCGATCGCCCGCAGCCGCGCCTCACGCAGCGCCCGGCGGCACACAAACGCGTCCCAGCAGGCCGTCACCGGCACCGCGATGAACGGGATCCAGCTGCGCAGGCCGGCGCGTCCGAACGCCCGCACCAGCAGCTTGCGCAGCAGGAAATTGCTGACGCTGACCTTCGCCTTGTACACGATCGACGCCACCACCAGGCGCCAGCGCGACGCCTCACGCCGCGGGTTGATGCCGAACATCGGCCGCGGCGGGTTTGGGATCTCGAGCGCAGCCCGGGCCAGCACCGCCGCGAAGACCTCGTCGCTGTCGTCGTCGCTGTCGTCGTCCGGCCGGAACAACGCCACCCCAGCCGCCTCCGCCAGGCGGTGCACCGACACGATCGCGTTCGAATAGATGAACGACAGCTCCACGATCGCCACCGGCAGCGCCGTCAGCAGCGTCACCGCCAGATAGCGCAGCAGCTCGAGCCACGTCGCGTCCTCGGGCTCCTCGCCCAGCAGCGGCCGCGCGAGCACGCTGACCACCGCCCCCAGCGACGCCGCGAACGCCCCCGCCGCGCCGGCACGCAGCACCGCGTTGCGCTCGATGCGACGCAGGGCTCGCCGCTCCTCGGGGTTCAGGAAGTGGACCGCGTCGCCGCCCTGCGATCGCGACGGTGCCCCGACCCCGACGCCCCCACGCCGCTTGAAGTACCTCACCGCCAGCCGCTCGACCCGGCGCCGCTTGCCGAGGCGGTCCACCTCGGGCTCCGGGCGTGTCGGCGCCTCGGCGGCCCCCTCGGTCGCTTGCGCCCGCTCCTCCCCTTCGCCAGGCGGCGACACGCCGGCATCATACATGACTATCCTTGCCGCCATGTCCACCGCGCCCGCGCCCGATCTCGACGCCCTGCTCGCTCGCCTGGACACCCTGTCGCACAGCGAACGCCTGCGCGAAGCCGCCGCGTTCGCGCGCATGCAGCACGGCGACCCCGGCCTGCCCGCCACGCTCGAGCGGCTGCTCGCGCAGGACGCCCACGCCGGCGAACTCGCGGTGGTCATGGCCCAGGCCGCCCGCCTCGACGCGCCGCTGCTTCGCGCCCTCGCCCACCCCTCGCTGCGCGTGCGTCGCCTGGCCATCGTCAGCCTCGTCGACCTCGCCGGCGACGCCCGCACCGGGCCCGACCTCGCCGCCCTCGCCCTCGTCCTCCCGCCCGCCCTGCGCCGCGGTCTGCTCAAGGCCCTCACACGCGGCGGCCACCGTGTCACCGCGCGTCGCCTCTTCCCCGACCTGCTCGCCCGCTGCGGCCCGCGTGACGCGGCCATCTTGCTACCTGTCCTCGAGGACAGCACCGTGCGCGCCCACCTTGCGAGCCTCGCCCACGCCGTCGGCAGCTGGCGCAGCCTCTACCTCCGCCAACCCGCCGCCGTCCTCGCCCACCTCGATGCCTGCCTCGCCAGCGCCGCCCCGCGCGAGCAGCCCGCCGTCTGGCACGCCCACCGCGGCCTCGTCAGCGCCCTCGCCGAGCTCGCCGGCGCCGCCCTCTTCGACCTCCTCGATCGCCACGGCGACACCTGCCCTCCCCACCTCCTGTGGCCTCGCCTCGGCGACCTCGTCCGCGCCGATCCAGGCCGCAGCGTGACCCTGATCGAGCGCCCCCAGCTGCGCGCGTGGGCCCAGCGCGCCGGCCTCCCGCGCGGCGTCATCACCCGCCTCCACCGCCTCGACGCCGCCCAGCAGACGCGCCTCGCCAACCTCGTCGGCGAACAGCCGCCGCACCTCGCCGCCCTCCTCAAGGAGCTCGCGCCCGGCCGCCGCGCCGCCCTGTTCGCCGCCGCCGTCGCCGGTCAGGGCCTCGCCGACCGCGTCTGGCCGGATGTCCTTTTGGACAGCTTGCCTCGCGCCCTCCAGCGCAGCGAGGCCGCCCGCATGCGCGCGCTTGCGATCGTCCGCGCCGACCCCGAGCGCAGCCAGGCCCTCGCCGCCTACCTCGCGCCCGCCGACGCCGAGCCGATCCTGGTCCCCGCGCTCCGGGCCGCCGACGCCGAGCTGCGCGCCCGCGCCGTCGCTCGCGTGATCGCCTGCGCCGGTCGCGACGGCAGCGTCTCCGCCGCCCTGGCCCTGCTCGCCCCGCGCCTGAAGAACGACCAGGACCCCGTGCGCCTGCAAGCCTTCACCGCCCTCGCCAAAGTCCCCACCCGCGCCTTCGTCGACGCCGACGCCGAACCACTGCACACCCTCGTCGTCGCCGCCACCGAGGCCCGCGACACCTCCTACCAGACCCGCCAGCAGATCCAGCAGCTCGCCTTCCGCCTGCTCCGCGGCCACGCCGAACACACCACCCAGCGCCTGTTCCAGACCGGCCTCGATCTCCTCACCCTGCTCGCCGGCCAGACCGGCACCCTGCAGCTCCCCGACCTCTCGCGCGGCCTCCCGCGCCGCAGCGCCCCGGCGATCGTCGACGCCCTCGCCGCCCGCATCACCGCCGCCAACCAGCGCGACCGCCCCGAGCTCGTGCTCGGCCTCGCCGCCGCGCTCGGCCGCCGCCGCTTCGGCCTGCAAGCCCTCACCGACCTCCTCACCCCGCTCGCCCGCAAGCAGCCCGTCGGCACCGTCGCCGCCCGCGCGATCGTCCTCCTGCTCGCCGACCCCCACGGCCGCGACCAACGTGTCCGCGAGCTGATCGCCTGGGACCCCAGCGTCATCACCCTCCAACCAGTGCTCCTCCACCTGCACCGCCGCCGCCAGGCCTGGCTCGACCCCTTCCTCGAGGGCACCCCGCTCAAGGGCCGCTTCGTCAGCGGCGCCACCATCTACCTCCTGCCCGTGCACAGCGGCTTCCACCGCTGGCTGCCGCGCCAGCAGCGAGCCTTCCTCCACCTGCTCGAGCGCGCCGCTCACGACCGCAAGCACCCGTCCCACAGCCGCGCCCTGCTCCTCCAGCAGATCGCCCGCCTGCCGATCGTCGGCACCCACGAGCTCGCCCCCTTCGTCGCCAGCGACGAGGTCCCGATCGCCGAGGCCGCTCTCGGCGCGCTCGCCTGGATCGATCGCCCCGCCGACACCCTCCCGATCTTGCTCGCCAACCTCGACAGCGACCGCGCCCGCGTCGCCATGTACGCGCTCCCCCGCGTCGCCCGCCTCCTCGACGCCACCGTCCTCGCCGACGCCCTGCTCGCGCTCATCGCCGGACCCGGCCGCAAGATCACCGTCCGCAAGGAGGCCCTGCGCCTGCTCGGCGAGCACCGCGGCCCCGGCAGCGTGCCCGCCCTGCTCGCCGCGCTGGACAGCCCTGGCCTGCACAAAGACGTCGCGATCGCCGTCGGCCACGCCGCCCGCAACCTCCTCGACGACCCGCGCGCGATCACCATCCTCGCCCGCCTCGCCGCCTCCCCCGAGCCCGACATCGCCCGCAGCCTGCTCGCCACGAGCCCCGCGCAGCTCCCCGCGCCCGCGCGCCCCGCCTACGCCGCCCTGGTCCGCGGCCTGATCCACCACCCCGACCTCGGCACCCGTCGCCTCGCCCTCCAGCTCCTCCCGACCTGGTCTTCGGGACAGGAGGCCAGCGTCGCCGACGACCTCGTCGCCGACCTCCACGACCTCACCAGTCCGACCTGGTCCGACGCCTGCACCGCGCTCGCCGTGCTCGCCTCCGACGGCCGCTGCCAGCCCGCCCTCGCGCGCGCCCTCGCCGGCCTCGCCGCCCGCCCCGACCCCGGCGACGATCACGAGCGCGACCTCCCGGCCCGCCAGCGCCTGCTCGCCCTGTGCGCCGCCCTCCGCCAGCTACCGCTCGCCCGCCGCCTCGCGCTCCGTCACGACCTCGCCGCCCTCGCCGAGGTCCTCGTCGCCGACGACCTGTGGCCGCAAGCCGCCGGCCTGCGCATCGCCGGCCTCGACCTCGCCGATCTCACCAGCGCCGCCCCCTTGCAGGCCCTCGCCGCCGACGCCCGCGCCGACGCCTTCCTCCCCGAGCTCGTCACCTGTCTGCAAGACCAGGTCAGCGCCAGCCAGGCCACC
>JBGAUO010000155.1:0-10851 GCA_044228605.1 Nannocystis sp. | reverse complement strand
GGCGCAGCGCCGGTGTAACAGCTGTACCGCGTGGCAGCCCGCGCGACGGAGAGCCGTCGCGGCGGTCACACGTCGGCGTGCGCGCGCCGGCCGAGGGTCAGCGTGGGCGGCGGGGGGTGCGGGTGCGGGCGTCAGCGGTGCTGGCGCGGGCCGGCGACGTCGCGCGTCTGTCGCGACCGTCCGTCGTGCGGTCGCCTTCCATGCGGTGGCCGACGCGCGCCGCGCCACGGCTGCCGGCGGATCGTCCGTGGGTTGAGCGCGGCAGGTGGCGGCGGCAAGGGGGTGATCGACATGCCCCCGAGGTCGACCCCCGGTCGCGGCTCAGCGCCCGGCGTCGGGTACGGCTGCGGCCCGGCGGTCCCCGGCGGCGGCCCCAGCGGAGTCGGCGGCGCACCCGGAGCGGTCGGCGGCGCGGTCGGGCTGCGAACCCCGGCGAACGGCGCTGGCGCTGGCGTGCGCACCGGCGGCGTCGGCTCGGGCAGCGTCTCGATGGGAGCTGACACCGGCGCTGCCACGGGCAACGCCTCCGAGTCGGGCCCCGGGGTGATCGGCGCCGCGGGGTCGGGCACCGGCGCCGCCGACACGACACCGGGACCAAACCCCATGAGCACCCCTGCGATCACGATCTGAGAACGAAGCGTCATTGCCGGTGCCCTCGCGCCACCCTCGGAAGATCTACACCATGCAGGCGCGGCGGGACACGTTCTCCCGTACCAGCCAGCGCCGCACTCAGCGCACGCTCCGCCTGGCGTTGCTGCTCCAGATCATCCTCGTTCGCCGCGGCAAAGCGCAAAAAACCGACCGCATCAGGGCCCCCGAGCACCCCCAGGGTGGCGTAACCCTCGCGTGCCAGCGCCGGTGACCGCTCCACCCTGCGCACCACCGCGGACGCATGCCGCGCGTCGCCGATCTGCGCCAGCACCTCGAGCGCCAGGCGAACCACCCGCAACTCGGGGTTCGCAACCTGCGCCGCCACGACGTCGGCCAGCAGCAGGCTCGGGTGATCGCGGGTCCACTCCAGCGCCAGTAGCACCAACTCCGGATCCTCCGAGCGGAGCAGCCGCATGGCCGCCTCGGCGTCACCGCGGGCCAGGGCAAAACGCAGCGCGAGCACCCCCAGCACCCCCGTCGCGGCCAACGTGAGCCCCGCCTCCGACGGCACCGGCCCATCCAGCCGCGCGCGCGCCGTGATCGCCGGGACGTCGAATTGCCGGCGCAGCGCCGCCGGCACCTCGAGCTCCAGATAGAGGAACAGCGCAGCCGGGACCACCCCACCCCCGACCTGCGGGCGCCCCCCCTGGTCCGACGCCGACACCCACCCGGCCAGCCGCAGCGCCCCGAGGCCCCCCTCGGTCGCGAAGTCCGGGCTCGCGGCCACCGCCTCGACGATCGCCGCCTGGGTCAACCCGGCCAGCTCCGGGCTGGTCGCCGTCACCTGCTCGATCGCCACGACAGCGCGCCCCGACGACGGCTCGCAGGCGAGGTTCAAGGCCAACCCGAGGGCCATGACAGCCAGTCGACGCATCGAGACACGACCATAGCAAAGCCCCGTCACCGCGACGACAACGACTCAGGCCGTGCTGGATCACGCCTGCTAGCGCCCTCAGCGCCAGACGAGCGCATAGCCGGCCGAAGCCGCGAACAGCTCCGCGTAGCGCCGCCCAGCCGCCGCGACCGTGATCGCCTGCCCACCGACCGCGCGTGCGCTCGTCACCTCGACCCCACGCAGCCCGCAGGACACCAGCGCCGCAAACAGCTCGGGGTCGACATCGAGGTTGAGCGCGATCCCCTGCACCGCCACCCCGCGACTGAGGTGCAGCCCGATCGACGCCAGCTTGCGCTCCCCCAGCCACACCCCCGGGTGTCCCATGCGAAACTCGCACCCTGGCACCCCGAGCTCGGCGTACAGCGCCGCGCCCACCTCCCCGAGGCGGGTGATGTGCTCGCGGATCTTCCGCCCGATCGGCACCACCGGGTACACCACCAGCTGCCCGGGCGCGTGCAGCGTCACCTCGCCTCCGCGGGGCGTCCGAACCACCGTCATCCCGATCGCCGCCCGCCGGGCCGGGTCCCACAGCACATCCTCCTCATTCGCCCGTGGCCCGAGGGTCAACACCGGCGGGTGCTCGACCAGCAAGATCGTCGGCGTCTCACCGGCGATCACGCGCTCACGCAGCTCGAGCTGCAACGCGAGCACCTCCGCGAAGTCACGGCGTCCCAGCCAGGTCGCCGTGAGCTCCGGGAGCGCGGTCGGCTCAGGTGTCGAGTCCACCGATGGACTCGATCACGGTGGGGTCGAGCACGATGACCTCGATCGCCAGGGTGGTCACGCCGATCCCCTGGGTCCGCAGCCAGCGCGCGAACTCGTGCGGTCCGACCGTCCGCTGCTCGTTCAGGTCGGGCGCCTCGCCCATCGCGAACACCAGGTGTCCGCCACAGCTGTTGCGCTCCGCGTCGCCAGCCCAGCTGCTCGGGTCGAGCCCAGCCTTGCGCGGCAGCACGATCACCAGCAGACGACCGTCCTCATCCTCTACCTCGGGATCCTGGACGACCAGCTTGCCGACCCCACGCACGGGCGGCAGCGTGGTCACCAGGCTGAAGCCCTCGCGCTCGAGATAGATGCGTGCGAGTGCCTCGAGGGATCGGGGTCCAAGTGACAGCAACCATTGAACGAGTTGGTTGGTCGTCTCGGCGTCCAGGAGGTCCGCCGCGACCCGCAGACTCTGCTCGGCCGAGGCCGCCGGACCCGGCAGCCGCGAGGTTTGCAGCTGGTAGCGCGCGTCGCCCCGGGCGACAAAGCGAGAGGCGCGACCGAGCTTGCGGATATCGAGCAGCACCCCGGCCGTCACGGCCCGCTCGATCTCCGAGATCTCCCCCCCAAGCACATTCTGCCCGGCGAGTTGTTCGGCGATCTGCCGGATGTGGAGCGAGCGGGCGCCCGCATCGGCCAGCACGGCCGCGACCTGGCTGAGCAGCCCCTGAGCCTGCTGCTCGCCGCCGGCCCGGCTGTCGCCGCCACCCTCCCCCGACCACTCAACCCGACGCCCACGCTTGCGCCGACGCCGACGCCGACGCCCGCCGCGCTCATCCTCGTCGAGCCCCGCGTTGCCGCCGTTGTTCTGGTTGCCGCCGTTGTTCTGGTTGCCGCCGCCGTTGTTCTGGTTGTTCCCGTTGTAGTGGTTTCCGCCTGGCCCAGGTCCGCCCTGCATGCCCGGGCGTGGCGGCATCCGACGCGGCAGGTTGCGGACCTCGGGAGCCGGCGCCGAAGCGCTTGAAGGGGCACGCTGCATGCTCTCAAATTCACTACGCAATTCAGGACGCTCCTCAGCCAGACGCGACATCGCGTTTGCCATCACCAGGGCCACGTCCGTGACCCCGTCGAGCCCGGCCCCGCGGGGCGCCTCGAACTCGAGCTGTTGCACCTTCTCCAACACCTCGCTGCGCCGACTGGTATCGGCGCCGCGCCGGGACGGCTTGACCGCCACCAGCTGCGGCGGCGGAGCTTCGCCCCGCACGCCAAAGCGATTGCGCCGACGCTTGCGCCGACCACCGTCGCCACCACGGCCGTCCTCCTCGCCCTCGGCCTCCCCCTCCTCTTCCACACTCGCTTGCGCCGGCGCCGGCGCCGTCACAATAGGCGAAGCGTTCGTCTCCCGATGCTCGGGCACCACTTCGACATTGCTGGCAATTTTCACCACGTCTGGAACCACCGGCACGGGCGCAGGTGCGGGCGCGGGCGCAGGCACGGTCGCCGGCGGTGGCAACGAGACCCCCTCGGTGATCGCGTAATAACCCGGCTTATTGCGGGTGAGGATCGCCTGGTCGCCACGCACCGCCGAGTTAAGGCAGGTCCGCATCGCGGCCTCGGGATCACGCCCGACGTGCGACAGCAGGTTCCGCTGGACCGCACGCTTGGCGATCTCGGCGAAGTGCAGTGGCTCGGGCTCGTGGCGAAGGACTTCGATCGCAGCTTCGAGGAAGGTCATGAGAAAGCAGTTGCCTGTGCAGGCGCCCCTCCCCGCGCGTGTCAGCGGGAGAGACGTGGGTAGTTCGGGAGGGGCGAGTCGCCGAAGGGCTGGGGAAAACTCCGAAAATTTGCCGCGCACGGGTCCGACCTGCTAGCGGCCTTGAAGTCATGCGCACGCACAACTTTGGCGTTCTCGTCCAGGCCCCGGCCCCTGATGGCGACCCGGCCGCACGCAGCCCGGGCACCACCGCCAGGGATGATAGCCAAATCGACGCCCAAAGTGGCCAAGATTTGCAAGTCGCCCTCCAGCGCCTCGGCCACACCGCAACCCTGCTCACGGCCGACGACGACCTCGACCTCAAGCTCCGGGCCGCGCAGGTCAGCGCCTGCCTGATCGCCGCCCACGGGCCCGCAGGCGCCAGCGGCGAGCTCCAGGGCCTCCTTCACCTGCGTCAGATCCCCTTCGCCGGCCCCTCCGCGGCGACTGTCGCCCTCGCCTACGACAAGCTGCGGGCGCGTCAGATCCTCAGCTTCCACAGCCTCCCGGTCCCGGCCACCCTGTCCCTCGGGAGCGCCGACCCGCTGAGCCGCCAGTCCCTCGGCCTGCTCGGCTGGCCCTGTGTCCTCAAGCCCCGCTGCGGCAGCCACGGCCAGGGTGTGTGTCACCTCCCCGACGCCGACGCCGTCGCCAGCGCCGCCGCAAAACACCACGCCAGCCCGTGGCTGCTCGAGCGAGCCATCGACGGCCGCGAGATCCAGGTCGTCCTCCTCGACGGCAAGGTCCTCGGCGCCATGGAGGTCGAGCGAGACCCGGCCGACCCCGGGCAGATCTGCGCCATGGTCTGCCCCCCGAGCCTGTCCCGCAGCCGGCGCCACGGCATCGACAACCTCGCCACCCACGCCGCCGCCGCCCTCGGCCTCACGAGGGGTCCTGCCCGCGTCGACCTCCTCCTCCACGAGCGCCACAACGAGGTCATCCTCGAGGTCGAGCCCCTCCCCCCCCTGCACCGCGCCGGCGTCGTCGCCAAGGTCGCCCACGCCGCGGGCCTCCGCTTCGAGCAGCTGGTCTCCGCGATCATCCACGACCTCGTCGACGGCCTCCACACCCAGCGCCCCGCCCACGCCGTCACCGCCCGGCCCTCCGCCCACGCCGTCACCGTCACATCGACACACGCCGGCGCCGGCGCCGTCGCCCCGTAGCACCTGTCCTTCGCGCCCTGTCCTTCGCGCCCTGTCGCCGAGGACAGGCCCTACGGGTCCTTGCCAGCCGGCCCGCGTCCGAGCGCCCGCTGCGACCGCTCCCCGAGCGCCTTCTGCTCGCGGCGTCGTCGCTGCCGCGCCCGCCACGCCCCCTCGCCTGGCAGCCGCTCGAACACACTGAGGCTCCCGAGCACCACCCGCCCGCTCACCCGCAGCACGCGGCGCTCGTCCTCCGCCGTCACGTGCCCCTCGTCCTGCTCGACCGCCGCCAGCACCGCGCCGCAGCGATTGTCGATCAGCCACCCCGGCGGCACGATCAGCTCGAGGCTCCCGCAGACCACGTTCACCTCGATCTCGATCTCCGTCGCCCCCGACGGCAAGATCGCCTGGCGCAGATCGAGCACCGCCGACCCGAAGATCACGCGCACGTACGTCCGCGCCGCGACCTGCCAGGCCCCGACCCGCTCGATCGACCCGAACAACACCGGGAGCTGCTGCGCCGGCTGCCCGGTCATCGGCACCAGCGCCGTCGACGACGCCACGGGCCGCAGCTCCGCCGTCAGCGCCTGCAGCTCGGCGATCGACGTCGCGTGCTCGACCCGCTCGAGTCGGCGATCGAGCTCGTCCTGATCGATGTGATCGTCGGCGTAGCCGTCGGCCAGCAGCGTGCGCGCGAGAGCTCGTTCCCTGCGCAGGCTCTCGGCCGGGCTCTCGTTCACGCCGCCGACTCTACTACACGCCCGCGAACAGGCGCGCGCCGAAGCTGTCCGACAGCCGCTGGTCGCCGAAGATCTTGCGCGCCGCCGAGTTCACGTCGTAGTCGACGCGCTTGAACTGAAACAGGCCCTGGCCCTCATCGTAGACCGTGTAGCTGGCGCGCGGGTCGTGGTCCCGCGGCTGGCCGACCGACCCCACCGACACGATGTAGCGGAACTCCGGGTGCACCTCGAAGTCCTTGGTCACCACCTCGTAGACCCGCTCCTTGCCGACCGCGAACGACTTGCACAGGTGCGAGTGGCCGATGAAGGTGATCTGCCCGAGGCTCTCCCAGATCGGGATGCAGGTCTGCGCCTGCTCGACGCTGAAGATGTACTCGAACTCCTCGAGGTCGACCGGCGACCCGTGACAGAAGTGGGTCATCCCATCCTTCTCGAAGTAGTTGAGCTTGCGCAGCCAGGCCATGTTCTCCGGCGTCAGGACCCCCGCGTGCAGGTCGAGCGCCTCGCGGGCCGCGTCATAGTAGTAGCTGTAGTCCATGCGCCCCGCGACGGCCGCGTCATGGTTGCCGAGGATCGTGTAGCGAGTGATGCGACGGATGATGTCGCAACACTCGTTGGGCTGCGCCCCGTAGCCGACCGTGTCGCCCAGACAGACCACGTGGTCGACCTTCTCCTTGTCGACCGCGCGCAGGACCGCCTCGAGGGCATCGTGATTGGCGTGAATGTCGCTGATGATTCCGTAACGCATCAATCTTCCCCAACCACTTCGAAGTCGCCGTCCGCCTCGAGCTCCGGCGTCGTGATGGCTTCATAGGCCCGTGCACCAAAGCGTCGGATCTCACGATCCTCCGCTCCGACACCCGCACCCAAGCCACGCGCCTCGCCTCGCACCTCGGCGAGTGTAGCAAGCGCACGCCGGGCCGCGGAGGAAACCGAGGGGTCCGCGACCTCGAGCAGATTGTCGATTGCGAGCCGCCCCGCGCCTCCAGGCGCGTCTCCGTCCGAGACCACGAGCTCGGCGAAGGTCCGCGACACCCGCAGGCCCAACGCCTCCTTCGCCGAGCCGCTGGTCCCGCGAAGCAATGCACACAGCGGACCGACGACCCGCGGGCCGAAATTGCCGAGCGCCCGGGCCACGTCGATCCACACCACCGAGCCCTCGGCCGCGAGCCGTGCCGTCAGCGGATCGATCGCGCGACGATCGCGGGCCAGGCCCAGCAAGATCGTCGCCGCCTGTCGCAGCGGCCGCTCCGGCGCCTCGAGCCGCGCCAGCAGCTCGGGCACCAGGCGTGCCCCCAACTCGGCCAGCGGGGGCATCAGCGCCAGTAACTCGTCCTCATCGAGCCCGGCCAGCACCGGCATCGCGTCCGCAGGCCGGGGCCCTTCCAGGATCGCCAGGGCCTGGGCCACGCGCTGCTTGGGGTCCATCCCCCCCACGTCCTTCAGCTCCGAAGTGGCGCGCCCTCCTGCCTTTGCGCCGCCACCGATCTCACCCGACACGGCGACCGCCGGCTGTTGGCTGCGTCGGGATCCGCTGCGTGGCCCGGGCCGTGTCGCCGATGGAACCACCGCATGAGCCCCGGTCAGGGTCGCCGGCTCGTGACGCGGCGAAGGTGGCACAGCCGCGTGGGCCCCAGTCCGCGCCGCGGGCACCGTCGCGTGCGCCCCGGTGCGTGTCGCCGGCTCCGACCGCGTCGGCTGCGGCAGCCCCGGCCGCGTCGGCGGCTCGGGTCGCAGCGAGTTCGGTGCGCCGCTGCGCAGCCCCGGCTCGGTGCGATTGCCCGCCGCCGGTACGGCCGCGTGCGACCCCGTCCGACCCTCGCGCACCACCGAGTGTGGACCGGTCTTGGCGGTATCTTGCGTCGGCGCCTCGCGCACCTCCGGCACGGCCACCGGCACAGACGGGGGCCGCGACGATGCCACCCGCACCGCGCCGCTCGGGGGGCGATCGACCGCCTGCACCGGGCTCCGCGACTCGCGCGGACGCCCGAGCCCCAGCGCCTGCGCCACCTCGGGCGGCGGCGTCAGGTCGTGATGCTGGCACAGGTCGTAGATCCCGCGCCACGCCTGCTCCGCCTGCTCCGCCGAGAGGTCGTCCCCGCGGGCGATCCACGCGCTGCGATTCGCCACCAGCTTGCCGATCCAGTCGCCGGCGTCCTTGACGAGATCCGTGCCGATCACACGCCGCCAGAACCGGGCCGGCGCCACCAGCCCGAACTCGATCGCCGCCGTCAACACCGCCTTGCGTATCGCCTCGTATTCCGCAAACGACACCCCATCCACCTCGAGCAGGCGCGCCAGGTTGTCCTTGCGCGAGGCCGCGTCGACCCGCTCGAGCGCCGCCCATGCCTCGGCCGGGCTCACCAGGTGCCGGTAGGACCCCTCCGCCAGCGTGTGTTTCGCGGGCTCGAGCCGCTGCTTCGCGCTCATGCGAGCCAGCGCCTCACAGGCGCTGCGATAAGCGTCGGGTGGGAACTCGCCGGTGCCGAGCTGCCCCTGCGCCGACTCGAGACACAGCGCCGCGTTGCGCCGCAGCCCCTCGGCCTCGATCTCCCGCGCCGCCGAGGCTTGCCCCGCCTCGGTCCGCACCAGCAGCTGCAAACGGAACGACTGCGCCAGCTTCACGAAGATCTCGCTGGTCCGCGCCGCCCCGACATCGACCACCGCATCGATCACCGCCACCTCGCCGAGGTACGACGCCACCAGACGCACACCGAGGAGCGGATATCCGAGCCCCCGCAGCAGCACCGGCCGCGCCTGCAAGGCCGCCGAGCCCCACATCCTCCGCGTCGCCTCGTCGAGCACCGGCGTCGCCGTCACCACCCCGTCCTCGAGGCTGAGATCGCAGACGACCGCCCGCTGGATCTCCGCGCTCAGCGTCGGCCCCGAGCTCCACCCGCGCTGCCCGACCGGCCGCGGGATCCCTGCCCCCCGCTCGTCGCTCGCCGTCGCCGCCGTCGCCGCCCGCGCGCTGGCGAAGCTGATCCGCGGCGAAAGCAACCAGTGCCGCACCGACGCGGGCCGCTCGCGCAGCTGCTCCAGATGCACCTGCAGCGCCTCGAGCAGCTCGCCACGCTGGTGCGCGGCCAACACCAGCGACGCCTGCTCCTTGCTCGGCGACAGCTCGAGCCAGGCCCCCCCGCCCTCGACCGGCCGCTGGCACGCCTTGCACCGCCCCTCCAGTGGACCCAAGTCGCGCACGCGGGCCGCCAACTCCGGCTTGGTCTCGGCGTCGACCCAGCGCCAGCGGGTCACCGGGCTGTACGCGCCGCAGGCGCACGCGTACGCCACCTCGACGCTCCAGCTCCACTCGTCGACGCTGCTTTCCACGCGCGGGACCATAGCCTTGCCGGTTTTTTGTTGTAAAGCTCCGCCCCCATGAACACCCCCTCGCAGGCCGACGACGTCCGGGCCGCGGCCGTGAAACGACTCGTGAGCGATCTCGAGCAAAACTTCCGCGACGCCGTTCAGAGGTCCATGCGCTTCGCCCTCGACGGCTCCGTCGCCTCGCTGGCGATCGTCGATCACTACCTCGAGCAAGCCCGCGAAGAGACCCGCGCCCCGATCCTCGCCCTCCTCGCCGCTGGCGCCGGCGCCTACTTCGGCGAGCTCGTGCGCCGCCACCTCGGCGCCCAGTGGATCGGCGACGGCAGCGATCCTCGTCACCTCCGTCTCCTCCTCGACCCGGAGTTCGCCTACTTCTCACCCGCCGACCTCGCCTTCGCCGCGATCCTCGGCGACGAGCCCGACCCCGACGACCCCCGCGCCCCCGCCGGTCTCCCGCTCGACACCGCCTTCCACCTGCGCAGCACGGCCACACCCCCGCCCAACCCGCGTCGCGTGGAGGACCCGGCAGATCCGCCGCCCGATCCACCGGAAGCCGACACCGCCAGCAGCGCCGCCAACACCCCCGCCGACCCTGCCCTCCACCTCGACACCAGCGACGACGCCAGCTGGATCGCCGCCCGCCTCGGCGAGCTCAGCCCGGTCCCCGCTGACCAGTTCTACAGCCTCACCACCCGCTACGAGACCCTCGAGCTCATCCTGCAGCTGCTGGCGAGCCGCCGCGCGCAGGACGGATATGAGCCCTATACCTACACGATCGACGATTATTTACACGCGTTTTCCTAGAGTTCCGAGCCCCCCCGGGGCGGTGTAGACTGCGCCACGGATGTCCGCGGCGGAAGAAATGCCCCTGCTGGAGATGCTGCAGGTGCTCTCGCGTACGCCTGTCAGCGAGCCGCAGCTGCGAGCCGTGGTCGCCGTCACCTGCGCTCGCTGGTGCGTCGCGCGCGGTGAAGATGGCGAGGCCCAGCGCCTCCTCACCCACGCGCTGGAGCTCGTGCCGGACCTGCGGCCGGCGATGCGCCTCCTCTATCGCATCTTCCTGCGCCGCGGCGACATCCGCAACTCGGTCCGCTACCTCGACCAGGAGATCCGCGCCACCCGTCACCCGCGCGAGGCCGCGGCCCTCTACCGCGAACGCGGTCAGCTCGTCGAGGCCCACTTCGGCGATCGCGGTGCCGCCCTGCAGTGCTACCAGGCCGCGCTCAAGGCCACCCCCCGCGACCTCGCCGTCCTGCGCTCCGTCGAGGCCGTCGCCCTCACCCAGGGCAACATCTTCTCCCTCATCAGCAACCTCGAGGCCCAGCTCGAGGTCCTCCACGACGCCCGGGCCGTCGCCGCCGTCGCCCGCGACCTCGCCCTGCTCGAGGCCCGCCACGCCGGCGACCTCGGCCTCGCCTGCGAGCTCATGCTCGCCGCCACCGAGGCCCAACCCGGCAACCTCAGCCTCCTCCAGGACCTCTTCCGCCTCGCCGAGGCCGGCAACAACGCCGAGCTCATGCTCCGCGCCCTCGAGCTCGAGGCCGACGCCCGGCCGCCCGAGCTGCGGGCCATGCTCCTCACCCGCGCCAGCCTCACCCTCCGCGAGATCCGCGAGCGCGGCGCAGCCGTCAGCCTCCT
>JBGAUO010000154.1:0-11024 GCA_044228605.1 Nannocystis sp. | reverse complement strand
CTGTCTGGGTGCTCAAGGCGGCGCAGTCTACCCGAGTCGGCCGCGACCCGCCTACCCACACAGAAGCCTCGCCACGAGTTTTCTCGGCCCCACGGGCCGAAGCGAAAGACCTGCAGCTCGCCCCGCAGCGGCGAGCTTCGCGGCCCGACCGGCGCTCGCCAGGGCGTCCGCGCGGTCGACAGCCACGGCCGGCAAGGTCTACCCTCGGGCCATGCAGCGCGCCCTCCCCCGCCTCGTCACTCGCTGCCTCGCGCTCGCGCTCGTCGGCCTCTCGGTCCTCCCGACGGCTGGCTGCCGCAAGCGCGAGCTGGTCGCCGACATGGACTACGACGATCCCAAGCAGGCGCTCGCCGAGATGGACGACGCCAAGCGCGACGCCTGGGTGATGCCCGACCGCGTGATCCGCAGCCTCGGCATCACCCGCAAGGACGCCGTGGTCGCCGACATCGGCGCCGGCTCCGGCTACTTCTCGCGCCGCCTCGCCCGCGAGGTCCCCGGCGGGATCGTCTACGCCGTCGACGTCGACGACGAGTTCCGCGGCTTCATCGAACAGAACCGCGAGTCCTGGGGCACCCCGAACATCGAGCCCCACCTCGCCTTCTACGACGACCCCGCCCTCCCCGAGCGCGGCGTCGATCTCGTCTTCGTCTCCAACACCTACCCGTACCTGCGCTCGCGCGTCGCCTACTTCCGCAAGGTCGCCGCGGCGCTCAAGCCCGGCGGTCAGCTCGTCGTCATCAACTTCAAGCCCGACGCGAAGGTCCCCGACAACACCGCCCCCGCGCCGCAGTTTCGCACCCCGCAGGCCACCGTCGTCAGCGAGCTGGCCCAGGCCGGCTTCTCGCAGGTCCGCGAGGAGACCTTCCTGCCGCACCAGTACTTCCTCGTGTTCGAGCAGACCGCCAAGCCCTGAGCCAGGTCCGCCTTATGCTCGTCTCCGGTCAGGCTGCCCCTTCGGACATGTCGCTTTCGCCAGGTCTGCGCGAGCGGGTGAGCGCCGCCTACACGCGCGCGCTGGGCCACCTGCGCGAGGCCCAGCAGCCGCGCGGGGCGCTGGCCGGCGAGGTGGTGTGGAACCCGATGCTGGTCTGCCAGTACGTGATCGCCTGCGAGGTCCTGCAGCGCCCGATCGCCGCCGCCCGCAAGCAACACATCCGCCGCAGCCTCGAGCTGCAGCGGCGCCCCGACGGCGGCTGGGGCATGCACCCCGACAGCGACTCCTGGCTGTTCCACACCACCCTCGCCTACGTCGCCCTGCGCCTGCTCGGCGCGCCCGCGGACGACCCGCTCGCACAAGCCGCCCTGCGGTGGATCCGCGGCCACGGCGGCGTGGTCCCGATCCCGACCTGGGGCCGGATCTGGCTGGCCATGCTCGGCATGTACCCGTGGTCCGGCGTGCAGCCGATCTTGCCCGAGATGTGGCTGCTGCCCGAGGCCACCCCGGTGCACCCGCGCCGGCTCTACAACCACATGCGCCTGATCTACCTCGGGCTCTCGTACGTCTACGGCGTGCGCCTGCAGGCCGCTGACACACCGCTGCTCGCCCAGATCCGCGACGAGCTCTACCCCACGGGTTACGCCCGCGTCCCCTTCGCCAAACACCGCGACGAGATCGCCGCCACCGACCTCCACGAGGCCCCCGGCGCCGGCCTGCGCGCCGCCTTCGCCGGCATGCGCGCGCTCGAGCGACTCACCCCCGGCCTGCTGCGCCGCCGCGCCCTCGCCCGCTGCCGCGAGCACATCCTGTTCGAGTTCCACAGCACCGACTACGTGTGCCTGAGCCCGGTCAACGGCCTGCTCTTCACCCTCGCCCTCCACCACAGCGACCCCCACCACCCCGAGCTCGCGCGGGCCCTGCAAGGCCTCGAGTACTGGGTGTGGGAAGACGACGCCGAGGGCATGCGCATCTGCGGGGCCCGCAGCGACATCTGGGACACCAGCTTCGCCCTGCAGGCGCTCAGCGAGGGCCCACCGCTGCCGCTCGCGCAGACGATCGCCGGCGACGCCGCGACCTGGCTGGCGCGCGCGCAGCTGCAAGGCGACATCCCCCACGGCGCGGAGCACTACCGCGAGCCCGCCGACGGCGGCTGGGGCTTCGCCGACGAGAAGCACCCGTGGCCGGTCAGCGACTGCACCGCCGAGGCCCTCGAGGCCCTGCTCGCGTGCAAGCAGCACCTGTCGCAAGGGCCAGGTCTGCCGCTGGCCCGCCAGCTCGCCGCGGTCCGCTTCATCCTCGGCCGCCAGAACGACGACGGCGGCTTCGGCTCGTACGAACCCCGCCGCGGCTCGATGATCCTGCGCCAGTTCAACCCCGCCGAGATCTACGGCAACTGCATGCTCGAGTACTCGTACAGCGAGTGCACCGCCAGCTGCGTGCGCGGCCTGTGTTACGCCCGCACCCAGCTCGGCGGCGCCGCCGGCCCCGAGCTCGATCAGGCGATCCGCCGCGGGGTCGCCTTCCTGCTCGCCGCCCAGGCCGCAAACGGCGCCTGGGCCGGCTTTTGGGGCATCAACTACACCTACGGCACCTTCTTCGCCGTGCCCGCCCTGCTCGCCGCCGGCCTGTCTCCGCACCACACCGCGATCGTGCGCGCCACGCAGTGGCTGCTCGCCGCCCAGCGCCCCGACGGCGGCTGGGGCGAGAGCTTCGAGGGTGTCATCCATGACCGCGAGGTCGGCCTGCCCGCCGACGAAGCGAGCAGCGCCACCCAGACCGCCTGGGCCCTGCTCACCCTGCTCGCAACCCGGCCCGACGACGCCCGCAGCACCGCCGCGATCGAGCGTGGCCTCGACTTCCTGCTCGCACGTCAGGGCCCAGACGGCGCCTGGCCCGAGGAGCGCGCCACCGGCGTGTTCTTCAACACCGCCGTGCTCGACTACCGCCTCTACCGCCAGATCTTCCCGGCCTGGGCCCTCGCCCGCTTCCTCGGCCGCGGCGCCTGAGCGGGCGCCGCCGGCCAGCGCCGCATCAGCCCATCGGGGCGTAGCTGTAGGTCACCGAGTAGTCGACACACGCGTTCGCGGGCGCCTGGTCGAGGCGCACGAAGAAGTCGGCCGTCTCGAGCTGGCTGCCCATGCAGTTCCACTGGAAGGTGAGGTCCCCGTTGCCGCAGCAGCCCGGGCGGCCGTCCGGCGAGTTGTCGTTCTGGCTGCCCATCGGGCACTGGAACTGCGGCGTGCCCTGGTCGCACTCGGCGAACACGCACAGGCGCACGGTGTCGCTGGCGGTCAGCGTGTGCGAGACGGAGGGGTTGTTGAAGCCGCAGGCCATGCTGTCGACGCCGCGGTAGCGGAACCAGTCGACGTCGACGTCGCCGTTGAGCACGCCCGCGAGCATGCTGTCCTGATCCTGACAGCCCTGGTCGCCGAGGTCGAGCGCGTCGTCCTCGATCTCGTTGGGCTCGGGGCCAGGGTCCATGCACTCGACGTTGCCGGTCGTGGTCGTGCCCGTCGTGTCGCCCGTCGTCGTGAGATCCGGCCCCGTGCTCGTGCCGGTCGTCAGGTCCGGGCCCGTCGTCGTCGTCGCCGTCGTCACACCGGTCGTCGGGTTGCTGGAGTTCGAGTCGCTGTCGCTGACGCCGCCGCCGTCGCACACGCACATCCCGAAGCCCTTGCCGTCGGCGTTGCAGACCTGCGCCCCGATCTCGCCGTTGGTGCAGGTGCACTCGGCGCTCTGGCCCGGAATGCAGTTCTGACCGCCGGAGTTCGACGCCGTGCCTGGATCGCCGCTCGAATCGCTGCTGCTGCCGCTGCTGTCAGTCTCGGTCCCGCCGCTCGTCCCCTCCGCGGTCTTTCCGCAGGCGATCAGGAGCAGGCCAGAGAACAAGCCATGAAGGACAGAATATGAAGTTCGCATGATAGCCAACTAACATAGCCGCGAGGGCCCGCGATACCCTCCAATGGCCGACCCCCGGGCTGTACCTGCACGGAGCTCAGCCGTCGGCCAGCGTGCTCTCGTCGGACGGCCGATCGACCCGCACACGCACGAGGTGGCGAGCGTCCGCCTCGAGGACCCGAAAGCGCAGACCCTCCCACAGAAACACGGAGCCCGTGGTGGGGATCTGGCCGCCGAGGTGGGCCAGGAGGTCGCCGACGCTGCCGACCCCCTCGAGCTCGGGCAGGTCGACACCCAGCATCTCCTCGATGCGACGCAGGCTCTCCTGGCCGTCGACGAGGTGCGCCCCGCCCTGCTCCGCGGCCACGCCGGGCAGCGGCGCCCGATCGGTCTCGTCGAAGATCTGGCCGACGATCTGCTCGAGCACGTCCTCCAGGGTCACCACCCCCACCGTGTCGCCGGCGTCGTCGACCACGATCGCCAGGTGCACCCGCTGATCCTTGAAGCGCTGCAGCAGGTCGTGCAGGCGCATGCTCTGGCTGATGAACACCGGCGGGCGGACCAGGCGGGCCACACTGTCACTATCCGCCAGCCCGACCATCTGCTTGATGTGCAGCACCCCCCGCACGTGCTTGATCAGCGAGACATCGTAGACCGGGAAGCGGCTGTGGCCGGAGCGGATCGCCACCTCGCGGACCTGGCGGACGTCCCACGCGACGTTCACCGCGGTGACGCGGTTCTCGGGGATCATGATGTCGCGGGCGATCTTCGCCTCGAAGCGGACCAGCCCGGACATCAGGGCCGCCTGATCGGCGGCGATCGACCCCTCGCGGTGCCCGACCTTGATCATGTAGCTGATGTCATCCGAGGTGACGCGGGCCTGGCTGGCGCTCGCGCCCGCGTCTGGCGCGGCCCGGCGGATGATGCGGTTGGTCAGCGGCATCACGATCCACAAGATCGGCGCCATCACCCGACTGAGGACCCGGAGCAGCCACAGCGCCGGCAGCGTGAAGCGGTCGCTGAACAGCTTGCCGAGCGCCTTGGGGGTGATCTCGCCGACGATGAGCAGCAGCGCCGTGGCGAGGAACACGGCGATGCCGACCGCGTAGTCGCCCCACGGTCCGCCCTCGAGGTGGCGGATCGCCATCGCCGTGATCACGGCCCCCATCAGCGTGTTGGCGATGTTGTTGCCGACCAGGATCGTCGACAACACGCGCACCGGGTCGTGCACCCAAAACGCCATGATCCGCCCGCTGCGCCCGTCCTCCTCGACCATCCGCTTGGCCCGGTGGGCGTCGAAGCTGGTGATCGCGGTCTCCGACCCGGAAAAGAACATGCTGCCGATGAGGCACAGCAAGACGGTCAGGAGCCCCAGGGCGTCGGCGTCACGCATCAGAGGGTTCCTGCGTGTTTTTGCACGCCGCGGCGGGGCCCGCAAGCCGCCGGTCTGCGGCCCGCCGATCGCCCGAAGAACGACGTACTACAGGCAGCAGCGGGGGTGGGGTCGCTTGCACCCGCGCCCTCGGCGGGTCACTCCCGGCTAGTACGCAGACTCAGACTGCTCCGCGAGAAACCAGGCGAGCGCCGCGGTGCGGCTCCGCAGGCTGGTCAGGCTGCACCACTCGCGGACCTGATGGAAGTACTCGCCGTAGGGCCCGAGGCCGTCGATGCAAGGCACGCCGAGGGCGACCAGCAGGTTGGCGTCGGAGCCCCCGCCCTGCAGTTCGGCCTCACCGACACGCAGACCGCTGGCGGCGGCGTAGGGCTCATAGGCGCCGCGCAGCCGCTGCGAGGCCGCGATCGGCTCCATCGGCGGGCGCGTCACGCCGCCGCTGACCTCGACCCGGACCCCGCGCAGCCGCTCCGGCACGTCGCTGAGGCCGGCGAAGGGGTCGGCGACGAGGCCGTAGATCGCGGCGGTCACCTGCTGGCTGTCCGCGACCGTCTCGAAGCGGGCGTCGACCTGGCACGAGGCACGCTCGGGCACGGTGTTCTTCGCGGTGCCGCCCTCGATCGTGCCGACGTTGAGCGTGACCCCGCGGGGGTAGTCGGTCATCGCCTCGATCTTGCCGACCAGCAGCGCCAGCGCGTGGATCGCGTTGACGCCGGCCTGGTGGTCGTTGCCGCTGTGGGCCGCCTTGCCGTGCACAGTCACCGTGAACACCCCGCCGCCCTTGCGCGCCGTGACGAGGAGGTCGTGCTTGCGGCCCGACTCGAACACCAGGCCGGCGGTGGTGAGCGGCGCGAGCCGATCGTAGAGCGCGTGGCTGCTGGGTGAGCCGACCTCCTCGTCGCTGACCACCACCAGGCGTACACGCAGGGCCGCGAAGCTGTCGGGGGCGGCGCGACGCAGGGCCCGCAGCGCGAACAACATCGACGAGATCCCGGACTTCATGTCGAGCACACCAGGGCCGCGGACGACCTCGCCCTCGCGCTCGAACGCGAGGAAGCCGAGGCTGCGCGGGAACACGGTGTCGATGTGACCGACCAGCGCCAGCGTGCGGTCGCCCGCGCCGGTGGCGGGGGTGGCGTAGACGCGGTGGTCGGCGAACTTGCCCTGCGGATCGGGGTGGAGGCTGCGCACGAGGCCGAGCTCGGCCGCGACCTCGTCGACGATCTGCGCCGCGGCCTCGACGTCGGCGCGCGCGTGGGTGTGGCTCGGCTGGTCGACCGCCCGCTGCAGCCACGGCACCTGGGCAGACTCGAATTGTTCGTCGACGGCGCTGCGGAGCAGCGCGCCGAGAGCCGCGTCGCGCGGGGTCGTGATCATGGCGCCACTATACCGCAGGCCGGAAGCACGACGGCGTCGCCGACGACAACGCCGGCTGCCTCCGCGACGGCCACAAGACCGCAGTGCTGAGCCATTCGCCGTGCACGAGCGTCACCACGCCAGCGCTGCCGCGCCGGCCTCGGCCTATAGCCGTGAGCTCGCGCGCACCGGCGACCCGAAGGGTCGGGGCGCTTGCAGTGTCTGCGGCAGGTCCCGTACCCTCGAACATGGAGGAGCTCCATGTCGCGTGTCGGATCGGTCGAACTCATTGTCGGACTCGGGCTGGTGATCGGCTGCAGTGAGGGCGGACGGGAGACCGGCACCACGACGCTCGGCCCGCCGTCTGGCACCGGGGTGGCCAGCGAGTCTGACGCTGGCACTGCGACCGAGGTGACGCTGGCGACCAGCGGTGGTGTGCCGACGACGGGTGCATCGGGCGAGCCGACGACGGCGGGGACCACGGCGGGGACCACGAGCGGAACCACGGGGGCGGCGAGCACGAGCAGCTCGACGGGCAGCAGCAGCGGCGGGTGCGTCGGCCTGGAGTGTCAGCAAGTGCAGTGCGGCGGGAACGTGACGACGAACCTGACGGGCAAGGTGTACGACCCCGCGGGCAAGCTGCCGCTCTACAACGCGGTGGTGTATGTGCCGAACGAGCCGCTCGATCCGATCACGGTGGGAGCGCAGTGTTTGACCTGCGAGACAGCACCGTCGGGGGCGCCGATCGTGGCCACGCTGACGGACACCGCGGGGGCCTTCGTCCTCAAGGACGTGCCAGCGGGACCCGAGATCCCGCTGGTGGTGCAGATCGGGAAGTGGCGCCGGCAGGTCGTGGTGCCGATGGTCGAGCCCTGCGTGGATAGCGAGGTGGCGGCGGATCTGACCCGCCTGCCGCGCAACAAGGCGGAGGGCGACCTTCCGCAGCTGGCGATCACGACCGGCGGGGCTGATCCGCTCGAGTGCCTGCTGCGCAAGATCGGGGTCGACGACGCGGAGTTCACGAGCGACGCGGGGGACGGGCGGGTGCACCTGTTCGCGGGCCTCGGCGGCGGGCAGAAGTTCGTGCCAGAGCTGAACGGCGGGGCCGCGTTCGCGCCGGCGACGGCGCTGTGGAACGACGCTGCGACGCTCTTCGAATACGACGCGCTGCTGCTGGCCTGCGAGGGTTCGCTCGAGGAGAGCAACAAGTCGGCCGGAGCGGCGAAGGCGGTGTTCGACTATGCGCAGGCGGGCGGCCGGATCTTCGCGTCCCATGTGCACAACTACTGGCTACGCAAAGGACCGCAGCCGTTCCCGACGGTCGCGCAGTTCCAGTTCGACCCGGACCTACCGAGCCCGATCGGCGGCGAGGTGATCGATACCTTCCCGAAAGGGATGGCGCTGGCGCAGTGGCTGGTCAATGTCGGTGGGTCGGCGGAGTACGGGAAGATCGTGCTGTCGGCGGCGCAGAAGTCGGTGCTGGCGATCGACGCCGCGCTGGTGCAGCCGTGGATCGAGATCGCGGCCGAGAACTCGGTGCAGTACTTCACGTTCAACACGCCGCTCGGGGCGCCCCCGGAGCAACAATGCGGGCGGGTCGTGTTCTCAGACCTGCACGTATCGTCGGGCGACAAGACGGGAGCCGCGTTCCCCAGCGGATGTACGACGACCGAGCTGTCACCGCAGGAGAAGGCGCTGGTGTTCATGCTCTTCGACCTGACCTCCTGCGTGCTGCCCGATGACGAGCCGCCGGTGGTGCCAGGGTAGAAGCGGCGCGGATCTCGTGCCGGCGAAGCCGCCGACGCGGCCTATTCGTCGTGCTCGAGCAGCACCGTGCCGGCGCTGCCTGGATCGCCGGCCTCGGCCTGCAGCACGCCCGCGCGGGCGCCGAGGATGTGGACCGCGCCGATGCCGAGGGCGATGTTCGCCAGCGCCTCCTCGACCTTGGGGATCATGCCGCCGACGATGATCCCTTCGGCGATCGCGGCGCGAGCGGCCGTCGCGGTCAAACGCGGGATCCGGGTCTTGGGGTCGTCCTTGTCGCGCAGCACCCCGGGCACGCCGGTCATGAGGAACAGGTGGTCGACCTTCAACGCCGCCGCGATCGCCGAGGAGACCGTGTCGGCGTTGATGTTGTAGACCTCGCCGCGCGCCGGATCGATGCCGAGGGTGTTGACCACCGGTGTGTACCCGCCGGCCCACAGGTGCGTGAGCAGCTCGCCGCGGATCGCCACGACGTCGCCGACCAGGCCGAAGTCGATCGGGTCAGGGCCGGCCCCCGCGACGACGAGCGGCGGTCGACGCTGCGCCGTGACCAGGCCCGCGCTCACGCCCGAGACCCCGACCGCGCGCAGACCCGCGGCCGCGCCCGCGGCGACCACGTCGACCGAGAGCTCGCCCGCCAGCACGTACTTCATCACCTGCAAGGTCGCGGCATCGGTGACGCGGCGACCGGCGACCTTGCGCGGGACCAGCCCGAGGCGCTCCTGCAGCGCGTTGGCCTGCGGACCGCCGCCGTGGCACAGCACGAAGCGCCAGCCCGCGGCGACCAGAGTGGCGACATCGGCGAGCACGCCCGCGAGCGCGGCCGCGTCGGCGACCACCTCACCGCCGAATTTGAGGACCGCGGTCCTGGCGATCACGGCCACAACCCCGGGGCGTCGAGGCCCTGGCTCTCGGGCAGGTCGAACATCAGGTTCATCGACTGCACGGCCTGGCCGGCGCCGCCCTTGACCAGGTTGTCGAGCGCGGTGGTCACGACCAGCTGGCGCACGCCGTCCTCGGCCTTGCCGAGCGTCCACGACAGGTCGACAAACATGCTGCCCTTGACCGCCACGACCTCGGCTTGAACCTTGGTGCCGAGCACCCGGACAAACGGCGCGTCCTTGTAAAACTCGCAAAACAGCGCCGCGGGGTCGACGTCGGCCGCCAGCGGCACGAACGAGTTGGCCAGGATCCCGCGCACGAGCGGCGCCGACACGGGCACGAAGGCCAGCGAGAATTCGCCGGGGTTCGGGCTCGCGGACCGCAGCGTCTGCTCGATCTCCGGCCGGTGCTGGTGGTTCAAGACCTTGTAGGTCTTGAGGTTGTTGGCGCGCAGCGGGTGGTGGGTGCCGAGCGAGGCGTAGGCGCCGGAGCCCGACGAGCCGGTGATCGCCACGGTGTGCACCGCGCCGCGGAGGAGGCCGGCGCGGGCCAGCGGGAGCAGGCCGAGGGCGATCGTGGTGGCGAAGCAGCCCGGCGAGGCGACCCGGGTCGCGCCGCGGATCGCCGCGCCATGGAGCTCGGGCAGGCCGTAGACCCAGCGACCGTCGAGGTGCTCGGGGTGCGGGTGCAGGTCGCCGTAGAAGGTCTTGTAGTCCGCGGCGTCGCGCAGGCGAAAGTCGCCCGACAGGTCGATGATCTTGGCCGACACACCCGCCAGCGCCTCGGCCAGGGTCGCGCTGACCTTGTGTGGCAGGGCCAGGAACACCACGTCGACGCCCTCGGCCGCGGCCTGGGGCTCCATCTTCTCGAACACCAGGCCGGTGCGACCGAGGTTGCGGTGGACCGCCTCGAGCGGCTCGCCCACGGAGTCGATGCTGGTGACCCGCACCAGTTCGACGCCGGGGTGCGGCAGCAAGAGACGAATGAGCTCGGCGCCGCCATAGCCGGTGCCGCCGATGATCGCCGCGCGCACGCGCGGACGCGAAGGTGTGCCCTGCATGGCCAGGGGTCGTAACACGCCGGCGGGCGCCCGGGGTCGGCCCTCTGGCGCGGACGCCAGGCGCGGTGCCAGGGTGCGACATCGATGTCATGCCCTGACGCCGGCTCCAGGCCCGAGGCTCGGACATTTGCGTCATACCGCCGGGGCACTCCCCTCCATCGGGCAATTGGCCCCTTGTAATTTCAACAACTTGCCAATTTGGCGTCGACCATGCAGAAGCAGTGACATCCAGCCGAGAGGTTGGAACCTAAACTTCCCTGGCTTCCTTCCTTATCCTTCGCCTGGCTTGAACTCCGCTTAATCTGGCTTCCATTCGCTTAGACCTTCGCTTTCTTAGCTTTGATTTGCCCTGCCTTACGCGTTTGTCGCTCTTACGCCTGCGCTTAGTCCTTTCGCTTGGTCGGTGCCGTAGCAGCACTTCACGCCCCCCGGGGCCGTGAGCAGAATTGAAATCTGGGGGGGGACCCAGGGTGGCTCGGTCGGCCGTCCTGGGTTCTCGTTATTTAAGCTCTCGCGGCTAGGCGCTTGGGTTTGCACGGTCCGGGGCCTGGGCTCGAGGTTCGCGGATACGATCGCACGGTCCGGGGCGCCTGGGCTCGAGGACCGCGGATGCGATCGCACGGTCCGGGGCGGTCCGGCTGGGGGCGCGCGCAGGCTCGAGAAGCCGGAGGACCCCGGGGGGTCACGCCCGGCGACACGGCGCGGCGACCGCATGACAGCTTCTCAGTCGGTGG
>JBGAUO010000153.1:0-11134 GCA_044228605.1 Nannocystis sp. | reverse complement strand
GGCCCCCTGCAGGCCGACGCCGGTCGCCCGCCGCTGGTGATCCTCGGCGGCATGACCCAGACCCTGTCGAGCTGGGGCGGTCAGCTGCGGCCGCTGGCCGCCGACCGCCAGGTCCTCGTCTACGAGGCCCGCGGCCAGGGCCTCAGCGAGCTCGACGTCAGCGACGTGAGCCCCGACCGCCACATCGACGACTTCGCCGCGCTGCTCGTCGCCCTCGAGCTGCCCGGCCCGGTCGACCTGTGCGGCTTCTCCTTCGGCGGCCGCATCGCCATGGCGATCGCCGCCCACCGCCCCGAGCTCGTGCGCCGCCTCGTCGTCACCGGCGTCAGCGCCGGCCGCGGCGCGCTCGGCCGCGTCATCGTCCGCGCCTGGCAGGCCGCGCTCACCACCGGCGACCTCGAAGCCCTCGCCTGGCTCAGCCTCGCCGACACCCTCGGCCCCGCCTACCTCGACCGCAACGAGGCCCTGCTGCCCGCCTTCGTCAAGGCCACCGTCGAGCGCAACACCTTCGCCGGCGTGCGCGCCCTGTTCACGCAGACGCTCAACGACACCCCCACCTGGCCCTTCCACCCCACCGCCCTCGCCCCGCGCATCACCTGCCCCGCGCTGCTGCTCGCCGGCGAACACGACCGCCTCGCCCCCGCCGCCGACCTCGGGGCCCTCGCCGCCGGCTTCGCCGGACCCACGACCCACCGCGTCGTCCCCGGCGTCGGCCACACCGTGGCGATCGAGGCCCCCGAGCTGTGGCGCGCGGCTGTCCTCGAGTTCCTGTCCTGAGAGACATGTCCCGAGATCCATCATGAGCAACTCCTTCGGCACGGCCTTCCGCATCACCACCTTCGGCGAGTCGCACGGCGGCGGCCTCGGCGTCGTGGTCGACGGCTGCCCCGCAGGCCACCCCTTCCCCTTCGCCCGCGTCGCCGCGCAGATGGCCCGCCGCCGCCCCGGCCAAGGCAAGCTCACCTCCCCGCGCCAGGAGGCCGACGAGGTCAAGGTGCTAAGCGGCCTCGAGCCCGGCACCGACCTCACCCTCGGCACCCCGATCGCCATGCTGGTCGGCAACGGCGACGCCCGCAGCCACCACTACGACGACCTCGCCGAGCTCTACCGACCCTCGCACGCCGACTACACCTACGACGCCAGGTACGGCCTGCGCGCGGTCGCCGGCGGCGGCCGGTCCTCGGCCCGCGAGACCGTCGGCCGCGTCGCCGCCGGCGCGCTCGCCGAGGACCTCCTGTTCACCCTGCACGGCGTCGAGATCGTCGCCTGGGTCGCCGAGCTCGCCCACATCGTCGCCCCGCTCCCCGACCTCGCCACCCTCACCCGCGAGCAGGTCGATACCAGCCCCGTGCGCTGCCCCGACCCCACCACCGCCGAGGCCATGATCGCCGCCATCGACGACGCCCGCCGCAGCGGCGACACCGTCGGCGGCGTCATCCGCTGCGTCGCCCGCAAGGTCCCGCCCGGCTGGGGCGCCCCGGTGTTCGACAAGCTCACCGCCGCGCTCGCCCAGGCCATGATGAGCCTGCCCGCGAGCCGCGGCTTCGAGGTCGGCGACGGCTTCGCCAGCACCCGCCTGCGCGGCTCACAGCACAACGACCCCTTCGCCATCGACCCCAGCACCGGTCAGATCGTGACGACCAGCAACCACAGTGGCGGCATCCAGGGCGGCATCTCCAACGGCCAGACCCTCCGCCTCGCCGTCGCCTTCAAACCCGTCGCCACCATCTTCCAGCCGCAATCCACCGTGACCCGCACCGGACAACCCGTCATCTTCCAGCCGCGCGGGCGCCACGACCCCTGCGTCCTCCCGCGCGCCGTCCCCATGGTCGAGGCCATGGCCGCGCTGGTCCTGTGCGACCACATGCTGCGCGCCCGCCTCGCGCGCGTGCAAGGGACGCCATGAGCGAGCGCCCCAAGTTCCGCGTCGTCCAGGGCGGCCGCGACGAGCCCCGCCCGGCCGCCCGCGGCCCGCTCGACGCCGACGCCAGCTTCGTCGGCGAGCGCACCCTCGGGGTCGTCGACGCGGCCGCCCGCCCGGCGCCGAAGGCCCTCACCGCCGGTCCCCAGGAACATGTCGCCGAGGACATGTCCGAAGAGAAAGGTCGCCGCCTCGCCCCCGGCGCCCCGCTCTCGCCCGGCACCGTGCCGCTCGAGCTCGCGCTGCACCTGCGCACCGGCGAGGCGCTGGTGTGGTGGGACGCCAAGGCCGAGGTCGATCCGCGCCCGGCCCTCGTCGTGGTCGCCGCCTGCGTGGTCGTCCTCCTGGCGATCACCCTGATCGCCCCCGACTTCTGGGCCCAGCCCCTGGAGGACCTGTGGCCACCAGTCGCCGCGCTGCTCTCGCCCGCCTTGCTGATGCTGCTGCGCGAGCGCATGAGCCTGCGCTCGCTGCTGGTCACCGACACCGCGATCGTCGAGGTCACGCGCGACGGCACCGTCTCGCGCCTCGTCTTCTCGGCGATCCGCACCGTCCGCCGCGACATCCTCACCGGCGGCGTCCTGCTGCAAGGCAAGGACACCAAGATCCGCGTCCCCCCGGCCCTGGTCGAGAACGCCCGCGAAGCGATCGTCTCCCAGCGCCGCAGCGTCCTGCGCGGCGAGGCAGCCAGGCCCGACGACCCCCTGCGCTGGCTGCCCGGACCCTGACACCCGCGTCGCTCTCTCCCCGCTGCTTCGCCCGCGGGCCCGCGAGATCACAGAGCTTCTGCGCTGGCTCCCAACTTGAACAAGGGCCGGCATGCACAAGTTCTCGCTGCTGCTCGCCACCCCCCTCCTGCTCCTGTCCGCCTGCACGCTCAAGCTCGACGACGGCGCGACCGATAGCGCCACCGAGGGCGCCACCGACAGCGCCACCGACAGCGCCAGCAGCGACCCCACCGCCCCCACCACGACCGACAACCCCGACGACGACAACTGCGTCCCGATGGAGGACCCCAACACCGGCACCGCTAGCGGCACCGCCACCGGCGGCGAGGACCCCACCGCCGGCGGCACCGCCGGTGACAGCGGCAACGAGCCCACCGCCGGCCCCGGGTGTGAGCCCCTCCCCGAGGAGCACCCCTCCGCCCTCGACTTCAACTGCGTGTGCGACGTCCCGGGCGAGCACCGCGCCTGCAAGACCCCCGACGACGTCGCCGGCACCCGCTTCTGCGACAGCGGCAACTGGGGCCCCTGCGTCGTCGACCCCGAGTGCCTGCCCGGCACCTACACCCCCTGCTTCGTCTGCGACCCGAACCTCGGCACCGTCGTCAGCTGGTGCGCAATGATCGAGGGCGTCCCGCACAGCACCGCCGACGTGGACTGCGCCGCCCCATGAACCGCGGCTCGCCACCCGCACGGCTTCTGGCACACTCGCCGCCCGCGCCAGGACATCGCCGCCCCATGAACCGCGGCTCGCCACCCGCGCGCCGCTTCTGGCACACTCGCCGCCCGTGAGCCCCCGCCAGGACATCGCCGCCGCCCGCCGCATCGTCATCAAGCTCGGCACCCACGTCATCACCCACGCCGACGCCGGCCTCGCGCTCGGGCGCCTGTGCAGCCTCGTCGAGGCCGTCGCCAGCCTGCACCGCCAGGGCCGCGAGCTCGTCGTCGTCTCGAGCGGCGCCGTCGGCATGGGCCAGCGCTCGCTCGGCCTGACCCGCCGCCCCGACTCGCTCGGCATGCGCCAGGCCTGCGCCGCCGTCGGCCAGAGCCAGCTCATGGCCCTCTACAGCCAGAACTTCGGCCAGCTCGGCGTCAAGGTGGCCCAGGTCCTGCTCACCCAGGAGGACCTCGGCGACCGCGACCGCGCCCTGTGCGTGCGCACCACCCTGACCCGCCTGCTCGAGCTCGGCGTCATCCCGATCTTGAACGAGAACGACAGCGTCAGCGTGCGCGAGCTGATCGAGTACCGCCGCAGTCAGACCCTCGAGACCGGCAGCCCGCTCGAGTTCGGCGACAACGACGGCCTGTCCGCCCGCGTCGCCGTCGCCCTCGACGCCGACCTCCTGGTCCTCCTCACCGACGTCGACGGCCTGTTCACCGCCAACCCCCGCAGCGACCCCGCCGCCAAGCGCATCCCCGAGGTCAACGACGTCGACGAGGCCACCCTCGCCCGCGCCAGCGGCAGCAGCACCGGCGGCACCGGCGGCATGAGCAGCAAGCTCGAGGCCGCCCGCCTCGCCAGCCGCGCCGGCATCTCCGTGCTCATCACCAGCGGCCACCAACCCGGCGCCCTCGAGCTCGCCCTCGCCGGCGCCGACATCGGCACCGTGATCGTCCCGCAGACGCGGCGCTCACAACATCGCCGCCAGATCGCCAGCGGCGCCCCGACCCGCGGCGCCCTCGTCGTCAACGACGGAGCCATCGCCGCCATGGTCGAGCGCAAGGCCTCGCTCTTGCCCGTCGGCCTGGTCCGCGTCGACGGCGAATTTTCGCGCGGCGACATCGTCGAGATCCGCGACCCCTCCGGCCGCGTCCACGGCCGCGGCCTCGTCAACTACGACGCCAAAGACTGCCGCCTCCTCATCGGCCGCCAGAGCGCCGACATCGCCGTGGCGCTCGGCTGGCGCGGCTACGACACCCTCGTCACCCGCGACAACCTCGTGCTCTCCGAGGTGTGAAGCTCGCTGGTGCCCCGCAGCCGCGGGCGATATCCTGCGCGCCGTGCTCGACCGCATCCGCCTGCAAAACTTCAAGACCCACCGCGAGACTGAGATCAAGCTCGGCCGCCTCACGGTGCTGGTCGGCCCCAACGGCGCAGGCAAATCGAGCGTGCTCCAGGCGATCCAGTGGGCGCCTGATCAGCCGCCAGCCCACCTGACACAGCTTGCACGCAACGGCGAGACCCTCGGTCGCTGTGAAATACACCTGGATGGTAGATTTGGCGACGGCCAGCCATGGCATGTTCACCCCGATGAAAACATGCTGCCGTACCATCGCTCCCAGTTAAAAACTGAACTCAATCCAGCCCTACTAATTCCCGATCCGAGCCGCATGGCCGGGCCAGTACCGATCACATCCACCACCCCCAGCCTCAGCACAGACGGCACCGGACTCGCCGACGTGATCGCCGCGATGCACAGCGACGATGAGACCGCATTCCACGCCCTGCAAGCCTCATTGCGCTCGGTTGTCCCCCAAGTCGAACGCATCAGCATCAAGCGTATCAAGGTCGAAAACGACATCGCCCACGCGCTCTTCTTCGACGTCGCCGGCCGCAAGGGCATCCCCGCCACCCAGATGAGCGGCGGCACCCTCCTCGCCCTCGCCATCCTCGCCCTCCTCCATAGCCCCCAGCGCCCCCGCATCCTTTTGATCGACGACATCGACCACGGCCTCCACCCCAAGGCCCAGTGGGACCTATTAAAACAATTACGCCGCCTCCTCGCGCAATACCCTGATCTTCAGATCGTGGCCACCAGCCATTCCCCTGATCTCGTCGACGAGCTCGACCCGAGCGAGGTCATTGTCATGGCCCTGCGCCCGGACGGCACCAGCGCCGCCAAACCCCTCACCGCATGCCCACGCGAGGACATGCTCGGAGTCCTGCGAGCCGGCCAGCTGTGGAGCGCTGTCGGAGAAGAATGGGTCACCCTCGAAAGCCCCCTCGAAGCGGAGCTTCGCGCGTGACCACCCGCCTGCTCGTCGTCTGCGAGGCCCCCGCAGACTTTCGCACCGCCACGGACCTCGCTGACCGCGTATTGTGCGATCGTATCGAGTGGCTCGACGAATCTCTGCTCCCGGCCCAGCGCACCTGGACCGAGACAGAACCCGAGCGCCCCTACGTCCGCTGGACCGACCTCGATCGCGCCGCCGCGGCCCGCAACCTGCGCCTGCGCCCGCGCTCCCGCTTCGGCGGCGAACCCGGGGCCGCCGACGCCGCAGCGGCCGACAAGGCCCTGCAATTCGCAGCCTTCCTCGCCCCCGACGAGCGCCCCGCCGCAGTCCTCCTGATCCGCGACAGCGACGATCAACCCGAACGCCGCCGCGGCCTCACCCAGGCCAGCACGCCCGAACCCGGCCACGCCTGGCCGTTTCGCATCGTCATCGGCCTCGCCCACCCCAAGCGTGAGGCCTGGGTGCTCGCCGGCTTCGAACCACGCGACCGCGACGAGCACGCACGCCTCGCCGCCCTGCGCAGCGAGCTCGGCCATGACCCGTGCTCGCGCACGGACCAGCTCACCGCCCGCACCCCCGGCTCCAAGCGCGACGCCAAACGCGTCGTCGCTTACCTCACCGCCGACGACCGCGACCGCGAAGCGACCTGCTGGCAAAAACCCCCCCTCGAGCACCTTCGTACCCACGGCAGCGCCAACGGCCTAAGGTCCTACTTGCTCGACCTCGATGCGCAGATCGTTCCTCTCATCGGCCGTGACACGACACCGCCCAGTCCTGCTCACGCTCGCCCCCTCTCGCCGCCATCCCGCTGAGTTATCCTCGGCGCCATGGACACCGACCTGCGCGCCGACTACGACGACGGCTCCTTCGACAAGGACGAGCAGGGATGGTGCGCCCGCCGCGTGCAGGTCACGACCGACGGCACCCGCGTGACGATCCGCCGCAGCGGCGACGACAACGGCGCCCGCCCCTACGACCACACCAGCGTCGGCACGCTCGGCGCCTCCTGGCCCGCGCTCGGCCTGGTCCAGATCCTCGGCGAGCGCGGGACCCTCGCCTACTTCGACCGCAACACCGGCCGCCTGCGCGACCCCGGCGAGCAGGTCTCCCACCGCTTTGTGCCGCCCCCGAACTACCGCGATCCCGGCTGCCTCGAGTCTGTCATGCACCTGCTCGCCCCCGTCGCCGCCGCCCTCGGCATGCGCCCGGGCTCGCCACCCGCAGCCCCGCCGATGCCGGCCCTGACCCCGAGCCTCACCGCCGGCGACGCCCGCGAGAGCCACGCTACCTGCCCCGGCGAGCACGGCTGCACCTGGGGCTTCATGCTGCGCGACTACCCCGAGGACCACTGGCTCGGCCCCCAGCTCGACGTGCGGATCGAGGGCGACGGCGGCCACGTCTCGCTGTTCGTCCAGGAGCGCACGCGGGCCCACTTCCTGTTCATCGGTCCGCTCGAGCGACATCACCTCGCCGCCGCCGCCCGCGACGAGGCGCTCGCCCGCTGGTGCCTGCCCGCGTCCTGAGCCGCGCCCGCTCAGCGGAGAAACTCGCGGTTGCCCTCGACCAGCCGCTCGTACTCACTGGCCACCTCCGCCAGCGCCCGCCGCGAGATCGTCAGCGCCACCTTCAGCGCGTCGAGCTTGCCCGCGCAGGCGATCGCCCGGGCCAAGCTCTCGGGCACCATCATCTGCCGCTGCAACCCCGACGTCACCGTCCCCGCCGCCGCGAGCACCGCCACGATCCCGCAGGTCGTCGCCCACTGCCCGTCGATCGGCCCCGTGGTCGCCGCCCCGCCGGCCAGCAACGAAGCCAGCGCCCCCGCGAGGATCGCCGTGAAGCCGAGCCAGGTGTTTTGCCGCCGCAGCCGCTGGACGTGCCGCGAGGCGCAGCCGAGCTCCACGTCGATCCGCTGCAACAGCGCCCGCACCTGCTCCTCTTCGCCCACCTGCACCCTCCGCTCGCATCGTAACGGAGCGCGTCCAGCCCCAGCAAGGCCCTCGCCAATTCACGCGCCACCAGGCTAGGCTCGCGCGCCGATGTCCACGATCCGCGCCCTCGCCCAGGCCGCCAAGGCCGCCAGCCACGCCCTCGCGGCGCTCCCCGGCCCGGCCCGCAGCGCCCTCCTGCGCGACCTCGCCACCTCCCTCCGCGACCCACGCGTCAGCGATCCGCTGCTCGCCGCCAACGCCGAGGACCTCGCCGCCGCCGCCCACGCCCACGCCCGCGGCGAACTCGACACCGCCCGCTACAAGCGCCTCGGCCTCGACCCAAACAAGCTCGCCGGCGTCGCCCACGGCCTCGAACAGCTCGCCGACGCCCCCGAGCTGCTCGGCCGCCCCGACCTCCGCCGCGAGCTCGACGCCGGCCTCGTGCTCGAGCGTGTGTCCTGCCCGCTCGGCGTGCTCGGCGTCGTCTTCGAGGCCCGCCCCGACGCCGTCCCGCAGATCGGCGGCCTCGCCCTCAAGAGCGGCAACGCGGCCGTGCTCAAGGGCGGCCGCGAGGCCCTGCACAGCAACCGCGCCCTGGTCGCCCAGATCCACCGCGTGCTCGTCCGCCACGACCTCGACCCCGCCTGCATCGCCCTGCTCGAGCAGCGCGAGGAGCTCGACGAATTGCTCGCCCAGCACGACCTCCTCGATCTCATCGTCGCCCGCGGCAGCAAGGCCTTTGTCCACCACGTCCAGGCCCACACCCAGATCCCCGTCATGGGCCACGCCGAGGGCCTGTGTCACCTCTATCTCCACCGCGCCGCCGACCCGGCCATGGCCGCCGCCATCGCCGTCGACGCCAAATGCAGCTACCCCGCCGCCTGCAACGCGATCGAGACCCTCCTGTGGGACGTCGACGCGACCGCCGCCCTCGACGCCGCGATCAACTCCCTACAAAGCGCCGGCGTCGAGCTGCGCGCCTGCCCGGCCACCCGCGCCCGCCACCCCGATCTCGTCGTCGCCCGCGAGGAAGATTGGCACAGCGAACACGGCGCCCTGATCTTGAACATCCGTCAGGTCGACGGCCTCGAGCACGCCCTCGCCCACATCGCCGCCCACGGCTCGCGCCACACCGAAGCGATCGTCACCGCCGACGAAGCCGTCGCCCAGCGCTTCCTCGCCCACGTCGACGCCGCCGACGTCTTTCACAACGCCAGCACCCGCTTCGCCGACGGCTACCGCTTCGGCCTCGGCGCCGAGGTCGGCATCTCGACCGGCAAGCTGCACGCCCGCGGCCCCGTCGGCGCCAGCGGCCTGCTCAGCTACCGCTGGCTGCTCCGCGGCCACGGCCACGTCGCCAGCGACTACGGCCCCGGCAAGCGCGCCTTCACCCACCGCGACCTCTGACCCCGCTCGCGCACGGCCCACGCCATTGACACCCCAGCGCCGCGCCGACATCGTCGCGCGATGCTCCGCGCGCTGATCGTCCTCGGCATCCTGATCCCCCTGGCGACGATCGTCTGGATCATGCTCACCGCCCAGGGTGTCGGCCCCACCGCCAGACTGCGCGCCGACGCGGCCGCCGACCCGACCTGTCAGACCGCCCTGCTCGCCGGCCTCACTAAACTCGGCCACGACCTCGGCCTGCCCGTCACCTTCACCCCCACCGACGTCGCCACGCTCACCAGCACCGGCGCGCTCGCCAGCAGCTACCCCCGCGACGCCGTGCAGCACACCGCCAACTTCGGCCTCGACCACGTCGCCCCCGACAGCTGCTCGCTGCGCATGTGGTCGACCCAGGAAACCTCACCCGGCCGCACCCGCTCCACCGCCGGCAACTTCGCCAGCGTGTTTGTCCCCGCCTGTCGCTGTGAGTGACTCGATTCGACTTCGTTTCCCACGACGCCGCCGCCAGCACTGCCGTCAGCCGGGAGTGCTCAGCGCGCCGCTTGCCCGGCCTTCCTGCTCCCCGCCTTACCCCACAGCTCGTCGTTGTCCTCGACGACTGGAAGCAGCCCAGCTTCGTGAAGCTGCAGGATCTTCCAGGTCGCACCCCGCTTGACCATGACGACCGAAACGCGAAGGTGCACCGCCGGGACCTTACCGACGGAGGGGAGCTCGCCTTCACCGTACTTCATGATGGCCACGGCCACCGCGACTTGCGGGGCGATGGGGCGCAGCTCGATGTTCTCCGTGTGCAGCAGCGGGCTCTGCGGGCCGAACTGGTGGTTGATGTAGATCCGGTCCCTGCTGCGCCAGATGTTGCCGGAGGATCGAACCCATTGCCCGTCGTCGGCGAACAACTCGTGCAGGCCGCGCATGTCGTGGCCATTCCAGGCCGCATCGAGTCCCGCGAGCGTCGCGCGCACCGCCGCTTCGTCCTTTACGGACCAGTCCGTGCTCTCGCCCGCGCTGGCGATCGGCGGCTGCGTCGCGCAACCGGCCAGAGCAGACATCCAGGCGAGCGCCAACAGCGGGAGTGACTTCATCATGTTGCCTTCGAGGTCCAGGCAGAGCCTGCGAACGGAAGCGACGATAGCGACGCGCCACGAAGAACACCAGCGCGCACCCACTGGGACGCAACTCCACCGCCGGTCACCTCGCCAGCGTGTTTGTGCCCGCCTGTCGCTTTGCATGAGCCACGAGCTCGTCGCGCTCGAGCTGTTCGACCGATCCGTTGCGATACGTTCACGCGCTCGACGAGGCTCCGTCACGTCCTCGAGACCCGCCGGATCTGCGGAGCCACGAGCCGCGTGGTACGTTCGGGCGCCGCGCCCACGGCTCCACCGATGCCGAACGAGCAGGACACGATCACCCAGGTCCATACACCCGCGTCGCCGGCACTCGCTTCGACCGTGCTTCCCACGGACGCACCGCCCCCCAGCGACCTGCAACGCGGCGCCCTGGTCGGTCGCTACGTGGTCCTGGCACGCATCGGCCAGGGCGGGATGGGCGTCGTGTATTCGGCCTACGATCCCGAGCTCGACCGCAAGATCGCGTTGAAGCTGTGGCTGGCCGGCGGCGAGCGCGGGGGCGGAGCCCAGCTGCGACTGCTGCGGGAGGCCCAGGCGATGGCCAAGCTGTCGCATCCCGCGGTCGTGGCCGTCCACGACGTCGGCACGCTCGGGGCCCGCGTGTGGATCGCCATGGAGTTTGTGGAGGGCCAGACCTTGACCCGCTGGCTGCGCGAGCGCCCCCGCAGCCCGCGCGAGGTGGTGCTGATGTTCGCCCGGGCCGGCGAGGGCCTGGCCGCGGCCCACGACGCGGGGCTTATCCACCGCGACTTCAAACCCGAAAACGTGATGGTCGGCAGCGACGGACGGGTGCGGGTCCTCGACTTCGGCCTCGCCCGCGCCGAGGTGCCCGGGGCCCGCAGCACGCCCGAGAGCCTCGCCGGCATCCAGGCCACCGGGGCGCTCGACGCCTCCCTGACCGTGGCCGGCGCGCTGCTCGGCACCCCGCGCTACATGGCGCCGGAGCAATGGGAGGGCGCGACCGGCGACGCACGGATCGACCAGTTCTCGTTTTGCGTCGCGCTCTGGGAGGCGCTGTTCGGCGCGCCTCCCTTCGCCGGCGCGACCCTCCCCGAGCTCGCGCTCGCCGTG
>JBGAUO010000152.1:0-11182 GCA_044228605.1 Nannocystis sp. | reverse complement strand
GCCTGGGATCTGCCTTGGGTCCACGTTTCTTGGCCAACGCGCCCAACATACCCGATTCTTGCGCCCGCCTCCACTCCGTGAGGTGCGAGCTGTAGAGCCCGTGCTTGCGCAGCAGCGCCGAGCGCTCGCTGGGCGTGGCGCTGTCGGCCAGCTTCAAGATCTCCAGCTTGAACGCCGCCTTGTGGTAGCGGCGCTTGGGCTTCTCGAGCGTCTCGGGGTCCGGGGCCTTCGGCGTCGTCATGGCGTACATCCCCCCTCTTCGCTGAACGGGAGGTGAAGCACAATTCTTGTGCACCATTCGTCCCCTCCCACGCCCACGGCCATCCCAGGAGGACCCTTGATCTCGATCGTCCCTCGCCTCGGTGGCCGGTCTACCAGCATCACGCCGGCGTCGCTCCCGCCCGGCTCGTTGGTTGCCGGTGGGCTCTCGTTCGGGACCTCACCGGGCTCGGCGCGAACGGCCTCGTCGGCTCTCGGCTGTTCCTCGTTTGCGCTCTTCTTCTTGTCTTCTTGGTCGTTCATCCTCTGGTTCGTGATCTCGCCCTGCTTCAGTAAACTCTGGGGGCGCTGTGTCTCACGGCATGTTGGCAGTTAGGGCCACGAGCCCGCGCGACACCGCCTGCACTGCACTTTACAGTCTACTTGACATGCGCTTTACAGTCCGTAAGAATCCACGGAGGTCGATAGGCGGCCCAATGAAAGGCAGGCGACGGTGGCTACACATCGGGCAAGGATCACCACGACGGCCGGGGACTTCGTGTTCGGCGTGCGGGACGCTCTCGGAGTTTCCCCGCTCGCTCCCGTGGCGCAGGACGAGGACGTTCTGATTGAGTTCCTCGACCGGCGCGGTGTCCTGCGCCGCTACGTATTCCGCACCTTCTCCGAGTTCTTCCACGTGATCCGGGATGCGGCTGTCCCGGTCGACAGGAGGGGCCATGAGTGACACCCACCCGGACATCGAGGTTCTGGAGATCGAGCTCCTGCCGCCCCCCACGGGCGCGCCGCCACATTTCCGTGAACTGCTCGCGCTCACCCTCAAGACCACCGACGCCACGACCCTGGACGCCGCGGAGCTGGACTACCGCGGCGTGTTCGCCAGCGCCGACGCGTTCATCCGCAACCAGGTCGGCGAGCACCTGCCCTCGCACTTGCAGTGGCTTCTGCCCTGCTGCGATCCCGAGAAGCTGCGGGTCGGCTACGAACGAGACCTCGTCCAGCTATGGACGATCGGCCTGAACGACGGGCTGGTGATGGTCTTTGAGTCGCAACGCGAGCCCGGCCGTCGCCGGCGACGAGGCTGAGCCGCCTGACCTCGCCCGGCCACCCGCCGCCAGCGAGCCGACTGGACAAGCCTTGCAACGGACCCTAGAGTCGCTCCGCGCGATCGCGCGCGTCGCTCCGAAAGGGCCCTCCGATGTCCAGCGCAGGCGAGAGCACCCACCTCAAGGTCGTGACCGTCGGCGACTTCGATCCGCAGTCCGACAACGCGATCGAGTACGACTTCATCGGCCGCGTGATCGCCGGGCGCTACACGATCCGCGAGCTGATCGGCGGTGGCGGCATGGCCGACGTGTTCCGGGCGACGGACGAGGAGCTCGGCGTCGACGTGGCGGTCAAGCTGCTCAAGCCGAGGATGGCCTCGGACGAGCTTCGCGCGCGCATGGTCCAGGAGGCCCGCGCGGCCGCCCAGGTCCGGCACGACAACCTCGTGCGGGTGTTCGGCACCGGCAAGCTCGATAGCACCGCGTACATCGTGATGGAGATGCTCGCCGGCCCGAACCTCGAGCAGTACCTCCGCGAATATCGCGACCAGCGGATCCCCTGGCGCGAGGCGCTGGACCTGCTGCTGCCCGCGCTCGAGGCGCTGCACGCGGTCCACGATCGGGGCTACGTGCACCGTGATATCAAGACCGGCAATATCCTCATCACCCGCAAATCGGGCCAGCCACCGACCGCCGTCGTGATCGACCTGGGCCTCGTGAAGGCCGATCGCGCGCTCCGCAACGCCGCCAGCCCGCCCACCACCGAGGTCGGCCGCCTGCTCTGCACGCCCGGCTATACCTCGCCCGAGCAGGCCGCCGGCAACCCTGTCGATCGCCGCTCCGACGTCTACTCGATGGGTGTCACGCTCTATCGTGTCCTCGCCGGTCGCCTGCCGTTTCACGAGGCGCGCGGCCAACCCATGCTGTTTGTGCTGACCAAGCATATGTACAGCGAGCCGACGCTACTCGCGGAGGCTGGTGCCGGCGCTGACATTCCGCCGGCAGTCGCGGAGGTCATCGAATCTGCGCTGCGCAAGAACCCGAACCATCGGCCGCAGTCCATGCTGGAATTCGCCGAGTCGCTGCGCGCCGCGGCTGCGAGCGTTGGCGCGGCGCCGGTCACGACGGGCCGGCGGGTCCGCACACCTCGCCGTCGATCGCATGGGCTGCGCCAGCGCCAGCTCTACGGGCTGCTCCTCGCGTTCGGCCTCGGAGCTGCGCTCACCAGCGTCGCTACACCGCGAGCCGTCTGCCTCGAGGCCCCCGCACCTGTGCATCATCCTGTCGTCATGAGTTCGAGTGCTGACGACACACACTCGAGCGACGCGGACCCCAACGGAGGCATAATCCCGACAGCTCTCTGGAGTGTGCCGCTCGCCCTCGATGTTGAGCCGGTGGCCGATCATAGCGACGCATCCGTATGGGTGTCCGCGGCGGATCTTCAGACTGGCAACCTGCAGACCAACGTGGAGCAGGAAGTAGCTCGCCCGCGCCCCGCCTCGCCGGCCGCCCGCCGCCCGACCCCCGAAGTCGCCGGGCCGCGAGCGATCGCCCGCCGCCAGGCCGACGTCCAGCGATGTGCCGACGTGGACACTGGCGGCAGCGACCGACTGGCGATCGCCGTGAACATCGACACTACCGGGCGTGTCTCCGCCCACGTCGTCGGCGCTCCAGACAGCACGCTCAGCCGCTGTCTCGACAAGGCCCTCAAGCACACCCCCCTGGTCCCGCCGAGCGAGCCCATGTCCTTCGTTCACGTCTTCAAGCTGCGGTCGACGCCCAGCCGCCCATGACACCGATACTGCACCTCCTCGCCCTGCACCTTGTCCTCGCTCCTGCGCCGAGCAACCTGTCTCCGGAAGCCGCCGAGCTCAACGCGAAGGCCATGCAATTCTACGACGCGGGCCAGCTCGCTCCCGCGGTCGATGAGTTCTTCGCGGCGTATCAATCGATGCCCAACGCCCGGCGTGATCGGGCCGGCCGCGAGCAGTTGCTTGGCTCGATGCGCTCGACCCTCCTCGCGCTCCACGCCGAGACCGGCGACGCAGCGCCGCTGTGTCGTCTGCAGGCCCTTCTGAAGGATCATGCAGAGGCGCTGACGGTCGCGTGGCCCGAGGACCCGAACATGCTCGAGACTCGCAGCGCTCGCGCACGCCACGAGGAGGTGACGAAGCAGCTCGCCGCCTTCGGCCCGGAAGTTTGCGCGGCACCGGTGCCGGCCGCGGTCCCGGTGGTAGTACCGGCGCCAGCCCCCGTGGTCACTCGAGCCGCCGAGCCGCCCGGGCCGGTGCCTGCTTCCGCTGCCGTTGCGCCACCGCCCGCACCTGTGAGCCACACGCTCGCACGCAAGCAACTGATCGCCGGTAGCGTGATGCTCCCGCTCGGCCTTGTGGCTCTGGGCGTGCTCGGTGGGGTCGCGTCCAACTTCCGGCGGGACATCGCCGCCGCCGATGCTCTGCATGCCGACTTGGCGCAGCGAGCCTGCACCTCGAGCGACCGCATCCGCATGAGCGAGCTGCTGGCGGATGTTCGCCGTGAGCGAGGGGCCATGATCGCGCTGGGGTTGACCGGCGCGGCGCTGGTGTCGGCCGGGACGGCCTTGCTGGTCCGCGGTGGGACGCAACGCCGACGGACCCAACTCGGATTCGATCTCCGGCACAATCGAGTCGGCCTCACGATCGCGGGGGCCTTTTGATCATGCTCATGCGGCCGCACTGCATCATCGTGCTGCTCGCGCTGAGCCCAGCGTGTGGCGTGCAGCGTGTGGCCGGTTACGTCGATGAGCTCGAGGACTGCTCGATGAGCTCGAGCGAGACGAGCGAGACGGGGACCGTGGGGAGTTCCAGCTCGGGCGACACCACCACCTCGTCCGGGGGCAGCGGCGAGACGACGGGAACGAACTCGGAGACGACAGGCACGAGCGCAGGGACCGATAGCACCAGCGTTTCATCCGGGAGCACAGAAACGACGGAGAGCAGCACCGGGGAGCCGATGGCCGAGTGCGGCAACGGGGTCCTGGAGGCGTTCGGCCCCGAGCCGGAGGAGTGCGACGACAACAACCTGGATCCGGAAGACGGCTGCAGCGAGACCTGTGCGCTCGACCGCCGGGTATTCGTGACAAGCGTGTTGTACGACGGCGAGGCGATCGGCGGGCTGAAGTCCGCGGATGCCCGGTGCGCGAACCTTGCCGACGATCAGGGCTGGCCAGACGGCTTGAAGTACCGGGCATGGCTCAGCGACAGCACGACCGACGCACGCGACCGGTTCAAGCGAGGACGGGGCCGGCTCGTGATGGCCAACGGCCTGGTGTTCGCGGCGTCGTGGTCGGCGTTGCTGGCCGGGCAACTCGAGAACCCGCTCCAGGTGACGGAGAAGAGCGAGACCTACGACGGGGGAGTGTGGACCGGAACCCGCCCCGACGGCACGGCAGTGCCAGGATCGAAGCACTGCGACGACTGGACCAGCGCCTCTGTTCTTTCGGAGGGTGTCTACGGCGATGCTAGCTACACGACGGGCGCGTGGACTGATGAGAACATGCCGGGCGGCTGCGCGGCGGACTTCGCCCTCTACTGCATGCAGAGCTTGTAGACCCTGAACCCTCGGAGACCGCCATGTCCAAGCTCGCGCCGCGCCGACTCCCGTTCATCCGCCTGCTCCTCCTGTGCGGATCGCTGAGCTGCACGGACCCGGAGCAACCCGTTGGGCACGAGGATGGCACGACCGGGACATCGACGACGCCGGATGTCCTGACCACCGCGCCGGACACCCCGACCACAACGCAGGGTGATTCGACGACCTCGCTGGGCGACGATGGGCCGATGACAACGTCAAGTACGTCCGACGGTCCGGAGACGGACAGCGACGCGATGGGCACGACGGCTGCCGGCCCCGAATGCGGCAATGGTGCCCTGAATGACGGGGAGGAGTGCGACGACGGGCTCGATGGCAATGCAGATACTCGATTCTGCAAGGCCGACTGTACTCTCAATGTCTGTGGGGACGGAAAACTGTTCGTGGGCTGGGAGTTGTGCGATGAAGGGGCAGGGAACAGCGACGCGTACGGGAGTCTCTGTGGGGAGGGCTGTGCTCCCGGAGCCCGATGCGGTGATCACAAGCTTCAACCGGAGTTCGAGACCTGTGACCTCGGCCTCGAGAACGGCGGTCAGAAGGGCGACGACCAGGGGATCCTTTGCGACACGAGCTGTAAGGCGCAGCAGCTTCGAGGCTTCGTGACGAAGGAGAGCTTCACCGGGGCGATGGGTGGGCTCTTCGGAGCCGACTTGAAGTGCCAGGCCGCGGCGAAGTTCGCCGGGCTGGCCGAGCCAGAGCGCTTTCATGCGTATCTGAGCACCGCGGACGTCGACGCCAAGGATCGCTTCCAGAACGTCGTGGCATCATTCCCGTACGTGCTCGTCACGGGCACGAAGTTTGCGAACAATTTCGCAGCGCTGATCGAGGCTGGGCCGCTCGGAGAAGGGATCATGGTCACTGAGCACGGAAGTACGCTCTACAAGGAATACGTGGCGACCAACACGGCACCGGGCGGTCTCCGCTTCAGCCCCGATCAACACTGTCAGGGCTGGACCAGCGCAGGGCCCGCGTTCACGGGCCGCACCGGCTTCAGCGCCGTGCCGATCGGCTCTCCTGATGCGATGGCCTGGAAGACAGGGCAGTGGTGGACCGGTGTTTTCCATTGGCAATGCGACAAGAGCGTCTTTCACCTCTACTGCCTCGAAATATGAGTACGATCGAAAGCCTGTTGCATCGTGGCTGAAGGTATCTGTTCATGATTGCGCGGACATACTGCACCATCGCGCTGCTCGCGTTGCCCTCTGCCTGCGGCGCACAGCGGGTGGGAGGTTATGTCGAGGCGCAGGATACGAGCGGGACGGCGACCGCCGAGATCTCCAGTGCAACCGATGACGCCACCTCGTCCGAAAGTAGCGGCGACACACCAGTGGCGAGCTCGGCGACGATGGGTACGGACTCGGGAAACGACGGCACCACCGATTCAACCGGGGACACCGAAGTCACCGAGAGCAGCACGGGCGAGCCGATGGCGGAGTGCGGCAACGGGGTACTGGAGGCGTTCGGCCCCGAGCCGGAGGAGTGCGACGACAACAATCTGGACCCGGACGACGGCTGCAGCGAGACCTGTGCGCTTGACCGCCGGGTGTTCGTGACGAGCGCGCTGTACAACGGGGTTGCGGTAGGGAGCCTGAAGTTGGCGGACGCCCTGTGTGCGAACCTTGCCGAAGACCGCGGGTGGCCGGACGGCTTGCAGTACCGGGCATGGCTGAGCGACAGCACGACCGACGCACGCGACCGATTCACGCGGGGGCGCGGGCAGCTGGTCATGGCGAACGGCCTGGTACTGGCCACTTCGTGGTCGGCGCTGCTGGCGGGACAACTGGAGAACCCGCTTGAGGTGACAGAAATGAGCGAGACCTACCAAGGAGGAGTGTGGACCGGGACCCGCCCAGATGGCACCGCAGTGCCAGACTCGGAGCATTGCGACGACTGGTCCACCAGTTCGATCCTGAAGACCGGTTACTATGGCTACAGCGATCGCAAAACGGCCGAGTGGACCATGGCGGTCGGATTTGACCAACCCAGCGACTGTGCTTCACCCTACGCCCTATACTGCTTTCAGAGCCTGTAACTGACGCCGGCGCTCGAGCAGGATCCAGAGCATTTGGGCGGCGGTCGGGGTGTCGCCGTGGCGCGGGACGCAAGTGCGTGCGGTCGATAGAGCGCGTCTCGCGCCTCAAGGCCCCGTGAGCCGTTCTCCTCTCCTCGCGGGACTGGCCCTTCAGAGAGGTAGCATCCCCCTCTCGCCAGGAGTCCCTTGGAACCCACCGTCCTCATCACCGGCAGCGCCGGTCTCGTCGGCAGCGCCCTCGCCACGACCTTGCGAGCCCATGGCCATCGCGTCCTCTCCCTCGACCTGCGCGATCCCGATCCGCACTCCCGCGTCGACGTACGCGATGCCCAGGCGGTCCGCACTGCAGCACTCGAGTGCACCGGCATCGTCCACCTCGCTGCCGTCTCCCGGGTCATCTGGGGCGAACGTGACCCGGAGTTATGCCGGGCCACCAACATCGACGGCACGCGCAACCTCCTCGATGCCGCCCTCGCAGCCCCGCATCGCCCCTGGCTGATCTTCGCCAGCAGCCGCGAGGTCTACGGCCAGCCTCGGCAGCTCCCCGCCACCGAGGACACTCCCCTCGACCCGATCAACATCTATGGCCATACCAAGGTCGCCGGCGAGCGCATGCTGCTTGCCGCCCGCGACCAGGGCCTACGCGGCGCCATCGTCCGCCTCTCCAACGCCTACGGCAGCCCCGCCGACCACCACGATCGCGTCGTCCCGGCCTTCGTCCGCGCCGCCGTCCACGGCCAGCCGCTCCGGGTCGACGGCGCCGAGCACACCTTCGACTTCACCCACGTCGACGACACCGCCCGCGGCATCGCCATGCTCGCCCGCCACCTCGAGAACGGCCAGCCACCACCGCCTCCGATCCATTTCCTGACCGGCACCCCGACAACCCTCGGCCAGCTCGCCGCCCTCACTGTCGAGCTCGCGGGCACCCACGCCCCCATCACCCACGCACCACCCCGCAGCTACGACGTCGCCCAATTCCACGGCTCCCCGGAGCGCGCCCACCAACTGCTCGACTGGTCACCACGCATCTCCCTGCGCGATGGCCTCACCCGCTTCATCGCAGCGGTTCGCGCCGAGATCGGCGGTGCAACATGAAGATCGTCCAGGTTATCCACGGCTACCCGATGCGCTACAACGCCGGCTCGGAGGTCTACACCCAGACCCTGTGCCACGGCCTCGCCGAGCGCCACGAGGTCCACGTCTTCACGCGCGAGGAAGATCCCTTCGCCCCGGACGACACCACCCGCGACGAGCGCGACCCCGACGACGCCCGCATCCACCTGCGCCTCGTCAACGCCGCCCGCAGCCGCGATCGCTACCGCAACCCCGGCGTCGACCAGGCTTTTGCCGCGCTGCTCGACCAGGTGCACCCGGACATCGTGCACATCGGCCACCTCAATCACCTCTCGACCTCGCTGGTCCTCGAGGCTGCTCGCCGCGAGATCCCGATTATCTACACCCTGCACGACTACTGGGTCATGTGCCCCCGCGGCCAGTTCATGCAGATGCACCCCGAGGACCCGAACAACCTGTGGTCCGCTTGTGACGGCCAGGACGATCGCAAGTGCGCCGAGCGTTGCTACGCCCGCTACTTCTCCGGCGCCGACGACGAGCACGAGCGAGACCTCGCCCACTGGACCGACTGGGTCGCCCGCCGCATGCAGCACATGCGCGCCATGGTCGAGCACATCGACCTCTTCATCGCCCCAGCCCGCTACCTCGAGCGTCGCTACCGCGACGAGTTCGGCCTCCCTGCCCGCAAGCTCGTCTACCTCGATTACGGCTTCGACCGCACCCGCCTCGTCGGCCGCCGCCGCCGCCCGCACGAGCCCTTCACCTTCGGCTACATCGGCACCCACATCCCCGCCAAGGGCATCCACCAGCTCATCGACGCATTCGGCCGCCTGCACGGCGACACCCGCCTGCGCATATGGGGCCGCCCGCGCGGCCAGGAGACCGCCGCCCTGCGGGCCATCGCCGACCGCCTCCCCAACAACGCCGGCAGCCGCATCGAATGGTTGCCCGAGTACCGAAACCAGGAGATCGTCACCGACGTCTTCGATCACGTCGATGCGATCGTCGTCCCCTCGATCTGGGTCGAGAACTCCCCCCTCGTCATCCACGAGGCCCAGCAGGCCCGTGTCCCCGTGGTCACCGCCGACGCCGGCGGCATGGCCGAATACGTCCATCACGAGATCAACGGCCTCCTCTACCCACACCGTGATCCCGCCGGCCTCGCCGTCCAAATGCAGCGCCTCGTCGATGACCCCGCCCTCGCCGCTCGCCTCGGCGCCCGCGGCTACATCGATAACCCCGCCGGCGACATCCCCGACGTCCAGACTCACGTCACCGCCATCGAGGCCCTCTATCAGCAGGTCCTCGCCCGCCGCGATTCCGCACGTGTCCCGGCTCGCCCCGGCCCCTGGCGCGTCACTTTCGACACCAACCCCGACACCTGCAACCTGCGCTGCATCATGTGCGAGGAGCACTCCGAGCACAGCCTGCTGCAGATCCGTCGCAAGGAGGCCGGCAAGCCGCGACGCCTCATGCCGATCGAACTGCTGCGCCGGATCTTCACCGAGGCGGCCGCCAACGGCATGCGCGAGATGATCCCCTCCACCATGGGCGAGCCCCTGCTCTACGATCATTTCGAGGATATCCTCGAACTCTGCCGCAGCCACGGCGTCAAACTCAACCTGACTACCAACGGCACCTTCCCTCGCCTCGGCGCCCACGCCTGGGCAGAGCGCATCGTCCCCGTCACCTCCGACGTCAAGATCTCCTGGAACGGCGCCACCGCCCGCACCCACGAGCAGATCATGCCGGGCACCCAGTGGGACAAGGTCCTCGCCAACGCCCGCGAATTCATCGCCGTCCGCGACGCCCACGCGGCCGCTGGCGGCAACCGCTGCCGCGTCACCTTCCAGCTCACCTTCCTCGAGAGCAACGTCGACGAGCTCGCCGACATTGTCCGCCTCGCGCTCGAGCTCGGCGTCGACCGCGTCAAGGGCCACCACCTCTGGGCCCACTTCGACGCAATCAAGGACCTCTCCATGCGCCGCAGCCCCGAAGCGATCGCCCGCTGGAACCAGGCCGTCGCCGCCGCGCGGGCCGTCGCCGCCGGTACCCGCATTCAGCTCGACAACATCTTCCCGCTCGACCCCGAGACCCGCGACGACATCGCCCCGGGCGGCGCCTGCCCCTTCCTCGGGCAGGAGGCCTGGGTCAGCGCCACGGGCCGCTTCGACCCCTGCTGCGCCCCCGACGCCCAGCGCCGCACCCTCGGCGAGTTCGGCGACCTCCACGACAAGTCCCTCATGCAGATCTGGCGCGGTGAATCCTACGACCGCCTCCGCACCAGCTACCGCAACCATTCCCTCTGTCTCGGCTGCAACATGCGCAAGCCCGTGGAGGCCCCATGACCCGCTGGTCCGAGACCTCGATCGCCGCGGACAACACCCATCATCTCCTCGTCGGCCGTCCGCTCTACGCCGACCGCTTCGATGAGGTGCTCAAGTTCCACGCCCCCGGCCTCGCCCCCGTGCGCCGCGCCGGCGATGCCTGGCACATCCGCGAGGACGGCACCCCGGCCTATACGCGCCGCTTCATCCGCACCTTCGGCTACTACGAGGGCCGCGCTGCGGTCACCGCAAGCGACGGATGGCACCATATCGCCGTCGACGGCCACGACCTCTACCCCGAGCGATACGCCTGGTGCGGCAATTTTCAGAATGGCCGCTGCCCGGTCCGCAGCACCACCGGCGAATATCACCACATCACCCCCGAGGGCCAACCCGCCTATCACGAGCGCTGGCGCTACGCCGGCGATTACCGCGACGGCTCCGCCGTCGTGCAGCGCTCCGACGGTCATTCGACCCACATCGACCCTCACGGCCAGCCGCTCCACGACCACTGGTTCCTCGACCTCGACGTCTTCCACAAGGGCTTCGCCCGCGCCCGCGATGCGGCCGGATGGATGCACGTCGACCGCCACGGCCAGCCCGCCTACGCCCGCCGCTTCGCCGCCGTCGAGCCGTTCTACAACGGCCAGGCGCGGGTCGAATGCCACGACGGGGGCCTCGAGATTATCGACGAAGCTGCCCACAGCCTCGTCGAGCTTCGCCCTGCCCTCCGCAGCGAGTTTCACGCCCTCTCCGCCGATATCGTCGGCGCATGGCGCACGGACACGCTCGCCGTCGCCGTCGATCTCCACATCATCCCCGCCCTCCCCGCGACCCCCCTCGCCGTAGCGACC
>JBGAUO010000151.1:0-11222 GCA_044228605.1 Nannocystis sp. | reverse complement strand
CTTCCTGATGACCCTTGAAGCGCGGGATGTCGATCGGAACGGTGATGATCGCGCGGGGCACGATCTCGTGCTTCTTCGCCGCGGGCTCGGCGCTGGCGACGGCCTCGGCGGAGTGGACCAGCTGCACGTTGCGCGGATCGACGGGGCGCGGATCGCCCTCCATGATCTCGGCGATCTCGGCGAGGAGCCGGGCGAGCACAAATCGGTGGATCTGCTCGCTGGCAGAGTCCTGCATGCCTTTCCACTGGATCGCGAGGCCGATGCCGGTGGGCGCGAGGGTGGTGACGCGGACGACCTCGGCGGGCATCTCGAGCGGCGGGTCGCTCATGGCGAGGCGCAGGTGGATCTGGCGCGGAGGGTGGACCTGGGTCTCGGGCAGGGCGACGAAGGCGCCGCCGTCAGACACGTTGAGGACACGACCCTCACCGAGTCCGGCGACAGCGCAGGACAGCGTGCACGTGACGCGGGGATAGGCGCGGCGATCCCCGGGCCGACCGAGAGCTTGAAGATTCACGATCCTCATCCTTGGAATGACGAAGTTGTGCCGGGTCTCACAAGAACACGGCCAGGCAAGATACTAACACCGCGGCAAACCCCCGCCGTGTGGCGATCGTGCGTGGCGCGGTCCGATGCGAGCGCAAGCATGTCCTCGCCAGGGCAGCCGGAGGGCGCTGTCGGAGAGCGGTATGTCCCATGAGACAGATTACGCAGGCCAGGTTTGTGTGATGCGGACGCCGGGCGGACGTGGGCTTTGTGATGTGGGCCAGGGTGCTCCATGGGACAGCTCGGGCTCCGGCGTGGAACCCAGGGGCGACGAGCGGGTGGCCGACGACGAAGCCTCCGGCCCGCGACGGAGCGGCCATAACGTCGTTTAGGCTGGGGTAGCGCGAGAATGGTGATTTTCGTGCCCTAGCGCGGTGGCTGTGGCATAAGATGGCTCTCGAACCAGGATTGAGGCCCCCCAATGTTCCGTACTCTCGCCGCCCTCGCCCTCGCCACCACCGCCCTCAGCGCCACTGCTTGCAAGAACCAGGGATCGAGCGCTCCCGGAGGGTGTGAAACCGGGTATGTCCTGACCCAGGGCAACGTCTGCGTGATGCAGAACATCGTCGATTACAACCAGTGTGTGGATAGCGCCGCGGCCCGCGAGAGCATCAATGTGGGCTTGACCAAGGAGATCCTCGGGCGCTTGCAGTTGGTGTGGGTCGAGCCGGGTATCGGACCGACACCGGAGGCGCGAGCCAAGGCGGCGAAGTTCATCGAGCTCAATCCCGGCTCATGCCGCGAGCTCGAGGTCGTGTGGGGCTGCTATCAGGTCGCCAACAAGGTGCAAGAGGACGCCAGCGTGGCGCCAATCTGCACCCCGAGCACCGGCTCCGCAGCGCCGGCGCCCGCACCCGCACCCGCCGCGCCCGCACCCGCACCCGCCGCGCCTGCACCGGCAGCGGCACCCGCGGCGCCGGCCGAACCCCTGATTCTCGAGGGCGCGACTGGAGGCGATCGACGCGAGTCGATCGCCTCTTTGCATGTCAGCGCGCGAGCACGAGCGACGCGAGCAGGCCGACGATGAAGAGCAGGCCGAACACGCGGTTGTGTCGGAACGCGTAGGCCACCAGGTAGGTCGGCCAGATGTGGGCGGGGAAGTGCTCGGGACGCGTCTTCGGGCGCGGCCGCAGGAACACGCGGGTGGTGTCGCGCAGGCTGGGGAGCGACAGCAGGACCAGGAGCAGCGGCCAGCCGAGTTCGCCGCGGGCGACCAGGGTGAGGGTGAGACCGAGCTGGACGACCAGCATGGCGATGACACAGAGACGCGAGAGGGGCTCACCGAGCAGGACCGGGAGGGTGCGGATCCGCTTGGCTCGGTCGGCCTCGAGCTTGTCGGTGTGTTTGCCGAACAGCACCGCTGTGGGGCCAAAAGCGTAGGCCAGCGAGATCCAGGTGACGCTGGGGTCGTAGTGGCCGCCGCTGACCACGTAGTAGGTGCCACCGACCATGAGCGGACCCCAGACGAGCAGGACGGAGGGTTCGCCGAGGCCGATGTACTTGAGCGGCCAGGTGTAGAAGAGGACAAAGAAGATCCCGGCGGCGAGCAGACTGAGGGTGATGGTGCCGGTCTCGCAGACCAGGTAGATGCCGGCGGCGAGGGCGACGGCGCCGGAGAAGGCGGCGTAACGGAGGACCTGGGCGATGCTGAGGAGGCCGTGCTCGAGCGGCTGGGGGCCGTACTGGGCGCGGAAGTAGTTGTCCTTGTCGACGCCCTTGAGGTGGTCGGTGAGGTCGTTGAGGAGGTTGTTGGTGGCGTGGGCGAACACGAGCCCGAGCAGGCAGGCGAGGAATCGCGGGCCGGAGAAGACGCCGTCGCGCAGCGCGAGCAGGCCGCCGATGCCGGCGGACACGGCGGTCATGACGAACACGGCGGCGCGGGTGGCGATGAGCCAGCGGCTGACGATGTCGAGGCGGTCCCACTCGTCCTTGCTGACCCGTGGGATCACCCGCAGTGCGCGAGACCACATGCGAAGGCTTGGCATCGCGCGACGCTCGCACGGGAGCGTTGGATGGGCAAGGTGGGGCCGGCGGAACCCGGCACAGCGCCAGACGTGGCCCGGCGGAGGGGCCGGGCGGGGCAGTTACACTGGGGCCCATGATCGTTGCGCAGCGGTGGTTTCTCGCGGTCGGGTTGGTGCTGGTCGCGGGCTGTACGAAGGACGACGGGGCGACGACGGGTGAGCCGGCGTCGGAGGGGACGACGGCGGTCACGACGAGTTCGGGCGGGAGTTCGGGGAGTGGCAGCGGCGAGATGCCGACCGGCGGCGTGTTGACGACCACCGTGGAGCCGACGACCTCGGAGCCGGTGGCGTGCGACGGGCCCGAGAGCTGCACCGCGATGGAGGAGGGTGATCTCTCGGGTGTGACGGTGCCGTTCTTCCGCGGCATGTTCTGCGTCAGCGATGCGGTGAAGCCGGGCGACAAGCTGGCGGTGTCAGTATCGGCGTGTGTGCACCCGTGCCTCGACGTCAACGCGTTTGCGTTCAAGTGGGCCAACCGCTGCGCGGGTGAGGGTTGCGAGGTGGCGCTGGCGCTGTACTACACGGGGGTTGCGGGGGCGGCGTGCCCGTCGGATGTGTTTGGAGAGTTCGATCCGGGGGCCTGCGTGTTCACGGGGCCGCATGCGCCGGGGATCACACCGCCGGCGAAGGAGGGTCCGGGGGCGCTGCTCTTGCCGTTCCTGACCAATGCGGACGCCGCGGCGATCGCCGGCGGGGAGGAAGGGGCGGCGATCTGGACCCGCGCCGATGCGCACCAGCAGGCGGCGGCGCGGCGGATTGCGATCGACTATGCGGCCAGCAACCCGGCGGCGCCGGCTGCGTGTGCGGAGGGGATGAGCGGCTGCACGTGCAGCAGCGTGGGCCTGTGATGCCTGGGCTCACCAGGCGGCGGCGGTGGTGAGGCCGCCGTCGACGACGATGACCTGGCCGGTAAGGAAGCGGGCGCCGCTCGAGGCGAGGAACGCCGCGAGGCCCGCGACGTCCTCCGGGAGGCCGATGCGGGCCAGCGGGGTGGCGTGTTCGATGCGGGCGAGCAGGGTGGGGTTGTCCCACAGGGCCCTGGCGAAGTCGGTCTTGATGAGGCCGGGGGCGATGCCATTGACGCGGATGTTGGCGGGGCCGAGCTCGACGGCGAGGTTGCGGACCAGCTGCATGTCGGCGGCCTTGGAGATGTTGTAGGCCCCGAGGAAGGCGTCGCCGCGCAGGCCGCCGATGCTCGAGACGACGATGATGCTGCCGTCCCGGCGCGCCTGCATGCTGGCGGTGACGCGGCGTGCCAGCCAGAGGTTGGCGAGCACGTTGTTGTGCATGATCTTGGTGAAGACCTCGTCGGGGAGCTGGGCCATCGGGCCGAAATAGGGGTTGCTGGCCGCGTTGCAGACCAGGGTGTCGACGCGGCCCCAGGTGTGCAGGGTGTGGTCGACGAGGTGTTCGACCTGGGCCTTGTCCGAGATGTTGCAGGGGATGACGAGGGCCTCGCCGCCGGCCTGACGGATGCCGTCGGCGACCTCCTCGCAGGCCTCGCGCTTGCGGCTGGAGACGACGACGCGGGCGCCCGCGCGGGCGAGGGTCTCGGCGATGGCGCGACCGATGCCGCGGCTCGAGCCGGTGATGATCGCTACCTGGTCGCGGAGGTCGATGAGCGGGGTGGACATGGCGACGCGACGATGCCCGGGCCGGGAGGCTCGGGCAAGGGGTCGGTCGGAGCTGTCCGCGGGGACAGGTGGGTCAACGGCCGCGCGAGCGGCAGCGGCGGTTGCCGGGCTCGCACTCGAAGCGGACGTGCATGTGGTTGTGGTGGCCCTTCCAGTGCTGGAGGGTCGCGTGCGGGCTCTGTTCGGTGCGCGGGTACTCGAACAGGGCGGCGAGCTGCTCGGGGGGGAGGGTCTTGGCGGCCTCGGCGTGGAGCAGCTTCTGCAGCTTCTTACTGATGTAGATGGTCTGGACCTTGCCGGACGCGAGGATCTCCTGGATGAGGTACCAGTTCTTCTCGGCGTCGAAGTTGCGCTCGTGCATGAAGCGCCAGCGGTCCTCGCCGTCGTCATCGCCGCGGAAGACGTAGCCGATGTCGACGTCGCGGCCAGAGCGGTGGGAGGCGTGGGGGGAGATGCGGCCGCCGGTGCGCTTGGCGAGCTCGCCGACGCGGATCTTGGGGCCGTCGGGGAAGTGCTCGCCGTAGGACTCGAAGGCCTCGACGAGGGCGGTGACGGTGGTGTGTGTGCCCCAGGCCCGGCGACGGACGGGGCGCAGGCGCCAGGCTTCACCCTCGGGGAGGGGCATGGCGTTGCGCAGCCTGCCGCGGTTGGGCGAGCCGATCGACTGCGGGGGGTTCTCGGGGTCGTGCTGGTAGACCTTGAGGCGGGTGCCCTCGGCGAGCACGGGGTCGTCGGCGATCTCGGGGTTCAGGGCGAGGAGGTCGCTGAATTGGAGGCCCCACTCGGCGGCCTGTTGCTGCGGGGATTTGGGCTCGTGGGCGGTCCAGAAGACCTCGCCGAGCGGGGCGTCGGCGGTCTGCGTGGGATTGGGTTGCTGGGGGACCGTGATGGACTGGAGGGCGGCGGCGTTGGGCTCGAAGTGCATGGCCTGGACGGGCTCGGGGCCCGGGTCGAGGCGAAGGGGTTCCACGGGGTCGCAGGCGAGGCCGAGGAGGGCGCCGAGGGCCAGCGAGAGACGTGCAAGCCGCTGCACGCTGGAGGTTCGGATGGTTCGAGCTGCCTTGTCGTGCATGCCTGTTCTCCTCGACCTGGGTTGGATGGCGCGATTTTCACATCACGCTGGAGGATCTCACGGTAGGCGGTGGGGCACGTGGGGCGCAACCACTAGATCGCGGGACGCGGCAAATTTTATGCAGAACGCCGGCTAGGGGGCGTTGTGGGGCCATGGAGCACCAGCCGCCGAGCCGCCGCGTGGACGGGGTCGGAGGGCAAAATTGCGGCGGCCCGGGCGCCTGAGGCGTCCGGGCCGGTCGTGGATGGTGGTGGCGCAGACCGCAGGTGCGGAGGCCACGATGGTGGGCGGGGATCGGCTCAGGTCGGGAGGCGGCGGGCCGCGGTGGGGTAGTCCGAGTAGGGGACGTGGCGCTCCAGGCCGGTGATCTTGAAGCTGCGGCCCGCACTGGTGAAGTCGGCCTGGAGCTCCTGCATGTACTGCATGACGCTGTGGTCGACGAGGCGGGCGCCGGAGAAATCGACGATGACGCCCTGATGGGCGGGGACGGCGAGGATGCGGCTCTTGATGCCGAGGTAGTTGCTGAAGATGGCGGCCTTCTGGACCTCGAGGCGGACGTGGTCACCCTCGTCGTGGCGGACCACGGCGGGCTTGAAGAGGGCCGAGACCGGGGCGCCGCGGACGACGTGGATGACCATCTTGATGAGGATGCCGGCGATGATGCCCCACAGGAGGTCCTCGACGACGGTGACGAGGATCGTGACCATGAAGATCACGAGCTGCGCCTTGCCGACATGCAGCATGTGGGCGAACTCCCGGGGGGCGGCGAGGCGAGCGCCGGTGAACACGAGCATGGCGCCGAGGGCCGCGCGCGGGATGTAGTGGAGGATGCCGGGGACGAGGGCCAGGATGCCGAGGAGGAAGACGCCGTGCCACAGGTTGGCCCAGCGGGTCTTGCCGCCGTTGTTGACGTTGGCGCTGCTGCGGACGATCTCGGAGATCATCGGCAGGCCGCCGACCAGGCCGGCGGCGGTGTTGCCGATGCCGATGGCGAGCAGGTCCTTGTTGAAGTTGCTCTTGCGCTTGAAGGGGTCGAGGGTGTCGATGGCCTTGGCGCTGGCGAGCGACTCGATGCTGCCGATGAGGGCGAAGAGGATGATGTACTGGATCGAGACGCTGCTGAGGACGTGGGTGAAGTCGGGGAAGGTGACGGCGTCGAGGACGTTGTCCGGGAGGGTGATGAGCTGGTCGGGGCCGATCGGGAATTCGCCGTCGAAGAGTCGGTAGGTGTGGGGGTGCTCGAGGTCGAAGTACATGCCGAGGGGGATCGCCGCGGCGAGCACGAGCAGCGGGGCGGGGATACGGCGGGCGAGGTTGTGTTTGATCCGCGGCATGACGACGAGGATCAGCAGGCTGAGGGCGCCGATGAGGGCGATCTCGGGGTTCATGTGGGTGAAGCTGTGGGGGATCTCGAGGATGCGGCCGACGGCGTTGTTGGCCGTCGGCGTGACGCCGAGGGCGGCGTGCAGCTCCTTGGAGATGATCAGGATGCCGATCGCGGCGAGCATGCCGTGCACGGCGGCGGTCGGGAAGAAGTCGGTGAGCTTGCCGGCGCGGGCCAGGCCGAAGGCGATCTGAAGGAGGCCGGCCAGGACGACGACGGCGAGGGCGGCCTGGTAGGGGTTGTTGATGGTGGGGTCGGCGCGCAGGGCCTCGATGCAGCCGTAGGCGATCGGGATGAGGCCGGCGGCCGGGCCCTTGATCGTGATCGGGGCGCCGGAGAAGAAGCTGACGACGACGCCGCCGATGATCGCGGTGAACAGGCCGGCGACCGGTCCGAAGCCGCTGGCCATCGAGATGCCGATGCACAGGGGGAGGGCGATCAGGAAGACGAGGAAGCCGGAGATGAGGTCGGCGCGGAGGTTCTCGGTGAACCCGGCGAGGCCGTCCTTGGGGACTTTGGGGTGATTCATGGTGGTCTTGTGGGCGTAGGGCGAAGGGGACATTCCTGTCTCAAGAGACAGGTGATACGCGGGTCCTCTCGAGCTACGCCGGCGGGCCGCGCGAGCTGCGGGGCTGCCATTGAAGGTGGTTTGGCGGGGCGGGCGGGCCGCGGATCGTGATCACGCGGGTGGTCGCGCTGGCGGGGAGGGCGAGGCCGGGGCGCGGGGCGTGGGCGAGGTCGTCGTCCTCGGCGCTGCGCGGGTCCTCGTCGGACTCCTCGACGACGGCGGGGCCGGGTGCCGGGACGTCGACGGACTCGGCGTGGGCCTGCGGGGAGTCGACCGCGAGGCGGGGGTCATGACGCTCGGCGAAGGACGTGGCGCCGAGGAGGCACACGCTCACTGCCACGAGCAGCAGTCGCAGCGCCGCAAACCAGCGGCGAGTCACCCGGTCCATCGCTGGCGAGTATATGGCGCCGGGAGGGGCATTCAAGCCTGGTATTACGCGAATGATCGGTCGGGGTTTGGGATCATGGACCCTTGGTCAGGACACGGGTCCGCAGCGAGCCGTGGGCGAGGCGAATGTCGAGCTCGTCGCCAGGGGTGGTGTGCGCGGCGTCGCGTAGGACCTGGCCGTGCGCGTCCTGCACCACGGCGAAGCCGCGGGCGAGCACGGCCAGGGGGCTGAGGGCGTGCAGGGCGCTGGCGGCCGCGGCGAGGCGGAGGCGCGCGGGGGCGGCGAGCTGGGGCCCGCGCTGGGAGAGGGCGAGGCTGGCGTCGGCGAGGCGTCGGCGAGCGAGGGCGAGGCGGTGGCGCGGGTGCTGCTGGGAGAGGGCGAGGTTTGCGGCGGCGAGGCGGCGACGGGCGAGGGCGAGGCGGTGGCGCGGATGTTGTTGGTGGAGGCGGGCGAGCAGGGCGGCGAGCTGTTTGCGGCGCTCGTCGAGGCGGCGGCGGGGGTGGAGGGCCTCGAGGCGGGCGACGAGGGCGGCGAGGCGGCGGCGCGGGGCGAGGAAGATGCGGCGGGCGAGCAGTTGGAGGCGATGGCTGGCGCGCTCGCGGCGGCTCTGCTCGTTGAGGAGGCGGCGGTGCGTGGCGAGGCCGAGGCGGCGCCGCAGCTGGGCGAGCTGGGACAGGCTGGCGTTGCGGTCCGGGACGACGAGCTCGGCGGCGTGAGAGGGGGTGGCGGCGCGGAGGTCGGCGACGTGGTCGCAGATCGTGGTGTCGACCTCGTGGCCGACGGCGGAGACGACCGGGACGATGCAGGCGGCGACGGCCCGGGCGACGGCCTCGTCGTTGAAGGCCCCGAGGTCCTCGCTGGCTCCGCCGCCGCGGCCGAGGATGATGACCTCGACGCCGGGCATGCGCTGCAGGCGGGTGAGGGCGCGGATGATGCTGGCGGGGGCGTCGTCGCCCTGGACCTGGGCGGGGGCGAGGAGGATGCGGACCGGGCAGCGGCGGCGGGCGACCTTGAGGATGTCGTGGATCGCGGCGCCGGTGGCTGAGGTGACGACGCCGATGACGTGCGGCCAGGCGGGGAGGGGTCGCTTGCGTTCGCGGGCGAACAGGCCCTCGGCGGCGAGGCGGGCCCGCAGTTGCTCGAGCTGGAGGAGGAGGGCGCCCTGGCCGGCGGGTTCGGCCCGTTCGGCGTAGAGCTGGAACTTGCCCTGCGCGGCGTAGATGCCGGGGCGGCCGTAGACGCGGATCCGCTGGCCGTCTTGCAGCTTGAAGCGGATGCGGGCGAGGGCGGAGCGCCACATCGCCACCGGGAGGAGGGCGTCGGGGTCGCGGAGGGTGAAGTAGGCGTGGCCGCTGGCGACGATGCGGAGGTTGGTGACCTCGCCCTCGACGTGGACGCCGTTGAAGTTGTGCTCGATGCAGCGATGGGCGCGGTTGACGAGCTCGGCGACGCTGTAGATCTTCGGCGCAGGGGTCGCCACGGCGAGCTTATAACACGCTCACCACACCTGGACGGGGCCGAGCTCGGCGAACTCGTGCTCGGCCCCGCGGAAGTGGACGCCGAGGCTGGGATCGTCGGTGGTGGGGAAGCTGATCTTGTAGTTGCTCGATTCGGTGCGGCGCATGCCGAGCACGACCTCGTGGGCGCCAGGCAGGACCTCGAGCATGGGGACGGCGACGGTGAAGCGGTGGTGGATGTAGTCGCCGGCGCGCCAGTGCTGGGAGGGGTAGAGGCCCTCGGCGAGCTCGTGCGGCATCGGGTTGACGCGCGAGAGGCGACCCTGCTGGAGGCGGAGGTACAGCTTGCTGCCGCTGGGGAGGGGTCGGAGGACGCGCAGGGCGACCTCGAGGGTGGTCTCGCGGCCGCGGACCACCGGCTCGTGCCACTGCCAGCCGACGACCTCGACGAAGTCCTCGAAGCGGACCAGGGTGCTGTGGGCGAGCTCGGGCGGCGCGTCGCGGAGGACGCGGAGGATCGGGTTCTCGTCGATGGCGCCGGGCGGGAGGGTGTTGGCGAGCAGGACGATGTCGCGGTGGCTGGCGTCGAGGACGTGCAGGGGCCAGCGACCGGCGCGGGCCTGCTCGAACAGCGGGGCGAGCTCGCTGCGGCGGACCAGGGCGGCGGCGCCTTCCTGTCCCTTGAGCCAGGTGAGTACGGCCTCGCGCGAGGCGGGGGCGCTGCGATCCTCGGCGGGTGGGCCGTAGAGGGCGACGCCGGGGTCGCTGATGCGGTGCACCGCGAGCGGCGAGACGAGGGCGCCGGTGTCACGCCAGGCGGCCCAGCGGGTCAGCGGGCGGTGCAGGGAGAGCAGCTCGGAGGTGCGGGGGAGGAGGCCGTGGCCGTAACGCAGGGCCTGATGGGCGAGGGTGACGAGGAGGATGGCGATCGGGAGCCAGGTCGGGAGGCGGCTCTGCAGCTGCTCGATGCGGCTGTGTGGGGCGCTGGCGCGGCGGGTGAGGGCGGCGAGGAGGATGGCGAGGGCGGCGAGGTTGGCGAGGTTGGCGAGGAGGTCGGGGGCGCCGAGCTCCTTGGCGGGGTAGGCGTGTTCGCCCTTGCCGTGGACAAACACGGCGCCGATCTGGCCGGGGGTGCGGCGGGCGTCCTTGGCGAGGATGAGGCCGCCGGCGAGCACGAGCGCGAGGCCGAGGCGGCGGGTGGTGGTGCGGGTGGTGGGCGCGAGCAGGTGCTCGACGGCGGCGGCGCAGACGAGGGCGGCGGGGACGACGATCGGGAGCGGCGTGTTGCCGTAGCGCAGCGACCAGGCGCTGACGAGGACGAGGGTGGCGAGCAACCACATCGCGGGCCAGCGGGCGCGGCCGGGGTGCAGCAGGCCGACCGCGAGGAGGGGGAGCCAGGGGAACAGCTGATCGCTGAGCTCCTGCAGGCCGGCGGTGAAGCTGCGGTGGTAGGGGTGCTCGGCGAGGGGGAGGTCGCGGGCGGCGGCGAGGGCGGGGATCCAGCCCTCGGCCTGGTGGTAGGCGAGGTAGAGGGTCAGGCCGAGGGTGGCGAGCAGCGCGGCGCTGAGCAGCGCGGCGAGCCAGTTCGGGGGGGCCACGGAGGCTGGCGCTTGGGACAGGTGGGCTGGCGCTTGGGACAGGTCGTGAGCGCGGGGCCAGGCGAGGGTGATGACGAGGAGCGGGACCAGGACGCCGAGGAGGAGGCCGGCGCTGACGAGGCCGAGGGCGAGGGTGGCGAGGGTGGCGAGCCCGAGGAGGAGGGCGTGGCCGCGGTGTTGGCGGGTGAGGGCGGCGGCGCCGAGGACGATGGCGGTCGCGGCGACGAGCTCACCTATGGGGTTGCCGAGGGCGAGGCGGGCCTGGCTCTGGAGGAGTGGGAACGCGAGGGCGAAGGCGCCGGCGAGGAGGGCGAAGCGAGGGGCGGCGCCGAGGCGGCGGGCGAGCAGGACGGTGAGGCCGACGAGCAGGGCGGCGGCGAGGGCACCGGGGAGGCGGATCGCGGCCGGGTCGCTGGTGAGGGCGAGGGCCTGCGTCCGCAGGGCGTCGGGGAGCAGGGGTGCGCGCTCGAGGCCGCCGAGCGGGGCGCCGAGGGCGGCCTGGGCACGCTGGAGCACGCCGATCTCGCCGGTCGACCACAGGCCGTGGGTGCGGT
>JBGAUO010000150.1:0-11242 GCA_044228605.1 Nannocystis sp. | reverse complement strand
TCCGTCCGGACAGGCGACAAGTGGCGCTACAGGCCGCGGACGATGCTCCCGGGCCCGATGGCGGTGCGGCTTTAGCTACGACGCGCCGCTGCTGGCCGCCATCGCCGGGCGGCTGGCACGGGCGGTGATGCAGGACATGCGGCACCGCGTGAAGCAGCAGCACGGCCTGGCGTCGGTCGCGGCCTTGCACGCGGGCATGTTCACGGTCGTGCAGCGCTTCCGCAGCGACCTCGGCCTCTACGTTCACCTGCATTGCCTGGCCACCGACGGCGCGTACGAGGAGCAGAGCGACGGCGAGCTGCGCTTCCTGGCCGCGCCGCCGCCGACGCCGGAGCGCATGATGGCCGTGCTCGCGCAGGTCCACGAGGTCATCCGCGCCGCCGACGACGACCCAGGGCCTCGCCCCCGCGCTGGCCGCCTGCCTGCAGCTCTCGCTCGCCGGCCGGCACCTCGCGCCCGGCTCACAGTCCGCGCCGCCGCCGATGACCCTCTCCGCCTTCGGCATGAATCTCCACGCCGCGACCACCGCCGGCGGCCGCGACCGCAAACAGCTCGAGCGAATCTGCCGCTACCTCCTGCGCCCGCCCTTCGCCCACGACGCCGTCACGGCGCTCCCCGGCAGCCGCGTCCGCCTCTCCTTCAAGGCGCCCTGGCGCAGCGGCACCGCCCACGCCGACATGGACGCCCACCAGTTCCTCGCCCGCCTCTGCCCCCTGGTTCCGCCCCGGCTTCCACATGACCCGCTACTACGGCGTGCTCGCCAGCCACCACCGCCTGCGCGAGCACGTCATCCCCAAGCCCGCCGCACCGTCGCCACCGCCGCAGCTCGCGCTGGACTTCGCCCTCCCCGCTTCCTCGCCCGCTTCCTCGCCCAGCTCCTCGCCGCGGCCACGACGCATCTCGCCCGCGTCTTCGCCATCGACATCACCCGCTGCCGAAAATGCGGCGGCCGCATGCGTGTCCTCGAGGTCGTCTCCGACGCCGACGCCATCTCCCGAATCCTCCACGGCGCCCGCGCTCACCCTGCGCCTCCTCTTCTTGGACAGGTCCTGTTGTTCGCCTGACCACGCGCCCCACCGGCGACGTGCTCACCCGCCTGCGCTTTGCTGCCGTCCTCGCTGCCCCCCTCGGGCCCCTCGCCGCACACTTCGTCAGGCGCGTCCTTGTCGCACTGCTCGCCGGTTGCCACGTTGGCGTGGCCATCGCCGCAAACAACCGGCGTGCAGTCGTCGTCCAGGAGTACGAGGCGACGAGCGTCACGTACAACCCCCCTCACGACCACACAGCGCAAGTTCGGTGAGGTACTTCCATGTCCTTCTCCTTTAAGTGACAAGCCAGTTGAAGACGGAGGCCGCTCATGGAATTGAGGAACCAGCAAGGCGAAGGGCCCAACAGGTGTCTCGGTGGTCGTTTCGAACTCCTGGACCGCGTCGGCGTCGGCGGCGGGGCGGTGGTCGTGCGGGCGCGCGACCGGCAACTCCACCGGCTCGTCGCTGTCAAGCTGCTGCGCTCGCGTGACCCGGAGCTCCAGCGCCGCTTCGCCCAGGAGTCGGAGGTCCTGGCGAGCCTGGACCATCCCGCGATCGTGCGGGTCCTGGCCCACGACCGCGACCGCGAGGAGCTTTACACCGTCCTCGAGTTGATCGAGGGCCCTGACCTCTGCGAGCACCTCGCCCAGTCCGGGCCGGTGCCGTGGCGGCAGGCCTTAGCGATCGGGATCCAGATCGCGGACGCCCTGGACGCCGCCCACCGCCAGGGTCTGATCCACCGGGACGTGAAGCCGGCGAACATCATGCTCGCCGACGCCGATCCACTGCAGGTGAAGTTGATCGATTTTGGAATTGTTCGCAGCACCGCGAGCTACAGGGTCCCCACAGGGGCCGTTCCGCGGCATCCGACCGCCATGGGCCAGGCGCTGGGCACCCCGGGATATCTGCCGCTCGAGGCCGGCCTCGTCGCGCCGAACCCCAGGTTCGACGTGTTCGGGCTCGGCGCCACGCTGTACCACCTGCTGACCGGCAAGCTGCCCGAGGAGCCGCTTCAGCCGCTGCGCGAGGCTCATCCCGGTTGCGACGCGCCGGACGACCTCGAGCTCGTGCTGGCGGCCGCGCTGGCGCTCGAGCCGGAGGACCGGACGCAGACCGCGGCCGAACTGGGGCGCGCGCTCGCGGCAGTTCGCGCGGCACACCCGGACCACGGCGCGCCCTCGAATCGGGTCGATGGCCGCTACGAGCTGATCGGACTGGCCGGGACCGGCGCCAAGGCAGACGCATTTCTCGCGGTGCACAGGGGCGCGGGCCACGACGTCATCCTGAAATTCCTTCGATCCAAAGACCCCGCGGACGCCCTCCGTTTCACGCGTGAGGCGAAGCTACTCAAGACCTTCGATCATCCGGCGGTGCCGCGCTTCTACGATTACGCACCGGAAGCCAAGCCACCGTACATCGCCATGGCGCACGCGCCAGGCCGCCCCGCGGCACGGCTGTGCTCGCCGCCCTGCCTGCGGTCCAATGAGGTTGCCGCCGTCGGTGTGAAACTTGCCCAGGTGCTCGCCGTCGTGCACGCGCGCGGCGTGTTGCACCGCGACATCAACGCGAACAACGTGCTGATCGATGATCGCGGCGCGGTGACCCTGCTGGACTTCGGCTGCGCCGATCTCGGCAAGAATTTCTACGATGTGCCTCCCGGCGAGCGGCGATATCTGACACCCCCCGAGGCCAGGGTGTCGATCCCAGACGGCGGGATCGGCCAGTTCGCCTGGTCGGCGCCCGAGGTCCGCGCAGACACTGGATGGACCGACAAGAGCGACGTCTACTCGATGGGGCACCTGCTGTTTCGCCTGCTGACGGGGAAGGTCCCGGTGAAAGGCGCGGACCCGCCAACCTCGCCGCAAATGTATGCGAGCACGTGCCCCGAGGATCTCGCGTCAGCGATCGTGGGGGCGCTCCGCGCCGATCCGCTGCGCCGCCCGAGCGCGGCCCAGTTCGCCCAGACCTTGCTCGACGTGCTCGAGAGCGAGGAGGAGGCCCTCGCGCGCGCTGTGGTGGTGGCGCTGCCCGCCGGGCGCCCTCCGCTTCGCCTGGTACCGACGGGGCCGCAGGCCGCGGTTGGATGGACGCAGCACCCGATCCCGGACGCGACCTCCGAGCCCGCCACACTGGCAGCGCTCGCAGAACCAGCCGTGATCTCGGCGCCGGACGAGCCTGTGACCGGAACCTCGCGCCGCAGGCCGCGGGTCGCGTGGGCTGGCGCGATCGCCCTGGTGGCGCTCGTCGTGGCATGGTGGGCCATGCGCCCCGCGGTGGAAGCGGCGAATCACCCGACGCTCGCCGCCAACATCGACCCACCAGGACAGCCGGCGACCATGGGCCCGGTGCCCTTCCCGGGCACGGGCCCTTCGCTGACATCCATCGTGCCCAACCCGGCGCCCGCCCTTGCCATGCGCGACGTGCTCGACGCCGCGACCCCGGCGCTGCGCCACTGCTCGAGCCTCGCCCACGGGCTGCTCATCGTCGACTTCACGACCGTCCAGGGCGGCGACTCCTTCGCCTCGGTGAGCGCCTCGGTGAGCGATAGCCGCGCCGTGGACGATTGCTTGCGCAAGGCGACCGTCGACCTGCGCTTCCGGCCGCAGCACGCGGAGACCATCACCAAGGAGTACACCCCATGACGGCGATGGCCTGCGCCCTCGCGGCGTTGCTCACGTTCGAGGCGGCGACCGCCCCCGCGGTGAAGGACGAGTGCGAGCTGGCCGATCACCGCTGCAAGGCGGTGCTCTTCGAGGGTCGCGCCGCGAACGCTGCGAACGCCGAGCATCGTGCGGTCTACCTATTCAGCGCGCACAGGTTGTACATGCGACTGTTTGACAAGTCCGGCGACCTGCGAGACCTGTGCGCGGCGCGGCGGGCCCTCGACGCGAGCCTGGCGGTCGAGGGCCAACCCCCGTCCATGCGCACGAAGTCCGAGGCCGCTCGGACAGAGCTCCTCAACCGCGAGAACCAGCAGGACGCGCACTGTGGGAGCGTCAGCAAGCGGCGCCGACCCAAGCCAGCGGACGCGCCGCTCGTCGCCCGCGGCTCGCAGTCTCCCGGGACGCCGAGCCCGGATCCGGACCCCGCGCCGCCTCTGCTGGGCGGCTCGGCCATGAACTCGAGCGCGGCGCCTTCAGAGCCGGGTAGCGCGGTGACACCGAAGTCCCCAACGCCGTCCACGGATCGGAGGAACAGGCTCGACCTGCTCGCGGAGGCCGGCGTGCCGATGACGCCGCCCGCCGAGGTCTCCCTGTTGCCCGTCGCGGCGCGCCGGGTCGACATGCCTCGCGCTCCGACACCACGCCCCGGGCGAGGGCTGGTGATCGCCGGCGGAGTCACGCTCGGTGTCGGGGTCGCCCTCACGGCAGCGACGGGTTACATGGGCAGCCGCCTGAGCCAGAAGCGCCAGGAGGTCTTCGCCCTCGACGATATGCTCGACGGCTATCCGACCGCGGACCAGGCGGCGATGGGAAAGGCGCTGACCCGCGAGCACGACGCGTTGAGATCCCATACCGTCGCGCTCGCCATGGCGAGCGGGGCGACGCTCGTCATCGCCGTGGTGCTCGCCACTGTCGGTGGTCGCAGGATGGCCCGAGCCGCCTCGCGCACTGCTCTCGTTCCGGCCCCGGGGGGCCTTGTGTTCCACGCACGTTTCTGACGCAATCTCCTGGAGTCCCCATGGCCCCCCGCTCCTGCCCGCTCGCATCCTTGTCCCTCGTCCTGGTCCTCGGGTGCCCACCGCTGCCCGACTTTGTGACCTGCGAAGAGGCCAATGCTTGCGGCACCACCGGCCCCGCATCGACCAGCGGCGACGACAAGACGCCCACGACGAGCGACGGCGTCCAGACCGTCACCGGCGACGACCCCGATGTCAGCACCGGCTCCACAACGCCGGACGAAGAGACCGGCGCCGAGACAGTCGGCAGCACGGGCGAGCCCGTACTGCCGCCGGCGATCGTCGACGACGTCGTGATCCCCGACTACATCGACGACAACGGCGTGCTCGTGGTTCAGGCCAGCACGGAGCACGCGGACGGCGTGCGGATGCTGCTCGAGAACGGCGACCTGGTCGATCTGACGCCCGTCCGACCCGGCGCGTTCGCTGGCCAAATTCCCGTGTTCACCGGAAGCGACAATGGCAAACATAAGGCGGTTCTCACGCCCTGGCGCGACATGCTCGAGGGCGAGTCGGTTGATGCCTACTACGTGATCGCCCTGCCGATGCCCGGCTCCGAGACCGGGTGGAAGGTCGACGGGCTCAAGGGCAGCGTGGCGGCGATCGCCGTGCTCCCGGACGGCCGGCCCGTCGAGTTCGGCACCTTTCAGGAGATGGGCGAGCCGCGCTGCTACCTCCGCCTGCGCGACAAGAAGGGGAACCCGCTGGAGAAGCTTGTCCCAGTCCTGGAGTCCGCGTACTGCCGCGCGATCGACATGAAGATCGACCGCGACACCGGGCGCATGCACGTGCTCGTCGAGCGCATGAGCAACGACGAGACGGTGTGGTGGGCCGGGGAGAGCTCCGCGTGGGGCAAGGGACTGAAGAACATCGGCATCGGCGAGGTGGGTGACACGGCGCTCGCGCTGGCAGCCCGGCCCGAGGTCATCGCGGTGTGCGGCTCGCGAGCGGTGGCGACGAAGGACAAACTCGACGCGCTCGCGGTGCTGCTGCGCCCGAATGAGCCGGCCGAGGCCCGGGCGTTCGACCGCCCTGCCGACGAGCCCAAATTGAAGCACACCTTCGCGGAGACCGCCCGCGACTGTACCTTCGCGGGCGACACGCTCGTCCTCGTCGGCGAGGCATGGGGCCCGCACGACGGCGAAAACTTCCCGGACTTCCGCGACCGCCTGATGGTGATCGAGTCCGACCTCGCCGCCGCCGACGATGTGGTTTGGACCGTGGCCGGCCTCGACCAGGGCGTCCAGACCCGGGCTCTCGCGCTCGACCTCGACACTCAAGGCCGCTACGTCCTCGCCGGCTACACATGCTTCGACGCCTGCGAACCGGTCGGCGAGGTCAGGGTCTATGCGCCAGGCGGCAAGCTCGTCACGCACAACTCGCTCGGTCCACTCGGATCTGCATGGTTCGGCCCCCACGACATCGCGTGGAGCCCGGCCGGCTACGCCGTCGTCGCCCTCGGCGGGCAGGACGGGCAGACGGTCGTGTTCAAGGTGCAAGCGGTGGCGCCTGGCGTCGCCTTGCCGCCGTGGACCTTCATCCCGAACGACAAGAAAGGGCCTCAGATCGCGCTCGCGGTGGCGGTGGGGCCCTACGGCGAGGTCTACGGTGGAGGCATCGGCGCCGCCGACCAAGCCGCGTTCGCCCGCATCGGTAGTTGAACGTCCGGACCTTCACCCGGGCGGCGGCGTGAAGCCGGCGCACGCGGTCTCGACGAGGCTCGCGGCCTTGGCGAAGCCCGGTCCGTAGTCGGGCTCCTCTACATAGAGCCCATGATGGTAAGGGAACATCGTGATCAAATGACAGATCCGGTCGTAGGGCTTGCACTCGGCCGGGCCGCCGATTGCAAACATAACGACTGACTTATCGTCGCCGTACTTCGCGTCGATCACGGCCTGGGCCCACTTGTCCGGCGTCCCCTCAGACTGCTGCGAATCCGGGTTGGTAGCGATGAAGGTCACCATCAGCAGCGCGTCCTTGCGGAGAAACCCGTTGTTACAGCCGCCTGGGTCGTTGATGTTCGACTGCATGGCCGCCGTGAGCGCCTGTCCCAGGGAGTCCCAGCCGCTAGCCCCGACCATGGCGATACATGCGAACGTCTCCTCTAGGTCGGTCTGCCCCTTCATGAGGTAGCGGCGACCGCCGTCGATCGGGCACCGCTTGTTGGCCTCGCCACTGGGACCTGCGGGGAACACCTCACCCGCTCCCCAGGTGCGGTCGCACTGGTCCACGAGGTTCAGGTCCTGACACGGATACGCCAAGTCACAGCACTGCTCGCCCACCCACCCCGGGTCGTACCAACTACAGCAAGGGTGGCCGACTTTGCAGTCGACGACGGGGCACAGGTCCGTGCACATCTGATTGCCCCACTCGGCGTCACCGGTCACGACCATGATGTGATAGTCGAAGTCGTCGAACTTTGACATGATGGTATCGATGAACTGAGGGAATGCCGCCGCGAGCTGCTCCTGCCGATACTCCATGTTCGCATTGCGCGAGATCACGAATAGAAAGTCGATCTTCCCTTTACACCCGGCCGGCGAGCCGTCGCCGAAGTCCGGCATGCCACCGAGGTCACGGACAGGCTCACCCATCGTGTCAGCACTCCCACCCGCCGAGCCACTGACCTCGCTGGTGCTCGTCCCCGAGCTTCCCGAACCGGTCGAGCCCCCGCCGGTCGATGCAGCCGGTGCAGTCGTGACGTCCGGCATCGAACCGAAGCCGGTGCTGCCCACGGGCGGCGCCTGGCAAGCGCCGACCAGCAAGAGGGCCAGGGTGTGTCGGGTACCCACGCGGGCACCGTAGCGCAAATTCGCCCCGAGATCCACGACACCTTCTACCGCCGCCGGCGTCCGCCGGCGTCCGCTGGCGTCCGCTGGCGTCCGCTGGCGTCCGCCCCTAGTGCACACGTCGAAATCGCGGAGGCGGCGGGTCAATCGGCTGCAATCGCTTCAAGACGAGGCACCACAGTAGGTCTACCGAATACATCGTCCAGTCATGAAAGCAGCGCCTGTGTCAAAATCGATCTTGCTGACTCCATTGTCCGTGTCATGAAATTCTTGAACTTTGGCCCTCAGCGAGTCGATATAATCATCTTCTATCAAGTCTTTGTCCGAACCTCGCAACACCACGAGTCTTCGCGGCTCGACGCGAAGGGGGGGGTCGACCTTCCACTCGAAGTTGTACGTCTCATACTTGGAGGAGATACGGCTTACCCCGTCACTTTGCAGTGAAAGGACCACGTCCGGAGGTGAATCATCAGCATCCCATATGCTACCGTTCTTCTTCCTCGCCTGAATTTTCCATTCGACATAGTCGAATTCCCATTCGAGACAGGGTTGACACCCTCGTTGACCTGGACAATCGTTGCGGACCTGCTTCCACTCGATGGCACGAGAGTCGCCGTTCCGGCCGGGGATTTCGCGCCATTCAACCAACACAGGGACGGGCGATGTATTCATTGTTGTGTAGTTCGATTCTATCTCTTGCTGAGTTTTGGCAAAGATTGCCTCCTCGTGCTTCGGCCGGAGGCCGTGACCGACTGCGCGATGCGAGAGGTGGTACTCACCGACAAAGTCGCTTATTCCTGCCGACCAAGCAACTAAATTTGCCCGTACTCCGGCGTGGAAGTTGTCGGCCTCTCCCTCGAACAGGGTTTCATAACTATGCCCCACGTAGACTCGCCACGGATAATAGACTGCGAACGATGGCGTTGGGCGGATGGTCGTCGTGTCGTCTATTTCATAGACGTCTCGGATTTGCACCGCACGGTAGCTGGCATAACGGTGACTTGAACGACTCTCCGCGTCAACACTCAGACCCCACGCCGAAGCGTTAGCCGCGAGCACCTGCACTGAATCAGCGACGACAAACGCATGTTCCATATAGCCCTGGGAGGTTCTCCTGGGTCTATCGGCGCTTGGGAAGAGGCTGCGTCCACCCTCGCCTTGGAGACGAACAAAATCCGCTGTGTATGGCTTTCCGAGGTCGTTCAACGTGAGCCCTCGAGGGGCCGCTGCTATGAACGAAGCTCCCGGGAGATGTTCCTCCCGTGGAGGGAGATTAGCCGAGACAGGTGGCGGCATCAGTGCCGCATGCCCCGGGCGCGAGATCGGAGAGTCATGTGTGCGACATCCGATGATCAGGAGATAGACAGCTATGGAAATGCTGCACGTGGGCTTCACCGCGCGATAGTACGCGTGTGATTCTGAGCTTCCAAGTGGTAACGTCGTTCGCGCCGAAGCCTCGTTGTCGAGTTCGGGCCCGGCTAAATGCCCGCCAGCGGTCCGACGAGCACGCTCGACCTGCTCGCGGCGGCCGACATGCCGGCAATGCAGTACCGCGGCGCAGATTCGCGCCGAGATTCATCTGTCCGGATGGGACTATCGGGGGCGGTTCACCACCACCACCACCGCGGCGGACCCCGTGGGCCCCGCCCGGGCCCACGGCTCGCCGACTCCGAGTCCGGCACACTGGCCAATGCCCGCCGCAGCCCGCCGTGGAGGCCGAGCAACACCAGCGCCCGGTCCGAGAGCTTCGAGCACGCGGCGATCCCCTTGCCCGCCTCGATCGAGCTGGGCCCGCACCGGCGGCGGGTCGTCCCACGTCATCCGCACGCGCCTGGCCACCGCCGCAACGCCTCTCTTAGCATAAGAACGTTTTCGCGCGCAAGCCATGGCCACCACGAACCCGGAAGAGCCTCTGCGTCTTGTGCCGGAATTCCAGCCGCAGTGTCCTGCCTGACTCGATGACCCCGAAGCACATGCCGTCAGACATCACCAGAGTGAAGGTGCCGGGTTTCGTACTCGTGGGCCGACGTGTTGCCCCCTCGCCGGATCCTCATCGATCTGATCGAGTGGCCGAGGCGCAAGCCCAAGTAGCACTCATGGCGGATCGCGCGCCTTCTTCTTCCATTCCCCGCGGCTCGCGGACTCTTCGATCGGAACACTGGCCATCGTGACACGCAAGGGACCGTCTCGTCGGAGACGCAGCCGGTATTGCTGATACGCGCTCAAACTCTGCCCGACCGGACCGACGCCATCGTCTGCTGACTCCCGGTCGCTGCCCCGCGGAGGGTCTCCCTCCTCCAAGACGCCCTCCGTGGACTCCCGAGAATGGCTCACGCCGTCAACGACACCCGCCTTCAAACCGTGGAGATCCTCGAGGTCGGTCGCCGCCACGGCGGGCTCGGGGGGACCGCCCCCGACCTCCGCTGATGAAGGCTCCATGCTCACCTCAACAGGCGGAGCGACTTCCGCGATCCAGCGCATCAACTCCGAATCGGCGAGCAGGAGATCCCCCAGGCGTATCAACCATCGCTTGCCGCTCCGACGCACGATGTGGGTGTGCCGAGCGACAGCGGCGAGCGCCCTGCTGAAGGTCTTCGAACAACCCTGTATTTCGATGCGCGCACTGGTCGCCAACAGTGTGTGCACCTCGCACGTGCGTAGCAGTTGGTTGGGGAGCCCCAACCGCGCCAGGGCGCGGAGCCCTTCGAGTAACTTCGGCACAATGGTCGCGCCGAGCCCCTTCACCGGCCCATCCGGCGTCAGGTGCCGGTCGAGCAGCAGGAGCTCAGCCGACGAGAGGCTGCGCCAACCAACCGGCCGCACCGGCGCCTCCTCGGGATCCGGGACGATTCGGGCTTGCGCGCCGGGCCGAACCTCCACTGCGCGCTGCTTCGGCGTACCCGCGGACTCCTTCCCGACCGGCCGTTCGGCCAGGACCTCTACATCGCCCTTGACGCCCCGGGGCGCGTGGCGTTCCCAGCAGACGACTCGCCCGAGGTCTCCTCGACGCAACGCAGCGAGGTCATACAAGTCCATGCATTCCCCAGTCTGTCCGCGGACATAAAACAGGCCGAACTGCTCGCCCGCGAGATGGCCGAGCAGCAACCGGGCGCCATCGAATGAGTCGACATACCCGAGAACGCCGGCCCCCGTGATGCCGCGCAGGGCGATCCGCTCGGGGCTGTCAAGGGACGGGCAAGTGGATCCTGCTCGGGACGGCCAAACGGATCCTGGAATAGCGGGTCGGCACGGACCCCCGGATCGACGTCGGCATGCACGCGGGGATCGAGGTCGACAGCGTCGACGAGGTCGGGACGGCCAAGCGGATCCGGCGGAGTGCGCTCGAGGAGATTCATGGGGTCGGGACGGCCAGGCGGATCAGCGACGAGTGCGGGGTTCAGGCCTGAGCAGGTTCGGGTGAGCGGCGTTTGGTGCGCGGGTTACGGTAGGTCTCCCCGTCCATGACGAGGACGTGGGCGTGGTGCAGGAGGCGGTCGACGGCGGCGCCGGCGAGCAGTTCGTCCTTGAAGAGCGGGCCCCATTCATCCACCGACCGATTCGAAGTGATGATCAGGGCGCCGCGCTCGTACCGCTGGCGGATCACCTCGTAGAGGTCGAGCGGTTCGTCATGGACCAGCGGGCGCAGCCCGAGGTCGTCGACGATCAGCAGGTCGGGGGCGGTGAAACGCAGCAGCTTGCGGTCGTAGGTCTGATCGGCGCGGGCCATGCGGAGCTGGGCGAGCATG
>JBGAUO010000014.1:0-58939 GCA_044228605.1 Nannocystis sp. | reverse complement strand
GCGGTCCTGCAGCCGGAAGTTGAAACCTGTGGCATTGCCCAACTCCGGAATGGGCGGTGGGCTCAAGGGGAAGATGAAGGCGTCCTTCACGCCCATCAGCGCACCGAACGCGCGCCGCGCCAGGTCCTGGGCATCGTCCGGAGCGGGCAGGGGGTTCCTGGCGAGGCCCCGCGACCCACAGCCCGGCGCGTCGTCCGTGAGCTCGAGCATGCGCCGCGCCGGGCCGCCATCGCCGCAGGTGTGTCCCGGCACCCCCGCGGCGCATGCAATGGGGGGTTGCTCGGCTTTGGGCGCTGTGTTACCAAGCGCCTGCATTTTGCCTTTCGCCAGCGAGCAGGCATGAAGCCCAGCTCGCTTTTTCCGTGCCTTGTTCGCAGTCCTCATTGCCTCGCTCGCCGCTCCCGTGCCTCCCTATGGCCGCTAAGACCCCGCAGCACCACAGCCGTCGCCCGCCCCGGGCCACCGAGGACGTCCTTCCCGGCGTCATCGAGGCTGCTGATGATCTGCATGCGAGCGACGGCCACGATGCAACCGAGATGGGCGAGAGCGGCGAGGCCTCGGCCTCCCTGCTCGAGGCCGCGGTCGAGCCGGCGGCGCGGGCCATGGGTTACGAGGTCGTGCTGCTCGAGTGGCTCGGCGGTCGCGGCGGGCGTGTGGCCCGGATCTACCTCGATCACCCGAACGGCGTCAGCCTCGACGACTGCACGCGCATGAGCCGGATCTTCAGCAACGCACTCGACGCCGCCGAGGCCGACCCGGAGACCCCGGCCCTCGCGGCCCTGCTGGCCCAGCCCTATACGCTCGAGGTCTCTTCGCCCGGCGTCGACCGACCTCTCGTCCGCCTCAGTCACTTCGCCCGGGTCGTCGGCGGCCGCGCCGTCGTCCGCACCCGGGCCCCGCTCACCCCCGGCAGCGAGCAGAGAACCTTCCACGGCCACATCGTCGGCACCGAGGTCGACCCGGCCCACCCTGCGGACGATCGCCGCGGCACGGTGCGCCTCAAGGCCCTCGAGGGTGATACCATCCACGCCATCGCGCTCCCCGACATTCGGCGGGCCAACCTCGTGTACGAACTCCCTGGCCCGGCGCACCCCGGCGCCGGCCACAAGCACCCCGGCGCGCCGCATTCCGGCGCCGCCCAGAAGACCGCCCCTCCCGCCACCGGCTCGAAGGGCGAGCACTGAACGTCAGAGGCGAAGATCCCATGGAAGAAGCAGTCAACCTCAATACCGTGCTCGAACAGGTCTGCGCCGAGAAGAACATCTCGCGCGAGGTCCTGATCGAGACTGTTGAGCAGGCGGTGGCGACAGCGGCCAAGAAGGTCTTCGAAGATCGAGAGATCGAGGCCAGCTTCGATCCCGAGACCGGCAATGTGAACCTCTTCCAGGTCCTCTATGTCGTCGAGGGCGTGCAGTCGCGGCATCGTGAGATCAGTCTTGAGCAGGCCCACCGTGCAGGTCTCGAGGCGGAGGTCGGCGACGAACTCCTGTTCCAGATCTTCTATCTCGACGGTGACAAGAAGCGCGCCGAGCAGCAGTCGAAGGACTACGCAGAGATCGACGCCCTGCAGTTCGGTCAGCACGGCTTCGGTCGAATCGCTGCGCAGACGGCCAAGCAGGTCATCATCCAGCGTGTTCGCGAGGCTGAGCGCGAGAACATGTTCGACGCCTACAAGGACAAGAAGGGCGAGCTCATGACGGGCATCGTCCGCCGCTTCGAGCGGGGGTCCATTGTCGTCGAGGTCGACAACGGCAAGGCCGAGGCCTTGCTGCCCGCGCGCGAGCAAGTTCCCCGTGAGTCGCTGAGGCCTGGCGATCGGATCGTTGCCTACGTCAAGGATGTCGACAAGTCCGCTCGCGGGCCCCAGATTATCCTGTCTCGCACTCACCGCGGGCTGGTCGAGAAGTTGTTCGAGCACGAAGTGCCGGAGATCTACGAGGGCATCGTCCGCATCGAGGCGTGTGCCCGTGAGCCTGGCGCGCGCAGCAAGATCGCGGTCTCCTCGCGTGACCGTGATGTCGACCCGGTTGGCGCTTGTGTCGGCATCCGGGGCAGTCGCGTCCAGGCGGTCGTCCAGGAGTTGCGCGGCGAGAAGATCGACATCGTTCCTTACAACGATGATCCGGCGCGTTTTGTGTGCAACGCGATCCAGCCGGCCACCGTCTCGCGAGTCCTCATTGACGCCGAGCGGCATACGATGGAACTCGTCGTGCCCGACGACAAGTTGAGCCTGGCGATCGGCAAGAAAGGCCAAAACGTTCGCCTCGCCTCCCGCCTCACCGGCTGGCGCATCGACATCTACTCCGAGAGTAAACTGCGCCAGATGGAGCGACGCTCCCTCGCCGAGATGGCAGCGATTCCAGGTGTTGGCGACGTGGTAGCGAGCAACCTGTTCCAGATGGGTTGGCGCAACCTCCGTGATCTCGCCATCGCAGACGCCGACGAGCTCGCCCAGGTCCCCGGTATCGGAACCGTCGACAAGGCAGAATCCATCATCGAGATCGCCAATGATGCTGCCAGCGGGAAGTTGCAGCTCGCGGTCAAGTACCCGGAGCCTGCCTCTGACGAGAGCCGCATGGTCGTCGATCCTAACGAGGACGAGGGCTACGCTGGAGGTGACGCCTGAATATGCACGTGCCGATGCGCACTTGTGTCGGTTGCCGGCACGTCCGCCCGCAGGCGGAGCTCCTGCGCACCCGCTTCCAAAGCGGCACGCCCGTGCCCGCCTTGCGGCTCTCGGCCGCTGCCCTCGGGGTCCCCGAGCGCACGACCGGCCGTTCGGCCTACCTTTGTCCGTCGCGGCCCTGCCTGGTACAGGCAGTTCGCCGCGGTAGCTTCGCCCGGACGTTCCAGGCGGGGCCCGTCACCGCCGACGTGGACACGTTGTGGGCGGCTCTGAGTGAATCCGTGAACCGAGAATCCGACCTGATGCGAAGAAGCGGCCCCGGCCGTGTCCACCGACTCCAATCGCTGGCGGCTGCGCTGAACGCCTCGGGGAGGGGTGCCTGAGTTATGGCGAAGATCCGCGTCTACGAACTGGCCAAAGAGCTGGGCAAAGATAACAAGGACATGGAGACTCAGATCCGTGGCCTCGGCTTCGAGATCAAGGGCGTGATGAGCACCCTCGACGACGATCAGGCTGAGGCGGTTCGCAAGTCTCTCCATGGCAACCACCGCGAGCCCGAACGGCGCCCCACAGGGCAATCGTCAGGAAGCTCCGGCGGCTCCATGGGCAACAATTCCGGGTACACCCCTGGGAACAACGCCGGAACGAATCCGGCTCCGGTCATCCGCCGCCGCAGCGTAGGTCCACGCCCAGGCGAGGAGGATGAAGTTCCTACACCCCCGCCTGCCCCGCCTCGGGTCGAGGCACCACGCCCGGCTTTCAGCAGCAGCACGCCGAACCCAGCCATTCGCCGGCCCGTGGCCAGTGCTCCGGGCGCCAGCTTGCCGGGGCATACCCCATTGGTCAGTCCGGTCGCGCCCGCCCGCCCAAGTGCAACGGTCGTGACCGCCGCACCGGCACAACCGGCTCCGCCACAACCGGCTCCGGTGCAACCGGCCGCAACCCCAACGGTTGCCCCAACGCCAGCGAATGCTCCCCAGGTCTCGCCAGTGTTGCGTGCAAGTGAACCTCGAGAGCAGGAGCCACCGCGCAAGCCTGAAACCGCCGTCGAGCATTCGACGGCGACCCAGGCACCCGTGGTCGCCCCAGCGTCGAGGCCCGAGCCCCCGCGCGAGCCGCCTGTGGCCGCCCGTCCGGTTCCACCCACGCCGGTTTCCCCGACGGCTCCCCCCGTGCAGGTGCGTCCAGCGCCGCCACAACCGCAGCAACCGCCGCAACAGCAGCGGCCGATGCAGCCACCGCAACAGGGCCGCCCCGCCGGAAACCCGACACCCCGTGCGCAGCAAGTAGCCCCACCACGCCCGGCCGAACCCGAGGCCAAGCCAGCCGTGGGAACCAGGATCCAGCTTCCAGCCAACACTCGACGGCTGCCAGGTGGCATCGCTGCTCGCATGGATGACGAAACGCCGCGACGGGACAGCCCGCGCGAGATGCCGCAGGTTCGCCACGGCGGCGATCGCCGCAATCAGGACACGAGCCAACACGCGGGCCCCAGCGCTCACCCTGGGTATGGCCAGCAAAACAGCGGGCCCAGCCCCGTGGGTCAGCCGCTCAAGCCAGGTGTGCAAACCAGGCCCGGACCCGGTCGCCCTGGTGCGACTGGCATCACCGGTACCAGGCCGTTGCAAACCACTGGCACCAAGCCGCTCACGCCGCCACAGCAGCAATCGCCGCAGCAGCAGCAGCAACAGGCTCCGCAGTACCCTCAGCATCAGCAGCACCAAAACCCCAACAGCCAGCAGCAGGGTTCGCGTCCGAGCCACTCCGAGCGCTCTCAGGGCAGTGGCATGACCAGGGGTGTTGAGGTCACGCGTGGCCCACAGGGCACACCGATCGCTACGCGTGCTGCCAACCCCACGGCCGTACCAGCCCCGGCGCAGACCATCATCGAGGATGAGGCCACAGGCCGTCGTGTGGTCCGTAACGAGTCCGGCGTGATCGTCGGCGCCGCTTCCCAGCGTGCGGAGCCAAAGATCGTCGGATTCATCCCGTTGGCCAACCGGGCTCGCCCGCAACAGGTGATCATCACCGACGCCAGCGAGACGGAGCAGCGCGGTCGCGCAACGGTTCGCAAGCAACGCGAGGAACGAGCTCAAGCCCAAGGCCGTCGCCGCAAGATGACGGTGCGTAACATGGGCCGTCGCCCGGGTGGTCCAACGACCCGCATCACCACGCAGGAGATGAGCGACGCCAAGAAGCGCATCCGCGTCGATGAGGTGATCCAGATCGCCGATCTTGCCCACCAGATGGGCAAGAAGGCCACCGCAGTCCTCCGTTTGCTGTGGGGCATGGGCATGCGTGGTCTGACGATCAACAACGTGATCGACTCGGACACCGCCGAGCTGGTCGCCAGCGAGTTCGGCTACACGATCGACAACGTCGCCTTCCAGGAGGACGAGTTTATTGAAGGTTGGGACGAGGCCGCGGGCGAAACCCGAGCGCCGGTCGTCACCATCATGGGCCACGTCGATCACGGCAAGACCTCGTTGCTCGACAAGATCCGCAAGACAGCCGTGGCGACAGGCGAGGCGGGTGGCATCACCCAGCACATCGGCGCCTACAAGGTGTCGACGCCGAAGGGCGATGTCGTCTTCCTTGATACGCCTGGTCATGAGGCGTTCTCGGCGATGCGTACCCGCGGCGCCCAGGTCACCGACGTGGTCGTCCTCGTGGTCGCAGCTGACGACGGGATCATGCCGACCACGATCGAGTCGATCAAGCAAGCCCGCGACGCCAACGTGCCAATCGTCGTCGCCATCAACAAGATCGACAAGCCCGACGCCAACCCCGGACGCATCAAGCAGATGCTGATGGAGTACCACCTGGTCGGTGAGGAGTTCGGCGGCGACACGATCATCTGTGAGGTCTCCGCCAAGACCGGCAAGAACATCGATCAGCTGCTCGAGATGCTCGCGGTTCAGGCCGAGATTCTTGACCTGCGAGCAACCAGTGAAGGCCGCGCCCAGGGTGTTGTCCTCGAGGCTCGCGTGGACAAGGGCCGTGGCCCGATCTCGACCGTCCTCGTCGAAGCCGGTACGCTCGTCAAGGGTGACATCGTGGTCGCCAACGAATACAGCGGCAAGGTCCGCGGCTTGCTCGACGACAAGGGCAAGATCCTCGAGGCGGTCGGTCCGTCAACTCCGGTGGAGTTGCTCGGCCTCGATGGCGTGCCGTCCGCAGGTGACCGCTTCAACGTGGTGGAGAACGAGAAGGCCGCACGCCAGCTCATCGCCCACCGCCGTGAGACTCGGCGCCGCAAAGAGTCGGTCCGCACCGGGCCGAGCATCCAGGACTTCATCCAGCGCAAGAAGACGCCGACCCTCAAGATCGTGATGCGGGCTGACGTGCAAGGCTCGGCTGAGGCGCTCAAGCAGGCTCTGCTCGAGCTCTCCACCGACAAGGTGAAGGTCGAAGTCATCCTTGCGGGTGTGGGTGCCATCACCCAGACCGACGTCAAAATGGCCTCGGCCGGCGAGGCCGTGATCCTCGGGTTCAATACCAAGCCGGTCGGCAAGGCGGCTCCGACCGCCGATGCCGAGAAGGTCCCGATCTTCGTCTTCAACATCATTTACGAGGCACTCGACAAGACGCGCGAGCTGATGCTCGGCTTGCTCGAGCCCGAGTACCGCGAACGCGAGCAGGGCGAGGCTGAGGTCCGCGCGCTGTTCCCGATCCCAAAGATCGGAGTTGTCGCCGGTTGCCGTGTTACCCGCGGCCTCATTCAACGCAGCAGCCACGTCCGTGTGGTCCGCCGTGGCGTCGTCATTCACAAGGGCAAGATCGCCAGCCTTCGCGTCATGAAGGACGATGTGAAGGAGGTCCGCGACGGATTCGAGTGCGGCATCGTCGTCGACCAATTCCCGGAGATCGAGCCCGGGGACGTCATCCAGGCCTTCGACATGGAGACGTTGACCCCGACGCTGTAAGCGGGGAATGCAGGGCATGGGCGTTCCGGCGAGCCGGGACGCCCATGTCAATTCGCAGCCGGAACGATACGTATGAGCACACGCATGGAACGAGTCGAGGAGACGCTACGGCGAGGCATCGCCGATGTCTTGTTGGTCGGCGGCCTGCGCGACCCCAGGTTGCAGGGGGTCAATTTCAGCGTCACCGGCGTCAAGGTCGACGCCGACCTCACCTTGGCCCGCGTGTTCGTCGATATCCTGTCCCACGGCGCCGACGAGGACGCGGTCATGGTTGGCTTGCGAGCAGCTGCGGCCGCCGTACGCCACGAACTGCGCGATAGGGTGCAGATGCGCCGACTCCCGCAGATCCGCTTCGAGCGCGATGTCAGCATCCAGTCCGGTCTGCAGGTCGAGCGCATCCTCGCCGAGATCCGCGAGAAGGACGCCGTCCACGAGCCTGACAAGGACGGAGCATGAGCGAGATGGGGTCGCCCACTGCGGCACCATGGGGCGTACTGTTGGTCGACAAGCCAGAGGGCCCGACCTCCCACGATGTTGTCGGATGGGTCCGCTGGGCACTCGGTGAGTCACAGGTCGGCCACTGTGGCACCCTGGATCCTGCCGCTTCCGGCCTGCTTGTCATCTGCGTTGGCCCAGCGACCCGCCTGGTCCCGTACCTCAGCGGCGTCGACAAATCCTATCGCGCCCGTATCGTCCTCGGCCGCAGCACGACCACCGACGATCGGGAGGGCAGCACGGTGGCCTACGCCGAGGTCAACCCTCGCAAGCGAGCCGCAGCCCGCATCGCTCTGGCCGAACTCCACGGCCTGCTGATGCTCTCGCCGCCGGCTTTTTCTGCAGTCAAGATCGCCGGTCAGCGATCTCATCGACTCGCTCGACGGGGTCAGTCCGTCGAACTACCACCGCGGCCGATGACCGTCCTTGGCGTCCGTGATCTCGCTACGGACCCCGATCTCACCGCGATCGAACCCTGGATCGAGGCGACCATGACGGTGAGTAAAGGCACATATCTACGCACCCTGGCGGTCGAAATCGGCCGGCGTGTTGGCGTGCCTGCGCACCTGGGGGCCCTGCGACGAACCGCCAGTGGCCTCCTCTCGCTCGACGATCCACGAACGGTCACGGGTCTGTGTAGTGAACCGCTGCCACCGCGCCCAGGCTTGCCGCCCAAGACTCGTCTGCGATGGCCGGTCGTGGAGGATACGGCCGGTGAACCGGGCACAAGCGGGCAGGGTAGGGATGCTCGTAGCGCCATTGGCGCCGCCCTCCGGGCGGCTCTCATTGATCCTTGCGACGCGCTTGGCCTGCCGCTTGTGGCGATCGACCCGGACGATCCCCGAGCCGCCAGCCTCACGCGCCTTCGCCAGGGCCAGGCAATCGCGGTTGACGCGAGCGTCGCTGCCTGGTTGCCGAGCGCCCCGATCCTCGCCGGCGAGGGCCTGCCGCCCGCGCCACGCTTGGTCCTGCGCGATGCTGCTGGCATTGTCGTTGTCCGACGTGAGGCCACAGCAGACGGTGAAGTCCTGCGCCCCGAGCGGGTGCTTGGACCCTCCCTCGCCTCGTCGCTGCAACCACCACCTGCGGCTTGACAACGCCGCCCGTCACCACGATTCTCCCGTTCGCAAAAGCACCACTTTTCTCCCGGAGGCATGGGCCTCCACCAAGAGCTACGAGTCCACATGTCCCTTTCTGTCGATCGCAAGGCCGAGGTTGTCGGCAAGTTCCAGACCCACGAGGGCGACACCGGATCGCCCGAGGTTCAGGTCGCCCTGCTGACCACCCGCATCAACTACCTCACCGAGCACTTCCGGACCCACGCGAAGGACTTCCACTCGCGTCGTGGCCTGCTCAAACTGGTCGGTCAACGCCGCCGCCTCCTCGACTATCTCCGCGGTGCCAGCGTCGACCGCTATCGCACACTGATCGGCGCGCTGAACATCCGCAAGTAACCCCACAAGGGCGCCGAGGCGGCGCCCTTGTTCGTTCTGGGGGCGCCGCGCGCCGAGCCATGGCCGAGCGGCCGTGGGATCGACGTGGCAACGCGCGTAGGCCATGCCCCCGCTGCTTCCGACTCTACCCACGGCGGAAAGTTCCGCCATCATGAACACTGTCACCGAGAGCTGCTCGATCGGCGAGGTCGAGATCAGCATTGAGACCGGCAAACTCGCCAAGCAGGCCAATTCCGTGGTCATTCGCTGTGGCGAGACCACCGTGCTCGTCACAGCGGTCTCGCAGCGCGAGCCGAAGGATCTTCCCTTCCTCCCGCTCACCGTCGAGTACCGCGAGTACAGCGCTGCCGCTGGCAAGATCCCCGGAGGTTATTTCAAGCGCGAAGGACGTCTCACGGATCAAGAGACCCTGACTTGCCGCTTCATTGACCGTCCGATCCGGCCGCTCTTCCCCAAGAGCTACCGCAACGACACACAGATCATCGGCACCGTTTTGTCGCATGACAAGGTGCATGAGCCAGACGTCCTTGCGATCACGGGTGCCTCCGCGGCCCTGATGATCAGCGACGCACCGTGGGCTGGCCCGATCGCTGGCGTCCGCGTCGCTCGCGTGCAGGGCAGGTTTGTCGCCTTCCCCTCGTGGGATCAGATCAAGGTCGCGGATATCGTCATTGTGGTCGCCGTCAGTCGGGACGCCATCGTCATGGTGGAGGGCGGCGCCGATCAGGCGACTGAGTCCGACATGATCGACGCCCTGATGTTCGCCAAGGAGGCAGCCGCCCCTCTGATCGCCCTCCAGGATCGCCTGCGTGAGCGGGCCGGCAAACCCAAGCGCATCCATGTCGAGCCGGCCGTCGACCAGGATTTCCGCGGAGCCGTGATGTCCGCGGCGGAGAACGACCTCAAGGCGGCTTTTGCGATCGTTGGCAAGGCTGAACGGCGTGAGGCAATCGAAGTCGCGACCAAGGCTGTCACTGCCAAGTTCCTGGCCGATCACCCCACCCGCGGAGTTGAGATCGCCGGAGCGCTCTCAAAGCTCGAGAAGAAGATCGTCCGCCAGCGAGTGATCAAGGAAGGTAAACGCATCGACGGTCGCGGCACTCGCGATATCCGCCCGATCTACATCGAAGCTCATCCGCTTGCCCGCCCGCACGGATCGTCTCTGTTTCAACGTGGTGAGACTCAGGCAATCGTCACCACCACCCTGGGTACCGAGCAGGATGTCCAGCGTCTCGACACGATCCGCGGCGATGTGCACCGGCACTTCCTGCTTCACTACAACTTCGCCCCGTTCTGCACGGGTGAGGCCAAGCCGCTGCGCGGTCAGTCCCGCCGCGAGATCGGCCACGGGGCGCTCGCCGAGCGGGCGCTCCGCTACGTGCTCCCGACCCATGAGCGCTTCCCGTACATGATCCGGGTCGTCAGCGAGACCCTCGAGTCCAACGGGTCGAGCTCGATGGCTGCGGTTTGTGGGGGTTGTCTCAGCCTCATGGACGCTGGCGTGCCGATCAAGGCGCCTGTTGCTGGCATCGCCATGGGCCTCATGCAGGAGGGCAACGACATAGCGATCCTTTCGGACATCCTCGGCGACGAGGACCATCTCGGCGACATGGACTTCAAGGTTACGGGTACTCGTACCGGTATCACCGCGCTGCAGATGGACATCAAGGTCGAGGGCCTCACCCGTGAGATCCTCACATCCGCCCTCGAACAAGCCCGAGAGGGTCGTCTCCACATCCTCGGCAAGATGCTTGAGGTGATGCCCGAGCCGCGCAACGACATCAGCAAGTACGCGCCGCGCATCGTTACCGTGCAGATTAAGGTCGACAAGATCCGCGACATCATCGGCCCGGGCGGCAAGACGATCCGCGCGATCATCGAGCAGACTGGCTGCGCGATCAACGTCGATGACACCGGCCGTGTCAGCATCGCCTCGGACGACCCGTCTCGGATCGCCAAGGCCAAGGCCATCATCGAGGGCCTGACCGCCGAGGCCGAGGTCGGCGCGGTCTACCACGGCGTCGTGAAGCGCATTGTCGACTTCGGGGCTTTCGTGGAGATCCTGCCGGGCACCGATGGCCTTGTTCACATCTCTGAGCTGGACGACCGCCGTGTCGAACGAGTCACCGATATCCTGCAGGAAGGTGACGAGGTCGTGGTCAAGGTTCTCAATGTCGACCAGACCGGCAAGATTCGCTTGAGCCGTCGCGCCGCCTTCGGCGTCGATCCCTCGGAAGTCCAGAACCTCCGCGGATAGCTCCTACATCCACGCACGGATGCGGACTGCCATGACGGCGAATCTCGTTTCACACGCGCCGCACCCACCCTTGTTGGTGCGGCGACTTCGCCCGGAAGCCTCCCTCCCACGGCGGATGACCGAGGCTGCAGCCGGCCTCGACCTGGCCGCGTGTTTGCCCGCAGGGCCGTTGCTTCTCGCCCCCAGGGAACGGTGTTTGGTCCCGACCGGATTGGCGCTGGCGATCCCGGCGGGGTACGAGGGGCAGGTCCGGCCGCGCTCTGGTCTGGCTTTGCGGCACGGCGTAGCGATCGTCAACGCACCGGGTACAATCGACGCCGACTATCGTGGCGAACTCCAGGTCATTCTCATCAACCTTGGCGACGCACCCTTCGAAGTGCACCACGGCGAGCGCATCGCTCAGCTGGTCGTCGCGCCGGTTGCCATGGTCACGCCGTTCGAGGTCGACGAGCTACCGCTCGCCGGACGCGGTGCGGACGGTTTTGGAAGTACGGGTCGCTGATTTCCGGAGACAGCTTGGAGCTTAACGCCGGCACAACGATCCTCGGTCGCGTCGAGCTCCTTCGCGAGGAGCCGCCGAGCGTCGGCGTACAAGTTTTTGGGCCCACTTGGGTCGTGCTCGACAGTGAATCCGGTGAACTCGCTCGGGCCTGTGTTCTCGACGCGGAGTTGCTCCCTGACGCCGCGAGCCGCGACGCGTTCACCGCTGGTCTCGCCAACCTGGCTAGCCTCCGCGATCCTACCCTTGTCCCGCAGCTGCACGCAGGTGCTGACGAGCACGGTGGCGGCGTTGTCTATGAGCCCGTCCCCGGTGGGGTCGCTTTCGACGACCTGTATGATGGGACAGGTTCGTTCGAACTATTCGCCGAGGTCGGTCGCCTGGCGCGTCAACTTGCACGGGCCCTCGCCGCGCTGCACGCTCATGGTGTCGTCCACGGCATGCTGACCAGCGCGTGTGTTTTTGTTGGCCCGCGCGGGCCTGCCATCTACCAATATGGCCTCGCGCCGTTGTGTGACCGAGCCGTCCTGGTGCGCCGCGTGCGGGCGTTTGGTTTGCCGAATCTCGCGCCCGAGGTTGCGGCCGGGGGCAAATTCTCCGCTGCGGCTGATCTCTATGCCTGGGCCGTGACGGTTGCTCAGTTCGCCACCGGAATTCGCGGCGCCCCAGCGCTCGCAGCCGTGCACGGTGGGCAGGAGCTCGCGGGTCTCGGTGCGGCGCTACGTGGTGTCCTGCAAGCCTGTCTCGCCGAAGATCCCGCCGCGCGCCCGAGCGATGGCGGTGAACTGCTGCGACTCATCGAGCTCGCGGGCCTTGGCGAGGGATCTGGCACTGCCCGGTCCGTCGAGTCCCCCCAAGCCGCCCCAGCACCTGTCCTCGAGGACAATCAGCCTGTCCCTGAGGACAGATCGATTGGTGTCGAGGAAGCGTCTCGCGCAGAGCCCTCGGTTCCCCCGCCGAGCCCAGTGAACGAGACGCGTCCCCCGCCGCGCCCTCCCACGATCCCGCCGCGGTACATAGCTCCGGCCCCCTCGGCGGCACCGCGAGGGAGCGAACGTCGGCCGATCACGATCCCGCCGACCGCCTTGTCGCTTCCCGTCACCAGCTTCGAAGAGATGCTCATGACGGGAGATCGCCAACGACGTCCCGGCACGCTCCCGCCTGGCAGCCTCCAGGCGGCACCCTCAGGTGCCGCACCTGGACCCACCGCTGCAGCGAGCGCCTCCAGCCGCATCGAGCTCACGCCCGAAGATTTGCTCAACGAGTCCGGAAACTGGTCCCGTGGTGGGCAGCCTGCAGGCAAATCAGCCAGCGCCGCGCGCCGTGTTCGTGTGCTCACCGATCCGCTCAAGCGTACTGGCGAGAACAGCGCTATTACGCCGGTTCCTCGGGCCCAGAGCCCCGAGGATGCCTCTGACAGCTCGCTCAGCTCGACCTCGTCCGGAGCTCTCATCATTGGTGGCACCCGCGAGGAGGTTGACGCGGCGAGTCGCGCGACCACCATTCGCCTCGATCCCACCACCGCCGCTGTGGCGGTTCAAGCGGCCAATAACGCCGCCATGGTCGAGGTCGAGCGATCCGGTGCCGGGACCGAGAGCGATGCACCCGTCCCGATTGTTGCTCGGGCAAGCGAGGCAAGAGATGCGGACATCGGCACGCTTCCTGCCCAAGAGTCGGGTGCCCCCGCAAGCAACAGCGCAGGTCGCCGACGTAGCAGCGCGGTATCATCCATCGGCAACGCTGAGCCGCGCGACTGGGGGACGATCCCTCCGGTGGCTTCGAGTACCCCCGTTGCTGGCCAGAGCGCTGTCGTCCCCGCAGCCCCAAGCTCGCTCGTCAACGACGAGCCTCGGCCGGCCTCGAAGTTGATCCCAATCCTGGTGCTCGTCGCGCTAGCGCTGCTGGCGATCCTGTTTGCTAGGTGAGGCGCCCCGCGTGTGAAGAGTCGCGGGCGATCTTGGACGCAGACGCCGCGCTCGAAGCTATCCTGCGCGCGCTATGCCGGTCTCTGATGCCCTGCTGCGCAGCGCTCTGGCCCCTGGGGGCACGCTTGCCGAGCTGCCGCCCGAGTTTTCAGCCCTCGGGAAGCACTACAGTGGGAAGGTTCGCGAGAACTACACGCGCAACGGCGAGCGCCTGATCGTTGTCACCGACCGAGTCAGTGCCTTCGACGTCGTCCTCGGCACCATCCCGCTTAAAGGCCAGGTGCTCAACGGCCTCGCGCAGCACTGGTTTGCGGCCACCGCGGACCTTTTCCCCAACCACATGCTCGCCGTTCCTGATCCACAGGCGATGCGCGTGGTCGAATGTCGGCCGATCCCGGTCGAGTTCGTCGTGCGCGGCTATCTTACCGGTGTCAGCGACACCAGCATCTGGCGGGCCTACGAGCGAGGTGAGCGGGAGTTTTGCGGTCACCGCCTCCCACATGGTCTGCGCAAGCACGAGCGACTGCCAGAGAATCTGCTCACACCCTCGACCAAGGCACCCAAGGGTGAGCACGATCTGAGTGTCAGCAAGGATTGGCTGATCGCTCGCGGCCTTGTCGACGCCGATCGCTTCGCCGCTCTCGAGCGCCGCTGCCTCGCCCTTTTTGCTGCCGGGCAGGCGATCGCCGGTGAACGCGGCCTGATCTTGGTCGACACCAAGTACGAGCTCGGCCTGCGCGACGACGGCGAGATTGTGCTGATCGACGAGATCCACACGCCAGACAGCTCGCGGTACTGGTACGCCGAAGGCTACCCAGGCGCGATGGCTCGTGGTGAGGATCCGCGCAGCCTCGACAAGGAATTCCTGCGCCGATGGCTGGTCGAGCAGGGCTTCCGCGGCGAGGGTCCTCCGCCGACCCTGCCCGACGAGCTCCGTCTCGAGGCTGCTCGCCGCTACATCGAGGTCTACGAGTTGCTCACCGGTCGTGGCTTCGAGGCCGACTCCGAGCCACCGCTTGCCCGACTGCGCCACACTCTCGGTCTGCCCTGATCGCGCCGGTGTGCTCCTTGAATTATCGCCCTTGGCGGGCCACTCTCGGAGCGGGAGCGTGCCATGCAGTCGATGATCGCCTCGTGTCTGGCCTTTGCCTTCGGCCTCATGTTTCTCTCGGCCTTGCTGCCCGGCATGATCGTCCGTGATCTTTGGAGTGCGATGAAGGCTGCCGTGATCTGTGGCCTTCTGAGCGCAGTGCTCGGCAAATTGTTGTTCGCCCTGCTGTCGCTGATCTTCTTCTTCCCGATCCTGATCACCGGCCCGCTGGGCGTGTTCCTGGTCCAAACCTTCGTGAACGCGGTGCTGCTCACGGTCACCGAGAATCTCGTCGACGGTGTCCGCTTCCAGCGCTGGCGTACTGCGTTGTGGGCCGCGGTCGGCTTGACCGTGCTGCAGATGGTGGTCGCCGCGGCTCCGTGAGCAGGGGCGCAGGCCGGTTGGCTCACAGCCGCGACACGCCAACGAGCGGCGCGGCCAAACGTCGTCCTGCTAGGCTCCGCCCGCGATGTGTGGCGTTTTCGGCGTCTTCAATCACCCCGAGGCTGCGAACCTCACGTATCTAGGTCTCCACGCGCTGCAGCATCGCGGGCAGGAGTCGGCCGGCATCGTCACCAGCCAGGGCGGCACCTTGCACGCCGTGCGAAAGATGGGCCTGGTTTCCGAAGTCTTCACCTCCGAGGTTTTCGCTGCGTTGCCCGGGCGTGTGGCCGTTGGCCACGTCCGCTACACCACCGCTGGCGGCTCACTTCCGAAGAACATCCAGCCGCTCACCGCCGAGGCCCGGCACAGCTCGATCGCGGTCGCCCACAACGGCAACCTCATCAACGCGGAGCAGCTGCGCGACGATCTCGAGGAGGACGGCGCCATCTTCTCGTCGCAGTCCGACACCGAGGTCATCCTCCAGCTCATGGCTCGCAGCCGGGCCAGTGGCTTCGTCGAGCGCCTGATCGACGCCCTTGGGCGGGTCCGCGGTGCCTACAGCCTGGTCTTCACCACTGATGACCGACTGATCGCGGCCCGCGATCCCCACGGCTTTCGCCCGCTGATCCTCGGGCGCTTGCGCAGTCACCCAGATTGCTACGTCATCGCCTCCGAGACCTGCGCCTTCGACCTGATCGAGGCCGAGAAGGTCCGCGACATCGCTCCGGGTGAGATCCTCATCATCGATGAGAACGGCCTTCAGAGTGTCCAGATGCGCCGCGAGACCCGTCGCTTCTGCGTCTTCGAGCACGTCTACTTTGCCCGTCCCGACAGCGTCCTCGACGATCTCTCCGTCTACGACGCACGCATTTCCATGGGCGAGCAGCTCGCCCGTGAGACCATCGTTCCCGCCGACGTCGTGGTTCCGGTCCCCGATTCCGGTGTCGTCGCCGCCCTCGGCTTCGCCAAGGCCAGCCAACTTCCCTTCGAGATGGGGCTTATCCGCAACCACTACGTCGGTCGCACCTTCATCGAGCCCAAGGATTCGATCCGTCACTTCGGCGTCAAGCTGAAGCTGAACCCCGTGCCGCAAGTGCTCAAGGGCCGGCGGGTGATCGTCGTCGACGACTCCTTGGTTCGGGGCACCACATCCCGCAAGATCGTCAAGATGATCCGCGCAGCCGGGGCGGCGGAGGTGCACCTCCGGATCTCCTCCCCACCGGTCATCAGCCCTTGCTACTACGGCATCGACACCCCGACTCGCGCTGAGCTCCTCGCTTCCACCCACAACCCCGAAGAGCTCGCGCGCTACGTCACAGCCGATAGCGTCCGCTATCTCTCGCCCGAGGGCCTCATGCAGGCAGTCCGTGGCGATTCTGGGGTAACCTACTGCACCTCCTGCTTCACCGGCGAGTACCCGCTACGCTTCACTCCGCCGCAAGGGCGACGTCAGCTGCGGCTCATCGAAGTGTAGCGACCGGCAGAGCACCATGAACGTCCCGCGCAGCCTCCCAGAGCACAACAAAGTCACCGAGCAGCTCGCTCGCCTCGCGGCCCGATTGGCCGAGCTGCGGAGGCATCTTTGACTACGTCGGCAAGCGAGAGCACCTCGAGGAGCTAGACGCCCAGACCGCCGATCCGTCGTTTTGGACCAAGAACGACAAGGCCAAGGAGATCCTCCGCGATCAGGCCACGACGAAGAAGGTCGTTGACGATCTCGATGATGCCCAGAAACGCCTCGAAGACGCCCAGACTCTCTACGAGCTCGGGCGCGAAGCCGAGGACGATGCCAGCATCCTCGAAGCTGCGGACGCCTTTGCGGGGCTGGAGGAGCGCGTCGGCAAGATGGAATTTCGCCGCATGCTCGGGGGACGCTTCGACAGCGCCAGCGCGATCGTCTCGGTCAATGCCGGAGCCGGTGGGGTTGATAGTCAGGACTGGGCCGAGATGCTGCAGCGCATGTACCAGCGTTGGGCCGAACGCCACGAATTCAAGGTGGAGCTGCTTGACGTCCAACCTGGCGAGCAGGCAGGTATCCGCAGCGCCGAGTTGGCGATCGAGGGAGAGTACGCCTACGGCTACCTTCGCTCCGAGATCGGCGTACACCGCCTGGTCCGTATTAGTCCGTTTGACGCCAACGCCCGCCGCCAGACCAGCTTCGCCAGCGTCATGGTGCTCCCCGACGTCGGGGACAACGACGACTTCGACGTCGAGATCGTCGACAGTGACCTCCGTGTCGACACCTTCCGCTCCGGCGGGGCCGGCGGTCAGCACGTCAACAAGACCGATTCGGCCGTCCGCCTCACCCATATCCCCACCGGCATCGTCGTTGCGTGTCAGCTCGAGCGCTCACAGCACAAGAACATGGCGACCGCACGCCGCATGCTCAAGGCCAAGTTGTGGGACGTCGAGCGCCAGAAGCGAGACGCCGAGCGTGAGCGCATGGAAGGCGAGAAAAAGAAGATCGAGTGGGGTAGCCAGATCCGCTCGTACGTGCTGCAGCCCTACCAGCAGGTCAACGACCATCGGACCGAGCTCAAGAGCTCCGCCGTCAACGCGACCCTTGACGGTGAACTCGATCCCTTCATCGAGGCCTTCCTCCTGCAACAGTCCAACCCCGCCGAGCCCGAAACCAACTGAGCTCCCGCGCCTGAGCCGACTTACTCCCTGTGGCCCGAACTACACCGTCCCGCCTGCACTGGCACATTGCCTGGCGCCACCTCCGGGTCGGTGAGCGGCCGCCTGCGTGGGTTCGTTCGGTGCTCGGCATCTCGGTGTACCTCGTCCTTGTTGGTCTCGGGCTCGTTCTGTTCGCTCAGTTTGGCCTCAGCCCTGAGCCGATCGTCGACACTGGTGCGCTCGCCCTTCCGGCGGGCATCGAACCGGTCGACATGCTGCCAACCCCGCGCCAGAGCTACTACGGCGCTTTTGGCGGCTTGACCCTTCTGCTGGGCGCGATGCTTCTGCTAGGCGGCGCGCTCTCGCGGATCTTCACCGTCCTCGCCACCGTTATCACGATCTCGGTGATGCTCGGCTGCATGGCCCTCGTGGTCGTGCTCAGTTTAATGACCGGCCTCGAGAACGATCTGCGCGACAAGATCCTCGGCCAGCGCGCTCACATCCGGATCAGCCGCGAAGACCAAAAACCCTTCGCCGACTACCTCGGGCTCGCGGAGGTGGTTGCTGCCGAGCCCGGCATCGTCGGCGCGAGTCCTTACTTGCAGGGCGAAGTCATGGTGCGCAGCGGCTTCCAGCGCCAGGGTGGCATCCTCTTGGGCATCGTCCCTGGGCTCCACGCCAGCGTCTCCAACCTCCCGGAGATCCTGCAAGAGGGCGAGTACCGTTTTCTCGCTGAGCCCTCGGCTGTCCCGGAGTCTCAATTCAGCTTTGAGATGCTGCCGCCGGTGCGCGAGCCCGATGAGCCCGCCGAACCGGTGGTTGGCAGCATCGCCGAAAAGCAGCCCTTCGTCGGCACCGGCGCGACCAGCTTGCCGCCGTCACCACTGCCGCTCGTCATCACTGACGACGAGGGCTGGGAGGATCCCGAGGCCGAGCTCGCCAAGTTGCGCGCTCAGGGCAAGCTCCCACCGTCGCGCAAGCCCGACGTGAAGCCGAGCGACCCGCCGAGCCCCACTGCCGCGATTCCGCCAATGCCCCGCGACATGGGCTTCGATGACGAGGAGGGCTGGGAAGATCCTGAGGCCGAGATCGCCAGGCTGCGCAAGCTTGGCAAGCTTGCGCCCGCGAACAGCCCACCGACCCTCGCTCCTGAGACCGAGCCTGAGCCCGAGCCCGAGCCCGAGCCTGAGTCCGAGTCCCCCCCCCTGGAGGGTGTCTTCATCGGTAGCGAGAAGGCCAAGGAGCTCGCCGCACACCTCGGCGATCCCGTTCAGCTCATCACGCCGATCGGTCGCTTGACACCCGCCGGGCGCATCCCGGGTGTCATGAAGGTCAAGGTCGCTGGTGTGTTCGACGCCCATCACTACGAGTACGACCGCTGGCTCGTCTACGCCGACCTCAAGCTTGCTCAGGCATTTCTCCGAGCCGGTGATCGTGTCTCCGGCATCGAGATCAAGGTCGACGATGTCGACCAACTCGCCGAGCGCAAGGCCCAGGTCCAGGCCATCGTCACCAGGATGGGCCGCAGCGACCTCCTGGTCCAGGACTGGCAAGAACTCAACCGCAGCCTGTTTTCGGCGATGGCGCTGGAGAAGATCGCCGTTTTCATCGCCCTGCTCTGCGTCATCCTGGTCGCTTCTTTCGGCATCCTCGGTTCGAACCTCATGAGCGTGTTGGAGAAGGCCAAGGAGATCGCTATTCTCAAGACGATGGGCTGCACGGACCGCCTGATCCAGAGCATCTTCATCACAGAAGGCTTGTGCCTCGGGGTGCTTGGCGGCGCGCTGGGCATCCTCTCTGGCATCGGGCTGTGCCTCGTTCTTGACCGCTTTGGTCTCCCGCTTGGTGGCAGCTTGCAGGGGTTCGAGGAACTCCCTGTGGCGATCGATCCGCTCGAAGTTCTGCTGGTCGGCATCTCCTCGCTGGCGATCGTCTGGCTTTCCAGCCTGTACCCTGCGCGTGTCGCCTCACGCATGCGGCCTGTCGACGCACTGCGGCAGGCCGAGCGATGACTCGCCTCGAGTGGTGGACCGCTTGGCGCCACCTCCGGGCCCAGAGCCCGCCGGCGTGGCTGCGACTCGTCGCGCTTGCTGCGTTGTGGCTTGCTCTCGTTGGTGGCGGCTTCATGCTCGCCTCGGCTCGCACCCCGCGACCAGGCCTGTTCTCGGCGATCGTCCCGCAGGCCGAGACGGTGGACTACTTCGGCGCTTGTGGCATGGCGAGTCTCACCCTCGCTGGTGTCGTGCTCGCCTTTTGCGGTCTTGCGCGCGTCTTCAACTTGCTCGCCACCATCGTCACCTTCTCTGTCGCCCAGGGCTGCATGGCACTGGTGCTTGTGCTTGGTCTGATGAGCGGCCTCGAGGGGGATCTGCGCGAGCGCCTCCTCGATCACAAGGCCCACTTGCGCATTGCCAGAGAGGACGGTGCCGGGTTTGTTGTCGATACGGCACTGCTTGCTGCGCTCGCGGCCACCCCCGAGGTTGCCGGCGCGAGCCCTATCCTCGAAGGTGAAGTCTTGCTACGCACGGCTTACGCTCGCGAGGGCGCCACCCTCCTCGGCATCGAGCCCGAGCGCCACCGCGATGTCACGGCCCTCGCCGCCGAAGTCGAACAGGGCAGCTACGCCTTCTTGTTCGCGCCCGAACGGATCCCCCGCTTCGCCCCACCACCCGCACCCGAGCCGCTCCCTGAGCTCCCGCTGCCAGACGCCGTAGCAGCGACCACTGGGCTCCCGGACGACGAGGACAGTGGCGGATGGGAGGACCCCGCCGTTGAGGTCCCGCGCCTGCGTGCCGCCGGCCTCGCCCCTCCGGCTGTCTCTGCTGACGTGCCCAAGGCGATGCCGCCCGAGTCTCCCCGAGTCGACCGCTCCGCTGAAGATGGCGATGGCACCAGCGGGTGGGAGGCCCCCGGCGCGCCCGAGTTTGCTGAGACTGAGCCCATCCTCCCGCCGATCTTGCTTGGGCGAGAACTCGCCAGCCAGCTCGGCGTCGGCCTCGGCGACCCCGTCCAGATCGTCACGCCGGTCGGCCGTATCACGCCGCAGGGCGTTGTCCCTGGGCTCTTGGTCGTGCGCGTCGCCGGGGTGTTCTTCACCGGCATCTATGACTACGACGGAAAGCACGTCTACCTCCCGCTCCCTCAGGCCCAGGCCTTCCAGCGCGCCGGCTCCCAGGTCACCTCCGTTGAAATCGCCCTTCGAGATGTCCGTGCGATCGATCGTGGCAAGGCCGCGGTCGTCAGCGCCATCGCGGGCCGTGAGCTCGTTGTTCTCGACTGGCGCGAACAGAATCGCGACCTGTTCTCCGCGATGTTCCTCGAGAAGGTCGCCATGTCGGTGGCCCTCGTCTTTGTCATCCTGGTCGCCGCATTCGGTATCCTCGCCACCAACCTCATGTCCGTCCTCGAGAAGGCGCCCGAGATCGCCATCCTCAAGACCATGGGCAGCAGCGACCGTTCGGTCGCCCGGATCTTCGCTCTCGAGGGCCTGTGCGTCGGGATCCTGGGCACGCTCGGGGGGATCACGACCGGCGTTGTCCTGGGCCTCCTGCTCGGCATTCACGGCCTGCCGCTGCAAGGCGGCGTCTTCTACCTGGAGCGGCTGCCGATCCAAATTATTCCCGCCGAGGTCGTGACCGTGGCCTTGGTCGCGTTGTGCATCGTTGGTCTGTCCAGCGCCTGGCCTGCTCGCTCGGCGGCCCGCCTGCGTCCAGTCGACGGGCTGCGGCTGCGGGACGAGTGAGTGCCCGCGGGCGCCGTTGACACGCTGGAGGCCCGCGTCTAGGGTTGCGCCATCTTGACCCCCGGCGCCGCGCAGGTTGCGCCCGCACTCGTGCGGGTTGTTCACATGTTCAAGGAGTTCACCCACGGAGCTCGTGTCCTGCCCGTGCTCCGTGACGTCAGCTGGCCAGCTTCCGCAACGAGACCATCGGCTTCGTGTTCCAGTTCCACCACCTCCTCGGAGAATTCACGGCTCTCGAGAACGCGATGATGCCGGCGTTGATCGGACGCATCGCGCCAAAGGAGGCACGCGAGCGGGCAGGGGACATGCTCAAGGCCGTCGGCCTCTCGCACCGACTCAATCACCGTCCTGGCGAGCTCTCCGGTGGTGAGCAGCAGCGGGTAGCGATCGCTCGCGCGCTGGTGATGCGCCCGCGCCTGCTGCTTGCGGACGAACCGACCGGCAACCTCGACACCCGTACCTCCGACGAAGTCCACGACCTTTTGTTTCGCATCAACGACGAGCACAAGATGACCCTCCTGGTCGTGACCCACAACATGGACCTCGCCTGGAAGGTCCCGCGGCGGATCCGAATGGAAGACGGTCAGCTCGTTGACGACGTCCGTCACGACCCCAGCGCGGCCCGTGAGCCGCCCCCAGCAGGGACCTCGAGATCCTCGTGAGTGCCAGGCCCTTCATGCGTGCGCTCGCCGCCGCGCTAACGCTGACGCTCGCGGTCCTGCTCGGCGCAATGCCAGGCCGGGCTGCTGCCATGCCCTTTGCTGGCGTCGCTGCCGGCGATGATCTGATGTTCCGGATGCTCTACCTCGCCGAGGTCCCCGCGGGCCTTTTCGGGCAACCGATCAGCGAGATCCGCGTCGAGGGGAACCGTCGTGTCGAGACTGAGGCGATGATGCTCGAGCTCGAGAGCGGGGTCGGGGAGCTCGTCTCGGCCCGCAACCTTGCCTCCGACATCCGACGCCTCTGGGCGATGGGCAAGTTCGAAGACATCCGGGTCCAGGGCGAGGCGGCCCCTGAGGGCGTCATCCTGACCTATCTCGTGAAGGAGCGCCCCACGGTCCGCAAGATCGTCGTCGAGGGCAACAGCAAGATCAAGCTGGACGACATCAACGAGGTGCTCGACCTCAAGCTCAACGCGATCCTTGACCTGGGCGCGGTCAAGGCGAACGTCGAGAAGGTCAAGCAAGCCTACGTCGAGAAGGGCTTCTTCCTGGCGGAGGTCACCTACGGGCTCAAGCCAGTCGAGGATGAGGTTGGCAAGGTCGACATCCTCATCGTCATCAGCGAGGCCGCTGAGACTGTTGTCCGCAAGATCACCTTCATCGGCAACCAGGCGTTCACCGATGACGAGCTGCGCAAGCACATGCTCACGCGCGTCGGTGGCTATCTCAGCGTCGTCACGAAGCGCGCCGGCGGTGTCTTCAACAAGGAAGCCTTCGCCGGTGACTTCCAGATGCTCAAGAACTTCTACAGCGACCAGGGTCACCTGGATGCGAGCATCAAGGACCCTGAGCTGTCGCTGAGTCCCGATCGCCGCTTCGTCTACATCACGATCCCTGTTGACGAGGGCCCACAGTACAAGATCGGCCGCATTCGCGCGAAGGAGACGCTCGCTCGCGGGGAGAAGGCCCTCTACGACGAGCGCACGCTCGCTGAGTCGATCGACCCCGTCCTCAAGGAGGGCGACGTCGCGTCGATGGGCAAGGTTCAGACCATCCAGCAGGACATCGAGCGCCGCTACAAGGACGCCGGTCACGCCTACGTCAACGTCATCCCCGACGCTCGGCTCGACAAGGAGAACCTCAAGCTCTACATGACCCTCGAGGTCGGCAAGGGGCCGCTTGTCTATGTTGAGCGCATCAACATCAGCGGTAACGACAAGACCTCGGACAAGGTCATTCGCCGCGAGATGATGCTGCGCGAGGGTGACCTCTACTCGGAGACGGGCAAGGAGGTCTCCGAGTTCAACGTGATGCGCCTCGGCTACTTCAACGATGCGACCTTGTCGACCTCCCCCGGCAGTGCCGAGGATCGCATTATTCTCAACGTCGAGGTCACCGAGCGACTCACCGGAACCTTCCAGGTCGGGGCAGGCTTCAGCACGATCGAGAACTTCGTGCTGCAGGCTCAGATCCAGTACGACAACTTCCTCGGGCGCGGCACCACTGTCACGCTGATCGCCCAGATCTCCAGTTTGCGTCGTCTCTTCAATCTCGCCTACGTCACGCGCTACTTCTTCGACTCTCGCTGGAACTTCTCCTTCAACATCTTCAACTCGCGCAACGTCTTCCCCAGCTTCACACGCGACAGCACGGGCATGCGCGTGAGTTGGGGCTATCCGATCCCGCGAGTCCCGAACCTCATCGTGTTCGCCGGCTACTCCTTTGAGTACGTCAAGGTCGGCTTCGGTAGTTTCGGTTATGGTTCCGGTGGCGGACTGTATGGGGCAGGTGCCTATGCGACCCAGTACAGCCAGTCGGCGCTGATCAACAACCTGTTCAACAACGGCATCACCTCGTCGGTCACGACGCGCCTGCGCTACGACACCACCGACAACTATCTCTTCCCGACCGAGGGCATGCGCCACGAGATCGGTGCCGAAATTGCCAGCAAGTACCTCGGGTCGCAGAATCAGTTCAACCGCTACGACGCCAACTTTCGTTTCTACTTCCCGATCATCAAGAGCAAGCAGCCGTTTCGTGCGTGGCTGGTGTTCAAAGCCCGCCTCATGTTGGGCTTCATCCACAGCCCACAAGACAAGGGCGTACCGATCTTCGAGCGCTACTTCCCCGGCGGCATCTACGGCGACGGCGGAATCCGCGGTTACCGTCTGCGGAGTCTTGGCCCGCAGATCCAGGTCCAGGGGTCATCCGACCCGACTGCAGGCCTCGTCCCCTACGGCATCGGCGGCAACCTGCTCACCGCGCTCAACATGGAGTTCGAGTTCATGATGGTCCCGCCCGCCAACATCAAGGGGGTCGTCTTCATGGACATCGGCAACGCTTACAACGTGGAACCTCTCTATTGCGTCGCGCCCAATCCGACCGACCTTCCGAAGTCCGACCCCTGCAACCGTTTCAGCTTCAAGTCGCTTCGCCGCTCGGTCGGTTTCGGCTTCCGCTGGCAGTCGCCGATCGGACCCCTGCGCTTCGAGTGGGGTTTCCCGCTCGATCGACAGCCCGCCACCGCGTTGCGACAAGGCGACGACCCGGTGGTCTTTGAGTTCAACGTCGGCAACTCCTTCTAGGGCGGGGTGAGCTACACCACGAATCTGGTCGCGGTGGTCCAGGCGGCGCCGTCGTACAGTGAGATCGTCGGGGAGGGCGCCACTACAAGGCCCGATCCGGGGCGATCCGGCGCCCTCACGGTGAATCGGTCCGCTGGACGCTCCGTCTGAGACCCTGGTTGCTGCCCTGGGTGGTGGCAGCTAAGGTGTCGCCCCGTGAAGCGCCGTTCTCGCCTGATCTCTGTCGCCGTCCTGCTCCTGACAAGCGCGGTGTTTCTGCCAGCCACGAAGGTTGTGGCTGCTCCGGTCACGCCGCTCGAGAAGGTTGGCCTCGTCGACCTTCAGCGGTGCATCCTCGAGACGATCCAGGGGACCAATGCGAAGAAGGACCTCGAGGCCGCCTTCGCAAAGGGCCAAGCTCAGCTGGAAAAGAAGACCAAGGACCTGCAGAAGAAGGTCGAAGATCTGCGTGCCAAGGCGGCGATGCTCTCCCAGGAGGAGCTCATGAAACGCCAGCAAGAGCTCATGGTGAAGGATCAGGAGTTGCAGCAACTGTATGCTGACCTCCAGGAGGACATCGCCACCAAGGAGGCCCAGCTCACCGAGAAGATCTACAAGAACGTCGCGGCCATCGTGAAGGTCATCGCCGCAGAGGAGACCCTTCAACTGGTCATCGTTCGCTCTCAGGCGAACGTTCTGTACGCCAACCCCAAATTCGACCTAACCAACCGGATCATTGTCGCCTACGACAAGAAGCACCCCTGACATGACGACCATGCCAACCCTGTTCCGCCGCCTCCTTGCCGCCTCAGTCCTAGCGATCGGCGTCGTCAGCTTTTCCCCGGCGATTCAGGCCGCCGTTCCCAAAATTCGCGGCGTCGCCGTGGTCGACATGCAGAAGGTCCTGAACGACACCAAGCAGGGCGTGACGGCCCGAAAGAAGCTCGAGGATAGTTCAAAGGCCAAGCAAGAGAAGCTCGACGGCAAGCGCAAGAAACTCGAGGCTGACCAAGCCAAGCTGAAGAACCTTACCGGCGACAAGCTGGCTCAGGCGGAAGAGGCTCTCCAGAAGGACTACGTCGACATGCAGCAGATCTACATGACGATGCAGCAGGAGCTCGCCGCCCAGGAGGGTCGTGTCCTCGAGGATATCTATAAGAACTGCCAAAGCGTCATCGACAAGATCGCTTCGGAGATGGAGATCGACCTGGTACTTATCCGCGACGAGACGACGGTGCTCTTTGCTGAGCCTGGCCTCGACATCACTGATGTCTTGGTCAAGCGCTACAATACCAAGTATCCAAGCTAGGTCGCCGGGGTCCCCATCCGCGGCGAAGTCGTCTATAATTTCGACCAGGTCGCATGCTGCTCGACGCCGTTCAGATCCAGAAGATCCTCCCACATCGCTTCCCGTTTCTCTTCCTGGACAGGGTCCTCTCGGCGAGCCCGGGTGAGTCCATCGTGGCGCAGAAGTTGGTGTCGATGAGCGACCCCATCCTCCAAGGGCACTTTCCTGGCAATCCGATCCTGCCAGGAGTTGTCCAGGTCGAGGCGATGGCGCAGGCCGCGGTGGTCCTTGCCAGTCTGTCCGGCATCTTCGACCCGGAACTACACCACTGCTTCTTCATAGGCATCCAGGAGGCAAAATTCCGGGCTCCTGTGGTTCCAGGGGAGGTGCTGACGATCGAAGTGAAGGCCCTCCGCATGGGGCGCCTAGGAAAGTTCGCGGGTGAGATCCGGGTGGGCGATCAAGTAAAGAGCTCAGGTACCTTTACGGCCATCATCGAGCTCAAACAGAAGCCGGCATGAGTCTTCGTGTTCTTGTTTTTGTGGTGCTGTTCGCTGCCTGTAGCCGAAACGAGCTGCGCGGCCTTAGCCGGGCAAGCGATGAGGTTGCGACTTCGATTCGTCGCGGCGACGTACGTGGCTTGGGCGAGAAGATCGTGGTAGGGGCACGGAACAGCGTGGACTACACGGCGATCCTGTCCGACAAGCAACGCCGGCTCGACTGGGCCCAGCGCATCGCCAAACCTGATGTTGTCCGGCCCACCGCGCTCGTGTTTGTCAGGGCCGATCAACCGCTGGCGACCATCTGGACCGGTCGCGCATGGGTGTTTGCGGAGGATCCGACCGTGGTTTACGACCAGTCGAGCCCGCGGGCAGCCCTGAGAAGCCTCGTTCGGGCTAGCCAGATGGAACGCTGGGATGTGCTTCTCGGACTCGCGCCTGAGCGGTACCGCTTGGGGCTCTCTGAGGATGACTTGCGTCGTGCATGGTCCGAGGGCGAGTACGCCAGCGCGCTAAAGGCAGCCCGCGAACGCCTTGTTCGGCATCTTGCCGCGCCAATCTCCGGCGATGCCCACGAGGCCGTCCTCGATCTCGGGGATGGAGAAGCGGCGCATCTCGAGCGTGAAGGGCCACGTTGGGTCGTGGTCGATTTCTGAGCGCCGCGCTAGCGAGCCGAATACCCCGGCGTCATGTGGGCTCGGGGCGCACTGGGCGGCGCGAATACAGTTCTTGCGATCCGCACCACCAGCGTTAGTCTGGTCTGTAAGGTGGCCAACCAAAGTTTCACTGCCTCGCTCCGGATGACAGTCTTGTCATGGACGCGGCACTCTTGTGTAGGCGCGGCAGGATACCTACCTGTTCGCCGCAGGCTAGACAAGCCCAGGCTTCGTGAGATTTGTGGCTGCTTTCCTTCATTTTCAGAAACCTTAGATGCCCCAGATGGCAGAAGTGGCAGGCGAACCATGAAAGCGGCGACCCTCGACATCAAGTCTCGACCTGGAGCCCCCATCAGGCGGGAACGCCCGGCTCCGACACTTCAAATCGAGCTGGAACTCCCGCTCGTTGCGCCTGAAGCCAGCGAGCCGGTACGCCCTGTTCCGGGAGGTGATCCGACGGCCGATCGGGGGATCGCTGTGATCGACTTCTACATCTGAGGTCTGACGCCCCCATTTTGGGCCCGCTGATGAAGTGAAACGGAGACCCCGACCGACGCGGCGTCTCCGTTTTTTGCTGCCGATCGCCCGTTTGGGCGCCTCAGCGCTGGCTGGGGGCCAGGGGCCCGAAACGGCCGGGAGCAGCGATTTTGTGTTCTTCACGCCGCTGCCCGGCTGCTGGTAGGTTGGTTCCATGGCACACGACGAAGCGCCGGTGGATTCGACGGTCGTGCACGACGACGGGGAGGACATGCGCCACTCCGGATTCCGGCTGGTGGTCCTGAGCGGCGAACTACGTGGCCGTGAGATGGACGTTACACAGGAAGTCGTGCACCTAGGGAAATCGCGCCAGTGTGACATCGTTCTCCCCGATGAGTCGGTGTCCCGGGTGCACGCCGAGATCCGGCGCCAGGGAGACGCCTACCGTGTGCTGGATCAGCAGTCGACGAACGGTGTGTTCATCGGCGGGGTGCGGGTGACCGACGGGTTCCTGAAACCCGGCGACGTCCTCGCTCTCGGGAAGGTGCAGATCCGGTTCATGCCTCGAGATGCCAGGGTCGAGCTGCTGCCCAGTACATCCGAGGAATTTGGCCTGGTCCGTGGGCGCAGCCTGGCAATGCGGAAGATCTTCGGCGTACTCGAGCGAGTCGCGGGTGCTGATGCGACCATCCTCCTCGAGGGTGAGACGGGCACTGGCAAGGACCTCCTCGCTCGCGCCATCCACGACGCCTCACCCCGTAGGGATGGCCCCTATGTCGTTGTCGACTGTGGTGGCTCCGCAGCCGCCGTGCTCGAGGTGGAGCTCTTTGGGTCTGACGTCGATGGCCGCAAAGGGGCCTTCGAGCTGGCCCACAACGGCACCTTGTTGCTTGACGATATTGGCGACCTGCCGCTCGACCTTCAACCCAAGCTGACCCGTGCGCTCGAAAACCGCAAGATCCGACGTGGTGGGAGCGAGGAGCAGGAGGTTGATGTTCGTGTTCTCGCCACGGCGAATCGCGGCCTTCAGCAGCAGGTCGCCGCCTCCGAGTTCCGCGAGGACCTGTATTTTCTGATCGCGGTGGTGTCGATTCAGATCCCTGCACTTCGGGATCGCCGGGATGACATCCCGATGCTGATCGAGTTGTTCTCTCGCCGTCTGCCGCCGGGCATGTGGCGCGCACCGGGCCCTGAGGCGATGGCCCGGCTCGTCGCCTACGACTGGCCCGGGAACGTCCGTGAGCTGCGCAATGTAGTAGAGCGAAGTGCCTACCTCTCGCCCGACGGCGTCATCGATCTGATCACGGCTGGCACCCTGCCTCGCACTGGTCGCGAGCAACCCGTGGTCTTCGATCCGACCCTTACCTTCCGCGAGCAGAAGGAACGGGCCGTCGAGCTGTTCGAGGAGACCTACCTCAACTGGCTGTTGCAGCGCTCCGAGGGCAACATCTCGCGGGCCGCGCGCGAGGCTGATATGGACCGCAAGTACCTTCACAAGCTTCTCCGCCGCTACAGCATCGATGCCAAGCAGTTCACGGCTGCGGCTCTCGGCAGCCGGACCAGCACGGATCCCCACGGCGGCGACTCGAGCACATAGATCCTGCCCTTCAGCCGCGATACCATCCCGGGGATGTCGCTCTACGCCCCATCGCCTGGTGCGCCTGTGTGGGTGCACGCGCGCGGTGAGCTGTCGCTGGGGTTGCCGCGTGTGATGGCGGTTGTGAACCTCACGCCTGATAGCTTCTTCGATGGCGGCAACCTGCTGGCACCCGGTGCCGAGGAGCCGAATGCAGGTATGGCCACGCGCCTGTGCCGGGTGCTTGTCCAACAGGGCGCCGACATCCTTGATCTCGGCGGTGAGTCGACTCGTCCGGGCTCGACACCGGTCGATGTGAAGACGGAGTTGCGGCGCGTGCTAATGGTGCTGCGTCGTCTCCGTGACGACCCTGAGCTCGCATCGGTGCCGATCAGCGTTGATACCCGCCATGCCGAGGTCGCACACGCGGCGATGGAGGCCGGCGCCGCGATCATCAACGATATCAGTGGGCTTGCGGATCCCGCGATGGCGGGCGTTGCTGCGCGTACTGGGGCAGGCTTGGTGCTTGGCCACCTGCGCGGCGAACCGGCGACCATGCAGGTGCATGTCACGTTCACCGATCTGCTCTCCGAGGTCGCACGTGAACTCGGGTCCGCGGTTGAGCGCGCCTTGCGGGCTGGTGTGTCTGGCGATCACATCCTCGTCGATCCTGGGATTGGATTCGGCAAGACCTCCGAACAGAGCGCGGCGCTCTTGGTCGCGTCGGCGGAGCTGACCCAGCGGACAGGGTGCCCGGTGCTCGTCGGTGCCAGCCGCAAGGCGTTCCTTGGGGCCGTCACTGGAAAGCCAGTTGGTGAGCGCCTGATCAGCAGTGTTGCGGCCGCAGTCATCGCTGTGGAGCGCGGCGCGAGCGTCGTGCGCGTCCACGATGTTGCGGCTACGGCGGAGGCCCTTCGGATCGTCGCGGCGGTACGTTCGGCTGAGCGTTCGGTCTTGCGGGGGACGCGTGACGCCTTCTGAGTTCATCGCGGCACTGAGCTGGCGCGACGCGCTCGACTTCAGCATCCTGCTGCTCATCGTCTACACGGTACTGCGGCTGTTGCAGGGCACGCGCGCCTTGCCGGTCTTGCTCGCAGTCGCGGTCTTCTCTGGCCTCGCCACAGCGGCAAGCGCTCTCGACTTGGTTGCCGTCGCATCGCTGCTCAAGTACTTCCTCGAGTACATCATCATCATCCTGATCGTCGTGTTTCACCAGGAACTGCGGCGCATCTTCCTGCGCGTCGGCCAGCGCCTTCTGCCGCATGGGCGCCGGCAGGCGGCCCGTAGCGCCGTCGGCGAATTGGTCCTGGCGATCGATCGTCTTCGGCGCGCGAAGATCGGCGCGTTGTTCATCATACAGGGGGAGATCGACGTCCTAGATGTCGCAAGCGACCGCGGCCGGGAGATCAACGCCGCGTTGCAGGCCGACACCCTGGTCGCTCTTGTGATCCCCCACCCGATTAACCTCGCGCATGATGGCGCGGTGCTGGTCCAGAACTTTCGCATCGCGCGCGCGGGTGTCATCTGCCCGCTAACGCAGCGCGACCGCCTCGACCCGCGCTTTGGCACGCGTCACCGCGGAGCGATTGGGGTCAGCGAGGAGACGGACGCACTAGTCGTCGTTGTCAGCGAGGAGCGAGGCGAGGTTCGAGTCGTACAGCGTGGAGAGACCTCCGAGGCCATCACCGCCGCAGAGGTCGAGGCACGCATCGCCGAATGGCTCGATCAGCCGCGCGAGGCTTCGCTTGCAGCCTCGGTTGTCGCGGGTTCAAGAGCGGGTGCCCCAGCCAGTGAGAGCATGAGCGGTCGAGTGCCCAGGACTCGTGTTGACACGCGCCGGGAGGCGACCCGCGGGGGAGAGACCTCTGGCGAGATGCCGCTTGCCGTGACCGCGGGTTCGTCTTCACTTGGTGCCCTACGCTCTCCGGGTGTCGACACCCGTGTTGTCGAGGAGGGGGAGTCATGAAGCGGGCGCTGGGGTGGGTCGGCCGTGCGATCATCAATCATGGGCTTACTAAGTTCAGCGCGTTTGTGATCGCCGTGGTGTTTTTTGTCGTCACCCGTGACGACGTCACGCGCAATTTCACGATTCCATTGCGCGTGGTCCAGGATGCCAATCGCGTTCTGTTGACCAAACTCCCCGAGACCGTCGCGGTCGAGCTGCATGGTTCATGGGCGCGGATGAGCCGCCTGCGCGAGCAGGATCTCGGGGCCGCCGAGTTGAACCTCTCGGATGCGCGTCCAGGTCCGCTCGCTGTAGATCCCGCGACCATCGTCATGCCGCAGGGCGTCATCTTCCGCTCCATCAACTACGAGAAGGTCGACCTGCGCTTCGACCGCGTGATCGAGCGCGCCGTGCTGATCCGTGCCGACCTACGTGGAGCTGTGCATCCGGATCACGAGTTGATCGGCACGACGATCGAGCCTCAGCGCTGGCGTATTCGAGGCGGTAGCGGGCCCGTGGGGCAGGTTCAAAACCTCGTGACGGAGCCGCTCGAGATCGAGGGAGCCGCCGAGGATATGAGCTTCGATGTGCCCGTCCAGAAGCCGGGTGAGGACATCGACTTCACCGCCGTGTCTGCCGAGGAGGTGCCGCGGGTGAAGGTTTCGATCAAAGTCCGCGCGCGAAGGGGGGAGCGCAAGCTCGAGGTTGCGGTCACCTGGCCTCCGGACCAGGTGGCGCTGCCCGAGATCCCTAACAAGATCGACGCGGTCGTTCGCGGCAGCCTGCCGGACTTGCGGACGCTCGACGTTGCATTGGCCCCGCCCGTGGTCGCGGTGGCTCGTCGCGACAAGGCGACGGCCGAATTCCCCGATGGTTCGATCGCTTTCGGTCTGCAGTTCACCGACGCTGTGTCCGCGGAGGTCAAGGAGCGCCTCACGCTCGATGCCCCGCTCACACGCATCGCGCTCGCGCCAGCGGCTCCAGCCATCCCTGGCAAGTGACCATCTGGCCAGGCGTGATCAGGCGCCGCTGAGCGTAAGCAAGCGCGCCTGTATCGCTGGCCATGGCATCCATGTCGCATCGGACGCCCCGCGGGGCCGCACCCCGAGGAAGCACATCCCCGCGGCGGCGGCGAAGCGTTCGTCTGCGAAGGCCCGGTCGCCGACCATGACCATGGCCGAGCCGGGGAGTTGCATCCCCGCGATCGTGGCTGCAGCCATGCGTGGTGCTGGTTTCATGGCCCCCTGCTCCTCAGTGACCAGGATAAAGTCGAAGTCCGCACACGCGAGGCCCAGCGCGGTCAGTCGATCTGGCACGCCGCGGTAGTCACTGACGAGACCAAGGCGCACACCCGCGGCGCGCAGGCGAGCGAGTAGCTCCGGGACACCGGGGTACAGCGCGGCGACTTCGCGGAGCCCGCGAAGCAGGGTCGGCTCGTAGCGCTCGCGGATCCAGCGCTGCCATCGCTGTTGCGCTGCTGCATCCCGGGCCAGGCGATCGAGGGTCAACTTCGAGATAGCCTCCGCGTGCTCACAGTCGAGGCCCGCGAGGCTTGTGCGAACGCGGGTGTACTTCAGTAGCCGTAGTAGTGCGAGCGGCATGGTACGGACCATGAACCACTCGAGTGCGCGTTTGTCGTAGAGCGTACCGTCGAGGTCGAACACCACACCGCGCAGCTCGCTCGCTGTGTTCATGTGGTGCGGCGCGGGCCGAGCACGGCCAGCGCGAAGGTGATGAGTGCGATCCATAGGCCGGTTCCGAGGAGCAGGTGGACGATCTGCAACCATCCGGGCGCGGACAGCAGGATGTTGACGACCCCAGCTGCCACCTGCACGAGTACACCAAGCATCACCACTCCGCCCCAGCGCCGGGCTACCGGGTTGGCCTGCGGCCCGCTTAGTCCGCTCGCTACCACCAGCACGTAGAGTCCGAGGCCGACGGCGATGAAGGGATGGAACACGCGGAGACGCTGGAGAAAGTGGGCGCCGGTGCCGTGGTCCTCAGCGATCCGCGCTGCGAGGTCGCCGGCCTGTGCGGGGAACAGCGTGTCCCCAAGCGCCGTGACGGCCCCGCTGACCCCGACCAGGAGCAGTCCGACAATCGCCGTCCCAATCCACAACCCCGCCCGCGGCGCACGCGGGCCGACGGGCACGGGTCGCGCGCGGCTGGCAGCGAAGGTGATCGCTCCGGTCAGCAACGAGGTGTTGATCAGGTGGATCGCCATCACGACGGCTCGCGCGACCGAGTCGTTCTTGTCCACCAGCCCAAAGCGTACGAGGCCCGCGCCGACGAGCGCCTCGGTAATCGTGAACAGCACTGCCAGCGCGGCCCCGAGCCGTACCGCATGGCCGGCCGGAAAGCTGCGGCGCGCCATCCATAGCAGCCCGAGCACGGAGACCAAACACAGCCCCGAGGTGACGCGGTGGGTGAACTCGATGACCGTGGCGATCGAGGGGCTTCGTGGGACGATCGCCCCGTGACAGCTTGGCCAGTGCTCCCCACAGCCTGCACCGGAGCCGGTGATCCGCACCCAGGCGCCGAACAGGATCACGAGCACGGTGTAGGCGAGCACGGCCCATGCGATGCGTTGGAAGCGGGTGCGGGCGATCTCGGACATAAACCTTCGTCCCGGCATACCCGCATTTCATGAGCCAGCAAAGCCCTGCGGCGACCGGGCGCAGTCACCTGGGCGGGGCACGCCGTCTTGCGCTGGCTCACTCGTGGTGTCGCAACTCGCCGAGCCGGGTCGCGCCGGCGACGGCCGCGATGTGTTCGAAGTGCATTGGATCGACGGGCTGCACCGACAGTCGTTGTCCCTTTTGGGCCACCAGCATACCCCGCAGCGCTGGGTCATCGCGCAGGCGCGCGAGCGGCACCGGCATGCGGAGTTTCTCGACAAACGCGACATCGACGAGGATCCAGCGTGGCTCCTCACGTTTGCTCTTCGCGTCGAAGTAGGGGCTCTTCGTGTCGAAGGCCGAGGCGTCGGGGTAGGGCGGGCTGGCCACCCGTGCGAGTCCCACCACCGCCGGCGGATCTGCGTTTGAGTGATAAAAAAGCACCGGGTCGCCGACCTTCATTGCGTCTCGCATGAGGTTTCGGGCCTGGTAGTTGCGTACGCCTTCCCACGGGGTTTGCTTCACGCGCTCGAGGTCGTCGATAGAGAAGCTGTCCGGCTCGCTCTTCATGAGCCAGCAGCGCGGAGCGATCGGCGTGATCATAGATTGCGATGCATCGCCCAGGCGAGCGGCCTTGGCAAGCGGCGGCTCCTGTGTAAGCGTCGCATCTTGATGAGCGCCGCTGCCGACACCGCCGCCGCCGTCTGCGCAGACGCCATGCGTGCACATGGTGGGCAGGTGCCGATCTTGGCGCGTCAAGATACGACCTCCCGACGACTCAAGGATCTGCTCGGTGCCCCGCTGTTGGCCTCGCCATGGCTTGCGCGGCTCGGACGCGTAAGCTTCCTCGGGACCCTGGACCTCCACCCAGGGAGCGTGCACGCCTCGAGTCGCCTCGATCACTCGTTGGGGGTCGCCGGGCTCGGGCTACAGGTCGGCGCTGGGCTCGGCCTCTCGCCTCCTGACCTGCGCCTGCTCGTGGCCGCGTGCCTCCTGCATGACATCGGGCACTACCCGCTTTCGCACGCCGCCGAGCCAGGCTTCCAGCGCGCCCTCGGTGTGGCCCACCACGGCGTTTCGGAGTGGATCGTCCGCGGCAACGGAGCGATCCCCGCGGCGCAGTCGCTGCGTCCCGCGCTCGAGCGGGCGGGCCTCGATCCCGAGCTCCTGTGGGCCGTGATCGTTGGCGACGCCCCACCCCCGCATGCAGCTCTCTCGAGCTTGTTGCTCGCGCCGATCAACCTCGACACGCTCGACGGCATCGTCCGGACAGCGCGCTCTTTTGGGCGCCGGGGCATGAGGCTCCCGCCGATCCTGTTTCGCCGGGATGGGGATGACCTGGTGCTCGACACCACCGCGATCCCGGCGCTCGATCGCTTCTGGGCGCTCAAGGATCGGATGTATGGCGAGATCATCAACCTTCCGTCCAACATCGTCGCCGAGGCTGAGCTCTCTCGGGTCGTCGCGGACCGCTACGGTCCGGCAGTATTCACGGGCTTTGCGGGGTTTGATGATCAGTCCCTCGCCGCGTTGGCGGAGGCGGCGGCTCGCCACGCCGGGTTGCTTGCAGGGGCCGACGATCGCTTCTGTTTTGCCGGTCGCCGTGTTGCCAGCGGCGACCTACCGCGCGTGCGCAAGCGCTACTTCGTGGACCACCGCGTCGCGGTGAGCGAGCCTGGTTTGCGCCGGGCCGACTGGACCCACCGCTACCGCCACGGGCGCCAGCTGGTCTATGTGACCCAGCAGCACCACGCCGAACAGCTGCCCTTGCCGGGCCTGGTCAGCTTCGCGGATGCGCCCAATGCCGAGGCCTGGTCGCAACTGCCGTCTGGCGCCGAGGGGCCGGAGATCTGATGGTCGACCTCGTTGACCTGTCCCAGACGGCAGTCCATGGGGCCGAACGATGATTGGCGTCGGCCCGGTCGATCTGCGTCCGCTGCTGAATGAGATCGGCGTGAGCGATGCTGACGCGGCACACCTGCTCGCTGCTGCGGAGGGCTCCTGGGCCCGACTGGTCGACATCCGCCGCGCACTCGCAGAGCTACCGGCGTCCGTCCTCCCACGCTCCGTGGCCGTGTTCGCGGTCGGATCGCTCGGCCGCTTCGAGTCGTCTGCAGCCAGCGATCTCGACTTTGCTGTCGTCTACGCTGGCACCGCTGTCCCAGCTGAGGTCGCCACTGCAGCGCGCCACGAGTTGGTCGCACGCCTGCGGGCCCGCGGTCACGACATCCTCGACAAGACCTTCCGCGCTCCGATCGAGCTGGGAGCTCTCCTCGGCGACATCGGGGGCGAGGGTGACACCAACCTGCACCTCACCTACCGTGCGCTGCTGCTCACCGAGGGGGTGTGGCTGGCCAATGCCGCGGCCACGGCCGAGGTCACGGATGCCATCTTCTCCGCCTACGCGCAGGGCGCGATCAGCCGCGGCCGTTTTCTCAGCTCACTGCAGAACGATCTTCACCGCTACTACCGAACCATCTGCGTCGACTATCGCTTCAAGGTCGAGAGCGCCGGCAAGCACTGGGCGATCCGTTACTTCAAGCTCCGCAACGCCCGAAAGTTGTGGCACCTCGCCAACCTCGCGCTGTTCTGTCGCGCGGCGCAACTGCCCGACGAGCAGCGCGACGTGCACCTTGCTGCGGAGCTGCCGCGACCGCCACTGCTGCGCCTCTGCTCCGCGCTCCAAGATCTCGGCGGGCTGTCGTACGCAGGGGATCTGGTTCGCGCCTATGACGCCTATCTCGCCGTTCTCGCGGACCCGCAGTTGCGGCGGGCGCTCGACCAAATCGACTACGCGACCCGCAATCAAGAGCCCCTGTTCACTCGCATGCTAGCCGGCGCCGAGCGCTTTGATCTCGCCACACAGGCGATCGCCGGCCATCTGTGGAGCCACTGCAACGAGCACCTGGTGCGATACGGTCTGCTGTGAACGATCTTTCAGGACAGGTCGTGGTCTTCGATCTGATCGGTGTGCTCGCGGCGCCGTCGTGGCGTGACCTGTGCCCGGCACCCGACCTCGCGGCCTGGGCGAGCTTCAAAGTCGGCGGCTGCGCCGAGGCCGAATTCTGGTCGGAGGAGGCGGGCAGGGCCTACCGCGCCGCGCTGGGCCTGCGTAGCGATCGGCTCGCTCTCCTCGCCCGCCTGCGCACCCGCGGCCTGCCGATCGTGATAGCAAGCAACTTCGCTGCCCCTTGGCTGCCAGCGATTCGCGAGCTTATGCCCACGGGCCTCATCGATCGCTGGCTTGTGAGTGGTGAGCTCGGGGTGGCCAAACCCTCGCCTGCTTTTTGGACGGTGCTGCGCCAGTACGCCCCAGCAGGCAGCCTGGTGATCGATGATCAGCGCAACAACTGTGAAGCTGCCAGCCGCGCGGGGCTGCGCGGGCTTTGGGCCCCGAGCGGTGCCCCGCTAGCCGCCCTCGTTGACGCGGCGCTCGGGGCACCTTGTCGGTGACGCGAGGGGCGTGTAGCTTTGCCTGACTTCAACCCTTGCCTATCCTGAGGCCCGCCAGGCCGGCACGATCGGACGGAATTCATGGCGAGCGAACGCAGGCTGTTTGGCACCGACGGGATCCGTGGACCCGCGAACGTCTACCCGATGACCCCTGAGGTCGCGCTGCGGCTTGGTATGGCAGTCGCCGCCCACTTCGGTCGCCGCGGTAGCGTCGTGATCGGCAAGGACACCCGGCTCTCGGGCTACATGTTCGAGACGGCCTTCGCCGCAGGGGTGTGCGCGATGGGGGCCGAGGTCATGCTCGTGGGCCCGCTACCGACCCCCGGCATCGCGTACATCACACGATCGATGCGCGCCGACGCGGGGGTCGTCATCTCCGCCTCGCATAACCCGTTCGCGGACAACGGCATCAAGCTCTTCGCTGCCGACGGCTTTAAGCTCCCCGACGAGGTGGAGGCCCACCTGGAGGCCCTCATGGCGCCTGGTGTGCTCGACGACCAGGTCGCGCGCGGGGCCGAGATCGGTCGGGCAGTACGTATCGACGATGCCAGCGGCCGCTACATCACGCAGCTCAAGTACGCGTTTCCTGGCGAGCTCAAGCTCGATGGCCTCAAGGTGGTCGTCGACTGTGCCCACGGCGCCGCATACAAGGTCGCGCCCGCGGTCTTGCGCGAGCTCGGGGCTGATGTCGTCGCTCTTGGGGTCACGCCTGACGGCCTCAACATCAACGACCGTTGCGGCGCGATGCACCCGGAGCGTATGTGCGCCGCGGTTCGCGAGCATGATGCCGACCTGGGCGTCGCCCTCGATGGTGACGCCGATCGCGCCGTGTTCAGCGACCGCCACGGCAAGATCGTCGACGGTGACGAGATCCTCGCCATCTGCGCCCGCGAGTTGCACAGCCGTGGTGCCCTGCGCGGTGGCGGGGTGGTTGCAACGATCATGTCGAACCTCGGGCTCGCCCGCTGCCTGCGTGACGTTGGCATCGAGCTCGTGCGGACCCCTGTCGGCGATCGCTACGTCGTCGAGCAGATGCGAAGCGGCGGGTTCAACCTCGGCGGCGAACAGTCGGGCCATCTCGTCTTCCTCGACCATGGCACCACCGGCGACGGCGTGATCGCGGCGCTGCAAGTGCTGGCGATCCTCCAGCGCAGCGGACGACCTCTCGACGACCTCGCGCAGGTGATGACCCGCTACCCGCAGCTGCTGCAGGCCATCACCGTCGCCGAGCGGATCCCGATCGAGCGCCTGCCTGGACTGTCTGCGGTGATCCGTGGCGTCGAGGACGAACTCGGGGCCGACGGCCGCGTCGTCGTCCGCTACTCAGGGACCGAGGCGAAGTTGCGCATCATGCTCGAGGGCCCCAACCAGCACCGCCTCGAGCACTTTGCCGGGCGCATCGCCGAGGCCGCTCGCAGGGAGCTCGGCGGTGGGTGAGTGTCGGCGCCGCTTGTTGTAGGATCGCCACAAGAGTCGATCATGCCCGCGCGACTTCCTGGCCCGATCGCCGCTCCCGAGCCTCTGCTCACGACTCTGGCCGAGTATCGTCAGCTCCACCTCGCACTCGCCGACAGCGAGCCCGGGCATGCATGGTTGGCAGCGCTCGAGCTCCCCTGTGAGCTCGCTATCGATGCCGTCGCAGCGCAAGAGGAGGCGCTCAGCGCCAGTTTCTCGGATCTCCTGCTTGCAGTGCTCGCCGCCCGGGTGCCGCACCTTGAGGAAGCCTGGGAGCTCTCGCCCGATCTCGGCCCGCTCGCCGCGGAGGCCCGCGCGCAGCGTTGTCCAGTCGATCTGCTGGCGGTCGCTCGCAGTGGCGAGTCGTTCTTCTGCGTGCCGCGGCGAGAGCACGCCTGGGCCAGCACCGTGATCACGCCCTGGCACCCTGAGGACGGCATGGGGACCGCGCTGCCGCTACATAGGTGGCTCAAGGACGGGCCGATCGATGACCTGTGGCAACTGCTCGCCGAGCTGCGGGCGATCGATCCTGAGGCGGACGAGCCACTGCCACCGCAGGCTCGTCCGGACGCGGCGCCGCAGTTTGGCCCGCGCCTGGTCCTCTCGCGCGGCACTGTGGCAGCGGTCGTTCATGTGGAACACGCCAAGTTCGGCGTCGGCCGTGTCCTGCGGGCGATCGGTGACGGCGACACCCGCAAGCTCGACATCGACTTCGGTCCTGCGGGCGTGCGTACGATCCTCGCTCGCTTCGTGCGCGAGCTGCCAGCCTGAGTGCTAACCTGGAGATCGATGGTGCACCGCAGCCCGCTTCCCTCATCGATCACTGGCGTGCTCGCGGCGCTGTGGGTGGGCCTCTCGGCCTGCGGCGGTATGGGTGAGCAGGGGCCAACTGTGCCGATCTGCGAGGGGGACATCGAGGTCCCCGACGCCGAGCTTCGCGCACTCCTGCTGGCGATCCTCACCGATCCCGAGGCCAGCGAAGACACCGATACAAGCAGCGGCAGCGGGACCGGCGGCGAACCCACGCTCTCCGCGGAGGCCCTTGCCAGCATCACCGGGCTGCAGGCGGCGGGGCACGACATCGTCGACCTCCGTGGCCTCGAGTGCGCGCGGAGCCTCGTCAGCCTCGGCCTCGCCAACAACAAGATTGTGAGCCTTGCCCCGCTGGCTACGCTCTCGGAGTTGCGGGAGATCGAGCTGTCTGGCAACCCCCTGGAGGCGCTCGGCGCCCTTGCCGATCTCACCGCTCTGGAGAAGCTAGTCCTCGCCGGTACGGGTGTCGTCGACCTCAATTTCCTCAGCGAGCTCACCAAGCTGCGGCACCTCGATCTTACGGCCAACAAGATCCGCGATCTCCGGCCGCTCGCTGGCCTCACCAGTCTCGAGTCGCTGGTGCTCAGTGACAACGAGATCGCCGACGCCACCCCGCTGTCTGGCCTCGGCACCCTCTTCGCTCTCGAGCTCGACGACAATCAGCTCGCTGATGTGGCCCCGCTCGCCAGCCTCACGGCACTCGAGTACCTCGACCTCGACAACAACAAGCTCGCCAGCCTCGAACCCCTCGCCGGGCTCGTACGCCTGCGCGATCTCGAGGCCAGCAACAACCTCATCTCCGACACTGTGGGGCTCACCGGCAAACCCGACCTGGTGGAACTCGCGCTCGAAGGCAACCAGCTCGCCAAGCTGGGGAACCTCGCCGGCCTCGCCGGTGTGACGACACTCGACCTCGACCTGAACCAGCTGACCAGCCTCCAGGGCCTCGAGAAGCTCGTCAGTCTGCGCACCCTCACGGCGCGCGGCAATCGCCTGACCGACCTCGGCGCCCTGGCCAAGCTCGGCGATGTCCGTTACCTGGACCTCCGTGACAACCCTGAGCTGTTGTCGCTGGCCCCGCTGGCCGGCCTTCGGCTGCTCGACTATCTCGCGGCAGGCGGTAATCAACTCGCCCAGGACCTGAAGCCACTTTCGGGCCTCCCGCTGCTGCGAGGTCTCGATCTGAGCGAGACCGCCACCGCCGACTATGGTCCGCTGACCAGCTTGCCAGCGCTGCGCAACTTGGTCCTCCGCGGCGCCAAGCTCGATGGCGCTGACATCGACACACTCGGCACCCTCGTCGACCTCGCCAATCTCGACATCTCCGAAACTGCCGTCGTCGACATCGCCCCGCTGACGCCGCTCGTGGGCCTCGTCACTTTCGACTGCCGCAATACCGCCGTCGCCAGCCTCGCGCCTGCACTCACATGGACCGGCGTCGAGAAGCTCTTGTTCGCGGGCACCAGCGTCGCTGACATCACGGGCGTCGACACCCTCAAGCGCCTCGCCGAACTCGACCTCGCCGACACGAAGGTCGACGATCTCGCCCCCATCGTCAGCAATGACTATTTTCGCGGGGGTGACCGCGTCGACGTCTCGGGCACCCCTGTAGACCTCGGCGACTGCCCGGCGATTGTCAGCCTGCGCGACCGCAAGGCGGTCGTCGTCACCGACCTCGTCTGCAAGTGACCTGGTGGCGGCTTTCTTGCGCTGTCGCCTGGACCCCCGCAAGCTGGCCCGCGGTGCAGGGCTCTCTCCATCGTTACTTCGCCTACCTAGAGGCTGAGCGCCGCGTCTCCCCGCACACACTACGGGCCTACCGACGCGATCTCGAGGACTTCCTCGCCCGCGTTGAGCAGCGCCGCGGTCGTGCGCCGGTGGTCACGGACCTAAACCTCCGAGAGTTGCGCAGCGAACTGGCCGATCTCTATGGCGCAGTCCAGGCCAGTACGCTCGCGCGCAAGCTCTCGAGCTTGCGCAGCTTCGCCGAGTATCTGCGCCGCGAGGGCATCCTCCCCGACAACGAGGCCGCGCTGGTCCGTCGGCCCAGGCAGCGCACGCGCCTCCCGGTCGCCCTCCCTGTAGAGGACATCGCCCCGATGATCGACGGCCCTGGCCACGCGGATGGTCCGCTCGGCCTGCGCGACGTGGCGATCCTCGAGGTCCTGTATGGCGCCGGTCTACGCGTCAGCGAGTGTGCAGGCCTGGACCTCGACCACCTCGCATGGGCAGGCGACGAGGTCAGTCTGCGTGTGATCGGCGGCAAGGGGGGCAAGGACCGTGTTGTCCCGCTCGGTCGAACCGGCGCCCTCGCTCTACGCGCCTGGCTCGCAGCCCGCGACGAGATATCGCAGAAGTCGGGGACGCCGGTCCAGCGCACGCAGCCGCGAGGCCAGCCGGTGTTTCTCTCGCGGCGTGGCATTCGCGTCTCGGTGCGGACGATCCGTGAGCTGGTCTATCGCCGCTGCCTCGCTACCGGAGCCCGCGCTCGAGTCGGCCCGCACGGCCTTCGCCACAGCTTTGCGACCCACCTGCTCGAGTCGGGTTGTGACCTGCGCAGCATCCAGCGGATGCTCGGCCACGCCAGTCTGTCGACGACGCAGCGCTACACTCACCTCGATCTTGGCCACCTCACCGACATCTACGAGAAGGCCCACCCACGCGCGCAGCTGGGCAAAGCCTGAGCGCTACATTGTTGCGTCGATCAGCACCTCCGCGCGCGCCTTCGTCTCGCCCCTCTCGAGCTTGCTGCGTCGAACTCGCTCGCCGCGCACCGGCATCCTGCGCGGGTGCCAGATCCCGTCGACGTACACGTCGACAAAGGGAGCTTGAAGGCCGATCTTCCCCGCCGCCCCTGCTGTCTCGGCGCTCGAGAATTGGAAGTGGATGTGCGGCCCGCTGCTGTGCCCGGAATTGCCGACCTTGCCCAGCATCTGCCCGAGCTCAACCTTGTCGCCGACCTTCACCAACACCGATCCCGGGGCCATGTGCCAACTCGACGAGAGTTCGCCAAAACCGTGATCGATCACGACCCCATTGCCACCCTCGACTCCCGTCTCCCCCGGGCGATTGTCTGGCACGTTGTTGATCGCCCGCACGACGGTCCCCGGCGCCGAGGCCAGGAACGGCAGCCCGTAGCAGTAAGCCCCCTCGTTGCCGCTGCCCGACCGCGAGCGACCGCCCTTCTGGACCACGATGTCGTACGCGTAGCGCTGCCCGCGGTTGCGGTGGTGATAGTTGGTCGCCCTCCGCTTGCCTCCGTGCGCCACGGTCCACTCCCCGGTGCTCACGAAATGCGGTCGCGTCACCAGCGTGTAGCGCCGCGCCGGGCTCTTCAGCGCCTTGATGTCGAGGTGTTCGCGGACCAGCAGGCGATCGAGTCGGTCGCCCTTCAGCGCGAACTGATACAGCACCAGCCGCTGGTGTAGCCGGCGATCCGGGCTGCCCGGTTTGCCGTGGGCGTGCACCACCAGCCCCGAGTACCAGCGCAGATCGCCCTCCTGGTGCGTGCGCTCCTCGAGGATCCCGATCGGCGTCCCGTAGCCGTCCCGCAGCCGCTGCTGAGTCGCCGAGAGATCGTCCAGGCGCAGCTGCCCCTGCAAGCTCGGGGTCATCCACGCGTGCAGCTCGCGGACCCGGTTGTTGATCAGCGCATCGATCAGGCGGTCCGCGTCCGCCGAGATCGCCGAGTGAGCCAGCAGGGTCTTCTCGTCGCGCGGGTGTTCGAGCTCCTTCGGTCGGCAGCCCGCCAGGGCCACGAGCGCCAGCGCCAACGCTGACATAAGGACAGGCAGGGGGCTTCGCATGCGCTGGTGAGGATGATAGGCCGAGCCAGGACGCGAGAGAACTTGTCCCGGCTTCAGTGCGTCTTGGTCTCCGTGCTCCACCTCGACCTCCTGCCAGGGCTCGTGAAAGCGCTCTTGACCGCCATCCTCTGGGCCCAGGCGCCCGAACCTGGCGCCGAGCCTGCGCCCAGCCCCCCCGACCCCGCGATCGACCCCGGCTTTGATGTGACTGGCATCTCCGACTACAACCTGCCCCCTGCGCCCCGGGTCGGCTGCGAGGACGAGCTCATGGCCGCCGGCGCAGGCTTCAAAGCCTCGCCGCTCAAGATGCACTGGAACGGTTCCCACGAGTTCCTGTGCGGCGCGAAGCAGGTCGTGCTCTATCAAAAGAGTCCGACCAAGATCCGCTACAGCTCGAGTCCCCGCGTCACATGCGGCGTCGCCCGAGCCCTGCTGCGCTTCGAGGCGATCGTCCAGGAGGAGGCGGAGCGCCTGTTCGGGCGCCCGGTGGTCTCGATCGAGCAGATGGGCACCTACAACTGCCGGCAGATCGCCGCCTATGCCGGCTGGGTCAGCCAACACAGCTTTGCCCACGCGATCGACATCAAGCGCTTCCGGCTCAAGGGCGGTCGGGAGATCTCGGTGCAGAAGCACTACGGCCGTGGCCCTGACGCTCCCACGCACAAGGAGGGCCAGTTTCTCCGCAGTGTCGCTCGCCGAATCGTCGCCGAGGCCGTGTTCACCGTCGTCCTGACGCCGAATTTCGACCGCGCCCACCACAACCACTTCCATCTCGACCTCGCCGCCTATACGGTGGACGGTACCTGAAACGAGAGCTGAGAGTTACGTCACGCATTCTGGGACGATCTCGACCTCGGGCGAACACGCGCATCCGCTACGCTCGCTTTTGTCATGCTCCTCGAGTATCCGCCTGAGCGCACCAGCTGGCTCCCGGCCTCGCATCATCGCAGCTCGCCGCGCGCATTGTGCCTTCTGCACCCGGATGTCTCGGCCCGCGCCACCTGGGCCCACAGCGATGAACAGCTGGCTCGCCTCGGTGAAGCCACCGCGGGGCTCAGCGCGGGCTTCGGTACCGGTCGCCGCGCGCTCACTCCGACGCTCCTCCGCCTCGCACGCGACACCCCGGCGCTTTGCCGCTGGTTCGAGCAGCGCCGCCTCGGGAGCGCCGGGCTCGCCTTTCGCCTCGACTCACTTTCCCTCACGGACCTGGCCCCGCGCCTCGATCCCACCCTGGACCTGGCACTCGTCGACCAGCAATGGCTGCTCGATCTGTGGTCCTGCGGCGACCACCTCACGCACTTCCAGCGCCTCGGTCTGGAGCCGACCCGCGACTGCGCCGTGATCCGTCGCGCCTTTCTCGCCACCTGCCAACGGCTCCACCCCGATCGCCACTACGGCAGACAGATCGGGCGTTTTGCTCACGTGTTGGTCGATCTCTTCCACCGCGCTCACGAGGCTCATGCCTGCCTCGCTGATCCACGGCGCTGCGACCGCTACCTCGCCCAACTGGCCGACGCGGGTCATCCAGTCCCGGCGGACGAACCGGGCAGGCAAGCGCAGCGCCGCTCGGCATGAAATCGCCTCTGCGGCCAAGCTGCCCCATGAGGCACGCGGAGCCCGAACCGCAATTCCCTCACGTGGCTCCGGGCCACGTTCCGCCGCAAACGGGCGGCAGATGCGACGAAGTTGTATCGTAACCAACTTCCTATGGAGTACGTCGTCGGCATCGACCTCGGCACCACGAACACCTGCGTGGCGATCGTCGAGCAGGGGGTCCCGAAGGTCATCCCCAACAAAGGCGGCTACCGCACCACGCCGTCGATGGTTGCGATCTCCGAGAGTGGCAAGCGCCTCGTCGGTCACCTCGCCAAGCGCCAGGTCGTCACCAACCCGATCCACACGGTTTATGCGGCCAAGCGCCTGATCGGCCGCAAGTGGAACAGCACCGCTGGACGCACGGTCGCCCAGACCTGCCCATACATTATCGTCGAGGGCCCGCACGGCGACATCCGCCTGAAGATCCGCGACCACGTCTACAGCGTCCCCGAGACCTCCGCCTTCATCCTCGCGGAGATGAAGATGATCGCCGAGCAGTACCTCGGCGGCCCGGTCGAGAAGGCTGTTGTCACGGTTCCCGCCTATTTTAACGACAACCAGCGCCAGGCCACCAAGGACGCCGGTCGCATCGCCGGGCTCGAGGTCATCCGCATCATCAACGAGCCGACTGCCGCGGCCCTCGCGTACGGCTTTGGCAAGAACCTCGAGCGCAAGGTCGCCGTCTACGACCTCGGCGGCGGGACCTTCGACGTTTCGATCCTCGACATCGGCCACGGCGTCTTTGAAGTGATCTCCACCGCCGGCGACACCTTCCTCGGCGGCGAGAATTTCGACCTCCGGGTCATGCAGTACCTCATCGAGACCTTCGAGGAGGAGACCAACGTCGCCATCCGCGAGGACCGCATGGCCATGCAGCGCCTCAAGGACGCCGCCGAGAAGGCTCGCTGCGAGCTCTCCAACGTCCGTCAGACGATCATCGACCTCCCATTTTTGCACACCACGCCCAGCGGCAAGGTGTTTCACATGCACGAGGCCCTCACGGTCGAGCAACTGGAGGGACTCACCGAGGATCTGGTGGAGGACACCATCAAGATCTGCGCTCGGACCCTCAAGAGCGCGGGCCTCGATACGCGCGAGCTCGACGATGTCGTCCTCGTCGGCGGCATGACCCGAATGCCGCTGGTCCAGCGCAAGGTCGCCGAATTCTTCGGCATCGAACCTTGCAAGGGCGTCCACCCCGACGAGGTCGTCGCCCTCGGCGCTGCGATCCAGGCCGCCGCCCTGATCGACAACACCCCCGAGCTGCTCCTGCTCGACGTCACGCCCCACAGTCTAGGCATCATGATCGTGGGTGGTTACTTCCACCGCCTCATCGAGCAGAACACCACGATCCCGACGCGCGCCGGCCACGTGTTCACGACGGTGCGCGACAATCAGACCTCGGTGAAGATCCTCGTCCTTCAGGGTGAGAGCGACAAGGCCGCCGAGAACGAGATGCTGGGAGAGTTCATCCTCAGTGGGCTGCGTCGCGCCCCGCGAGGCCAGGTCGAGGTCGAGGTCACCTTCTCGATCTCGGTCGATGGCATCGTCAGCGTCAGCGCCAAGGACCTCGAGACCGGCCGCGAACAAAGCATCACGGTCACCGCGACCAGCGGCCTCACCGAGGACGAGCTCAATGACCTCGTCAAGCAGTCCCAGAGCTACATGATCGAGCTGCGCGCCTCGGAAGAGAGTGAGCGCCGCCGCCAGCAGGCAGAGAAGCTCATCGATACCATTCGCGGCTTGTTTCCCCAGGTCCAGGAGGCGATGAGCGGAACCCGCTTCGGCCGCGACGCGATCGCCAAAGCCGAGGCTGTTGTTGTCCGCGCCGAGCAGGACCTCTCGCGCAGCGACGGCAAGAACCTCCTCGACACCATTGAGAGCCTCGATAGGACGCTCGGGATGTTCAAGAACGTCATGCACAAAAAGTCCGAAGCGGCCCACCGCTGAGCAGAGCGCGAGCCGAACCCCGACTCAGCTCAGACGCTCGATCAGTTCCGCTGGCGCGCCGAACTCGGCCAGCACCGAGGCCGTGTGTGCTCCGAGCTGCGGCGCCGGCGTCTCTGGCGTGCGTCCGAGCCCCGGCAGCGACGGCCCGGCGCACGCCATGCGCGAGCCATCGGGCATCGGCGTCTCTTCGCGTAGCGGCGCCAGCGTGGGTTCGTTTGCCGCCTCCACCAAACTGTGCACGGGCCACACCGGCAGCGAATGCCCGGCCACTGCGGCCAGCCAGTGCGCTCGCGGCTCACTCGCCAGCCATGCCTCCATCGCCGCGACCGTGGGTGCCCCCTCCGGCGACGGATCGAGCCCGCCAGCCGCCAAGTCCGGCCGCCCGACCAGCGTGGCAAATGAGATCCAAAACTTCGGCTCGAGGCAGCCGACGGCCAACTCGAGTCCGTCACTACAGCGGTAGCAGCGATACGCTGCGATCGCCCCGCCGAGCATGCGACCTGCCATCCCGCCGCCTCCGGCCGCCACTTCGCTCGCCGCCCAGGTCACGAAGGGCAGGGGCCCCGCAAGCAATGGCTGGCGCACCTCGCAACCCTCACCCGTACGACTCCGCTGTAGCAGCGCCGCCAGGATCGCCGTACAGGCCAGCAGGCCGCTCGTGACGTCGGCGATCTGCAGCGCCGGGATCCCCTGCGGCGTCACCTCGCGCAGAAGCCCTGTCAGGGCGGTGAAGTTCAGATCGTGTCCGACCTCCGCGTTGCCGAGGAAACCCGGGAGCGAACAAACGACCAGCCGGGGATGCTCCGCGCGCAGCCCCGCCGTCGCCAGCCCAAATCGGTCCATCGTACCCGGTCGGAAGCTCTCGATCAGCACGTCCGCCCGCGCTGCCAGCAGCCTGAGGGCCGCCACCCCGTCCGGGTCGCGCAGGTCGAGGCCCACCGACTCTGTCCCGCGGTAGTACACACAAAAGCCAACGCCGATCCCCCCGACGAGCGGCGGTGCCAGGCGCATCAGATCTCCGCTGCGCGGGTCCTCGATCTTGATGACCCGCGCTCCGAGGTCGACCAGCGAGCGCGCCAACACGGCGCCAGGCAGCATGCGGGAGACATCGAGAACGGTGACACCGGCGAGCGGCAGGGCAGGGACAGGACTCGTCACGACCGCAGCCTACAACACTCACAGCTTCGGGCGGATCTTCGGCGGTGGAGGCGGCGGCGGCGGCGGACCAGGCTTGCGCGGCATCAACTTCCCGATCAGTGCGTCGACCTGCCCGCGGAGGCGCTCGAGGTCCCCATCGTTCTCCAACACGTGCTGCGCACGGGCCCGCCGTGACTTGTCGTCCATCTGCGCCGCCATGCGGGCCCGGACCTCGTCCGACGTCAGTTTGTCACGGGCCATGACCCGAGCGATGCGCTGCTCGTCCGGCGCGCTCACCAGGATCACCGCCTTCATCTGCTTGTCGAGGTTGTTCTCGAAAAGCAGCGGCACCTCATAGACGACCATGGTGTGCCCCGTCGCCTCGAGCGCAGCCAGGACATCCTGGAAGCAGTCCCGGATCCGCGGGTGCAAGATCCCCTCGAGCGTCACTCGTAGGGCCGGGTCCTTGAACACCGCCGCCCCGAGCTTACGCCGGTCGAGCTCGCCGTTCGCGGCCAGCACACCTTCGCCAAACGCAGCGATCACGGCGCCGAGTCCTTCGCTCCCGGGCGTGACCACCACACGCGACAGCTCGTCGGCCGACACCACCGGCACGCCGTAGTCCTCAAAGAACGCGGCGGCCGCGGACTTACCGCTGCCGATCCCGCCGGTCAGGCCGTAGATGTCCATACACCGCCAGCCTGGCAAAACCCGTGCGTCCTGTACAGCGCCGGATCGGCTACCCTCCCGCCGATGAGCACCGCCGAGTCCAAACCCGCCGCACTCGGTTGGCGACTGATCCAGGCCAGCTTCGAGAAGAGCGCCCCGAAGCTGCGCGATGCCCCGCCCGGCGACCTGCCCGAGATCGCCGTCACGGGTCGATCCAATGTCGGCAAGTCGAGCCTGCTCAACGCCTTCGCTCACCAGCGGGGCCTCGCCCGGGTCAGCCGTACCCCGGGGCGCACACAGTTGCTCAACTTCTTTCGCATGCAGCTGCGTCATCCGGCCCGCGGTGACTTCGAGTTTCGCTGGGTCGACCTCCCCGGTTATGGCTACGCAGCGGCGCCTCAGGCCGTGCGCGCCTCGTTTGGGCCGATGATCGAGGGCTATCTGCAGGAGCGCACCACGCTGCGGGGCCTCGTCGTCCTCATCGATTGCCGGCGCGACGTCAGCGACCACGACCACGCGCTGCTCGAGTTCATGCAGGCTCGCGGCCTCCCGGTGCTGGTATGCGCGACCAAGGCGGACAAGCTCAGCAAGCACGAACGAGGGGTTGTCAGCAGCGGGCTCGCCCGCACCCTCGGGGTCCGGCCGCGCCAGGTCCTCCTCACCAGCGCCGACTCTGGCCTGGGCCTCGGCGACGAGGGCCGCGAGGGTGGCCTGGCCCGCGAGCTCGCCGACCTGCTCAAGACGACCGTGGGCGAGCCGCTCGCGGGGCCTTGACGCGACAGGCGATCTCTCGCCAGCCATGACCTCCGCGGATCCTGCGAAGCCTGCGCAAGGTCACGCTACCGGGTCTTTACGGGTCGGCCCGGTCCGGCCTAACTCTCGCGCGCATGTCCGCGGCTCAGTTTGAAGCGCGCGTCACGGCCAACACCCGGCTCGGGGGCGGCTACTTCACCCTCGAGCTCGAGGCTGACGCACCCACACCGGTCGCCGCTGCCAGGCCGGGGCAATTTGTCATGCTGCGCGGCGCCTGGGGCCGCGAATTGCTCAATCCACGGGCCTTCTCTGTGCTCCACGCCGAAGGCCAGCGCCTGGCGATCCTCGCCAAACCCTACGGGATCGGCACCCGGCGAATGTCGGGGATGCGCCCAGGGGATCCACTGACCGTCACGGGTCCCCTCGGGCGCGGCTTCCCCGAGCCCAGCGCTGGCGTCCGCGATCTCCTGGTCGCTGGCGGCGTCGGTCTCCCGCCCTTGCACATGCAAGCGCGCTTTGCCGCCGCTGCAGGCCTCGCCGGGCAACAGGAGCTCTACTACGGCGGTCGCGACCGCGATGACCTCGTCCTGCTGCCTGACTTTGCTGCCTGGAACATCCCCACCCACCTCGCCACCGAGGACGGCAGCGTCGGCATCCGCGGCCGTGTCACCGCGGCACTCGCCCCGCGGCTCGCCCGCGCCAACGCGGCCGGCGAACGCGTACGGATCATGAGCTGCGGCCCAACGCCCATGCTGGCCGCCGTGCGCACTCTCGGCTTGGCCCACGGCATCGAGACCCTCCTTTGTCTCGAGGAGAACATGGCCTGCGGTTTTGGTGTCTGCCTCGGCTGCGCGGTCCCCGTGCACGGCGAAAAACCCTACCGCTACTGCTGCACCGACGGCCCTGTGTTCGACGCCCGCGAGGTCCGCTGGCCATGACTGCCAACGCCTCGAAGCTCGCCCCGGAAGCCGTCGCGCTCACCTGCGACTTCGGACCCTTGCGCCTGCAAAGCCCGCTATTGGCCGCCTCGGGCTGTTTCGCCTACGGGCAGCAGTTCGCCGCCTTCACGGACCTGCGCGCCCTCGGCGGCATCTCGACCAAGGGCATCTCGCCGTTGCCCCGCCATGGCAACCCGCTCCCGCGGATCTGCGAGACCACCGGCGGCATGCTCAACTCGATCGGCCTGGAAAACGTCGGCGTCGAGGCCTTCCTCCGCGACAAGTTGCCCTTCCTCCGCGACCTGGGCGTGTCGGTGTGGGTCAACTTCTTCGGCACCGATTTCCCGACCTACATCGACTGCGCCGCGCAGCTCGGCAACGCGGAGGGGATCGACGTCCTCGAGCTGAACATCTCGTGCCCAAACATCAAGCACGGAGGCATCGAGTTCGGCACGGTCCCCGAGGTCGCTCACCGCCTGACTCGCGCCTGTGTCGAGGTCAGCAAGGCCCCGATCGTCGTCAAGCTCACGCCCAACGCCGCCGACAACGTCGCCATGGCTGACGCCGTGCGCGAGGCCGGAGCGATGGGGGTCTCACTCATCAACACAATCACGGGGATGGCCATCGACGTGCGCCGGCGCAGGCCGAGGATCGCCACCACCTACGGCGGCCTCTCCGGCCCCGCGATCAAGCCGATCGCCCTGCGTATGGTCCACCAGATCGCCACTCGATTTCCGGATCTCCCGATCTGCGGCATGGGTGGGATACTCAGCGGCGAGGACGCGCTTGAATTCCTGATGGCAGGCGCCCGTTGCGTACAGGTTGGCACCGCCAACTTCGCCGAACCCGGCGCCATCCCGCGAATTACGCGAGAACTGCGGGCGCTCATGGCTGAGTTGGGCATCGCCACGGTCGCAGAGGCCGTCGGCGGCCTGCAGCCGTGGCCCCTCGAGGCTGCGATGCAGCCCCACGATCGCTGACCAGGGCGCGTACCCGCGCCGCCGCTTGCGCGCCTTGTGCGGTGGCGGTAGCGACCGCGGGGCCGCTCCGCTGGCGCTTGCGGGCCACAAAGCCCGTACGTTACGCTGCTCTGCGCTGATGCCAGATCGCGCAATTCCCTGGAGAGCACGCCTCGCGGCCGCTGTGATCGCCTCCTCGCCCGACTGGGGGGCGAGCGCAGCAAGCAAGGCGCTCGGGGCGGCCGCGCGGGCCCGACTCCCGCGGCGTCTGAGCCAAGCCGTCGTCTCTGCCTATGTCCGCTACTTCGACGTCGACCTCCAGGACGTCGACGACGCGCGCCTGGACGACGGCTTCGCCAGCTTCAACGCCTTCTTCACACGTCGCCTTCGGGACGGCGCCCGCCCGATCGCCGAGGGGGTGAACACTGTCATCGCTCCGAGCGACGGCCTCCTCCGCAGCAGCGACCGCATCGAACGTGGCACCAGCGTCACGGCCAAGGGCCACGCCTACAGCATCGGCGAGCTTCTGGCAGACGAAGCCGAGGCCGAAACCTACGTTGGCGGCCTCGCCACCACCATCTATCTCCATCCGCGCGACTATCACCGTGTTCACTGCCCATGTGACGCCGAGGTTCGCGGCGTCACAGCGGTCCCGGGCCGCCTCCTCCCGGTCACTGCCGCCGCGATGGAGCGCGAGCCCCGGCTCTTCGCCCGCAACGAGCGCCTGATCCACCACCTCGAGACCGCACAGGGTGCCATGGCCGTCGTGATGGTCGCCGCTTTTGGCGTCGGTCACATGAGCTGTGCCTATCGCCAGGTCGCCGTACACCCGCGGCAGATCCAGCGCACCAAATGCGATCCGCCGGTACGACTGCGCAAAGGCGACGAGCTCGGGGTCTTTCATCTCGGCAGTACGGTCGTCTTGCTCACTCGTCCCGGCGTCGAGATCAACGACCTCGATCTGCCCACCAGCGTCCGCATGGGCGAGGCCTTGCTTGAGGGGAGCTCCACATGACCTGGCACGTTTCCCCCGAGGAGTGGCTGCTCGATTTCACCAGCGTCCCACGCGGCCGAGTCCGCGCAGGCGACTCGCTCGACGCGATCGACGATCGGCTGCGCAGCATGCTGACGGCCCTACCCAGCCCGGTGTCAGTCAGCGCCGGCCGCCGCCCTGTGCCGCCGCCACGAGCCGAGCGCGAGCCCTCTCGACCTGTCCTCGAGGCCAGGCATGTGTCGGCACCCGGCCAGGCCGAGGTCGCCCCGCCTCGCAGCACACTCGACGTCGAGTTGATCCCGCTCCTCAAGGCCCCGGCCGCCAGCGACGAGCCACGTGGCGCGCCGCCGGCTCCGCCCGTAGCGCCGCCTGAGGCGATGGTGATCCCCTCGCTCACGCGTCACAACTTCGACATCGACGACAACGACGAGGCCGAGGCCCTCGATCGGATCAGTCCCGAACGCAGCAGCCCGCAGATGGGCATTCCTGACGACGACGCCGACGATCTCATGTCGGCGATGGCAGCTGGCTCGCAGATCCTCTCGCCACCACCGCCGCCTCCTCCCTATGACGAGCCCGAGGATGAGCTCGATCCCGATGCCGTCGAGTTCGCCGAGAACAGCGGCCTCATCGCCATGCCGATGATGCCGTCGGACGAGCATGAAGACGACCGCCCTGAGCCGCCCGCAGCCCCGGCCGAGAGGATCCCCGAAAGATCACCACCGACGCTCGCTGACAAGCCGCCGGTCGCGGAGAAGGCCCCACCACCACCTCCGCTGGCCGAGAAATTGGCTCCGCCGCCACCTCCCCTCGATCGGGGGGCCGCCAAGACCACGATCCCACCGCCCCCCGGCAAGGCTCCGCCTCCGGTGAGCAAGCCGCCGCCTCCTGTCACGCCGGTCCCAAGTGCAGCTCCCCCTGTTCCCGCAGCTCCCACTCCCGCTGCTGGACGCAAGCGAGGATGGTTCGACGAGGCGTTTGGCGATCACTACGCGAGCATCCAGCCGATCGACTCCGATCAGAGCGCCGAGCTCGACGCCGTGTTTATCCGTAAGTCGGCCGAGCTCGGCGCCGGTCAGACCGTGCTCGATGTCGCCTGCGGCGACGGCCGCCACTGCTTCGCACTCGCCAACCTCGGCCTCATGGTCACCGGCCTCGACTGTTCGTTGTCGCAATTGGTCCGCGCCTCACAGCGCAACGAGGCCACTGAAGCCGGTGTCACCTTGTTACACGGCGACATGCGGGCCCTCCCGCGCGATCGGACCTACGACGTCGTCACCTGCCTGGGATCGAGTCTCGGCTACTTCGACGGCGACGAGCAGAACCGCCAAGTCCTGCAGGAAATGGTCGAGGTGTTGCGCCCCGGTGGCAAGCTCGTGCTGCAAGTCTTCAACCGCGATTACATGGTCGCCGTGATGCCTTGCAGGTCTTGGTGGCAGGGCAGAGGCTGTCTGGTCCTCGATGTCGCCGACATGAACTACTTCACCAACCGGATACGGATCCACCGCACCGTGGTGTTCGAGGACGGACGACAGTTCGAGCACCACATGTATTTCCGCGCCTACTCGTTGCACGAGCTCGGCAAGATCCTCACCAGCCACGGCATGCGGGTGCTCGAGGTGTCCGGCAGTCGTGAGTCCCGGGGGCGCTTCTACGGCGCAACTTCGGCGGAGATCTGGCTCGTCGCCCAGCGCCGCGAGGACATCTGAGCCGGACAACCGCGACACCAATGTCCGGGTAGTCGCGTCACAGCATGTGGCTTTTGTAGCCACGGGAATCGAGCGCCAGCAGTTGCAGTAGGGGCTTGGTGGCCCGCCTATGGCTGCGTGTGCGGAGAATAATCACATCAACGGACGCGCGACCTTGGCTGGCGAGGTGGTGTGACCAGCATTGTTCTGTGGGTCCAACGACCTGCCGAGCGAAACAAGGTCTGCCCGTCAAGAGTTTTCCTTCAAGTGGTGAACCTGGCCCACTTCATGCCTGTCGTCATCCACGAGAGTTGCCATGCCAGGCACGATGCGCCCTTTGCGCAGAATGTGAAACTTCCACTGAATGCCCGCGTTGACGCGAAAGGCGGGGGAAAACGGTGTCCAATTTGCAACCCCTACCAGCGTGATCCCGGTCCGATGTGGATACCGCTACCCCTTGGTACCCATGGACATGGGGCGAACGGGCCTTATCTTCGCCGGTCATTGGGCCCCAAACTCCCCGAATTCCAATCTTCTTAACTTTCCTTAATCCTGCTCAAACAACCGAAACGAACGAGGTCTGTCATGGCACGCCGCAAAGTAACCCGTGGATCTCCCCCCAGGCTCGCTCGCTCGACCCGCCCCCGAACCCCGGCTCCGGTGGCCCGTCCCGCGACCCCGGTGACTCGGGTCGAGCGCCCTGAGAAGCCCGCAGCCGAGGGGGCCGAGCAAACCACTCGCAGCGATGAGGCGCCGAACTTTCTCGGCCTCTACTTCCGCGAGATGTCGGGCCTGGGCGTGATGAGTCCCGACGAAGAGCTCCGCGTCGCCACCGCGATCGCCACGCTCCGCCGCACCTACTGGGCCGCGCTGTTCTCATACGCTCCGTTCAGCGATCCGATGGCGACGGTGATCGAGTCCAAGCTGGATGGTGACGATGTGCCGCGCGCCGAGATCGAGGCCCTGCGGGTCGCCTCTCGCAATTTTCGCGAGCGTGAGACGCGTGTGCACAAGCAAGCTTTCGAAGCCGCCTGCGCGACGTTGGTCGAGCGCATGGCGGAGGTCGATGTTGACGGGATCGTCTCCGACGTGCTGTTCGGTGACCTCGAGCGGCTCGACCACGGAACCCGCGAGGGCTTGAGCCTGGCCGTCAACGTGCCGCGCCAGGGGAGCCGCCCGTTTGAGACCTACTTCCAGCGTGTACGGGTCGCGGCCGGCCAGCTCCGCGACGCAAAGAACGCGTTCGTGAAGGCTAACCTTCGCCTCGTCGTTTCGATCGCTCGGCGCTTCAACCACGGGCGTATGCCGCTGCAGGACCTCATTCAGGAGGGGAACATCGGGTTGATGAAGGCGGTCGATCGCTTCGACCACCGCAAGGGGTTCCGTTTCTCCACTTATGGGAGTTGGTGGATCCGGCACGCGATCAGCCGCGCCATCGCCGACAAGGGCCGGGCGGTGCGTCTGCCGGTGCACATGATCGACGCGTATCACAAGCTGTCGAAGGCCAAGCGCGAGCTGGAGATGCTCCATGGGCGCGAGGCGACCAACGATGAGCTGGCGACCGCCACGGGCATCGCGGCCGCGAAGATCGAGCGCATGGGCGGCTTGCTGCTCGACCAGGCGATCAGCCTCGACCGCCCCGTTTCTGACGATGACGGTCGCCGTGTCATCGACTTCCTTGAGGACACCGAGGGTGTCGTTCCGGGCGAGAACCTCGAGGCCGAGGCGATCAGCGAGCAGGTTCGTCAGGTCATCACGCTGCTGCGCCCGATCGAGGCTGACATCCTGCGTAAGCGTTTCGGCCTCGACGATGACAGCGATGAGCTCACGCTCAAGGAGATCGGCGAGCAGTACTCGCTGTCCCGCGAGCGCATCCGGCAGTTGCAGGAGCAGGCACTCGGCAAGATCCGCCGCGAGCTCAAGCGTCGCGAAGTCGTCTGAACCGCTTTCACTGTTGAAAGCTTGGCGCCCATGGTCGCACAATGCGGTCCATGGGCGCCGTCCGCATTTTTGCGCTGCTGCTTGTCTTTACCGTGGTGTCTGGCTGTGGACCCGAGACGCCCCGAGTCGTTGCCGTCGCCCCGCTCGTGGGGGACAGCGGAGGGGGCACGACGGTCCGTTTTTCGGGGGCCGGCTTTGTCGATCACGGCCCGGTCGTCGTGTACTTCGGTATGCGCTCAGCGCGAGCCGTAGTCATCGTCGACGATCGTCTCATCACGGTCGTTTCGCCCGAGGCCGAGGCGCTTGGACCGACCGATCTCAAAGTCGTCTATGGAGATGGCACAGAGATCGAACTCCCACACAGCTACAGTTACACGTCAGAAGACGGCAAACTCAAGCCGATCCCCTTCATGCCCGGGCGTCCTCCCCCAGATGGGGAGGCGGGCTAGCCACGAGGGTCACATGGGCGGTGGGACGAAGCCGTCGCAGGTGCTGTCGATGATCCCCACGGCTTCCATGAAGAAGTCCTTGTAGCTGTCCGCGCAGACACTCCCGGCGACGCCGCGATCGCCGAAGCTGTCGACAAACTGGCGCAGGCGTGGGCTGGGCTCCGCGCCGCTCGCGTTGTCGGGGTCGAAAGGCGGGCAGATCCCGTCCTGCTTGTCGCCGTCACCAAAGAGGCCGAGGACCACCAGCGCCGTCTCGTCGCCCTTCTTGGCCGCGATCAGGGAGGCCTTCCAGCCGTCGACGGTGCCGAGCGAGCCGTCCCCAGGGTTGTCGTCTTCGTCGGTGATGAACGTGACGACCAGGATCGCGTCGCTGCGCAGGAAGCCGAGGTTGCAGTCGGCTGCTTTCCCCTTCGGTGCAACGGCCGCGACCATCGCCTCCATCGGCTTCTCGGGATCGTCGGTCGAGCCGGTGCCGACCTTGGCGGCGCAGGCGAAGGTGCTGGTCAGGTCTGGCTCGCTCACATCCATATAGCGGGCCTGGCTGGCGAACTTGCAGTCCTTGTTGGTGGCCTCCGTCCCCTTCGGGTGGATCACGCCAGCGCCGAGTACGTCCTCGCACATCTCTGGCTGGGTGACGCCGCACATGTACTGGCCGAGGGCCATGGGGCAGGTGTTGAGGAACAGGGGACAGATGAGCTCGCAACCCGCGAACACGTATGCGTCCGTGTCGACCACCATGATGTGGTAGTCCTGCGCCTCTTTGAGTTCAGCCTGAATGGTCTGAATGAAGCTGGGGAAGCTGTTGATGAGGTTCTGCTGCTCGTCGGACATCGAACCTGAGTTGTCGATGACGAACAGGAAGTCGACCTTGCGGCAGCCCATCGCCGGGGCGCCGGTGGTGGTCTCCTCCACGCCGACGTCGAGCTTGGGCGCACCGGTGGTGGTCTCCGGGGTTCCTGTGTCGCTGCCGGTGGCGCTCACGCTGCCCGCGGAGCTTGTGCCGCTGGCCGAGTCGCTGCCGGTCGGAGTCGTGTCGGAGCTCGTGGGCGGGGGCGTCGTGGTCGCCGTCGTGATGCTGGTGGCCGACTCGGAGGCTGACGCACTACCACTGCCACTATCGCCGCAGGCGGCCAAGAGCGGGCTCGCGGCAGGCATGACGAGGAGAAAGGCGAGGGAGAGGTCAATACGGCGAAGATCTGCCACGGCCATCATGCTTCAAACCCTATCACCGCGACGGGCCAGGCTGTTCCAGACAGTCGAGGTCCGGGATCGTGGGCTGTCACACGGGCGCGTGGGGCCCGGCGCGGCGGCCAGGCTGTTGTCAGGCGGAGGACGTTGCTGGTTCAATGATCGGTTGGCCCACGCCGCAAAGGCCAGTCGCGGGGACGCAGGTCGCGATACCCTACGGCGCGAGCCTCCTGCGCCGTGCTGCACTTCGCCCTCACGATCTTTCTCAGCGCCTTCCTGCTTTTCCAGGTTCAGCCCCTCATCGGCAAGATCGTCCTGCCGTGGTTTGGCGGCACGCCGGCGGTGTGGACCACCTGCATGCTGTTCTTTCAGGTGCTGCTGCTGGGTGGCTACGCGTATGCTCATTGGCTGACCGCCCGGCTGACGCCGCGCCAGCAGGGGCGCGTGCACCTGGTGCTGCTCGCGCTCGCGGTGGTCGCTACGGCGCCGACGATCCTCCCTGGAGATGGCTGGAAGCCGACCGGCGACGAGTCGCCACAGCTGGTGATCCTCGGCCTCCTCGCGGTGTCGGTGGGCTTGCCGTATTTCACGCTGTCAGCCACAGGTTCACTGACGCAGGCGTGGTTTAGCCGAACGTACCCGCGGCGCTCGCCTTACGCGCTCTACGCCTTGTCCAACATCGGCTCGTTGCTCGGGCTCTTGACCTTCCCCTTTGTCGTCGAGCCGCGGCTCGGCGCGAGCCAGCAGGCCTCGCTGTGGTTCTGGGGCTACGCGTTGTTCGCCGGGCTTTGTGGTGCGCTCGCGCTGCGCAGCGGGCGGGGCTCGGCACCAGCGGATGTGCGCCCAGAAGCTGTCTCTGAGGACCGATCGCCCGAGCCACCCGCACTCGGCCTGCGGCTCGTGTGGGTCGCGCTGGCAGCTTGCGCCTCGACAATGTTGCTCGCCGTCACCAACCAGATGGCGATCGACGTCGCTTCGGTGCCGTTCTTGTGGGTGGTACCGCTGTCCTTGTACCTCTTGTCCTTCATCCTCTGTTTCGGCAGTGAGCGCTGGTACCCGCGAGTGCTGTTCTACCCCTTGTTGGTGGCCGCCAATGTCGGAGTCGTGGGGCTGATGCTCGCCGGCGCGAGCGCCAAGCTCGAGGTGCAGGTCGCCGTCTACTCGGCGTCGTTGTTCGTGTTCGTGATGGTGTGTCACGGCGAGCTTTACCGGCTGCGGCCGCACCCGCGCTTCCTGACCTCGTTTTACCTGTCGCTTTCTCTGGGCGGCGCGTTGGGGGGAGTACTGGTCGGCCTGGTCGCCCCGTACGTGTTCTCGCAGTACTACGAGCTACACCTTTGCCTTGTGGCGACGGCGGGGCTGGTGTTCTACGCGTTTCGCCGCGACCCACGGCTCGAGCTCGGCGGCACGGCGCTGCGTGTGCTCGTGCTCGCTGAGACCGTCGCGGCGGCGGGCATTATTTTCTATGCCGCGAAGGTCGACAGCTACGCGTTCAGCTTCGTGGTGCCCTTGATCGCGGCGGTCGCGGTGGTGTTGTTGTTCGCGTTCCTGTGGAGCTTCGGCGTGCCGCAGACGCGCCGGGGTCGGTTCGCGTGGTTGCTGCCGCCAGTGGCGATGGCCCTGCTCGCGGTCAACCTCGGCATCGATCCGGTCACCCACCAGGTGTGGGTGTCGAACTTCTCGAACGCGGGCAAGACCGACGTCATCACCGTGACCGCTCCCGAGGAGCCGGAGCCTCCGGTGACGCCGACCACGCCGTCGTTCATTGATGTGCCGAAGTCGCATCCGTTCTACAAGCACATTACGTGGATGGCTGAGCAGAAGATCACGACGGGGTCGAAGACGCC
>JBGAUO010000149.1:0-11283 GCA_044228605.1 Nannocystis sp. | reverse complement strand
CGCGCTCGAGCATCTTGGGCCACGGCTGACGGAAGATGAAGGACTCCATCATCTTGCTGACGCGGCTCTCGTTGCGCTCCTGGGTGAACTTGCGGTCGATGTCGTTGGCGAGCACGATCGCGTCGATGTCGGCCTGGGTGAAGGCGCCGGACTTGAGGGCGGTGACGATGCCGTGGAGGAGGCGCTCGACCTCGGCGAGGCTCTGGTCGTCGCGGGCGACGCCGGTGAGCGCGAAGTAGCCGCCGTCGACCAGCTGCTCGCCGTCGCCGCCCACGAGTACCGATCCTTCTGGACCGGCCCCGCCACCCTCGGCCCACACGACGACCCCCTGCAGCACGAACCCCGCGGCCAGACCGACCTCGCCACCCCCCTGCTCGACGCCCTCGCCTGGGCCCCCGACCTCATCATCATCGTCTCCGACGGTTTTGATAACGACCCGCCCCGCGGCGCCGGCGAGGTCTGCCGGGTGTTCCGCACCCGCATCGACCCCGCTCGTCGCACCACGATCGTGCACGTCAACCCCGTGTTCGACGCCCCCCACCTCGGCCCCAAACCCCTCGACCGATCGATCCCCACCGTCGGCCTGCGCGACGCCGAGGACCTCGCCACCGTCCTCGCCTTCGCCCGCTTCGCCGACGGCGGCACCAGCCTCGCCGAGCTCGAGGACTACCTCGCCCACCGCGCCGACGCCCTCGTCCGCCGCCATTCCCCCGCACCATGACCCGCGCCAAGCAGACCACCCCCGGCATCACCCTCGCCGGCCTCACCCCCGCGCCCGCGCAGCAGTGGGGCGGCGTGCGCCTGATCCCCCTGCTGCGCGAACACACCCGCCACGACCTCCGCCTCACCCGCCGCAAACAAGACGCCCACGTCGTCGACCTCGCCGACGGCACCGCCTACTGCTCCTTCATGCCACACGGCTTTGTCCTCGACTGGAACGACGACGGCCAGCCCCTCGCCACCGTCGGCGGCCAGCTCCACAGCACCACCAGCAAGACCGCCGCCAAACCCCGCCTGACCCCGATCCTCCACCGCATGGCCAAACGCGAGGACCGCGGCAGCCTGCGCTTCGTCCCGCTGCACCTGGCGATGGAGGGTTTCCTCGCCCTCCACTTCGGCGGCCCCGACGTCGCCTGGACCGAGTACTCCCGCGAGGCCCTCACCCGCGGTCTCAGCCCCCGCAGCGAGCGCAGCGTCGCCGGCATGTGGATCGACGGCCTCGCCGAGGCCCTACGGGTGTTCGAGATCCACGACACCCAGGTCGGCGTCCTCATCCTCGTCGCCGACGCCCTCGCCAGCGCCTTTGTCGTCCCCCGCCCCGAGGACTATCGCGAGCTCCACGCAAGCCTGCTCTCCGACTTCTACGGCGAGCTCCTCTACCACTACGGCCTGCTCTACCCGACGGTCGACCGCCTCGACCTCCAGCTCGACGCCGCCAAGATCCACGACCTCACCGACCTCCGCGCCGCCGTCGCCGCCGGCCGCAGCGCCTGGCACGAGCACAGCCAGCTGTTCGCCCACGGCCTCCTCGGCCGCGAGACCCACTGGGAGTCCGTCTACCGCGCCGGCCCCTTCCACCTCCGCCGCTTCATCGGCGACCTCCACCCCGAGCACGAGGGCCACATCGGCGAGGCCATCCACCGCGACGACGGCAGCCTCGAGTATCTCAAGACCTACCGCCTCTCCGCCGCCCAGGTCCGCCGCGCCTACCTCCTGCAGCACCTGGCCGCCCACGAATGGCACCTCGGGCGCTGCGCCGAGGCCCTCGGCGACACCGTCACCGGCCTCATGCAGCGCCTGAAAAACGCCGGCTTCGCCTACCTCCTCAAGCCGCACCTCCTGCGCGGCCTGGCCTGACCGTGCACCGTGCGGCCAGCACTCACTCGAGCGTCGCCTTGAACTCGCGCGCCGGCTTGAAGCGCACCGTCGTCGCCGCCGCGATCTCGATCGCCGCCCCCGTCTTCGGGTGCAAGCCCGGCCGCGCCGCCTGGGCCTTGATCGAGAAGGTCCCGAAGCCCGGGTGGCTGTAGCGCCCCTCGCGGCGCAGCGCGTCGGCGATGCCGGCAAACGCGGCGTCCAGCACCCGCCCGATCTGCCGGCCGCCGAGCTCCGACGCCTCTTCACCGCCGAGCTCCCGCTGCACGTACTCGATCAATTCCCGTCGCGTCATCGCCGAGCACCCTAACAGCCGGCCTGGGGTCTGCGCCACCCGAACAGCCCACGTCAATTGCGTACTCTGCGTTACAATTTTGGCTGCCGAGAGCGCCGCCGCAAAAAAGATGCAGATGCAATGAAGGAAGCGGCGCCAACACTGCATATACGCCCAGCTTGCGCCAGGTCGGACAACCGATAGAGTCCCCGTGGCTCTAGGTCCAGCCACCACGAGCCCCCGGGAGTCCCCGGGTGTCATCCTCAGGGAGTGAGACCGCATGATCAGCACCACAAAGTTCGCGCTGGGCTTCGCGCTCAGCCTCATGGCTGGCACCGCCGTCCTGGCCCAGCCGACCGAACCGGTCGGCGGCTGGTTTGGCAACTGCCTCCGCTGCGAATGGGACCCCTGGGGCGGGCCCGCCTACTGCGCCGTCTCGGCCGGCACGGGCTGGTGGGGCTGCCTGTCCGTCGGCTACAAGTGCACCCAGGGCGGCAGCCCGTGCGGCAAAAAGCCCAGCATCTACGCCGGCCAGACCGCCCCCTCGCCCTCCGACCTCGCCAACTAGCTGGCACACTGGCTGGCACACTGGGCTGACGCCATGCACTGGAAGCGCCTCATCGCCGTCACCGCGGGCCTCGTCACCGTCTGCGCCCTGATGTCGCTGGCGGTCACCGGAGCGCTGCCTGGCATCAGCGGGGCCCGCGAGCGCCGGGCCCCGGCCGCCCCGGCCCCCGTGTTCGCCTCGTACCTGCAGGTCGTCGGCATCCAGCCGATGGACTTCGACCGCGTCAGCAAGGGCAGCCGCCGCGACGGCGACGCCTGGGTGCTCGGCGAGGTCGACCTCGACCAGGCCCGCGCCCTCGCCGACGCCTCCCAGGACCTCGACGTGCTCGCCCGCCAGGACGAGAAGTGGATCCCCACGCAGACCTGGAAGCTGCGCCACGGCGGCGCCTCCCCGTTTGCCGTCGCCAAGGAGCACTGCTCCATGCAGCACCTGCAGAAGATGGAGCGCACCTGCAAAAACGACGTCGACGTCGTCGTCGAGCGCACCAGCCCCGGCATCGGCCGCGTCGTCTACGCCCGCCCCAACCTGGCCGACGACGCCGACGACGAGTGCCACGCCTACGCCGACTGTGTCGCCCGCAACGCCTGGCTCGGCCGCGAGAGCCCGCTGCCAGCCGACGCCGAGCAGCTCCACGGCTTCAAGGCCGGCGACGTGCACATCCCCGTGCAGGGCAGCAAAGAGGACCTGCGCAAAAGCTTCAAGGACGACATCGCGGTCTGCAAGCGCAACCTCCTCGCGCTCGCCAAACACGACCCCAGCGACCCGACCACCGGCCAGAACATCACGCTCAACGAGGACCTGCTGGAGCAGCTCGAATGGCTGATGAGCCTGTGACCCTCGCCCGCCGGCTCCGCCACCAGCGCGCCCTCATCCTCGGCCTCGTCGCCGGCCTCGGGGTCGCCGTGCTCGCCCAGCGGGCCCACGACCCCGCCCACTGGTTCGCCCCGGGTCTCGGCCGCGTCTACGTCACCGGCACCTGCTCGTACAGCCGCGTCGCCGTCGACATGCTGGCCGCCGATCCGACGGCGCCCTGGGTCGCCCTCCCGCTCGCCGTCGACACCCCCGAGTTCGACGGCCCCGTCTGCCACGCCAGCCTCGCGCGCCTGCGGGCCGCCGGCGCCTGGTGGCTCGCCCTCCTCCCCGAGGCCCACGCCTGCGCCCGCCTGCAAGCCTGGGCCGGCCGCCAGTACGCCGAGCAGACCCCCGCCCAGGGCTTCCCCGCCTGGGTCGACGGCACCGGCGAGTTCCGCGGCTTCGGCGTCGACCCGACCCAGATCGCCAGCCTCGGCCTCACACCGACGCCGAAGATCGTCGCCTTCTGGGTCGAGGGTGGCTACGAGCGCAGCCTGGTCGAGGGCCTCGGCTTCACCGTCCCCGCCGACACCGAACAGGGCCTGCCGATCCGCAGCCCGCACGTCGAGCCCGCCCCGCACGGCGCGGCGCCCTGACACCTCAGCGCCGCTGCGGCGCCCCCGGATGTCCCGAAGGCCAGGTCTCGCGCGCCCCCTGCAACACCAAAAAACTGTAGGCAAACGCCGCCATCGCCAGCAGCGCGGCCAGGCGGGCGCCCGAGGCGATCGCGTAAGCGCCGTGCATCGCAGCACACACAACGAACAACCACGCGCGCGGACGCGGGGCCAGCCACGCCAGCAGCCACGCCGCCCCCACCCCCGCCCCGATCACCCAAACAAGCGCCGCCCACACCGCGAGCGGCACCCCCGGCCAGGTCCCGGTCGACACCCCCGCCAGCACCGCGTCGACCACGCTGTGGCCGTCGAGCTGATCGAGCAGCGGTAGGCAAACGCAGGCGATCCCGAACCACCGCGCCCCCCGGCGCAGCGCCTCCTCCTCCCAGCGGCGGGCCAGATCCGCGAGCGGCCGTGACGGTTCGTCCACACCGGCCAGGATAACAAGCAAGCCGGCCCTGGGAGGCTCGCCGCCCCCGGGCGCTCGCGAGGACGCCCACGCGCGCGTGCGAGCATCGGGCGAGAAACACCGATCTGCCTGAGATCACGCCCCCCCTCGCCCGGCAAGCCTGGCCGAGTATCATGAGCCGCGATGCGCGACGACGACGACGATGACGGCCTGCAGGCCGCTCCGCGACCGGCCTACGCCAGCCGGGCCACCCGGGTGATCAACACCCAGCCTGCCCGAAAGGCCAGCTTCGCCAGCACCTTCAAGGCCATCTTCCACGAGCTGCGCCCGATCTTCGACGCCTTCAATCGCGACGGCCTGCTGTGCATCGCCGCCCGCGAGAACGGCACCATCGCCTCCTACGTGCACCTCCCGATCCTCAGCCAGGAGGGCGCCTTCGGGGTCATCGGCCGCCACGAGTGTTGCGCCCTCACCCTCCTCGACGAGGAGATCTCCTTGCGCCACGCGCTGGTCCGCGTCACCCGCAACAGCGGCGACGAGGTCCGCGTCCGCCTCATCGACCTCGGCTCGAGCAACACCTTTCACACCGAGGACAACCAGGCCTGCAAGTCGGTCATGGCCGAGGGCCCGATGTTCATCAACCTGCTCGGCTACCAGCTGTTCCTGCTGCCGACCGGCAGCCTGAACCCCTGCGCCTGGTCCGACGACGCCGAGTCGACCTGGCAGTCGTTCCCCGAGCGCGTCTACTTCGACCAGCGCATGCCCGAGCGCATGGTCGGCCGCCCCGCCGCCCCGCCGCAGCGCAACCGTCGCCACACCTACATGACCCTGCTGCCCGCGGCCCAGCACCTGCGCGCCCGCCCGGGCGCCGGCGGCGACGCCCTCGGCACGATCTTGCTGTCGGCCGAGAGCACCCAGATCGCCCACCGCGTCTCCCACGAGGACCTCGAGCGCGGCGTGCTGATCGGCCGCTACGAGCGCTGTCAGCTGGCCGGCGCGACCGGCAGCCTCTCGCGCGTCCACCTCGTCCTGCTGCTCGACAGCGGCGACGTGTGGGCCGTCGACACCGCCAGCCTCAACGGCACCCTCGTCGAGGGCCAGCGCATCTCCGCGATCCAGCTCGACCGCGAGATCGAGCTCAAGCTCCCCTCGGGCATGGGCATGCGCTGGGTCCCAGAGCACATCCCGCCCGGCCAGACCTGATCATGCCAGACAAAACCAGCCCCCAAGACCCGCAAGAATTCGACGTCATCGTGCTCGGCAGCGGCCCCGGCGGCGAGGGAGCCGCGATGCGGGCGACCAAGGCCGGCAAGCGCGTCGCCATGATCGAGAAGTACCGCGAGGTCGGCGGAGGCTGCACGCACTGGGCCACGATCCCCAGCAAGGCGCTGCGCCAGGCCGTGCGCTCGCTGCACGAGTTCCGCCACAACCCCCTCTTCGCCGAGGCGCTCTCGTCCTCCGGCGGCGCCCGCGAGATCACCTTCCCGATGCTCCTGCGCAGCGCCGCCGCCGTGATCCAGGGCCAGGTCGACATGCGCCGCGGCTTCTACGACCGCAACCGCGTGCCGATCTTCCACGGCCACGCCCGCTTCGTCGACCCGCACACGATCGAGATCGAGAGCGAGAGCGGCGCCCGCCCGCGCCTGCGCGCCGCCGGCTTTGTCATCGCCACCGGCTCGCGCCCGTATCGCCCGCCGGACGTCGACTTCGACCACCCTCGGGTGTTCGACAGCGACACGATCCTCCGCCTCGACCACAACCCGAGCACCGTCACCATCTACGGCGCCGGCGTGGTCGGCTGCGAGTACGCGTCGATCTTCCGCGGCCTCGAGGTCAAGGTGAACCTCGTCAACAACCGCGAGAAGCTGCTCGCCTTCCTCGACGACGAGATCATCGACGCCCTCAGCTACCACCTGCGCGACCAGGGCGTCGTCATCCGCCACAACGAGACCTACGAGCGCATCGAGCCGCAAGACGACGGCGTCGTCGTCCACCTCAAGTCGGGCAAGAAGATCAAGTCAGACCTCCTGCTGTGGGCCAACGGGCGCACCGGCAACACCCAGGAGCTCGGCCTCGACACCCTCGGCATCAGCGCCAACTCGCGCGGTCAGATCGAGGTCGACGAGTTCTACCGCACCCGCGCCCACGCCCACATCTACGCCGTCGGCGACGTCGTCGGCTACCCCAGCCTCGCCTCCGCCGCCTACGACCAGGGCCGCTTCGCCGCCGAACACCTGATCACCGGCCAGTGCGACACCCACCTGATCAAGGACATCCCGACCGGCATCTACACCAACCCCGAGGTCAGCTCGATCGGCCGCACCGAGCTCGAGCTCACCAAGGAAGGTGTCCCCTACGAGGTCGGCCACGCCCTGTTTCGCAGCCTCGCCCGCGCCCAGCTCACCGGCTACCGCGTCGGCATGCTCAAGCTGCTGTTCCACCGCGAATCTCTGCAGATCCTCGGCATCCACTGCTTCGGCGATCAGGCCGCCGAGATCGTCCACATCGGCCAGGCCATCATGGCCCAGAAGGGCGACGCCAACAGCCTGCGCTACTTCATCAACACCACCTTCAACTACCCGACGATGGCCGAGGCCTACCGCGTCGCCGCCCTCAACGGCATGAACCGCCTGTTCTGAGCCGCGAGGCCGATCCCGGGCGCCCGGGCCCGACCCGCGCGCGCCCGGCCACCTCCCCGCGGGCAACACCCACCTGACCCTTGGGACACGGGAGGCGCGCGGCCCCCAGCCGCGCCTTCCTGCCGTCCCACGAGGTCCCTGCTCGCCAACGCGGGGCACAAGCCAGCACGGACAATTCCGCGGCGGGGTCTGTTATCCTCGCCGGGCCGTCGAGGACGGAGGGGCCCATGTCTGAGCAACGCGACTACGCCGTCCGCACCGCGCTCCACGCGTACTACTCTCACAGCCAGCTCCTCATCGTCGCCGAGGGCGAGCTGCCCTCCCCCGAGTACGAGATCGACATCTCGCAGGCGACCAACAGCGACGACGGCATCCCCACCTTCCAGCTGATGCGCCGCCCCCGGGGGGCCAGCGAGACCTTCGCCGCCACCAAGACCCCGTTCCGCTACGGCGAGATCTTCAGCATCGGTCGCCCACCCGAGAACATCCTCGTCCGCCACGCGGCCGGCTTCGACGAGGTGAACGTCGAGTTCACGCGCCTGGACCTCGTCGATATCGTGCTCTCGCTCGGCGCCGGCGACGTCGAGGTCCACCTGCCCGACGCCTCGCAAGAGCACGACAACGACGAAGACCACGCCGTCACCGGCCGCTTCGACACCGTCCCGCCGCCGCCCCCCCACGCCAGCCCCGAAGCCCCCGCCGCCCCGCTCGCCCCGATGGCCCCGCGACCGCTGACCGGCAATGAGAAGGCGGGGATCCTCTCGGATATCGCGGTCCGCTACCGCGAGTCGATCGGCTACTCCAACAAGCTCTCCTTCGACGAGGCCTTCGCCGACGCCGTCAAGAAGCTGCCCGCCGCCTCGGTGAAATTCCCCGACATGCTGGAGACCGTCGAGGTCGTGCAGATCGGCGCCAGCTTCGGCGGCATCGCCGGCTTCCATCGCCTCGAGGTACGGATCCGCGCCTACCCCGATTGAGGCCGAGGCCCGAGGCAAAGACCCATTGATCGGGCCCCCGGGCCCGTGATACTCGTGACCTCGTGCAAGGTGGATCCACAGACGGGGGGCAGGTCTAGCTCGGTGCTCTGCACCGGGGCGGCGTTGCGCCGCCCGAGCTTTTTCGATGCCATTCATCACAAGGAAGGCTATTCCAGAACGTCGCTTTCGGGGGAGGCACCCCTACGGGGGCTACGGGCTGGGTCAACCCCGCCAGTCGTGGTTCCGTGCGCCCCCGTAGGGGTGCATCCCCCGGCGAGTTCAGGGAGCCTTCCATGTCCCAGGTCATGAGGTAGACCCTCCGGTCTCCACCGCACAATAAAGGCCGACGAGCTCCCGCTCGCCGGCCTTTGTCTTGCCCTTTGTCCTGCCCTTTGTCTGGCCCGCGGCAACCATGTTAGCTTCGCGCCGTGCTTCGTCTCGCAGGAGGGCAGGTCTAGCTCGGTGCTCTGCACCGGGGCGGCGCTGCGCCGCCCGAGCTTCTTCGACGCCATTCATCACAAGGAAGGCTGTTCCAGAAGTCGCTGATCGCCATACTACGTGGCGCGGGGCGACGGGCTGGAACAACCCCGCCGATCGTAGTTCCGTGCGCCCCGCGCCACGTAGTATGGCGGCGACTTCAGTGAGCCTTCCATGTCCCAGGTCATGAGGTAGACCCTCCAATTCGACGAGCACCGCCGAGGCCGGCCCCGTGAGGGACCGGCCTCTGTGTCTTTGCGGGCGTTCACCTCGTCGCCGCCATCGGCGGACCCGCGGGTCGGGCCTGTCGCGCTTGACTTCGCGGGCGCGTGCGACAAGCCTGACAGCCATGGGCCACGCTCACGCCCACACGCGCGGCTCTGGCGAGCGCGTCCGCCACGCGCTGCGCTGGTCGCTGGCGCTGAACGGCGTGTTCCTGGTGATCGAGGCCGCGGTCGGCTTCTGGAGCGGCTCGCTCGCGCTGCTGTCCGACGCGGCGCACATGGTCAGCGACGTGTCGGCGCTGGCGCTGGCCTTGATCGTCGCCGAGCTGGCGCGCCGACCCGCGAGCCGCGGCCGCACCTTCGGCCTGGTCCGCGCCGAGGTGCTCGGCGCCTTCGTCAACGCGCTGCTGCTCGGGGCCGCCTGCGTGCTGCTCGGCAGCCAGGCGATCGCCCGCCTGCTCAGCGGTCACAGCGAGTTCCACGCCGGACCGGTGCTGGTGGTCGGCGTGATCGGCCTGCTGATCAACCTCGGCTCGGCGTGGATGCTGGCCCGCAGCGACCGCGACAACCTCAACGTGCGCGGCGCCCTGGCCCACATGCTGGCCGACGCGCTCGGCTCGGTCGGAGCCATCCTCGCCGCCGTGCTCGCCAGCACCTTCGACTTCGACGCCGCCGACCCGGTCCTGAGCCTCGCGATCTGCGGCCTGATCCTGTACGGCACCTGGGGCGTCCTGCGCGACTCGACCCACGTCCTGCTCGACTTCGTGCCCGCCGACCTCCCGCAAGAGCGCGTCGAGCTCGCCCTGCGCAAGCTCCCCGGCGTCCAGGCCATCCACGAGCTGCACGTGTGGAGCACCGGCTCGCGCACGATCCTGACCGCCCACCTGGTCCCCGAGCCCGGCGTCGAACCCAACGCCCTGCTCGCCCGCGCCGAGCACGAGCTGCGCGGCCACCTCGGCATCCACCACACCACCATCCAGATCGACCCGCCCGCCGCCGACTCCGCCTGCGAGCAACAGGCCTGCCCGCTCCTGCAAGAGTCCGCCCCCAGCGCGCACGCACATCACCACCACCATCACCACTGAGCCGGCATGAGCGTCACCACGCAGTCGCGGGGCCCCGTCCTCACCGTCGTGCTCGCCCGCCCCGAGCGCCGCAACGCCGTCGATGCGGCCACCGCCGCCGCGCTCGAGTCGGCGTTTCGCGAGTTCGACGCCGACGACCGGCACAGCGTCGGCGTGCTTTACGGCGCGCACGGCAGCTTCTGCGCCGGCGCCGACCTCAAGGCCCTGGCCGCCGGCGACGACCCGTCCCGCCTGGTGCTCGACGAGCACGCCCCACCGCCCGGTCCGCGCGCGCCGATGGGCCCGACCCGCCTGCGGCTCGGCAAGCCGGTGATCGCGGCCATCTCCGGCCACGCCGTCGCAGGCGGCCTCGAGCTCGCGCTCTGGTGCGACCTGCGGGTGATGGAAGAGGACGCCGTGCTCGGCGTCTTTTGTCGCCGCTTCGGCGTGCCGCTGATCGACGGCGGCACCGTCCGCCTGCCGCGCCTGATCGGCCACGGCCGGGCCCTCGACCTGATCTTGACCGGCCGCCCCGTGCACGCCGACGAGGCCCTGGCGATCGGCCTCGTCAACCGCGTCGTGCCACGCGGCCAGGCCCGCAGCGCCGCCGAGGCCCTCGCCGCCGAGCTCGCCGCCTTCCCGCAGGTGTGCATGCGCGCCGATCGACGCTCCGCCTATGACCAATGGGACATGTCCGAAAGCGCAGCCCTGATCGCCGAGGCCCGCCACGGCGCCGCCGCGCTCGAGCACGAGGCCCTCGCCGGCGCACGCCGCTTCGCCGACGGCGCGGGCCGCCACGGCGCCGACCTGCCCGACAAAGCGCCCTGATCGGCCCCCTACTCGCGCCCCGGAGGCGATCCGCCCGCGAGCGCCTCGTAGCGGGCGACCACGTCGAGAGCGTCACGCACCGGCTCTGCCAGCAAGGGGTGGCTCGCGCGCAGGGGCACGCTCAGGGGTAGCTCCTCGACGTCGGGCAGCTCGAGCGCGTCGGCGACGGCGTGCAGGTCCGGGAGCGCGTCGACGGTCGCGTTCATGCTGCCCCAATAATCCTTGTAGATCATACGCTCGCGCTCGCACCAGCGCGCGGAGGACGGCACAAAAAACCACGGGGTCTTATCCTCGTCGCGCCGATCGCAGCCCGTCTCATAGGCGCTGTCGATCAGGCCATATGTGCACACCGCATCCCGGGCCACGAGGGCGCGGATCTCGAAGATGTCGCCGCGCCGCACGCGCGCGGGCAGGTTCAGCAGGGCCTGGGTCATCGGCGGATCACTCCAGGCAGGCGGCCAACGCCACCACCACGTCCACCG
>JBGAUO010000148.1:0-11319 GCA_044228605.1 Nannocystis sp. | reverse complement strand
GTGCTCGTAGCTCGACGCCCACCCGGCCGGCACCTCCGGCGTCGTCAGGCTGTACACGTAGCGCGCGTCCCTCGGCGCCAGGTTGACGCAGCCGTGGCTCTTGCGGTGGCCGAAGCCGTCGTGCCAGTACGCGCCGTGCAGCGCGAAGCGGCCGTAGAAGTACTGCACCCACGGCACCGCCTCCACGTGGTACGGCGACTCATGGACATCCTCTGGCCGGTTGCGCATGCTCCCCAGCGCCAGCTTGTTGCGGATGCGGTACACGCCCTTCGGCGTCGAGGTGTTCGGCTTGGCCCCGGTCCCGCTCGAGATCAGCGTCAGGAAGATCGGCGTCTGCCCGACCATCACCGCCAACATCTGCTGCTGCAGGTCGACGTCGATCCACGTCTCGCCCTCGGCCAGCCCCGTGAGCTCCGGCCCCGCCTCGAACCACCGCACCTTCCCACTCTCGATGTACCCCGGCACCCCGGGCCCGAGCGCGTCGGGGATCGTGATCCACCGCGCCCCACCGCCGGTCTGTAGCTCCGGCAGCACCTCGATCGCCGCGTGGAACTCGAGCTCCTTCAGCGTCGGCGCCTTGAGCTTCGGCTCGCCGCGCAGCAACGCCTCGTGCGACACCACCCACGCCGCGCGCCGACCCTCCGTCACCGGCATGTCGGCCAGCACCCGCCCCGCGAACTCGCTCGGCTTCTCCGCCTTCATGTCCTGCGCCGGCACCACCTGCTCGTCGGCGTCCTCGTAGATCTTGCCGAAGCCCCCCAGCGGCCGAAGATCGACGAACGCGTACTGTCGGTTCGCCTCGAGATAGTCGACCGGCTCGCGCCCGTTCATCAGCGAAACACGGCTGCGATAGCGCGGCACCTCGGCCAGCAGCTTGCCCTTCCGGTCGGCCCGCGGCTTGGCGTAGAGGTACGGCACCACCAACCCCTCCGGCACCAGCGGCAACAACTCCGGCGCCACCTCGCTCACCGTCGCCGTCTTGAGGCAGATGTAGCCGTCGCCCTCGCGCCCGCCCGCCCGCGCCCAGCCCTCGCCCGCACAACCTGTCCCTTCGGCCATCCCATAGATCGCGAAGGGCGTGTTGGCGTCGATGCGCCCGCGCATGTCGCTGCCGTAGCGCGGGGCGGCGTACACGATCAGCGTCCGCGGCGACACCCGCAGCCCGCTCGGCGCCACCTCGGCCACTTCCGGCTCGCCCTCCTCGTCCGCATCCTCAGCCTCGCCCTCCTCAGCCTCAGCCTCCGCCTCCACCGGCTCGGCCACCGCCTCGACCACAGCACCCGGCGAAGCCACCGCGCCATCCGCCCGATCGCTCGCCACCGTCGGCTCCGGCTCCGGCCCCCCGTCGTCACACGCCCACAGCAGCAGGCCCGTCGCCGACACCGGCAGCAGCAAACCGGACAGGGCGACGAGCAGGGGCGAGGAGCGGTGCTTCACGGCGTGTGACATGGCGAGGGGCTTGGGAAAGGTAAGGGCTTCGTGCCATCATCCCGGGCGGTGCAGAGCTTCACAGGGACCTCCGAATACATCGTTTCTCCGGAGCTGGCGCGGGCCGTGGACGTCGCGGTCGCGCTCGGGCGACCGTTGTTGGTGAAGGGTGAGCCAGGGACAGGCAAGACCTTGCTCGCCCGGGACATCGCCCGCTTCTTCAACACTCCACTGGAGCGCTGGCATGTCAAATCCACGACAAAAGCGGTCGATGGGCTCTATCAGTACGATGCGGTCAAGCGCCTGCATGATAGCCGCTTCGGCGACGGCGAAGTCAGCGACATCGGGCGTTACATCACGCTAGGACCCCTCGGGAGGGCATTTCAGCGCGACGAGCGCTTGGTCGTTTTGATCGACGAAATTGACAAGGCCGACCTCGAGTTCCCCAACGACCTCCTGCACGAGCTCGACACCATGAGCTTCACGATCCCCGAGACCGGCGCCACCATCAGCGCGCGGCAGCGACCGATCGTCATCATCACCAGCAACAACGAGAAGGAGCTCCCGGACGCGTTCTTGCGCCGCTGCGTGTTCCACTGGATCGACTTCCCGGACAAGGCGCTCATGTCCCGCATCGTCCGCGTCCACCACCCGGACGCCGAGGAGCGCCTGCTCGCCGGCGCGCTCGAGGCGTTCTACACGCTGCGCAACGTCGACGGCCTGCGCAAGCCGCCGAGCACCAGCGAGCTCATCGACTGGATCTCCGCGCTGCGCCACAGCGGCATGGACCCCGCCAAGCTGCTCGGCGCCGGCCTCCCCTTCGTCGGCACCCTGCTCAAGAAGGAGCAGGACATCGACACCGCCCAGCGCCGCTTCAACGCCACCACCGCCCGCGGCCGCAGCTGATGTTCCTCGAGTTCTTCTACCAGCTGCGCGCGCGCGGGGTCCCAGTCACCACGCACACCTGGCTCGCGCTCGTCGAGGCGCTCGCCCGCGGCCTCCACCAGGACACCCTCGACGGCTTCTACCAGGTCGCTCGCTGCATCCTCATCCAGAGCGAGGCCCACTACGACGACTTCGACCGCGTGTTCGCCGAGAGCTTCCGCGGCGCCCTGCCCGACACCCGCGACCTGCTCTCCCAGGTCGAGGAGTGGCTGCGCGACCCCAAGCTGCTCGAGCACCTCGACCCCGAACTGCGCGCCCAGCTGGCCGCCATGGACCTCGAGCAGCTGCGCCGCGAATTGCTGGACCGCCTCGAGAAGCAAAAAGAGCGGCACGACGGCGGCAACCGCTGGATCGGCACCGGCGGCACCTCACCCTTCGGCACCGGCGGCGCGCACCCGACCGGCATCCGCGTCGGCGGCGGCGGCAGCCGCAGCGCCCTCGCGGTCGCCGACGCCCGCCGCTTCCGCGAGTTCCGCCGCGACCTGGTCCTCGACACCCGCCAGATCGCCGCCGCCCTGCGCCGCCTCCGCCGCCTCACCCGCGACGACGGCAAGCTGGTCCTCGACCTGGGCGACACCATCGACGCCACCGCCCGCAACTGCGGCGACATCGAGGTCGTCATGAACCCCGAGCGCCACGCCGATGTCCGCCTCCTGCTCCTCCTCGACGTCGGGGGCAGCATGGACCCCCACGCCCAGCTCGTCTCGCGCCTGTTCTCCGCGGCCCATCAAGGCGGCGGCTTCAAGGAGCTGCGCTCCTACTACTTCCACAACTGCGTGTACCAGCGCGTCTTCGAGGACGCCGCCTTCACCAAGCCCGTCAGCACCCCCGAGCTCATCCGGACCCTCGACGCCCGCTGGACCGTCGTGCTCGTCGGCGACGCGTACATGCACCCCGGCGAGCTGACGATGTCGAGCGGTGACTGGTGGGAGAGCTCGCGTGGCCCCTCCGGCCTCACCTGGCTCGCCCGCCTCGGCGACCGCTTCCCGCGCAGCGCCTGGCTCAACCCCGAACCCCCCTCCCTGTGGCGCTCCGGCACGATCGCCGAGATCGCCCGAGTCTTCCCGATGTTCCAGCTCACCCTCGGCGGCCTCGACGACATGGTCAAACACCTCCGCCGCCCCGCCCTCTCGAGCGAGCGCCGCAACCACATTGCCACCCTCGCGCGTGGCCGCTGACCTCCCGCGCGGCCGCTGACCTCCCGCGCGGCCGCTGACCTCCCGCGTGCCCGCTGACCTCCCGCGTGCCCGCTGACCTCCCGCGTGCCCGCCACCCTCGCGCGTGGCCGCCACCCTCGCGCGTGGCCGCTAAACAACGTTGCCCGACGAAACGGGCCAGGGCCCACCAGCCGTTTGACAGCTCGCGCCCCGTGGTCTCAAGGTTCGCTCACCGTGTCGCGCCGCATCCTCCCCCTCGCCTCGCTCCTCTCCGCTCTCACCGTCGCCACCGCCAGCGTCCCGGCCAACGCGGCCGCGCCCGCCGACAGCGAGAACCGCGTCCACCGCCGCTTCCGCTTCCACGTCGACACCGACGCCTTCGGCTGGACCCACGGCCGCGAGTTCCCGGTCGAGGGCGCCGAGGTCTCGCGCGTCAACACCGTCGGCCTCGGCTTCGCCCGCCCCTTGCAGGGTGACAAGCCGGTCGCCGGCGCCGACCCCTTCTTTGGCACCGGCACCTCGATGTTCGGCCTCGGCCTCGGCTACGGCATCAGCCCCTACCTCATCCTCGGCGCCCGCGTCGGCCTCTCCTTCGACCACATCGGCACCCCGACCGACAACCCGGTCAAGAGCACGAGCAATTACTTCAGCACGATCTTCACCCCCTACCTCGAGATCCTCCCGCTCCCGCGCGGCAAGATCCTCCCCTTCATCCTCGTGCGCTCCGGCTTCAACGCCGCCGCCCTCGGCGACCGCAACAAGGGCGACAATGGGCTGTTCCAGGTCGACACCCTCGACCGCCGAAGCCTCATCGCCCCCACCCTCGGCGTCGGCGCCGGCGCCCACTTCCTCATCACCGACTTCTTCTCCATCGACGCCAGCCTGATGTTCGACTACCGCTGGTACTTCGCGAAAAATCTCACCGCCGACCACGTCGCCGGCACCAGCGTCAGCACCGACTGGAACAAGGCCTGGCAGTCCTTCACCCTCGGCGCCGTCCTCGGCTTCTCGGTGTGGTTCGGCGGCGGTCGCTGACCCCGGCGAACTCGCCCTACCGCGAGCGTCCCCGCTCGCGCACCCCCCAGGTCAAGCCCGGGCATTCGCGCTACCCTCCCGGGCATGGACCCAGAAATCCTCGCACACCTCGCCAACCCCGACGTGTGGATCAGCCTCCTGACCCTCTCGGTCCTCGAGGTCGTGCTGGGTCTCGACAACATCATCTTCATCTCGATCCTCGTCGGCAAGCTGCCCGCCGAGAAGCGCGACCGAGCCCGCCGCATCGGCCTCATCGGCGCCTTCGGGATGCGCCTCGGCCTGCTCAGCGCGCTCAGCTGGGTCATGCACCTCAAGCACCCGCTGTTTACCGTGCTCGGCCAGGAGATCACCGGCAAAGAGGCCGTGCTGCTCGCCGGCGGCCTATTCCTGCTCTACAAGGCCACCAAGGAGATCCACGAGCGCGTCGACGGTCCGCTCAGCGAGCACGAGATCGCCAACGTCAAGGCCACCAGCGTCGCCGCCGTGATCTTCCAGATCTTGCTGCTCGACCTCGTGTTCTCGATCGACTCCGTCGTCACCGCGGTCGGCATGGCCCAGCACCTGTGGATCATGGTCGCCGCCAACATCATCGCCCTCGGCGTCATGCTCATGGCCGCCAAGAAGATCGCCGAATTCGTCGACCAGCACCCCACCGTCAAGATCCTCGCCCTCAGCTTCCTGCTGATGATCGGCCTCCTCCTGGTCGCCGAGGCCTTCGAGGTCCACGTCCCCAAGGGCTACGTCTACTTCGCCATGGCCTACAGCGTCGGCGTCGAGCTCATCAACATCCGCATCGCCACCAAGCGGCGCATCGCCAGCGCCGCCAAGGCCGGCCACTGACCTCAGGGGAAGCCAAACGCGCGCACGAAGTCGGCCCCGGCGTCGTGGCAGCGCGTACACACACCTGGCTCGCCCGAGAAGCTCACGGCTCCGTCTGGCTCGTACTCGGCCCAAAACCACCCGTCCGCGCGCTTCTCCATCGCCGCCACCAGATGCGGCTCGCCCGCCTTGAAGCCATCCTTCACGATCAGCGAGCCCTCCGGCCACGCCGTCAGCGAATCGCCGCTGGCGAGCGCCTCCGCCAGCGTGTCGTTGATGAAGATCTCGACCGCGTCGCCGTGTGATGCCGTGCTCGGCGTCCGCCCCGGGAAACCCGGCGCCCGCGCCCAGCCGCGGTAGTCCGCCGCCTGGAAGTCCTCCCAGAGCGCGATCGCCCCATCCTCGTCCTGGTTGCGACAACCGGGCAGACACAGCACAAGGCCCACAGCGATGAGAAGACGTGGCATGACCCGCCAACGTTACCGCCGCTCGCACTGTTACAGCTCGCCGGCCTTGCGGGCCGGCCACACCCGGGTTACCAGCGAGGCGATGTCCGCCCAAAGCCTCCTCGACGCGATCCTCCAGCGCCGCAGCGCCACCGGCCTCGCCGCGCCTGGCCCGACCCCCGAGCAGCTCCACCTCCTGCTCCGCGCCGCCACCACCGTGCCTGACCACGGGCTCCTGAAACCCTACCGCTTCGTCGTCGTCGACGGTGACGCCCGCACCCGCTTCGGCGACGCCCTCGCCGACGCCGCCCGCGAAGCCCGCCCCGATCTCTCGCCCGGCCTCCTCGACAAGGCCCGCCGCAAGCCCCTCGCCGCCCCGACCCTGATCGTCCTGATCGCCACCCCACGCACCGACAGCCCGATCCCCGAGTGGGAGCAGCTCGCCTCCGCGGCCTGCACCGGCTACGCGATCGTCCTCGCCGCGCACACCCTCGGCCTCGGGGCCGTGTGGAAGACCGCCGCGGTCCTCGCGGGCGCCACCCTCCACGACCTGCTCGCCATGCAGCCCGGCGAGCGCCTCCTCGGGTGGGTCCTGCTCGGCCAGTCCGAGGCGGACGACCGCCCGCGCCCGGCCGTCGACCTGCGCGCCTTGGTCGGCGAGCTCACGCCCGACGGCCTTCGCCCCTACGATCCACCCGCCCGCTGAGCACCCGCGTGCCCGAGTTTGCGGGTACACGTACGCCATGTGTGAAGAGACCATCGCGCCCGCCGGCTTCGCCGCTCTGGGCCTGTCCGGACCGATCTTGCACGCCCTGCGGCAGGTCGGCTACGAGACCCCCTCGCCGATCCAGGCCGAGTGCATCCCCCGTCTGCTCGCCGGCGTCGACCTGCTCGGCCAGGCCCAGACCGGCACCGGCAAGACCGCCGCGTTTGCCCTCCCGATCCTCGCCCGCCTCGAGCTCACCCCACCGCGCCTGCAGGCGCTCGTGCTCACGCCGACCCGCGAGCTCGGCATTCAGGTCGCCGAGGCCTTCCAGCGCTACGCCACGGGTCTGCCGAACTTCCGCGTCCTCCCGATCTACGGCGGCCAGAGCTACGGCCCGCAGCTCAGCGCCTTGAACCGCGGCGTCCACGTCGTGGTCGGCACGCCCGGCCGTATCATCGACCACCTCGAGCGCGGCTCCCTCGACCTCTCCAACCTGCGCTTCCTCGTCCTCGACGAGGCCGACGAGATGCTGCGCATGGGCTTCATCGACGACGTCGAGACGATCCTCCGCAAGACCCCGGCGACGCGCCAGACCGCCCTGTTCTCGGCCACCCTGCCCGCGCCGATCCGCCGCATCGCCCAGACCTACCTGCGTGACCCCGTCGAGGTCACGATCTCCGCCAAGACCCGCACCGCCGACAACATCCGCCAGCGCTACTGGCTCGTCAACGGCCTGCACAAGCTCGACGCCCTCACCCGCATCCTCGAGGCCGAGCCCTTCGAGGCCATGATCATCTTCACCCGCACCCGCCAGGCCACCGACGAGCTCGCCGAGCGCCTGCAGGCCCGCGGCTACGCCGCCGCCGCCATCAACGGCGACATCCAGCAGGCCCAGCGCGAGCGCACCATCGGCGCCCTGCGCGACGGCAAGATCGACATCCTGGTCGCCACCGACGTCGCCGCCCGCGGCCTCGACGTCGAGCGTGTCAGCCACGTCATCAACTACGACGTCCCGACCGACAGCGAGAGCTACGTCCACCGCATCGGCCGCACCGGCCGCGCCGGCCGCAGCGGCGAGGCGATCCTCTTCATCGCCCCGCGCGAGCGCGGCCTCCTCAAGATCATCGAGCGCGCCACCCGGCAGCCGATCGAGCTCATGGTCCTGCCGACGATCAAGCAGGTCAACGACAGCCGCGTCGCCCGCTTCAAGCAGGCCATCCGCGACGTCCTCGCCAGCGAGGAGCTCGACGTCTACCAGCGGGTCATCGACGAGTTCGAACGCGAGAGCGAGAACGAGACCCCCGTGCCCGCCCGCGACATCGCCGCGGCCCTCGCCCACATGTTCATCGCCAGCCGCGGCGACGAGCCCTTCCTGCTGCCGCCGCCCGTCCGCCCCAACCGCCGCTGATCACATCCCGAGGGCCACCGCGCTCGCCTCCACCGTCGCCTTCGTCACCCCCACCGCGAAGTCGAGGTCGAGGTCGGCGACCTCGTCCGGCCCGCCCATGCAGTGATAGTGCGAGTTGCGAAACTCGCCCGTGTCCGTCAAAAACACCGCCGGATAGCCCGCGGCCCAGAACGACGCGTGGTCCGAGCGCCGCAGGTCGTCGAAGGTCGACGTATTCTCGGTCCCCGCCGGCAGCTCCAGCACCGCGATCTTGAGCCCCACCCGCTCGGCCGCCGCCTGGTACTCGAGCGCCCGGTCGTGGGCCAGCGAGCTCGCGACCGCGGCGATGAAGTCACCACGAAACTCGTTCGCCTCGATCGCCTTGTACTCCTTCGAGAACACCAGGGAAAACCCCTCCGGCACCGTCTGCGTGTTCACTTCATCGGAGCGAAACCCGATCATATCGAAGTTGTAGTTGATGAGGATCTCGTCCTTGCCCGCCTGCGCCGCCGCGACGTACGCCTCGGACCCGATGAGCCCGCGCTCCTCCTCGTCCCAGCAGCCGATCAGCACCGTCTGCTCGAAGGCTGGCAGCGCCAGCAAACGCGCGATCTCCAGCGTCGCCGCCACCCCGCTCGCGTTGTCGTCGGCCCCATGACAACCCTCGATATGATCGTAGTGCGCCCCGACCACGACCTGCCCCGGCTTCTTCCCCAGCCTCCGCCCCACCACATTCACCCCGCTGCCGTAGTCCTGCAGGGCCACCTCGTAGCCGTACTCGCTGAGCCGGTCCGCGCACAGATCCTGCACCGCCTGCCAGTGCGGCGTCCCTGGCACCCGCAGGTCGGCGACAAATTGCAGATCCTCCTTGTACGCCGCCGCGTCGACACAATCCGCCAGCGCCTGCGGCGACTCGAGGCACGGATCTGGCGCCCCCGTGCTCTCGCTCCCGCCGCTCGTCGGCGCCACGCCGCTGCTCCCGCTCTCACTCCCGACCGCCGTCGCCGCGCCCGAGCTCGATTCGTCGCCCTTCGCCGCACCACCCCCGCAGCCGAGCACCAGCGCGAACCCGAGGAAATTGACCGAACACCTGCATCCTTGCATCCCTCACCTCTAACATAAACCCCAGACTTCGCGGACCGTCACCACAGCCGCGGGAGCATCGCCGGCACCCGCTGCATATGCTCCGCATAACCAGGTCGCCGCCGCAACGATCGCCGATCCGCGAGCGGAATGCTGGCAAAACGAAACAGCACCACCATGGCGATCGGCCCGCTCGCCGTCCACCCCGCCGCCCCGGCGTCCGCCGCCACCGCGAACAACCACAGCCCGACCCAGAACATCACCTCCCCGAGGTAATTCGGGTGCCGCGAGCGCGCCCACAGCCCGACGTCGCAGATCGCCCCGCCCTGCGGGTGCGCCCGGCGAAACGCCAGCAGCTGCTCGTCCGCCAGCGCCTCGATCGCGATCGCCACCACCGTCACGACCACCGCCGCGACATCCAAAAGCCCAAGCGGCGCACCGGACCTCATCGCCGGCACCAAGGCCAGGCAGCCGAGCCAGGTCAGCACCGTCGGAAACATGTGGATCCCAAACAGACTCCCGGGCCAGTACCAGCGCCCCCAGCTGCCGCGAAAGTCCCGGTAGCGCCAGTCCTCATGCGATAGCCCGCCCCAACCGCGGACAAAATTGTACGTCAACCGTACGCCCCACAGCAGCACCAACAACAGCACCAACACCTGGCGCCCGCCGTTGGCGTCCGCCGGCGCGTCGAGCCCGTGCCACACCGTCAGAGCGATCGGCAGCACGCTCCAATACGGGTCGTAGACGCTCGAGTTATCGAGGACCCGGCTGCCCGCGAACACCACCAGCGTCGCCACGACATCGGCCAGCGCCGTACGAGCGACCGGGTGCCAGTCCGCGAGCGGCCAGGCGACGGCCACCGCGACCACGATCGCCAGCACGTAGACCCACGCCATCACTCGTCGGGCGCGCTGCAGCTCACGGTCTCGCATGCGATCTTCCTACCGCAGTCGCGCTGCGCACAGCAAGCACCCGGGGTCGCATGCCCCCGTGAACGACGTTTGACGAGCCATGGCCGGATCGAGGACGCTGCCCCCATGCGCCGCTGCTTCCTCGCCCTCGTATGCCTGCCAACCCTCGCGTGCAACGGCGGATCGACCGGCACGAGCGACAGCGCCACGTCCTCCTCCGCCACGAGCGAGGCCAGCGACACCAGCACGTCAACAACCACCACCGGCAGCCCGACCAGCACGACCGGCGACCCAACCTCCACAACGAGCACCACGACCACCACGACCACCTCGACGACCGGCCCTGTCGACCCCGACACCGGCAGCAGCTCCTCGACCACCACCGGCGGACCCACCGGCCCCGATGTCGACGTCAGCGACCCCCAGCTCCACGACTTCGAATTCACCGCCGATGAGCTCGACCCCGCCGCCACCCTCGCGCTCGGCATCGAACACGCGCAGCTCGACACCACCGTCACACCGATCGGCAAGCTCGTCATCTACCTCCACGGCGCCGGCGCCCAGACCACCTGCGGCTCCAAGACCCACGGCCAGGTCCTCGCCGGCATGGGCTTCCACGTCCTCCACCCCTGCTACGTCAGCGACTACGGGGTCGGCAACTGCGGCGACGACATCGGCGGCTGCCGCCTCGAGGCCTTCGAGGGCGTCGACCACCACCCCTTCATCGCGATCACCCCACCCGACAGCATCGAGACCCGCGTCGTCAAGGCCCTCGAGTATCTCCAGACGCAGCACCCCGGCGGAGATTGGCAGTACTTCATCGCCGACGGCGCCCCGCGCTGGAACGATATCATCATCTCCGGTATCTCCCACGGCGCCAGCAGCTCGGGCCTCATCGGCATGGTCCGCGAGGTCGACCGCGCCGTCATGCTCTCGGGCCCCCTCGACAGCGGCCAGGCCTGGCTCAAGCAGGCCCCGCTCACCCCGATCGACCGCTTCTACGGCTTCACCCACACCGCCGACGGCCAGCACGCCGGCCACCTGGCCCGCCAGGCGCATCGGCACCGCCACCGCGGAATGGGTGGGCAGCGGGCCGGTGCCGGCCGCGAAGGCTTCGTCGGTCATGTCGCCTCGGAGGTCTTGCCGGACGGCGCGGCGGCCACCTCGACGCGCAGCGCGCGCGACGTCGTCGAGGAGATCGTCGCCGAGTGCGCCGTGCTCGACAACTACGCGACGCCGGCGCGCGCCATCGCGGCCATGCGCTCGCTCGCCGACCATGACGGGCCGGCGCAGGCGCCGTGGCGCTACGTCGTGCCGGCGGGGCCGGACATCCTGCAGCTGTACCTGGACTACGGCAAGCTCATCGACGCGACGACCATGCGCGCGCGCACCAACCAGATCG
>JBGAUO010000147.1:0-11443 GCA_044228605.1 Nannocystis sp. | reverse complement strand
ACTTGGCCACCGCGACCACGACGTCGGCGTTGGCCGGGAGCGCGGCGCCGCGGGTGCGGGCGAAGACCGCGTCGATCGAGGCGCCCTGATCGTCTTGCCAGTCGGTGGTGAAGAGCCGAGGCCACATCGGGTCCGACGCGCAGCCCGAGACCGCGAGGGCGAGGAGCAGGCGAGGACGGATGCGAGTTGCGGAGCGCATGCCCGATTTGACCAACGGGTGCGCAGCTTGGCAAGCCGCCCGGCGGGGATTGTCGGACCGGGCGCGCAGCCGTTATGCTGGGGCGTGTCTGTGGCGCTTGCGATTTGGCTCGGGTGCGCGGACGTCGCGGTCACGCAGGGACCCGTCGTCGGGCCTGCACCGATGATCTCGAGCGGTGAGGTGGCCGCGGCGCCCACAGCCACCACGGCCACCACAGAGGGGCCGGTGGTGACGACGAGCACAGGGGCGCGGGCGCCGGCGGTCGAGGTAGTGACGGCGAAGAAGGTGCGACACGACTGGTACCTGGGCTTCGCGTTCGGGCTCGGCGGCGGCAACCTGCGCGCGAAGGGGACCGGCACGGGGCCAGGGGTGGCGCTGACCGGGCTGCTGCGCGCCGGCGGGCGCCTGACCGACAAGATAGCGCTGGGCGGGCTCGGGGTGACGAGCTTCGGCGGCGACAAGACGGCGCTGGTGGGCTTCTCGAACCTGCTGGCGGAGGGGCTGTTCTTCCCGATCAAGGGCCGCGGACTGGGGCTGTCGGTGGGGCTCGGGCTGTCGTCGGCGTGGGTGCGTGTGCCGGGCAACGACGGGATGTTGATCGACAAGTCGACCAAGTTCGGCGGGGCCTTCGGGCTCGGGGTCGGTCACGACTTCTGGCTGGCGCGTCGCTTCAACCTCGGGCTGTGGCTGCGCGCGGACGGCAGCGCGGGCGGCTTCGGGGTGCGCGCGTCGGGCACGCTCGGGCTCGCGTTCTCGTGGTTCTGAGATCACAAGGGCGCAGGCGCGTGCTCGTGGTGCTCGGCGTGGTCCTCGTCGATCGGGCGGTCGGCGCGACGGCGGCGCTCCTCGTGGATGAGGTCGTGGAAGGTGATGGCGCCGAAGATCTCGCGGACGCTGGCGTCGAGGCGGGTGAACAGGGCGGTGAGGTGGTCGTGGCGCGAGACGTCGACGTCGCGGCTGGCGAACAGGCGCATGATCTCGAGGACGGTGAGCTGGTCGAGCGGACGGCCCGGCAAGTAGGCGGCCTCGGGGGCCTCGACGTGGAGCAGGATGCCGACCTGCTCGAGGCGGTTGACGACGCTCGAGAGGCGCGGGGCGTCGACCTGGAAGCGGGCGCCGAGGGTGCGCGCGGACAGGCCGGCGCCGACGCGGTCGTAGTAATCGCAGGTGGCGAGGACGAGGCGGCAGGCGAGGCGGGCCGCGCCGACGCCCTCGTCGGCGTCCTCGCGCAGATTGGGCGGGACGTAGCCCTCGCGCCGGACCAGCGGGAGATGCTGGACGACGCAGGCGAGCTCGACGGAGAAGAGGACGATGAGCCACGAGACGTAGGCCCACACGCAGAACACAGGCAGCGCGGCGAGGGCTCCGTAGGTGCCCTCGTAGCTGGTGATGTTGGCGAGGAAGAGGGCGAAGCCCCGCTTGCCGAGCTCGAACAGGGCGGCGCCGGCGAAGCCGCCGATGAGGGCGGCGTGCCAGCGGACGCGGGTGGCCGGCATGAGGCGGTTGAGGAGGATGAAGGCGAGGCTGGTGCTGAGGATCGGCAGCAGGCTAAAGCCGTGCTGCTCGGTGATGGTGGCGACGAAGGGGCGACCGAGGCTGAAGAAGATGACCAGCGGGGCGAGCGTGGCCAGGGTGTAGAACATCGTGAACTTGGCGACCGCGCTGCGGCGAAACTTGACGCGCCAGATGTCGTTGACGGTGCTCTCGATGGTGAGGAAGAGCAGCGAGGCGCCGGCGAGCGAGCCGAGGAAGCCGACGATGCCGAGGTTCTGCAGGGTGACGTTGCGGGCGAGCTCGTAGATGCCCTCGGTGATCGAGGCGGCGCGCGTGGGGTCGGGGATGAGGATCCCGGCGATGCGATCGAGGAAGTCGCGGGCTTGCTCCTTGCCGAGCAGGCCCAGCAGGGTGAGGACGAGCCCGGCAAAAGGGACGATCGAGAGGACGGTCTGGAGCGCGAGGCTGGAGGCGAGGGTGGCGGAGCGGTCGACCTGCATCCACCGGCGCGCGGCGTAGATCAGGACCAACCAGGCCTCGCGCGCGCGGCTGACCTCGACCTGGGCGACACGTGGGACGAGGAAGCGCGGCAGATGGCGCAGGCGGGCGCCCACGTGCCGGGGAAGGTGCGGGCGAGCGGCGGGGCCTGGTGGCTGCTGGGGGTCGGACATGCCGCGCCCCGGACTTTAGCGCTCGACCTTGCGAGGGTCGATCAGATTGTCGAGCACCGCGAGGAGGGTCTGGCCGGCGGTGCGGATGTTGGCGACGTCGTGGGCGAGGTCGTAGAGCTCGAGCGCGCCGAGGTCTTCGCCGAGCAGCTCGCTGTAGCCGATGATCGCGTCGAGCGGGCTGCGGACCTCGCGGTTGACGTCGGCGAGGAACTGGGCCTGGGTGTCGCGGGCTCGCAGCATCTCGTTGGTGCGCTGCTCGACGGCCGCGGCGAGGCGCTCGTTGATCCGCACGAGCTCGCGGTTGGCGGCACGCAGCTGGCCGAGCTCGGCCTCCATCGCGGCCGGGCTGGCAGGCAGGCCCTCGGGCTCGTGGGGCCCGCTCACGGGGGACCGCCTGGGTTCGCTCGGAGCGGAGGGGCCACGAGGAGCCCGCTGCTGGCGTTGTGTGTCATGAGTCGCCTCCCGCCCGGCGGCATCCTAGCAGCTCTCGGGCGGTCGCGTTGGCGCGCAAGCGAGCACATTTTCCGCGAGGCCATGTCGACGCACGGGGACCGCGGTTTGAACGCCGTCAGCGAGGGCGCAGTGTTTCGCGAAAAAACTAGACGGCCTGGGCAGCGGGGACCTTGGGCGGTCGTTGCATCCGCTTCTGGGCGCGGGCGACCTGCTCGCGCAGGGGCTCGGCGAGCTGCTCGAGGTTCTCGCGCAGCGCGCCGAGCTCCTCCTCGAGCTTGCGGACGCGTTTCTCGGGGAGGCCGTCGATGTCGGGCAGGAGCTCGGCGAGCTTGCGGGCGCAGGCCGAGGCCTTGGTGAGCAGCTCCAGGTGCTCGGCGCCCTTGGGGCGCGGGTGCAGGACGGGGTCGAAGCGCTTGCGCAGCTCGGCGACCGGCTGACCCTCGTCGAAGACGGCGGCCTTCATCTCGCGGACGAGTTCGGGGTCGCGTGGGGCGCCGCGGGGCTTGCTGTTCTTCTTGGCGTCGGGGTCGGCGTCGAGCTCGTCGATCTCGTTGGCGGGGGGGCCGACCGCGCGCGAGAAGTAGTCGACGGCGTCGTAGCTGGGGATCGCCTTGGCCACGCCGTCCCACTCGAGGACCTCGGGGGCGTGGGTCTGGATCGTGCTGTAGCTGATGGTGAGCTTGTCGACGGTGGCACGCTTGAGGGTGAGCTCGCGGGCGCAATAGTCGTAGAAGTCCTCGAAGCCCCAGCGCGAGTAACCTTTGGTCGCGCGCACCTTCGTCAGGGCCTCGGCGAGCTCGATCCACGAGCGCTTGAACTTCTGGGTGCGGCGCACGACCTCGAGCCGCTGGGCGTCTCCGCCGGTCTTCTCCAGGAGGGCGGCGAGCTCGTCGATCTTCTTGGTTCCCGTGGCCACGGGCCGCGATATAGCACCGGCGCGCGCGGGATGATACCGTGGCCGACGCGGTCATGGCGGGGCAAGGCAGCGAGATCGCGGGGGGGGCCGCCGCTCCGTCTGCAACGACGCTGGTGATCTCGCCGCGGCCCGCCTTGGCGACTGGGGTGATCGATGGGGATCCGCCGCTTGTCTCGGGGACTGTGATCGACGGCCGCTATCGGGTCGTGCGGGAGATCGGCGCCGGTGGGATGGGGCGGGTCTACGAGGCGGAGCACATGTTCTTGCGGCGGGGGATGGCGCTGAAGCTGCTGCGTCGCGGGCTGGCGACCGCGCCGGAGGCGACGGCGCGGCTGATCCAGGAGGCGATGCTGGCCGGGCAGGTGCCGCACGCGACGATCGTGCGTGTGTTCGACTGCGCGGCGCTGGCGGACGGTCAAGTGTACCTGGCGATGGAGCTGCTGCGCGGAGAGAGCCTCGAGCAGCGGCTGCGTCGGCCGGGCTGCGCGGCGGAGGTCGTGCCGTTGCTGGCTGAGCTGGCGCGTGGCCTGGCGGCGGTGCACCGCGTCGGGGTGGTGCATCGCGACATCAAGCCGGCGAACGTGTTTCTTGCGAACGGCGAGGCGGGGGTGCAGGCCAAGCTGCTGGACTTCGGGGTGGCGAAGTTGCTACCAGGCGCGACGACGGACGCGGCGGTGCGCACCCAGGCGGGGGCGGTGCTGGGGACGCCGTACTATCTGGCGCCGGAGCAGGCGCGCGGCGGGAGCATCGATGGACGGGCCGATCTGTATGCGCTGGGGGTGATCCTCTACGAGACGCTGACCGGGACGCTGCCGTTTCTGGGGGACAGCTTCATGGCGATCCTCGCGCGGCATCTGCACGAGGCGCCGCTCGATCCGCGGCAGGCGGCGCCCGAGCGCGGGATCCCGGACGGCGTGGCGCAGCTGACGATGCGGCTGCTGGCCAAGGATCCAGAGGGGCGCGTGAGCGACGGCGACGCGCTGGCGGAGGCGTTGACGGCGCTGATGGTGAGCGAGGGGGTGGCGCTCGAGCGGGTGGCGCTCGGGGGGCGCGCGCACGCGGCTGGCATGGGGGCGACGACGGTGGCGCCGGCAGGGGCGCAGGGGCTGGCCGAAGGGACAGGTGCGGCGACGCAGCGGGTGGAGCATGGGCTGGCCGGAGGGACAGGTGCGGCGACGCAGCGGGTGGAGCATGGGCTGGCCGGAGGGACAGGTGCGGCGCGGGTGGAGCATGGGCTGGTCGGAGGGACAGGTGCGGCGCGGGTGGGGAGGCGGCGATGGTGGCCGGGTGGCCTCGTGTTCGGGGCGGCGCTGCTGGCGAGTGGGGCGGGGATCGGGTGGAGCCTGCGGTGGCGCGGGGCTGGGCCGGTGGAGGAGCCCGGGGGGAGATCGGAGGCGGACGCGAGCGTGGTGAGCGACGCGGAGCGTGCGTCGGCGCCGGCAGGCGCTGCGGCGCCAGCTGGGCCGGTGGAGGTGGTGAGGCCGGCGGTGGTGCCGGTGGCGGTTGCGCCCGGAGAGCCAGCAAAGGGGAGCGCGGGGGGCCCTGTTGGGGCGGCGAAGAAGCCGAGGCCGGGCAAGAAAAAGCCGAGCGAGGGTGGTACAACGCAGGCTCCTTCGCCGAAGACCGGCGGCGATCCGCCGCTCAAGCCGGATGTCTATGACCTCTAAGCTCTGTTCGTTCGTCGTCTGCCTGGCCCTGGGACTCGGATCGGGTGCGGCGCGGTCGGCTGGGCCGACGGCCGGGGCCGCGCCGGGCAGCGTCGAGGCGGCGCTCGCCGGCGGCGACCTGACGGAGGCGCGCAGCCTGGCCGAGTCGGCGCGGGACGCCTCGCCGAGCGTCGCTAGCTGGGGGGTCCTGGCGGAGGTGTGCGAGCAGCAGGAGGACTTCGTGTGCGCCCGCGCGGCGCGGACGCAGCAGCGAGACCTGGCGGCGAAGGGCTCGCCGGAGCGCGAGGCGGCGACCGTGAAGCTGGCTGCCCTTGAGGACATGTCCCGCGGGACAGTCGGGGACGAGCCGGCGTCGACGCGGCGAGCGGCGCTCGACCAGGCGCGGAGCGAGCGCGAGCTGGCGCTGCTGCCGAAGCCGATCGTCGACAAGCCGAAGCCCGCTCCGCCGCCCCCGAGGGAGAAGATCGTCAAGAAGTGGTACTTCTGGGTCACGATCTTGGCGATCGCGGCGAGCGGGGCGGCGATCACGGCGTTCGCGGTGAAGGCAGCGAAGGACGATCAGCCGGATGACCTCGACGCGAGCGCGGGGCGGGTGCGGCTGATGGACCAGGGCTTCGGGCTGCGGTTCTAGCGGGTGCTCGCGGGCTAGAGGCTCTTTTGGCCGCCGCGTTTGATCGCGTAGGCGATGCCGCTTTGCAGGGTGCCGCGGGTGGTGATGTTCTGCAGGTTGGCGTCGATGTGAACGAGGGTCTGGGCGACCTCGGGGCGGATGCCGGTGAGGATGACCTCGGTGCCGAGGAGGCGGGCGGCGTGAGCGGCCCTGAGGATCGCGTTGGCGACGGCGGTGTCGACGACAGGGACGCCGGTGATGTCGAGGATGACGAACTTGCCGCGGCTGGCGGCGAGGCCGTCGAGCAGGTTGGTCATCACCTGCTTGGCGCGGACAGAGTCCATCATGCCGATCAGGGGCATGACGAGGATCTCGTCGGTGATCGGGATGAGCGGCGTGGACAGCTCCTCGATGGCGAGGGCCTGGGCCTTGATGAGCTCGTCCTGGCGGCGGGCCTCGGCGGCCTCGGCTTGCCGGCGGGCGGTGATATCGCTGTCGATCTGGAGGACGGCCTCGGGCGCGCCGGTGGGGTCGCGTTTGAGCACCCAGCGGCTGGTGACGACGACGTGGTGGCCGTCGGCGTGGGTCATCTCGAGCTCACCGTCCCAGGCGTCGGTGGTGAGCAGCTGCGCCTCGCGTTCGCTCAGGCCGGCCTCGGTGCGGAGGAGGCTGTGGACGTTGCGCCCGAGCGCGGCCTCGCGAGAAAACCCGTAGACCCTGTGCGCGCCGCGGTTCCAGTAGGTGATGGTGCCGTCGAGCGCGCGGACGACGATGGCGTCGTGGGCGAGGTCGAGCAGCTCGGCCTGCTGGCGCAGGGCGAGGGTCTGGCGCTCGAGCTCGGCCTGCTTTTGGCGCTCGGGGGTGACGTCGATGGTGATGCCGGTCATGCCGACGATCTCGCCGTTGGCCTCGCGCAGCGGGGCGAAGCGGCTCTCCAGCTCGCGGCCCTCGATGTGGAGGTGGGTCACCAGGCGCTCGCCGGCGAGGGCGCGGCGGATGTTGGTGCGGCTCTCCGGGAGGTTGTAGAGCTCGAAGGCGTTGTGGCCGACGCTCTGACCGGGCTCGACGCCGATGGCTCGCAGGGCGCCGCCCTCGGAGACGAGGATCTTGCCGTCGTTGTCGATCGCCCAGGCCATGAGGTCGAGGTTGTCGAAGAGGGCCCGGATGACGTCGCGTTCGTTCATGAGTCCACCCTCGCTGGCGCGGACTGCGAGGATACCGCCATCCTGCGCGGGGGTGGTGGCGGATATTTTCGCACGCAGGGCCCGCAGAGGCGGATCGTGCCGCGATGGAGCTACCGGCGACCGAGCGCTGCGATGCTCGGTGGTGGCGGCGGAGCGGCTGAACTTTCGCGCGGCGGCGAAGGTGGTGGGGCTGACACCCGCGGCGCTGAGCCAGCGGGTCCGTGTGCTCGAGGAGCAGCTCGCGGCGGGTCTGTTGTAACGGACGACACGATCGGTGCAGCTGACCCGGGCCGGGCTCATCCTGCTGGCGTGTCTGGCGGAGGCGGCGGCGCGTGGCAACGCTGGCCTGGACAGCTGGCGCGCGGCGTGGTGTCCTGCGTGGGTGCTCGCGCGCGGCGACGTGGTCTGGGTGCTGGGCGCGCTGCTCGGCGTCGGGTGCGGTGACGATGTCGCGGCGCTGGCCGAGAGCCCGCCGGAGCCGACGATCTGGGCGGCAGGCGAGGCGTTTGCGGGGGAGCTCGAATTCGCGGAGGGGGTGCAGGTCGGGGCCCGCGCGATCACACCGACGCGTGTGGAGCCGGGGACTGCGTTGAGCGTGCGCAGCCCGTGGACGGGGCTCCCGGACGGGGTCGAGGCGTGGGTGGGGCTGCGTGCGCCGCGGGCAGCGGGGCGGCAGGAGGTCGCCGGGCAGTCGCGGCAGCTGGCGGCGACGGGGGCCGATGTGCGCGACCGCTGGGTGCGTGCGAGTGATGCGGGCGAGGCGATGACCGCGACGATCGTGGTGCCCGAGGACTGGCACGCGCAGCAGGCGGTGCTCGTGCTCGAGCTGCGGCGGGGTGACAAGACCCTCGATGCGCGTCGTGGCCCGCGCTTCGATCGCGGCGCGGGGGTGCTCGGGGTGGTGGCGATCGCCACCCGGCCGACGCGGATGGTGGCGCCGAGGATCTCGGAGGTCGTGGTCGACGGGGTGATCGAGGAGGCTGGCTGGCGCGAGCGGGCGGCGTACGTGCTGGGGCAGAGCCTGGACGGCGAGCCCGATCCGTCGGCGACGGCGGTCGATGTGCGGGCGGCGGGCGACGACGCGCTGGCGCCTGGGCGCGGGACGACGCTGCGGGTCGGATGGGACTCGCAGGCGCTCTACGTCGCGGCGAGCCTGCCGGACGCGGATCTGTGGAGCGATTACACGGGGCAGGACGATCCGCTGTACAAGCAGGAGGCGTTCGAGGTGTTCGTGGCGGCGAGCGGGGATGGGACGCGGTATCTCGAGTATCAGGTGTCGGCGCGGGGGGTGACCTTCGACGCGCGCTTCTCGAGGTACCGGGTGGGCGACGAGGCCTGGGACTCGCGCTTCACGGCGGCGGTGGCGGTGGCCGGGACGGTGGGTGCGGCGGTGGATCGCGACCGTGGTTGGGCGACCGAGCTGGCGATCCCGTGGGCGGAGATCTGTGCGGAGACGGGGCTGACGTGCCCGCCGACGGTCGGAATGCGGCTGCGGATCAACGCGTTCCGCCTCGAACGGCCCGACCGCAAGCGCACCGACGCGCTGGCGCTGAGCCCCACCCGCGCGCCGGACTTTCACGCGTGGGGCAACGCCGCGGAGCTCGAATTGCAGTGATTCATGCAGCCGACGATCGACGTGTGACGGGCCGACTGCTGGCGTGGGTGGCCATGCTGTCTCTCGGGACAGGTTGTGCGGCCGGGCCCGGGGGCGGCAGTGGTGCGGGTGGCGGGCGTGCTGGCGGTGGCGATGCGCTGGCCGACGGGGTGACCGAGGCGCCGGCGGTCGCGGGGATCTCGGTGGAGGTGGTGGAGGTGAAGCTGCCGATGGCGAGCGTGGAGCGCTACGGCGTGGCGGTGACACACGGGCTGACGGCGGCGGAGCAGGGCCTGGTGGATGGGCTGGTCGGCAAGGACGTGCGGCACGATCCGGGGCTGAGCCGGGCGGCGCGCGAGCTGGCCCGCAGCGCGCCGGACGGGAGCAACGTGCCCGGCTCGCTGGTCGACGGGGTGATGGCGTGGGTCGGGCTGGTCGACCCGCCGCCGCGCCTGGCGGTGGTCGAGCTGCCGGCGGGCGGTGCCCCGTGCGGGGCGGAGGTGAGCGAGTCGTGTCGCGCGGCGCTGCTCTCGGTGGTGGAGGCGACGCGCGGGGGCCTGTTGGGGAGCGGGGCGCGGTGGATCGGCGCGGGTGCGGCGGCGCAGCCGGACGGGTCGACGCGGCTGATCGTGGCGGTGTCGGAGCGCGGCGTGCAGCTCGATCCCTTCGCCAATCAGATCGCGTTGGGCGGGAAGATCGTGCTCAAGGGGCGGCTGCTTGGGAAGCGCAGTCGGCCCTCGCTCGAGGTCGTGGACGCGGAGGGCCGGTGGACGACGCTGGCGACGCGGGTGAACCGCAATGAGTTTGTCGGGGAGCTGCGCTGCGATCGTGGGCGCGGTGCGTACCAGGTCGAGCTGCTGGCGGAGGGGGCCTATGGGCCCGAGGTGGTGGCCAACTTCCCGGTGTACTGCGGCGTCAGGGCGCCGCAGTCGCTGCGGGTGGAGGTGGAGCGGATCGGGCCCGAGGTGAGCGCGCAGGACGTGGCCCGCTCGAACTTCGCCGCGCTCAACAACACGCGGGCGCGGCAGGGCTTGCCGGCGCTGCAGTGGGACAACGCGGCGGCGGCGGTGGCACTGGGGCACTCGCAGGACATGCTGGCCAGCAACTATGTGGGCCACGACTCGCCGCGTTACGGCGATGTCGAGGCCCGGTTCACGCGGGCGGGGCTGGCGATGGCGGTGCTGCGGGAGAACGTGGCGCGGGGTTACGGGCCGCGGGGGATCCACGAGAGCTTGATGGCGAGCCCCGGACACCGGGTCAACATCCTCGCGGCCGATGTGACGCACGTGGGGATCGGGGCGGTGATCGGCGCGCCGGAGACGGCGGCAGCCGGGGCGCCGCGGCCGATCTTCTTGACGCAGAATTTCTACGCGAAGCCTGGCGAGGACTTGCCGAGGGATCCGGTGGCTGGCCTTCGGGACAGGGTCGATGGTTTGCGCAAGGCGGCGGGGTTGCAGGCGATCGGATGGGATCCGGCGCTGTTCGGGCCGTCGCAGGAGCTGGCGGAGGGGATCGCGGCCGGCAAGAAGGCGGCGGCGGAGAAGCGCTACGATCAGCGGCTCGATGGTTTGCCGTACCGGAGCGTGGCGCACCACGAGGTGCTGGCGCCGAACTTCGCGGCCCTCGATGGTGTCGCGGTGTGGAAGCAGGCGCGGCTCGGGGCGGTGGGTCTCGGTGTGGCGCAGGTGCGGGGTGGCAAGGAGGGCGGATCGCTGGTGGTGATTGTGACAGTGGGCGAACGCTGAGGGCTCGCAGGTCGGGGCTTGCGAGCAGGGGCGCGCAGTGCGCTTGTGCGCCTTGACCCGTCCGAGGGCGCGTGGCTAGCTGGCAGAGAATGCATCCACGGGCGATCGTCGAGGGGTTTGAGGTCGAGGTGACAGCGACGGGGTTGGTGTTGCGGCACGCGCGGCGCGATGCGCTGCAGCTTTCCGGCGTGGCCGCGGCGGTGTGGCGGCAGGCGGATGGGTTGCTATCGGTCGACGAGTTGGCGGCGCTGGTGGGGGCGGATGTCGATGCGGTGTGGTTGGCGCTCGACGAGCTGGGGGACGCGGAGTTGATGGTTGCGCGGGTGGCTCCGCCGGCTGCGAGCCGTGGGATGTCCCGGCGTGAGGTGCAGGCGATGGCCGCGGTGGGGGCCGTGACGGCCGGGCTGGCGGCCGACGCGACGCAGGCCGAGAAGGAGTAGGAGAAGAAGCGGCAGCTGGCCGCCGCGGGGCGTCACTCGTGCACGTGGTAGACCTCGCCGCACTCGCTGACACGCGGGCTGGCGCGGTTCTCGTGGGGGACCATGCGCGACTTGAGCGGGCGCAGGTTGGGCGGGAGCTCGAGCTGGCGCCAGACGGACATCATGGCCTCGACGACCTCGGGGTCGAACTGGGTGCCGCCGAGGCGGGCGACCTTCTCGGCGGCGACGTTGGGCTCCATGCCGGCGCGGTAGATGCGGTCGGAGACCATCGCGTCCCAGCAGTCGGCGACGCTGACGACGCGGACGCTCTGGGGGATGTCGACGTCGGCGAGGCGGTCGGGGTAGCCGGTGCCGTCCCAGCGCTCGTGGTGGGTCAGGGCGATCGCCTCGCCCATCCGGACGAGCGGCGACCCGGAGCCGGCCAGGATCGTCCCGCCGATGCTGGTATGGCCCTGCATGATCTCGCGCTC
>JBGAUO010000146.1:0-11524 GCA_044228605.1 Nannocystis sp. | reverse complement strand
GGGGGCCGTCATGAGCGCGACTTGCTGCGAAACACCGATCTCCAGCGCTCCCGGCTACGGGCGGGTGCTCTGGATCGCGCTGGTGGTCAACGCCGCCATGTTCCTGGTCGAGGTCGTCGCCGGAGTCTTCGCCGGCTCGCTGTCCTTGCAGGCGGATGCCCTCGATTTCCTCGGCGACGCTGCGAATTACGCGCTGAGCCTCTGGGCGGTGTCGCGGGCCCTCAAGGTCCGGGCACGCGTTGCGACCCTCAAGGGCATCACGATGGGCCTGTTCGGTCTCTGGGTGCTCGTTCGGGCCGCGCTCGGGGTGGTGAGCGGCGAGGTACCCCACGCGGAGGCGATGGGCGTCACGGCGCTGCTCGCCCTCGCGGCGAACCTCGGCGTCGCGCTGCTGCTCTACCGCTACCGAAACGGGGACAGCAACATGCGCTCGGTGTGGCTCTGCACGCGCAACGACGTGCTCGGCAACATCGCCGTCTTGCTCGCGGCGGGCGGCGTGTTCGCGCTGACTTCGCGTTGGCCTGATCTCCTCGTCGCAGCCGTGATCTCGAGCCTGGCGCTCGTGAGCGCCTTTCAGATCCTCCGCCATGCCCGCCAGGAGCAGCGAGACACGTGCTCGCCTCGCTGAGAAGGCCATCGGATCAGCATCATGCCGCTCGTCACAGCACTCGTCGTCCTCGCGCTCGCCGGGGGTCCATCGTCCGACCTGCCTTCTTGCCAGGGCCCCCTTACGCGGGGTTCTGTGGTCGCCTGCGCCCTCGCCGAACACCCCAGCGTGCGCGCTGCAGAATTCGGGCGCGAGGCCGTCGAGGGCCGGAAGCAGTCCGCCCGCACGCTGCTGCCCAGCAACCCGATGGTCGAGGTCTCGGTGGCGCAGCGCGTCGGCCTGCGATACCCCGATCGCGACACGAACATCTATGGCCGCCTCTCCCAGGAGATCGAGATCGCGGGGCAACGTCGCAAACGGATGGCGGTCGCCGACGCCGAGATGGTGCAGGCCAAGGCGCGGATCGAGCTGACCCAGCGGGACATCGCCGCTGCCGCGCTGACGGCCTACTTCGAGGTGCTCGCCGCCCAGGAGCAGCGCGCGATGATCGGCCGCATCGCCAGGACCGCCGACACTCTCGTCGAGCTCGCCCGCAGCAGCGAGCGTGCCGGGCTCGGCTCCGTGCTCACGGCCGACGTCGCCATGGTGGCCTCGGTGCGGGTCCGGCGGCAGCAGATCGAGGCCGAGCAGCGGGTCGCCTCTGCAAGCGCCGTCCTGGCCGGTCTCATCGGCCAGGATCCAGCTATCGGTGCCCTGGCGGTACAAGGCGACCTCTCACCGCTGCCGATACCGGCCGATGTCACACAACTCGTCGACGCGGCTCTCACCAAACGGGCCGAGATCGAGCTGGCGAAGTCGGAGCGCGAGGTGTTCCTAAAGCAGGTCGAGCTCTACCGCCGCGCTCGGGTCCCGAACCCATCGGTGGTGCTGTATGCCCAACGTGATGGATTCGGGGAGCGTGTGCTCGGTGGAGGCGTCGCCTTCCCGATCACCCTTCCGAGTCCGCTGGGGCGCTCGTTTGCCGGTGAGATCGCCGAGCGCAGGGCGATGGCGCGCCAGGCCGAGGCGGAGGTCGAGCGATGGCGTCGACAGGTCCGAACCGAGGTCTTCGTGGGCTTCCAGGATGTGCTGGCGCGCCGAGCCGAGCTCGCCCTCTTCGAGGGCGACCGCTTGCAGCGCGCCGAGGCGCACCTGGAGGCGCTCGGGCAGGAGATGGCCAGCGGACGGATGTCGATCCGCGAGGCCGTCATCCTGCAACAGACCTTCCTCGAGTACCTCGGTACCCACATCGAAGCTCGCCGCGCCCTCGCGCTCGCCTCCGTCGAACTGGCCCGCGTCGCCGGCCTATTGCCCGAAGAATCGAAGCCATGAAGAACCCGGCATTTGCGCTCGTGATCCTCGCTCTTGCGTGCAACCGCGGCACGCCTGCGCCTGAAGACAAGGCGGAACATGGGGAAGGGGAGCAGCACGAGCACGGCGAAGAACACGGGGAGGAACACGGCGAAGAACACGGGGAGGAACACGGCGACGAGCACGGCCACGACGAGCTCCCGACCCGCGTCGAGCTGTCCGATCGCGTCATCCTGGAGGCGGGGATCGTGACCGAGCCGGTGCGGCGCCAGATCGTCGCTCCGGTGCTGCTAGCGACAGGACACGTGGAAGCCGACCCGGGGCGCTCCGCGCGGGTGCCTGCGAAGGTCGCGGGCGTCATCGAGGATGTGCTGTTCCGCGAGGGCGACATCGTCAAGGAAGGGGCGGTCCTCGCCACCGTCCGGGCCCCGGGGCTCGGCGGGCTGCGTGCGGACCTCGCGTCGTTACACGCTCGCACGGTATCCGCCCAGTCGAACCTGGCCCGCCTGGAGACCCTGGCCCAGCGCAGCATGGCATCGCAGCAGGAGATGGCGGCCGCGCGCGCGGAGGCCACTGCGCTGGGCGCCGAGTCTCGCGCGGCCAAGCAGCGCCTGCAAGCGCTCGGGCTCGCGTCGACTGGCAACGCGTCGATCTTCTCGCTGCGTGCGCCGATCTCGGGCTCCATCACCCACCGCGACGTGCTTCCCGGCCAGGCCGTGACGGCGGAGTCGAGCGTGGCCACCATCGTCAGCATCGACCGCGCGTGGTTCGTCGCCCGCATCTTCGAGCACATGCTCGCAAAGGTGCGCGTCGGCGCCGTCGCCGAAGTGCAGCTCAACGCCTATCCCGATCACCCCTTTCTCGGAACCGTGGAGCACCTGGCCGCCACCGTGGATGCGGAGGCGCAGACTGTGGTCGCGCGGATCCCGATCGAGAACCGCGAGGATATCCTGCGGATCGGCCTGTTCGGCAGCGCCCGGATCGCCACGACGGATCCCCGCGCCGAGCCGGCGCCGGTGCTCGCCGTAACGAGAGACGCCGTTATCGACGTCGCCGGTAAAGCGGCGGTGTTCGTGCGCGGCGAGGGCGGCTCGTTCGAGCTCCACGAGGTCGTTCTCGGCACCTCCGGTCCCGGCCTCGTCGAGATCCTCTCCGGCCTGCATGAGGGCGAGGCGGTCGTGACGCGGGGAGCCTGGACACTCAAGAGCGTGCTGCTCAAGGGCACCTTCGGCGAGGACCACGGACACTAGCCATGAATCTGCTCTCCGCCATTGTCGCGTGGTCGCTGCGCAACCGGGCCCTGGTGCTGGTCGCCACGCTGCTGTTCATCGTCGTGGGCGTGCGCGCCGCGCTGCAGCTCCCGATCGACGCCGTCCCCGACGTCACCAACGTCCAGGTCCAGATCATCACCGCCGCCCCCGCGCTCTCACCCGTGGAGGTCGAGCAGTACATCAGCATCCCGGTCGAGCGCGCGATGTCCGGCCTGCCGAAGATGACGCAGGTCCGCTCGGTCTCGAAGTACGGCCTCTCGGTCGTCACCGTGGCGTTCGATGACGACACCAACATCTACTTCGCGCGCCAGCTGATCAACGAGCGCATGCGCGAGGCCAGTGAGGCGGTCCCCGCCGCGTACGGTACGCCGGAGATGGGCCCGATCTCGACCGGCCTCGGTGAGATCTTCCAGTTCACGGTGCGCAGCGAGAAGCACTCGCTGATGGAGCTCGAGGAGCTGCTCGACTGGTACATCGGCCCGCAGCTGCGCAGCGTGCCCGGCGTCGTCGAGACCAACAGCTTCGGCGGCGAGAATCGCCAGTACCAGATCGTGCTCCGCCCCGAGCGCCTGCAGGCGATGCACCTGTCGGTCGGCGAGGTCGCCGAGGCGCTCGAACAGTCCAATGCCAACGCCGGCGGCGGGTACATCGAGCGCAACCAGGAGCAGCTCGTGATCGGCTCCAACGGCCTCGTGCGCAGCCGCGAGGACCTCGAGCGGGTCGTGCTCGGCGCCACGCCGCAGGGCGTGCCGATCACCGTCTCGTCGGTCGGCGAGGTGCGCTTCGGACCCAAGCTCCGGCGCGGCGCGGCGACCCAGGACGGCGAGGGCGAGGTCGTCGTCGGCGTCGCTCTCATGCTGATGGGCGAGAACTCGCGCACCGTGACCCAGGGCATCAAGGACAAGCTCGCGGCGCTGGAGCCGACTCTGCCCGAGGGCGTGCGCATCGAGCCGTTTTATGACCGGACCCGGCTCGTCGATCGCACGATCGCCACGGTCGGCACCAACCTGCTCGAGGGCGCCGCGCTCGTCGTCCTGGTCCTGCTCCTGGTTCTGGGGGACCTGCGCGCCGGGCTGGTGGTGGCGACGACGATCCCCCTGGCAATGCTGTTCGCCGTGATCGTCATGAACGCGACCGGCCTCTCGGGCAACCTGATGAGCCTCGGCGCGATCGACTTCGGACTCATCGTCGACGGCTCGGTCATCGTCGTAGAGAACGCCGCGCGGCGCCTGTCCGAGGCGAGCCGCCGGGCTGGCCGCCGCCTCCCCGCGGATGAGCGCATGCAGGTCATCCAGGACTCAACCCTCGAGGTGCGCGGCGCCGCGGTGTTCGGCGAGATCATCATCGCCATCGTGTACCTGCCGATCCTCGCGCTCACGGGGATGGAGGGCAAGCTGTTCCACCCGATGGCCTTCACCGTGCTGCTGGCCCTCGGAGGCGCGTTCATCGTCTCGTTGACCGTGGTCCCGGTGCTGACGAGCTACTTCGTAAAGCCCCACCCGGACGCGCGCGAGACGCTGCTGGTCCGCGCGGTGCACCATATCTACACACCAGCGCTGCATCTCGCGCTGCGCTGGCGGTGGGTGACAATGACCGCCGGACTCATGGTATTGGCGGCTGGCATCGCGCTGTTCGGCCGGCTCGGCGCACAGTTCGTTCCGCAGCTCGACGAGGGCGATCTGCTGGTCGAGGCCCGCCGGATGCCCGGATCGTCGCTCTCGGCCTCGGTGGCGACGAGCCTGCGGCTCGAGCGCGCCCGGAAGGAGATACCCGCGATCACGCACGTCGTCTCGCGCACTGGTTCGCCCGAGGTCGCTACCGACCCGATGGGCGTCGAGCAGTCCGACGTTTACGTCCAGCTCCGCGACCGCGCCGAGTGGCGGCCCGGGCTGACGAAAGACCAGATCGCCGACGAGATGTCCGAACTCGTCGAGAGCGTCGTGCCCGAGGTCGCCGGGGCCATCTCCCAGCCGATCCAGATGCGGACCAACGAGCTCGTAGCGGGCGTGCGCTCCGATGTCGGCATCATCGTCTACGGCCCCGACCTGGAGACCCTGCGGAAGCTCGGCCAGTCCATCGTGGAGCAGGTGCGCGGCATCCCGGGCGTGACGGACGCACGGGCCGAGCAGCTCCAGGGCCTTCAGTATCTGCGCATCGAGCCCGATCGCGCCAAGCTCGCCCGCTACGGCCTCACGATCGCCGACATCAATCTGGCCACGGAGGCCATCGCCGTCGGTCACCAGGTCGGCACCGTGCTCGAGGGCGAGCGGCGCTTCGACATGATGGTCAAGTTCGATCCGGCCCTGACCAGTGATCTCGGTGCACTGTCGACCATCCCGCTGCGCTCCAAGGCCGGCAAGGTGGTTCCGCTGGGCGACGTGGCGACATTTCAGGAAACGACCGGCCCGGTGCTGGTCAACCGCGAGAAGCAGTCCCGCCGCGTGATCGTCGAGTTCAACGTCCGCGGCCGCGACCTGGTATCGACCGTCGAGGAGGCGCAGGCCGTGCTGGCCGACGGTGCGGATCTGCCGGTCGGATACCGCATCGAGTACGGCGGCACCTTCGAGCACTATATCGCGGCGCGTGACCGCTTGGCCGTGGTCGTCCCGCTCGCGCTCGCGTTGATCCTGTTCATGCTGTGGACCGCCCTGCGGACGATGCGGGCGGCGCTGATCATCTTCTTGAACGTTCCCTTCGCCATCATCGGCGGCGTGATAGCCCTGTGGCTGCGAGGGCTGCCGTTCTCGATCTCCGCCGGGGTCGGATTCATCGCCCTGTTCGGCGTGGCGATGCTCAATGGTCTGGTGCTCGTCACGTTCTGTCAGAGATTGCAGTCCGAGGGTGTCGACCGCCTGACGGCGATCGGCCAGGCCGCCGAGCGGCGACTCCGGCCGGTCCTGACGACTGCGCTCGTCGCTGCGCTCGGCTTCATCCCCATGGCGCTGTCCACCGCGCCAGGCAGCGAGGTCCAGCGGCCGCTGGCGACCGTCGTGATCGGCGGCCTGGTCTCCGCCAGCCTCTTGACCCTGCTCGTGCTCCCCGCCGTGTACGCCAGGTTCGGGCCGCGCACCGCTGCCAGAACCCCGGCTTGAAAACTACCCTCGGAGGTATCCAATGTCCCGCCCAATCCTCGCCCTCGCCCTCCTCGTCATCTTCTATGCGGTCGCCTTCGGGCTGCGTACGTGGCAACACCTGCGTGCGACCGGGTCCACCGGGTTTCGCGGCGTCTCCGGTAGACCCGGATCCGTGGAGTGGCTCGGCGGCGTCCTGTTCGCCGCCGGCATCGCCTTCAGCCTGGCCGCCGCGCTCGGCGAAGCCGCCGGCTGGGTCGCGCCGTTGTGGGCACCTGGACCGGCGAGCGTCGTCCTCGGCGCCGTGATCACGATCGGTGGCATCGCAGCGACCTACATGGCTCAGGTGAGCATGGGGGACGCCTGGCGCATCGGCGTGCGAGAGGACGAGCGCACCCAGCTCGTCGCCGAGGGCCCCTTCGCCGTGGTCCGCAATCCGATCTTCTCCTGCATGCTCGTCACCGCTGCCGGACTCGTGGTGCTGCTCCCGAACTGGTTGTCGGTCGCATCGCTCATGGCCTTGCTAGTCGCGGTCGAGCTGCAGGTCCGCTTTGTCGAGGAACCCTACCTGCTGCGGACACACGGCCAGCGATATAGCGACTACATGTCGCGTGTGGGGCGCTTCGTCCCCGGATTTGGCTGAGGTCCACCCCGAGTTCGTCGGTCAGGCTCACATCGAAAGGGGCGATCGGCGACCCGCCGCAGCCGCACGCGGATGAGCGCCTGACGCGTCATGCGCATGGCAGGAGCGACGCCGAAGGAGCTCGGCGGCAAGCGCCCCCGGGTGAGATGCGCGGCGTGTCACGCCAGCAGCCGCGGATGCCCCCGTCCTGCCCGATGGACATCGATACATGTCTTAGGGCGACTGGAGAATATTCTCTGGTCGCCCCTCGGGCGCGGCTCCCGTCGTGAATTGTCTAACAATCACAAAACGGTCGACTTGGCACGGGGAGTGCTAGCATGGCCGAGGCTCGACCATGCGGACTTCCGACATTCTCCTCATTCTCGGCGCGCTCGCCAGCAGCAGCCTCTCATGTGCCTCCAAAAACTCGGCGGAGGCCACCGAGGTACCTGCTGGTCCTTCGCATAGCGGCCCCGAGAGCTCTTGCAAGCACGAGCTCGGCCGCTGTGGCGGTCATACACCAGGCGATGGCGCCTGCGGCGGCACGGCTTCGGACACCGCCAAGGCCGACGCGCCCACGCCCACGCCCACGCCCACGCCCCTGGAAGATGTCGTGCTCGCGGCCGGCGAGTTCGCCGAGATCAATTTCGAGATGGGCGGGATTTCCGCGGCTGACGTGGCCTTTCAGGCCGCGGGCGGGTCGCTCGAATGGAACGTGCACAGCCACAACGGCGACAAGGTCGTCATCCACGCCGAGGGCAAGGGCAGCGATGGCACGGTGCACTTTGCTGCCCCCGGCGCGGGCCACTATTCGTACCTGTGGAAGAATTCGGGCACCGTGCCAGTGCGCCTGACCGCCCGCCTCACGGCGCAAGGCACCGTGCGCGTGCAGTCCGTCCATCCCGCACCCCAGCCCCGTTGATCTTCCCGATCGGAGAATCATGACAGAGCCCAAGTTCACCCGACGTCAAGCTGTTCTGGGTGGCGCTGCCGTCAGTGGGGCAGTCGTCGCCATGGCAGGCCAGGAGGCCCAGGCCGCGGCGCCTGCCCACAAGTGGGAGCCGAGCTACAGCGGCGGCCCCGACCCGGCTGCGCGCCCCCCAGGGCAGCCCGGACGCGATTACCAGCCGACCGTCACGCCCAACGGCGCGACCTTGCCGTGGAAAATCGTCGACGGTGTGAAGGTCTATCACCTCATCGCCGAGGAGGTCGATCACGAGTTCGCCCCGGGCCTGCGCGCCCTGTGCTGGGGCTACAACGGCCGGGTCCATGGACCGACGATCGAGGCCGTCGAGGGCGACCGCGTCCGCATTTACGTCACCAACAAGCTCTTGGCGCCCACGACAGTCCACTGGCACGGCATCTTCCTCCCCAATGGCATGGACGGGGTCGGCGGGCTCAATCAGCGGACCATCGCGCCGGGCGAAACCTTTCGCTATGAGTGGACCTTCAAGCAGCACGGCACTTTCATGTATCACTCGCATCATGACGAGATGACACAGATGGCGTTGGGCATGATGGGCATGATCGTCGTCCATCCGCGCCGTCCTCCGGCCGGCCACCGCGTCGATCGAGACTTCGTGATCATGCTCAGCGAGTGGAAGATCGTCCCCGGCGCCAAGCGGCCCGACCCGAACGAGATGACAGACTTCAACGTGCTCACGATGAACGCCAAGGCGTACCCCGGCACAGCGCCGCTGGTGTGCCGCAAAGGCGAGCGGGTGCGGATCCGGTTCGGCAACCTCAGCGCCATGGATCACCACCCGATCCACCTGCACGGCTACTACTTCAAGGTCGTGGCGACCGACGGTGGGGCGCTCCCGGTGTCGGCGCAGTGGCCGGAGACCACCGTGCTGGTATCCGTGGGCAGCACGCGCGACGTCGAGTTCGTGGCGGATGAGCCCGGGGACTGGGCGATGCACTGCCACATGACCCACCACGTCATGAATCAGATGGGACACGACCTCCCCAATATGATCGGCGTCGACACCAGCAAGGTCGGCTCCCGCGCGGGCCGACTCGTCCCGGGCTATATGCCGATGGGGCAGCACGGGATGGGTGACATGGCCGAGATGGGGATGCCTGTCCCCAAGAACAGCATCCCGATGGTCGGCGCCAAAGGGCCGTTCGACTACATCACGATGGGAGGCATGTTTACGATCGTGAAGGTGCGCGACGAGGACATCGGCGACGAGAACAAGGACCCGGGCTGGTACAAGCATCCGCCGGGCACCGTCGCCACCGTCGCCAAGAAGGAGGACATGGACCGTGACGGCATCAAGGTTTGAGCTCTCCATGACGCCCCGGCGAACGCTGCTCCTCGCGTCGCTGGTCGGTGCGTTGCTGGCCGCGTGCCGGGCCGGCTTGCCGCCGGAGCCTCCGGGCGCCGACCCGGCGGATGCCAATGCCACCACGCCGCCCTACCAGGCCCAGGCGAATCCCTACGAGACCTCGGCGTTCTCGGGCGAAGAGCCTTCCACGGCGACCGGACACGAGCATATGAACCACGGCGCCATGAACCATGGCGCCATGAACCATGGCGCCATGACTGGTCACGAGGGTATGAACCACGGCTCCAACAGTGAGAGCGAACAAACAGCACCTCCAGCGGCCCCCATGAACCACGAGAACATGGGCCACGGGACCACGGCTGACAAACCAGCCGCGAACGCTAAACCGGCTCCCCGTCCAGCGGCCCCCACGAACCACGAGAACATGGATCACGGCGCCAAACCGGCCCCACCAGCCAAGCCAGCAAAGCCACCAGCGGACACTGACGCCATGCCGCACGACATGAACATGCCGTCGGAGCCACCGCGATGAGCCCGGGCAAGCTCTTGATCCCTGTTGCATCGACGCTTCTGGCGTGCGCGTCGGTGCAGCCGACCGAGGCGCGGCGCGATGTCGGCGAGATGGTCGAGCAACGCGTCGGGCTACCGGAGGCCATTTCCGAGAAACAGGATGCCGAGAGCCGCGCCCGCGTGCGCGCCCGCGTCGACGAGCTCATGGCCCAACCGCTGACCGTCGAGCGGGCCCTCCAGGTGGCGATGCTCAACAACCGGGAGCTACGGGCCACCCTCGAGGACCTCGGCGTCGCCCAGGCCGAGCTCGTGCAGGCCGGCCTGTTGCAGAATCCGGTGATCTCCGGCGACCTCGTCAACTCCACGCGGGGCAACGGGCTTGGTGGGGGTCTGGCGCTGTCCCAGAGCCTTCTGAGCGTGTTCTTGATCCCGGCACAGCGGCGCGTCGCCAAGGCCCGCCTGGCGCACGCGGTCGTGCTGGTCGGGCAGGCGACGCTGATGCTCGCGCGCGATGTGCGGGTCGCCTTCGTCGGCGCGCAGGCAGCCGAGCAGGCGCTCGGTCTCCACCGCAACCGCGCCCAGGCGGCCGAGGTCGCCCATGAGCTGGCGCAGCGGCAGTTCGACGCCGGCAACATCGCCCCCCTGGATCAGCAGTTGTTCGCGGCGGCCCTCGATCGGGCCCGGGTCGAGCTGGCCGATGCGCAGCTCGATGTGACCGTCGCGCGAGAAGAGCTCACGCGTTTGCTCGGCCTGTGGGGCGAGGACATCGCGTGGACCTTTGCTGCGCCGCTGGACAGCGCCCTGCCACCAGAGACCGAACTCGGCAGCCTGGAGCAGCAGGGGATGCGGGACCGGCTCGATCTCTCTGCGGCGCGCTTCGAGACGCGGTCCATCGAGTACGCCCTCACGCTCCGGCGCCGCGGCATCATCCCGGAGCTCAACGTCGGGATCTCGGCGCGCAACGAGGTGGGCAACGACGTCGGCCACGAGTGGGTGCTCGGCCCCTCGCTCTCGCTGGAGCTGCCGATCTTCGATCCGGGGCACGCCGACATCGCGCGCATCCAGGCATACCTGCGGCAGGCACAGCACCACCTGCAAGACGTGGCGATCCACGTGCGCTCCGAGATCCGCGTGCATCGAGCGGAGCTCGTCGCGGCGCGCCGGAAGGTCGAATACTACGAGCGAACGGTGCTGCCGCGCACCGAGTCGATCACCGAGCTCACCCTCCAACAGTACAATGCGATGCTGGTCGGCACCTACCAGCTGCTCGAGACCCGCACGGACCAGATCGACGCGCGGCGCGAGTACGTCGAGGCCCTGCGCGACTACTGGGTCGCCCGCAGCGAGCTGGAGCTCGCCGTCGGCGGTCGTTTGCCGACCACCGCACAGTGAAGCACCAGCCTGCACGCACGCGGACGTCACCGTCCGCCGTGCGCATCACGTTTTCGCCCTCTACATGGGATCGCGGCTTATCGGCCGGGAACCGTGCCGCGCGACAATTTCTTGAATTCCAGCGACGATCGATCGGACGATTCACCGTGACTGAGCGCCGACCTTCACGTACCGCGACGCAGTCACCCCCGGTGACAGGTGCAGCCGCGGCAGTCAGGGTCGCTGCCGCTGCCATTCTGCTACCCACGGCCCTCGCCGCCTGCGCCGCGCCTGTCCCCGCGGACATGCCCGAAGGCACAGGTCCCGAAGGCCAGCTCGCCCCCGAGCCCGCGCCCCGCTGCCAGCTCGCCCGCGTCGGCGGCCCCGTCGACAACGTCGCCATCACCGCCTTCGCCGCCCGCCGTTACCCCGAGGACCGCGAGCACGTCGAGGTCCTCGCCGAGATGCAAAACCTCGGCGACAGCCCCGTC
>JBGAUO010000145.1:0-11595 GCA_044228605.1 Nannocystis sp. | reverse complement strand
GGGAATAGCTGGATCAGCGACGCTGGCAAGGGCCCGGACCGGGACCCGACCCGCCCGTGCCGGATCGGCTCGCGGCCGTGACGGCGGAGCAACAACGCCTGCTCAGCCTGGGCATGGCCGTGATCCGCACCGAGGCCAGCGCGGTGGCCGAGCACCGGGCCGAAGCTCGAGGCGCTGCGCTTGAGGCCGCGCATGCTGGTGATGGCGAGTTTCTTCTCGTCGACGTCGGCCTTGGTGAACACCTTGAGGGCCTGCCAGAGGCCCTCGACGCTGGCGCTGACGCGGCCGGGGGCGCCGGGCACGGGGATGTCGCCGTGCGGGAAGAAGGGGCTGAAGCGGACCCACGGCGCGGGGGCGCGGGAGGTGAGGTCGAGGACGGTGGCGCCGGGTTGTTCGCTGCGCACGGTGGTGGCGGCGCGGCGGTGCAGTACGGAGATCTTCATGGTGCGTTCCCGTGGACGACAGCGATCGCGTCGAGGTCGAAGCCGCCGCCGCCGCCGCCGCACCACGTGCGACCGCCGTAGTAGGCGACGCCGACGTCGAGGAGGCGGATGTAGCGGGCGGTGGTGAGGCCGAGGTCGGCGAGGTCGAAGGCGTCGCCGCCGGCGAGCGCGGGGTCGGTGGGGTCGATCTGGTTGTCCGGGCCGGAGAACACCTGGGCCACGCCCGCGCAGCCGAGCGGCGGCCTGTCGTTGGCGGGGTCGCATGGGAACGCGAGCCATTCGACGCCGTCGGTGCTGACGAGCACGCGCGCGGGCTCGGCGAAGGTCTTGTCACCGACCGGCAGCGGGTTCTCGAAGACGATGAAGTCGGGGCCGGGGCCGTCGACGATCGCCGGGTCGTCGAAGTAGAGGGTGAGCTCGCCGCCGCAGCCGAGCGAGAGGACGTCGGTGCTGCCCATGCCCTTCGCGCCGGCCATGGGCGGGCCGAAGACGATGTCGGGGAAGCGGTCCTGGCCGTAGCTTGCGCCCTCGGGGGTGAAGGACTCGACGCAGTCGACGAAGGGGTCGCTCGGGGCGAGGCCGGGCGCGCACACGAAGTCGACCGGGCTCATGTCGGTGTCGTGGGTGTCGGCGCTGGTGCCGATGTCGCTGCTGGTGTCGGCGTCGCTGCTGGCGCTCGTGCTCGGGTCAAGCTCGCCGCTCGACTCGTCGCCGCTGCTCGTGCCGAGGACGACGCCACCGCTCATGTCGAGGGGGCCGGCCCGGTTGCAGGCGAGAGGTGTGAGCAGGATCAGGAGCCGTCGCACCGGCGGATGGTACATGGGCGCGGGTCCGTGTAGTGCCTGGCGCGCAGGATGGTGGAGGGAGGCCCGTGGGGCCGCTTGGCTGCCACCCGCGGGCGGGGGCGACTGGATCACTCGCCGACCGGGGGGAGCGCAGCGATCGCCGATTCGAGGCTGCGCTCGAAGGTTCGGCCGCGGAACACGGCGGCGATCTGCAGGTCGGCGGTGAGCAAGAGCAGGTGCGGGAACATGCGCACCCGCAGGTCGCGGGCGAGGCGGCCGCGGTCGAGGGCGATCGGGAAGCGGAGCTCGTGGGTGTCGCGGTAGCGGCGGACGAGCTCGGCGACCTCGCCCTCGCGGTCGGCGTTGATGCCGACGACCCGCAGCGTCGGGTGACGGGCCGCGATGGCGGCGTACATCGGCATCTCGGACTCGCACACGCCGCACCAGGTGGTCCAGAAGATCAGGAGGTGCGGCGCGCCGACGAGGTCGCGGCGCTGCAGGGTGCCGCCGTCGAGGAGCGGGAGGGCGAAGTCTGGCATGGCATCGCCGGTCGCGACCGGGGCGAGCGTCGACCAGGTGCGGGCGATCTGCGTGGCGTCGAGGGCGGCGTCGGTGGTGACGAGGGCGGTGATCGCGAGGCCGAGGAGGGCGGACGCGCGTGGCGGTTCGCCTGGCCTTGGGGACAGGTCGCTCGCGCGCGGCTCGGGGCTCGGCGCGGCTGGCTTCGCGGGCTCGGCGATCGCGCTGCGGGCCCAGCTGGCGAGGGCGAGCGCCGCGAGGCCGCCGAGCAGCGCCGGCAGGTAGGCGGGGCCCGGCAGCGTCACGTCGCGCAGGTCGGCGAGGTGCGCGAGCGCGGCGAGCAGCAGCAGCGGGACCATGCACAGGCTGGCGCGGTGGGCCCGGGTGTCACCGAGGCGCCACTCGACGGCGCTGAGCGTGAGCACCCAGGGCAGCAAGGGGAGCAGGGCCTGGGCGAGCCCGGACAGGCCGGGGAAGAGGCCCAGGGCCATGAAGTCGGCGAGCGCGGCGGCCAGGCCGGGCAGGGCGACGGCGAGGGCGTAGGCGGCGAACAGGGCGAGGCCGTCGTGTGGACCGGCGGCTTCGGGCAGGTTCGCGAACACGGACCGGGGTGCGAGCAGGACCCCACCGACGCGGCGCAGCAGGCCGATCACCCGGCCCCCATCCGTCGCCGGGCCGCGGCGAGCAGGGGCGGCGCGAGGCGGCGCGCGGCGGCGACACGGCGCAGGTCGGGCACGCGCAGGCGGTGCAGCAGGCTCATCGCCTGCGGCAGCGGGGTCGCCGGGTCGAGCACCTGCGCGAGTGAGTCGCGGTAGCTGGAGGTCGGCCGGTCCGGCGCCGCGCGGAGGGCCTGGCTGGGGGCCGGGAGCTCGAGCTGTTGGGGGACGCGGGCGAGCGCGCGGCCAGGACGCAGCGCCGCGGGTGGCAGCTCGAGCTCCGGAAGGGGTACCGCGCCGCGCGGGGCGGGGACGTCGACGTCGGCCGGGTCGTCGGCCCAATCGTCGGCGATCGGGAGGTCGAGCTCGTCCTGCTCGTCGAGTTCGTCGCGCTCGTCGGCGAGCGCGATGCGGTGGGGCAGGCCCATGCCGGGCTCGGGTCGCGCGCTGGCCGGCGCGACCTCCCCGTCGCCGACCCGCAGGGCCGGCAACGAAGCACCTGGCCGGAGGGACAGGTCGTCGGGGGTCGGGGCTGGACCTGGCCGAAGGGACAGGCCGTCGGGGGCGCTCCGCGGGGCGATGTCGGGCAGCGATGGGGCCTGGTGGGGGTCGCCGCGCTCGCTGACGCTGGCTGGCCGAAGGGACAGGTTCGCCGCGAGCCCGAGGAAGGTGTCGGCGGGGCCGGAGCGGAGCATCCACGCGGTGGCGCGGGCGTGGGTGGCGGGGTCGTCCTGGAGGCCCTGGCCGGCGAGGGCGCGCCGGCGCAGCTCGCCGAGGCCCGCGATCGCCTCGCGGGCGCCGAGCTCGAGCACGGTGTGCGCGGTGGCCCGGTCGCAGCAGGGGTTTTGGACCAGCTGCTCCGCGATCGCAGGGCAGGCCAGCCAGCGGCGCTGGTTCTTGGCGATCGCGCCGCAGACCTGCTCGGGGGCGCAGCGGGCGAGCGCGGCGAGGGTGGTGTCGTGCACGCGCGGGTGGTGGATGATGAGGCGCAAGGTCTCGGGGCTGCGGATCCGCCGGCGCGCCATGAAGTCGAGGACCACCGGCGGCAGGTGCGGGTCAGCGAGCGCGGTCATCACTGCGGCAGGCGGGAGCTCGCCCGCGGTGCGGCTGGCATGCTCGGCGAGGGTCGGGCCGCCTCGCACCCACAGCTGATAGAGGGCCAGCCACGCCTCGGCGCCGGCGAGCGGGGCGAGGCCGCGGGCGACCATCTCACGCGCGGGCAGGGGAGAATTGGCAGCGAGCAGCCGGGCGAGCCGCGGCCCGAGCTGGGCGTCGTCGAGGCCGGTGTGCTGCATGCTGGCAGCGTCCTGTCTACCACGGATCCGCGCAGCGCACGGCGCCAGGCGGGCCGTCTCCGACCCCCAGCCGCGCGCGTCCTCGTGATACCGTCGACCGCGTGAGCGAGCCGAGGAAGCCCGTGGCGGAGGACATCGAGGAGCACCTGCCGGTCGCCGCGAGCTCTCTGATGGCGATGCGCCTGACGCCGGAGATGCGGCGGGCGATGCAGGTGGCCGGCGCGACCAGCGAGGGGCTGCCGAAGGCGATGCAGCAGTACAAGCTGCCGCTGCGGACCTGGTCGGTGCCGGTGCTGGCGATCCTCGGCCTGGCGATCGTGATCTTTCTGGTGGCGTTTTGGCTCAACGTGCTGACCGAGCGGCCGGGCGACACCCACCAGGACGGGGCAGGGCTGCTCCAGGCGCTGATGTATCAGGATGTCGACCAGGCGCGGAACACCCTCGGCGGGCTCGGCGAGGTCATGGCCGCGGTCCTCGGGCTGGCGCTGACCGTCTCGAGCATCATCGTGCAGCTGGCGGCGACCCGGTTCACGCCGCACATCACCTCGCTGTTCTTCCGCGCGCGCACCAACCTGCTGGTGCTCGGCTTCTTCGTCACGGCGACGGTGTTTGTGGTGTGGGTCAACTTCTCGATCGGCGCCAGCTACGTGCCGCGCATCGAGGTGCTGTTCTCGATGCTGCTGATGACGGCGAGCCTGCTCCTGCTGTTCCCGTACTTCGCCTACGTGTTCGACTTCCTCGACCCGGAGAAGATCGTCGGGCGGATCACGGCGAACGGGCTGTACGCGTGCACGCCGATCCGCGGCAAGGCCGGCGAGGCGGTCGACCGGCGCCAGCTGCAGGCGATCGAGGCGGTCGAGCACCTGACCAACATCGGCCTCAACGCGCTGCAGCAGAAGGACAAGAACATCGCGTCGAACGCGATCGACGCGCTGTGCAAGTTCGCGGTGCTGTACGGCGAGACCAAGGCGGGGATGCGCCGCGACTGGCACAAGGTCTCGCAGTGGAACCGGCAGAGCCCCGACTTCGTGTCGCTGTCGACCGAGGCGATCGGCGACCTGACCGAGCGCGGGACCTGGCTGGAGTGGAAGATCTTGCGCCAGTACCAGATGATCTTCGGCGAGGGCCTGACGCAGATCAAGGACGCCTGCTACCTGATCGCGATCGACACGCGGCGGCTCGGCGAGGCGGCGGCGCGGCGCGGCGACCTGCAGGCGCTCGACCTGGCGATCAAGTTCTTCAACACCTACCTGCGCGCCACCTTCAACGCCAACGACATCCGCACCTCGTACAACATCCTCCACCAGTACCGTCAGCTCGGCGAGATGATCCTGGCGGAGGGGCGCGCGTTGATCCGGGTGGCGGCGCCGCGTTCAGAGCGCGAGCAAAAGGAGGCTCGCGAGCGGGCCTCGATCCTCGAGCGCCGCGCCATCGATATCGCCCGATTCATGCGCTACTACAGCGGCGTCGCGTTCCAGCGCGGCATGGTGTTCATCGCCGAGGTGATCGCCCACGACATCGGCTCGCTGTGCGCGGCGGCCTTCCACGCCGAGAGCGCCTGCCACGACGCGATCCTCCGCTACTTCCTCGCGGTCGATGACATCGCCGAGTCGCGCGACCAACAGAAGGCGCTCGGCGGGGTGCGCCTGGCCCAGATCAAGCTGGCCACCATCTATCTCGTGCAGGGCGCGGTGTCGCTGGCCAAGCGGGTCGCCGACGACATGGCCGGCGAGGATCACCGACGCCTGCGCGGGATGTGGCAGAAGCTGGTCAAGCTCGACGACCGCGAGTTCTGGGAGGTCAACGACCGCGGCGTCAACTTCGAGTACCTGCCGCCCGAGCAGAAGGCCGTGCTGCCGCGCTTCTTCGCCTGGTTCGATGGCCTCACCTTCGAGCAGCCGGTCGGCGACGACAGCCTCAACCTGTCGGTGCAGCTGCGGCCGTGAGCGCGCTGCATCACCTGGCGCTGCGCGTGGCGGACCCGGTGGGGTCGGCCCGGTTTTATGCTGAGGTGCTCGGGCTGCGCTCGCTGCGGGTGCACACCGAGGATGACGGCTCGGTGCGCGCGGTGTGGCTGGCGCTCGGCGATGCTGTGCTGATGCTCGAGCGCTCCCTGGGCCCGCCGGGGGCGAGCGAGGGCTCGGCGCACGTGCTGGTGCTGGCGTGCGCCGACCTCGAGGCGGCGGCGCGCGGGTTGGCCGACGCGGGCGTGGCGGTGGTCTCGCGGACAGCGTTCACGCTGTACTTCCACGATCCGGACGGGCACCGCGTGGGCCTCAGCGCCTACCGCTTCGCATGAGCGCGCGGCTGTGGCATCGTCTCGCGCGATGCGACGCGTACGAAGCCTGTCCCTCTGTCTGCCGCTTGTGACCGTGAGCCTCGCCTGCGACCGCGCGGCCGAGCCGCAACCGATCGTGGAGGCGGCGAAGCCTGCGGCGCCGCCCGCGACACCGCCGGCGGAGGTGAAGGCCGAGACGCCCGCGGAGGTGAAGCCGGAGACGCCCGCGGCGCCCGTGGCGGCGGCCTTTGTCCCGCCGACGCGCCCCGCAGGTCCCGCGGGGGCGGCGTATTTTGCGATCGCGGAGCGCGGGGTGGTTCGGCTGGCCGATGGCAAGTTCACGCTGCTCAGCAACTCGCCGACGCAGCTGGTCAAGGGGCTGCAGGTCGGCGGCGACGGTGCGGTGTGGGTGGTCGGCTTCCAGGACCTGCTGCGCCTCGACGGCGACAAGTTCAGGAAGATCAGCGAGGCCGGCTACAGCGAGATCGGCGGGACGATCGATAGCTTCGCGGTGACGGCCACCGGCGAGGTGTGGGCGGCGACCTTCAAGGGTGTCTCGCACTACGCGAACCGGGCCTGGACCACCGAGGAGAAGGCGAAGATCGGCGCGGGCGACGACCTCCTGGCCGGGATCGCGGTCGACAAGGCTGGCCGGGTGTGGGTGGCGTCGACCCACAAGCTGCACCTGCGCGACAATGGTGCGTGGCGGGACGTCGACGTCAGCCAGGCGGGGCCGTCGTCGATGCTGTTCTTCGAGTCGCTGGCGCTGGCGCCGGATGACTCGGTGTACGCGCTGGCCTCGACGGTGCTGTTGCACGCGAGCGCCGCGGGCGTGGTGACGCGGGTGCCGCTGGGCGGGCGCAGCATCGCGTCGTACGGGCGGCTGTCGGTCGCGAGCGGCGGCGGCCTGGCGGCCCGCGACGGCGACAGCGCGCTCGTGTGGCCGGCGGGTGGCAGCTCGCGGGTCTACGAGTCGCGGGACGGCAAGGACTTCGCGGCCGACAACATCCAGGCCGTGGCGGCGGACGACCGCGGTCGCGTGTGGGTCGCGTCGGAGCTGGGTGTGGCGATCCTCGGGCCGGGCGAGGCGAAGACGGAGTGGCCGAGCGGGACCGTGCCGGAGCTCGTCGGGGAGGCCACGGCGATCCTCGTGGTCGGTGCGGGGCCAGAGAAGCTCCCGGCCGCCGGGCCGCTGCGCAAGGGCGGGCTGACGGGCAAGGTGTTGAGCAACGGCAGCCCGCAGACCGGGGTGCCGGTCGAGCTGTGCCCGAGCCCCGACATGATGTTCACCGACTCGCCCTGCGCGGACTCGGCGGTGAAGTTCGTGACCACCACCGACGACAAGGGCGTCTGGACGGTCAGCGAGGTCCCGCTGGCGACCTACGGGATCGCCGTGAAGTTGGGCGAGAAGTGGCAGATCACGCTGGGAGAGCGGCTCGGACAGGGCATGCAGGAGGGCAAGGTCTACGACACCGGCTCCCTCGCGCTCGACCGAAAATAACGACGTTCGCCCGGTAGGTGCCCGTTTCGAGCCACGCGGGAGGTGTGCTATCAGCGCCGCATGGCCAAGAACCTCGCCCTGCTCGCGCTGCTCCTCGGTATCGCTTCCCTGTTCCTCCCCACGACCCAGGGTCTGGGTGGTGCCATCACGGTGGGCGTGCTCACCGGCACCGAGCGGAATCCGGCGGGTGCGATGCTCATGGGCCCGCCCACCTTCGCCGCGCTGTTTGGCGCCACCCTCGGGCGCAAGCGCTTCGGCCGCGGCCTCGGCACCCTGCACCTCATCTTCGGGGCGATCGGCCTGTTGCTGTGCACGATCATCCTTGGCGATGAGCGCGTCGCCAGTGGCATGGTCCAGGCGGGGCTCGGCACTTACCTGTCGGTCGGCTCCGGCGTGGCCGCGGTGCTCGCGGGCCTGATCGGGCTGATCAGCCCCGACAAGAAGTAGGCGACGAAGCTGGCTCTCGGGCCAGGTCGACGAAGCGGCGCAGGAGGATCGGGCGGGGTGAGCTCAGCAGCAGCTGGGCGCCGCGGCCGGCCGTCTGCGCCGCGTGAGCTTCGTGCAGGAAGGGCTCGAGCTCGGGCGCTGGCACGCGGTCCGGGACGACCACGGCGACGGTGAGCGCGGGGTCGTGGAGGAGCTTGCGGGCGTCGTCCAGCGCCACGCGGGCGGCCTGCAGGTCGTCGTCGCTGTCCGGCGGGTCGGGCAGGGTGTGGACCACGTGGATGCGGGCGAGCAGGCGCTTGAACGCGGCGATGCGCGGGTCGGCGTCGGCGTCGAGCTGGTGGAGGACGGACAGCGCGGGGTCGACGTGGGCGGGTTGGCCGTCGGCGTCGTGTGGGTCGGCGGGTGTCGCGTGGCCGCGGTGGTACATCGCCACGCAGCTGTCGTCGTGCCACAGGGTCTCGAGCCCGCTGCGGCAGCCGTCATCGCGGCGGCGGTCCTGTTCGATGAGCAGCTCGTACTTGAAGCGGCCCTCGGGTCCGTGCAGCTCGAGCGTGAAGTCCTGGTCGAAGCGGCGGCCGGCGGGGAGGGAGCGGCGCGGGAACATCTTGCGGGCGGCGCGGCCCTGCAGCACGAAGTCGCGGAGGATCTCGAGGAGGTCGATCGGGTCGGTCGGGTCGAAGTCTGCGGCGGCGTCGACGAGGGTCACGCGGCCGGGCGCGAGCGTGTAGCTGGCCAGCGTGTACCAGTGGTGGACGATCAGCCTGGTGAGCATCGGCGCGAAATTGCCGGCCTTCGCGGGGGCGTGCAAGCGGGTTGTCAGGGCAAGCGTGTCGCTGCGAGTTCGCCGCTGGTGAGTTTGACGAGGAGGGTCTCGCGGGCGCGGGCGAGGGTGCGGAGGAGTTGGCCGTGGGCGGCGATGCGGGCGAAGGCGGGGGCTGTGCGGCGCTCGAAGGCCTCGGCGACGGCGTCGGGCGGGCGGGGGATCAGGATGTCGCGCATGTCTTTTTGGCTGACGTGGCCGAGGCCGGTGGTCTGGCGGCTGCGGGCGAGCTGGACGAACTTCGGCTGGAGCTCGCGCAGGAGGCAGTAGGTGAAGCCGCGCCAGCGCGGGCCGGGCGGCACGACCTTGAAGATGTGTTGGTTTAGCCAGGCGGGTCCGCCGTGCCACAGGAAGGTGCCGATCGAGCTGTGGGGGTTGCCGGACCAGGCCATCAGGATGTCGCCGTCGGCGATCGGTCGGGCGTCGGGCCTTGTCTCGGCGAAGCGGGTCTGGTCGGTGATGCCGCGCTTGATCTCGGCGATCTTGATGACGGGGCGGCCGCGGCCGGGGGCGCAGAAGTCGGCGTTGGTGAAGGGCGTGCCGTTGTGGAAGCTGGCGCACTCGGTGAGCGGGACGCAGCGCCAGCCGCGGGGCAGCGGGGCGATCGGGCCGGGCTCGAGGGAGTCGGGGAACAGCAGGGCCTCGGCCGCGTCGGTGCTCGGGTGGTGTTCGCCGCGGGCGCGGCTGTACGTTGGGTCATGTTCCAGGAACCATGTCCGAAAGAGCAGGCGGACCAGGCGGTCGAGCTCGTCGTTGATGGCCTCGGCGAGGGCGGCGCGGGCGTCGATGCGGCCGAGGGCGCGGGCGATCGCCTGTTGCTCGGCGAGCGGGGGCAGGCGCACCGGGGTGGCGCGGAGGATCGCCAGGTTGGTGTGCGGGACGCCGGCGGCGATGGTGTGACGCGCGACGTAGTCGCGGATCTCGGGGGTGAGCAGCCAGTAGTAGATGTATTCGGGGTCAGCGCGGGCTGGGTCGCAGGTGACCTTCATTTGGCTCTGCGAGAGGATGAAGCGCGGCCATGGGGTGCCGGGTGGGACCAGGCCGACCTGGTCGAGGGTGCCGCGCTGGGTGACGACGACGTCGCCGGGGCGGGCGGTGTGGCGGGCGAGCTGGTCGGCCTTGGCCTCGGCGATGAACACGAGGTCGTCGGTGTAGAAGCGGCGCTCGCCGGCGCCGAGGTTGCTGCCGCGGATGACGGGGACGCCGGTGTCGACGTAGTCGGCGCGGCCGAGGTCGGAGCCGAAGGGTCCGCCGGCGATCGCGTGGGGGACCTTGGCCTTGAGGTCGTCGAGGGTGCAGGTGGTCCAGCCGGGCGGGAGCGGGCTCATGAGGCGGGCTCAGGTCGGCGGAGGTGATCGAGGAGCTCGCTGAGTTGCTCGTCGAGGGTGCGGGCTTGTGTGAGCTGGGCGCGGAGGGTGGCGTCGATCTCGGCGAGCTCGTCGGCGAAGGGGCGCAGCGGGAGGGCCGGGGCGGCGGCGGTGATGTAGCGGCCCGGGGCGAGGATGTGGTCCTGGGCGGCGATCTCGGCGAGGGTGACGCTGCGGGCGAGGCCGGGGATGTCGCTGTAGGCGAGCCGTGACCTGTCCGTAGGGACAGGGTCGCCGCGCCAGGCGTGGAACAGGTCGACGAGGCGGAGCTGTTCGTGCTCGAGGAGCTCGCGGTGGGTGCGGTCGGCCATGCTGCCGAGGTCGCGGGCGTCGATCATGAGGACCTGGCCCCGGCGGTCGCGCAGGCGGGGGTCGGCCTTGTCGCGGGCGAGCAGCCACAGCGAGACGGGGATCTGGGTGCTGTAGAAGAGTTGAGGCGGGAGGGCGACCATGCAGTCGACGAGGTCGGCCTCGACGATCGCGCGGCGGATCTCGCCCTCGCCGCCGCTGCTCGTGGTCATCGCGCCGTTGGCGAGCACGAAGCCGGCGAGGCCGCGGGGGGCGAGGTGGTGGATGATGTGGGAGACCCAGGCGAAGTTGGCGTTTTGCGCCGGGGGGACGCCGAAGCGCCAGCGCGGGTCCTGTTGCAGGCGGGCGGCGCCCCAGTCCTTGGTGTTGAAGGGTGGGTTGGCGAGGATGTAGTCGGCGCGCAGGTCGGGGTGGAGGTCGCGGTGGAAGCTGTCGGCGTGTTCGGGGCCGAGGTTGCCGTCGATGCCGCGGAGGGCGAGGTTCATGCGAGCGAGGCGCCAGGTGGTGGGGTTGCTCTCCTGGCCGAAGACTCGCAGGTCGCCGTGGCGGCCGCCGTGTTCGACGAGGAAGCGTTCGCTCTGGACGAACATGCCGCCGGAGCCGCAGGCGGGGTCGTAGACGGTGCCGCCGGTGGGGGCGAGCATGGCGACGAGGAGGCGGACGACGGACCTGGGGGTGTAGAACTGGCCGCCGTTTTTTCCCTCGGCGGAGGCGAAGCGGGTGAGGAAGTACTCGTAGACGCGGCCGAGGACGTCGCGGCCGCGCTGTTCGGCGTGGCCGAGGCTGCCAAACAGGCGCACGAGTTCGCCGAGCAGCGGGCCCTCGAGGCCGGGTCGCTGGTAGATCTGCGGGAGTACGCCGGCGAGGGCGGGGTTGTCGGTCGCGATCGTGGCCATCGCGGCGTCGATCAGGGCGCCGAGCTCGGGGGACTCGGCGCGCACGGCGATGGCGCGCCAGCGGGCGGCGGGTGGGACCCAGAACACGCGGGCGGCGGTGTAGAGGGCGGGGTCCTCGCTGTCGTGGCCGGCCTGGTGGAGCTGGTCGCGGTGGTGTTCGAAGGCGTCGGAGATGTACTTGAGGAAGAGCAGGCCGAGGACGACGTGTTTGTACTCGGCCGCGTCCATGTTGTTGCGCAGCTTGTCGGCGGCCTGCCAGAGGGTGGCCTCGAAGTCGAG
>JBGAUO010000144.1:0-11654 GCA_044228605.1 Nannocystis sp. | reverse complement strand
GATGTGGCGGACGACGGGGAAGTTGACGAGCGGCTCGCCGCCCTGAAACTCGAGGGTGATGAAGGGGCTGGTGCTGCGCAGGGCCAGCTCGACGGCCTTCTCGGCGGTCTGCGTGGTCATGTCCGTGTGGACCTGATCCATGTTGGCGCGCGAGGCGTGGCAGTAGATGCAGGTCTCGTTGCAGCGCAGGGTGACGACGAGGATGTGCAGGTTGGGGCCGGCGTGGAGGAAGCGGTGGCGGGCCTTGACGGTCTCGGCGGCCTTGCGCACGTCGTAGCTGGCGCGCATGAAGTTGGCCGCGGTGAGGCGCGTGAACAGGTCGCTGGTGGGGTCGACGGTGCCGCTGGCGAAGCGGGCGAACTCGTCCTGGGAGAGCAGGAGGTAGTTGCCCTCGAAGTTGGTGACGAGGACGTGCTCGCCGACCTGGCGGTGGCGAAAGAACGCCTGCGTGCCGGCCTTGGGGCGGATCGTGGCGAGGTCTGGGCGGGTCATCATGCGCCTCCGCGCTGGACGGTGAGGCCGAGGGCGTAGTTGGCGAGCTCGTGGGCGAGCCGGCGGGTGCGGGCGGGGCCGGGCTTGAGGGCGCGGAGCTTGACGACCCAGGCGTCTGGCTCTTCGGACAGGTGAAACTCGCCGTGGGCGGCGAACACCTTGACGGCCTCGTCGACGGCGGGGCCGGCGTAGAGGCTGCGGTGGAAGCGGAGGTCGACAAACACGAGGGGGTCGCTCACGGCTTCTCCTCGGGGTCCTTGCTCGCAGCGTCGTCGGGCGCGCTGGCGGCCGGCGGCGCCTTCTTGCCGTGTTTCTCCTCCCACGACATGGCGATGCCGAGCGGGTCGTCGAAGCCCTGATCGCTGAAGTCGAAGGTGGCGAGGTCGTCGAGTGAGGGCGGGCCCATCGCGCCGCCGATCGCCTGGAGGGTGACGGTCTCGAGGAGGACGCGGTTGTCCTGGGTGATCTGGTGGCGCCAGGCGCAGCTGAGCAGCTCGTTGGCGAATTCACCGATGAGGGCGCGCAAGGCCCCGGCGTCAGCCTGGCCCGACTTGGCGGTGAGGGTGACGCGCAGCGTGTCGGCGGCGGGGCGATCGAGGAAGACGTAGCAGCGGTCGATAAAGATGTAGGCGGCGCCGTAGACGGCCTGCAGCGGGTAGATCGCGGGATCGAGCCGGAGCTCGACGGCGGCGTCGCTGAGGTCGTGGGCGACGAGGCCCGCGGGGATGTCAGGGTACGAGGACTGCATCGGCCAGCGCGGACTTATATCAGGTGACGCGTCCGCAGAGCTATGGGGGTGCGCAGGCCGGGTGGTATGGTGCGGCATGGCAGGCCATGGGCTGAGAATTACGGGGCCGCTGATCGTCGCGCTGGTGGTGGTCGGGTGCGGCGACGACGGTGGGGCCGGGAGCACCGGGACGAGCACCGGGACTGGCGCGACCAGCGAGACGACGCCGACCACCAGCGGCACCACGGAGGTCGGCAGCGCCGGCAGCGACGTGAGCGGGACCACCGCGGCGAGCACCGGTCTGGCGCCGGATCTGCCACCAGCGGTGCACTGCGAGCCGGCGGCGGGCGGGCCCTACTGGCTCTTGGAGGGCGAGTCGCTGACGACCGCGGCGATCACCTGCGCGACCGGGACTGTGCTGGCGGGATCGGACTTCACGATCGAGCCGATGCCGCAGGGAGCGAAGTACGACCCGGCGACCGCGACGCTCAGCTGGACGCCGACGCTCGCGCAGGGGGCGGTGTACGAGCTGACGATCACGGCGCTGCCGTCGGGCGAGACAGGGACGCTCAAGATCGGCGTGGCCGACCGCTGGGACGACCCGAACAACGTGCCCGTCCAGGACTGGGACGTCTACACCGAGGAGTACGGGCTGCCGGTGCTGCACCTCGAGAGCGACCCGGGGATCAACCCCGACGCGTATACGCCGGCGACGGCGCACTACCGCGGGCACACCTACGTGGCCGAGGCGAAGTGGCGCGGGGCGGCGTCGCTGGGCTACCCGAAGAAGAGCTTCACGCTCGAGTTCGCCAAGGACGACAAGTTCAACGAGCCGGCGTACGCGGGGGGCTTTGTCGACAAGCGCAAGGTCGTGCTGATCAGCACCTTCGACGACAACGCGTACGTGCGCCAGCGGCTGGCCTACGAGCTGTGGAACATCCTCGATCCGGAGCACCTGCAGATCCAGGTCTACTCGGGGGTGGTGTTCCAAAACGGGGTGTACCACGGGCTCTACACCTTCTCGGATCACGTCGACGGCTACCTGATGGAGGACCACGGGCTCGATCAGGCGGGCAACCTCTACAAGGCCAGGACGCACGACGCGAACTTTCGCCTCGCCAACAAGGGGACGCCGCACCAGGGGCTGACGAAGGAGGAGGGGACGCCGCTGGACGGCGAGCCGGGGGCGTACGCCGACCTCGACGATCTGGTGACCTTCGTGGCGACCGCGAGCGACAAGAACTTTCACGCGCAGCTCGATGGGCGCATCGATCGCCGCGACTACGAGGACTGGTGGATCTTCGTCAGCCTGATCATGGCCGACGACTCGGCGGGCAAGAACAGCTACCACTATCACGACCCGCTGCTGAAGGGGCTGTGGCGCTTCGCGCCGTGGGACTTCAACGACAGCTTCGGGCAGACCTGGCAGACGGCGCGCAAGGGCTTCGACGCGGCGCCGGAGGGGTATGTGTGGGCCAACGAGCTGTTCGCGCGGCTGCTCAAGTCGCCGACCTACGGCGGGCCGCTGCGGGCCAGGTACGGGGCGGCGCTCAAGGGCGTGTACGCGGTCGACGCGGTGCTCGAGCGCTACGACGCGATGGTCGACGAGACGGCGGCGAGCGGGCTGCGCGACCAGGGGCGCTGGGCGGCAGAGTACCAGACCTACGGGGGCTGGAACTTCCGCAACGACTTCACGGACTACGACGAGGAGGTGCTGTTCCTGCGCCAGTGGATCATCGATCGCTGGGCCTTCGTGGCGGCGATCTACAAGTGAGCGGGCCTCACGGCGCGCCGACGCTGTAGGTCAGCAGCCACTGGTTGCTGGTGCCGGGGCCGACCTCGTGGTGCAGGCCCCGGGTCAAGGGGACGCCGCAGGTGGCGGCGGCGGCGAGGATGCGGGCGTGGGCCTTCGCGGCGTCGTCGCTGCGGTGGTGCTCCCAGCGGGCGGAGGACTGCTCGCCGCGGCGGGTCTGGGCGGGGGTGCGGGCGAGGCCGAAGCCGAGGTTGTCGACGACGGTGAGGGTGCCGCCGGGGCGCAGGCGCGGGAGCAGGTGGGTGAGGTCGGCGGCGGGATCGGGGAGGTGGTTCCAGCTGCGGAGGATCGTCAGGTGATCGAAGCGGCGGTCGGGGGTCGCGGCGGCGGGGCCGGGGAGGAGCTCGGCGGGCAGGCCGTGCAGGCGCGGGGCGAGGCTGGCGAGGGCGGCGGGGTCGGGGTCGAGGCCGAGGTAGCGCAGCTTGCCGGCGACGAGCGCGGGGCGGAGGACGTCGAGGTAGGGGGCCTCGCCGCAGCCGAGGTCGAGCAGCGCGCCAGTGAGGGTCGCGAGGTGGGCGCGGACGAGGGCGTCGTCGCGGGTGAAGATGTCCTCGAGGACAGGTTCGTAGAGGCCGGTGCAGGTGGGCTCGTGCGGGCAGCCGCGGCACAGCGGGGCGCGGCGCAGGGGGACCAGGTCGCGGGCGAAGTTGTCGGGGGCGGGCTTGCGGCTGGCGTCGAGGTAGAGCTGGCCGCGGGTGTGCTTGATGTCAGCGATCTCGGCGTCGCTGAAGTCGCGGGTGTCGGCGCGGTGGAGCGCGAGCTTGCCGGCGTGGCGGACAAACAGGTCGCGGCCGCGGTCCCACGGGGTGACGCCGAGCGGGCCGTCGCGCAGCGGGCAGGTCGCCTGGGACATGTCCTCGGGGACAGACGGCGCGCTGACGAGGGTGGTGAAGGTGTAGTTGAAGGCGTTGGCGCGCGGGCCGGGGCGCGGGCGCAGCTCGGCGTCGCCGTGGACCTCGTGGTAGCGGTGGAACAGGCCGGGGCAGGCGCCGCGCAGGCTGCACTCGTCGCAGGCGGGGGGGTGGCGCTTGTTGAGGTCGTCGACGGGGAAGTAGTCGGGCTCGCCGACCTCGATCATGGTGCGGTAGCGGTGGGTGCGGAGGTCGCCGAACTGGCGCTCGCTGACCCGCGGCATGAGGTGATCGAAGAGGCGGTCGCCGCCGCCCTTGGGCTCCATCATCGAGAAGTTGTGGGTGAGGTCGGGGAAGGGGAGCACGGCCTCGACGACGCCGCGCAGGTGGGCGAGGTTGTGGCGGGTGATGACGCAGTTGACGTGGAGGTCGAGGCCGCGGCCGCTGAGGTTACGCAGCGCGGCGAGCGAGGCCTCGTAGGCGTGGGTGCGGACCATGAGGTTGTGCACGCGGGCGCTGCCGCCGTGCAGCGAGAGGTACACGTAGCGCAGGCGCCGACGCAGGAGGGCGTCGACGCGCTCGGGGTAGGCGAGCAGGAGGCCGTTGGTGACGAGGCCGAGGTCCATGCCGAGGCTGGCGACGAGGTCGGCCCAGTGCAGTAACTCGGGGCGGATCGTCGGCTCGCCGCCCGAGAGCACGATCATGCCGGATCCGGCGGATTGCGAGCCCTGCGGGGCTTCGGCGTGTTTGAAGAGGTCGGCGGCGCGGCGGATCTTGAGCACGACCTCGGCGCTGCTGCCCTGGATCTCGCGCACGTCGAGGGTGTGGCAAAAGGTGCAGTGCTCGTTGCAGCCGTAGCCGACCTTGATTAGCGCCTTGACGGCCCGCCGCGCGCCCGGGTAGCCTGGTGCTCGGCTGGGAGAAGTCATGCAACAGGTTTCGCGCAGGCTCGTGGCTCGACGCAAGGTCCTTGTCGGTGTCGGCGTGACCGTGGGGGCGGTGGTGATGGGCGCTGTTCCGGGGATCGGGACGGCGCGGGCACTGGCACAATACGGCCAGCGGCGACGCACCCGCGAGAAGCTGATGGTGCCGGCTGGCGACCGCTTCGAGCTGCTCGGCGAGTCGCTGCGCGGCGGGACGCGGGTGCCGTTTGGGGTGATCGAGTCGGTGTTGCCGGTCAGCGCGGGCGGGGTGCCTGTGGTGATGCGCACGCCCGGCGGCGAGCGCTTTCAGGTCGATGTCCTGCGGCGCGACCACAAGGGGCCGGCGGGGGTCGCGGATACCGCCGAGCTGAGCCTTTTTATCGCCAATCGCGGCGACGGGGCGACGCCGACGGACGAGGCCCAGGCCCACGCGGCGCGCGGGCTGGCGGCGTGGATCGCCGAGCGGCTCGGCGGGCGCGAGGCGGCTGCGCTGGCAGAGCTCGACGCAGGGGCGCTGCTGACGTTCCGGGAGCGCCAGAAGGCGCATCCCGAGGGCGTGTTCTCGCTGTGGTCGTGAGCGCCGGGCCCGGTTGTTTTGCCGGGCATCCGGGGCTGCGCCTGCGCGAGGCGCCGCCCGCGGAGCTGACCGAAGGGACAGGTGGTGTGCACGTGTGGCTGCACGCGGCCGGGGCGGCGGGGCACGACTTTCATGCCGGGGCCGGGAGCTTCGCTGCGGTGGTGGACGTGCTGGCGCGGGCGCGGGTGGAGCGGCGGGTCGTGGCGGTGTCGAGCTTGCTGACGCGGTCGAACGCGCGGGTCCTGGGCGCGCTGCCGGGGTTTCTCGCGGAGCAGGGGGCGGCGGCGTGGCGGGTCGTGGTGCCGCGGACGGTGGGAGCCTTCGTGCGGGCGCCGGGCGGGGTGCAGGTGGCAGGGGTCGGTTTGCTCGACGGGCTGGTGCCGCGGCTGAGCGTGGCGCTGCCGCACGCGCTGCGGGCGTTGGCGCAGGCGCGGGGGCTCGGGCTCGCGGTGGGCATCACCGGGGCGCCGCTGTGCCTGCTGGGGCCGTTTGCGGGGATCAGCATGGCGGGCGAGGGGGTGTTCGCGGCGGGCTGCGGGGCCTGCCCGGCGCGGGCGCGCTGCCCGGGGGTGGATCCGCGCTACCTGGCGCGTTTTGCCGGGGACGAGCTGTCGCCGCGGGGGCTGCGGCCGGCCGAGGGCGAGGCGCCGGCGATGGAGCTGTTCCCGGGGACAGGTGTGTTGGAACAGGTCGGAGAGGACATGTCGCAAGGGGCAGGTCATGCGCGTCGCCATCTGCCGATCGTGGGGGGCGGGCTTGCGGGCTGAGATGTCCGAAGGGACAGGTGTGGGGATGAGCGACCTGACGATCCCGGCGCCGGGGTCGAGCACGGCGCGCGGGCTGGTTTCGTGGGGCTTGCAGCGGCTGCTGCGGGAGCTGCCGGGGCTGGCGGTGCCGACGGAGCTGCGTGGGGGGCACGCTGCCGTGCTGCAGGCGCTGCGGGCTGGGCTGGAGCGGGCGCCGGGGGCGGTGTGGAGCGTGCTGCGGCGGCCGACGGTGGGGACACTGATCCGCTGCCTGCGGAGCGGGCCGCAGGCGGCGTGGGTGTGTGAGCTGGACGCGACGCTGGCGGTCGAGCTGGCGGTGGCGGGGGCGCTGGTGCGGCCGATCGTGGTGGTGGCCCCGCCGCGGGTGGTCTGCCTCGGGGCGCGGCAGAGCTTCGCGCTGACGCCCGGGGTGCTGCGCTGCGCGGCGGGGGAGGTGGTGCACCGCGATCCGGCGGGGCGTGAGCGGGTGGTGTGGGGCGAGGGGGTGACGGGCGCGGCGAGCCACGTGACGATCGCGGGCGGGCTGACGCTGGCGCTGGTGGACAACAATCCGCTGGCGGAGGTCGAGGCGCACCCGGACAAGCAGGGCAATGCCATCGATCTGGGCGGGCAGCCGATCGCGCGCTGGGTGGCGGGGCTGGCCGAGGCGCGGGCGATCGTGGCGGCGACGATGCCGGCGCTGGCGGACGAGATCGAGGTGGTGCTGCAGCAGGTGGTGCCGGTCGGGTGGGACACAACGCGGCATCTCTCGGCGTCGTATCAGGAGGCGATCGGGACGGTGTATCTGTCGCTGCATCCGAACCCGTTGACGCTGGCGGAGGCGCTGATCCACGAGTTCTCGCACAACAAGCTGCACGCGCTGCTCGAGCAGGGGGCGCTGCTCGAGAACGCGTTCTTGCCGCTGTTTGCCTCGCCGGTGCGGCCCGATCCGCGGCCGCTGCACGGGGTGCTGCTGGCGGTGCACGCGTTCTTGCCGGTGGCGCGGATGTACGAGGCGCTGGTGGTCGGGCGGCCGGAGCTGCACCGGCGTTTTGTCGAGGTGGTGGCGGGCAACCGCGAGGCGGCGGCGACCTTGCGGGCGCACGCGCGGCCGACGGCGCTGGGGGCTGCGTTGCTGGCCGAGATCGATCGCTGGGATCGCCACTACGAGGGGGTGTGATGGCCGGGCTGCTGGATGTGATCCTCGGCTACGACTGCAACCTGGCGTGCGACTACTGCACGATCTCGCCGGCGATGCGGGCCCGCTCGCTGGGCGCGGGGCAGGTGGTGGCGGCGCTGCGGGAGGGGCGGCGAGATGGGCTCGATCGGGCGGCGTTCACGGGCGGGGAGCCGACGATCCGCGGCGACCTGCTGGGCTTGGTGCGGGCGGCGCGGACGCTGGGTTTTGTGGACGTGAAGGTGCAGAGCAACGGGCTGGTGCTGGGCCAGGGGGACAACGCGGCGCGGCTGGCAGCGGCCGGGGCGACGCGGCTGCACATCAGCGTGCACACGCACGTGGAGGCGCGCTACGAGGCGCTGGTGCGCAGCGCGGGGAGCTATTTAAAAATGGTCGCGGGGCTCGATGCGATGCTGGCGACGGGGCTGCCGGTGGTGGTGGATCTGATCTTGAAGGAGGACACGTATCGGCGGCTGCCGGAGGCGGTCGTGTGGTTGCATGCGCGGGGGGTGCGGGCGGTGGACCTGTGGTTTGTGTCGCTGACGGATCACAACGCGGAGAACGTGGGGTCGTTGCCGCGGATGACGGAGGTGACGCCGGTGATGGCGGAGGCGTTCGCGTATGGGCGGGCGCACGGGATGACGCTGCGATCGCTGCATGTGCCGCGCTGTCTGCTGGGGGACGATCATCCGCACGCGTTTGATCCGGGGGCGGCGCGGGTGCGGGTGCTGACGCCGGACGCGTGTTTTGATCTGAAGGACAGTCGGCTGGCGGGGCAGCGGCAGGTGGCGGCGTGTGTTGGCTGTCGCTTCGAGGCGGTGTGTCCGGGGCTGCGGCCGGACTACCTGGCGGTGTTTGGCGACGCGGAGGTGGCGGCGGCGCGTGGGCAGGCGCCGACGATCGCGGGGCGGCGTCGGTTGTCGGTGGTCTGAGGGAGGTGGAGGACAGGCTCAAACGGGCTGTAACGTCATGAATACGTCGGACTTGAAAGTCATTATCATTTGTGTAGGATGGTGAAGGGAGGCAGCCATGCACGAACGCGGGATGGAAGCGGGGGCGCGGTCGCCGGGGAGCTTTGCGCCGGCGACGTTGCGGATGTTGCTGGCGGCGCTGCGTGGGACGGAGGGGGCGGGGCTCCTGTGGGCGGGCGAGGAGACGGTCGACGGGCTCCTGGAACATGTCCTGAGGGACAGGTGGATGGCGGCGTGCGTGGAGGCGGCGCTGATCGAGGCGCTCGGCGGCGAGGTGTCGGCGGGGCTCCGGACGTGGCCGTACGACCTGGCGGTGGCGTGGGCGGGGCGGAGCTCGGCGAGGAAGGCGGCGGCGCTGCTGTGGGTGGCGGCGCGGCGACCCGAGGCGGTGTATCGCAAGCTCGAGGCGCGCTTCGTCGAGGATCTCGAGCAGGCGGCGGCGCTGGCGTGGATGGGCCGACCGGCTCGGGCGGGCTGGCACAGCGCGGGGTGATCGAGAGGACGTGTCGCGTCAGCGGTCGTCGCCCTGGCGCGCGGCCATGCGGCCGCGGAAGCCGGCGGGGACGGACTCGTGGCGGCGGGGGTCGTCGATCGGGCGGACGAGATCTTCGGCGGCGATCAGCCAGGGCGGCTCGGGGACGTCGTCGAGCTCGTAGAAGCCGCCGCAGAAGCAGGCGTGGGGGCAGCTGGCGCACTGCGGCTTGCGGGTGCGGCGTTCGGCGAGGTAGCCGGCGAGGTTCACGGTCTCGTTGTTGACGAAGACCATGTGGCGCGAGAGCTTGCCGAGGTCGCCCTGCAGCAGGTCGCTGTGGTCGGGCATGAAGCAGAAGGGGAGGTTGATGACCTGGAACTTGATGCGGTCGCGCCAGGCGTCGATGACGGTGATGGCACGGTTGGCGGCGTGGGCGGTGTCGGGGGCGACTTGCCGGGTGGCGCGGCCAAACGGGGTCAGGAACTGGAGGTTGATCCACGGCAGGCCGAGGTCCCAGGCGAGCGCCGCGAGCTCGCCGAGCAGCTCGACGTTGGATTTGGTGATCGTGACGTTCATGCCGAGCTCGAGGCCGGCGGGGGCGAGGCGGACGCAGTGGCGGATGCCGGCGAGGGTCTGGTCGAAGGCCTCGGCGACGCCGACGTTCTGGGCGTGGGTGCGGGCGTCGGGGCCGTGGACGCTGAACAGCAGGCTGGTGAGGCCGCTGTTGACGAGCCGGGCGGCGTAGGCCTCGTAGGCGCACATGCGGCCGTTGGTGGTGACGTTGGCGCGGGTGTAGCCGAGGGCGCGGGCGTGGCGGATGAGGGCGATGAGCTCGGGGTTGAGGGTCGGCTCGCCGCCGTCGAAGTCGACCTGGTGGACGCCCTGGGCGCGCCAGTGGGCGAGCTGCTCGCGCTGGCGGGTGGGGTGGCCGTCGACCTGGGTGCGGGTGCCGACGGCGCAGAAGGTGCAATGGTTGTTGCACACGTAGGTGACGTTCATGACCAGCTTCTGCGGGCCCTGGGAGGCGCGCAGGCGCTGTTCGAAGGTCCACATGAATTTGCCGAGCAGGGCGGGCGAGACGTCGCCGACGCCGCTGGCGGCGCGCTGGAAGCGGGGGCCCCAGTCGTTGTCGTGGCTGTCTGAAAGGACAGGGAGGGAGCCGGGGCGGGTGGACGTGGTGGTGGCGAGGCGGGTGCCGGGCAGCGGGGTGGCGTGCTGGACGGCGGGCCAGGCCTGGAAGCGGTCCCACAGGTCGAGGGCGAAGGCGAGGGTTTGGTTGATCTCCGCGGCGGACTCGCCGGGCATGCCGATGATGTAGTGGATCATCAGGGGGACGCCGGCGGCGTGGGCGTGCTCGGCGGCGCGGACGATCGCGGCGAGGTCGAGGCGCTTGCCGACGACCTCGCTGACGACGCGCTGGACGCCGCTCTCGGCGCTGACGCTGACGGTGGTGGTGCGGCCGGCGAGGCTCTCGAAGTGGCGCGGCAGGAGGTAGTCGGCGCGCATGCCGTTGGGGATCTCGACGCGGAGATCGATGCGCAAGAGCTCGGCGAGCAGGTGATCGAAGTGGGCCTCGTGCACGTTGACGAGCTCGTCGAGGACGTGCAGCGAGGTGGCGCCGAGGGCCTTGTGGTGGGCGAGCAGGGCGCTCAGGTTTTCGCGGGAGCGCCGGCGCTGCCGCTTGGGCTGGCCGTGCGGGGTGTCGGGGTTGGAGCTGCAGTGCAGGCAGGTGAAGGGGCAGCCGCGGGTTGTGACGAGCGGGAGGACGCGGCCGGTGAGCGGGAAGGCCCAGCTGCCGCGCGCGAGGCCGCGGACGACGCTGGCGTGGAAGGCCGCGTAGGCGTCGAGGTCGACCTGATCCCAGGCGGGTGGTGGGAGGCTGTCGAGGTCGGGCTGGGCGCCGGCGTGCACACCTCGCGGGCGGGCGCCGTGGGCGAGGAGATCGGTGAGGAGGCGCGGGACGGTGAGCTCGGCCTCGAACTGGACGAGGGCGTCGGCCTCGGGGTAGCGGAGGAGGAGCTCGTGGCCGTCGCAGGCGACGTAGTGCTGGCCGCTCTGGTAGCAGTCGGCGAGGAGGATCGTGGCGGCCGGCCAGCGCTGGCGGAGGTCGGTGAGGACGGCGGCGAGCAGGTCGTCGCGCTGGGGTGGGCGATGGAAGGGGGTGAGGGCGACGACGGCGGCGGCGACGGGATCGTCTGCGGTGCCGTCGGCGATCGTGGCGGCGAGGCGGGTGGGATCGATGCCGAGGCGGGCGCGGCCGTCGGGGCGCCATTGGAGATCGGCGCCGGGGAGGGCGTAGGCGTCGCGCAGTTCGATGTTGGCGTGCGGGAGCTCCCTGGCGAGGACGGCGGCGAGCTGCACGGCGCCGAGGTCGGCGAGGTAGGGGTAGTCGATGAAGTCCCGCGCGATCGAGACCGGTGGGTGCACGACCAGGATGCGGGGCGCGGGCATCGGAGGGCCAGGCTAACACAGGGGCGAACGGGGGGTGCGACGGCGCGGGCGGGCGCGGGCGGGCGCGGGCACGGATGCGGGTATGATGGCGAGGATGGACGCGCCGGCTGCAGCTGCCCCGAAGATCCGCGAGCACGAGGACGCGGCGCACGAGAAGCGCAACTGGGTGCGGCTGACCTTCGATTGCAACGATCGCTGCGTGTTCTGCCTCGACGCGCACACGCACGACGGGACCAACCGGGCGCGCGAGGAGGTGAAGCAGCAGATCCTCGACGGGCGGCGCAAGGGGGCGGAGCGGCTGATCTTGTCGGGCGGCGAGCCGACGATCCACCCGGACTTCGTCGACTTCGTGCGGCTGGGGCGGCTGGCGGGCTACCGCAAGGTCCAGACCGTCACGAACGGGCGCATGTTCGCGTACGGGGAGTTCATGAAGCGGGCGCTCGACGCGGGGCTC
>JBGAUO010000143.1:0-11677 GCA_044228605.1 Nannocystis sp. | reverse complement strand
CGGGCGCGCGTCGGCCCCGGCCGGACGCAGCCCGGTGGCGTGGAAGAGGTGCACGACCTCGTCCATGACGCCGATGCTCGTGACGTAGCGCAGGATCGGCGCCCAGCTGTCGGCGCGTTTGCCGATCTCCTCCGCCAGCTCGCGCCGCGCGCAGTCGACCGGCGGCTCGCCGGGGATGTCCAGCTTGCCGGCCGGGATCTCGAGGACGGTGGCGACCTCGGTCGCCGACATCGCCTCCCAGTAGTGCAGCTCGAGCGCGATCTGCAGGTCGATCGGCAGGCGGCGCAGGGCCTCGTGCAGGATCTGCTGCTCCATATGCCGGGCGACGACGGTGCTCGGCGACGGGTCGAGGTCGAAGAACGAGCGCGACTCGAGCTCGACCTGGTTGTCCATCTTGCGCCGACGCCGGTAGTGGGCGAGCAGCTCGAGGCGGGCGACGCCAAACAGGTAGGTGCGGAAGCTCGAGGCGCCGCGGAAGCGGTCGCGGGTCTCGACGCAGGCGAGCAGCGTGCGCTGCATGACCTCGTCGGTGTCGTCGCCGACCTTGTTGCGCAGGAAGCGATGGATGCTCTCGAAGTGGCGATCGAAGAGCTGGCTGCCGGCTTGCAAATCGCCCGCGCGCCAGGCGTCCAGGAGGGCAAAATCGTCGACCATTGCCCGGCAGGCTAACATGGTCGCGGGAGCGCGGGGCGACCGAGGCGGCGGTCTGCGATGGTGTCGCCGGGGGACGGGCAGGTGTCCGCGTCGGGGGTCGTCAGGGGGCGAGCAGGCCGGCGTAGCGGTCGGGGTCGACGATCCCGAGGGCTCGCAGCGCGGCGGCGCCTGCGGGGTCGCGCAGGCGCAGCAAGACGGCGGCCTGATGGATCGCCCGACCGCGGGCGGCAAACGCCTCGGCGGCCCCGCGCAGGAGCTGCTCGGCGGACTCGGGGTAGAGGCTGGCGCGCAGCAGCCCGGCGGAGGCGAGCTCGCCGAGCGCCTGGAGCTGATCGACGGCGTGGATGGCGGCCCGGCGCAGCGCGGGGTCACCGGGCTGCTGCCGCCAGGCCGCGACGTGCACCCGGGCCGCGAGCTCTTGCGACGCGGTCCGCGTGGCGAGGGTGTCTTGAACCGTGGGCCCGGCTTGCAGCGCCTTCAGGGCGAGCAGCGGGTGGCCGGTGTAGAGGTGAAAGACGGCGCGGGCGTGGCATTGCTGGCGCTGCGGCTCGTGGGCGCCGAGGCTGCCGGGGTCGGGCCAGGCGCGCTCGCTGGCCGCGAGCGTCTCGCGGGCGCCGGTGAGATCGTCGCGGGCGAGGCGGGACCACAGGTCGAGGCCGTGGAGCGTGACGAGGGCGGCGCGGTCGTCGACCTCGAGGGCGGCGGCGAGGCGCAGCGGGAGGCGCTCGGCGAGCTGCGGCAGGCGGCCGAGCTGCAGCAAGGCCGACAGGGCGTGGGCGTGCGCGGCCTGGCGGGCCTGCGGCAGGACGAGGTCGACGTCGACGGCGGCGCTGAGGGCGTCGGCGCGGGCGAGGGTGCCCGTGAAGTCGCCGCGCAGGGTGGTGTCGGAGAGCTCGACCAGCGCGACCAGGGCCCGGGTCTCGGGGTCGCCGAGGCGGTCGACGAGCTTGCGCGCCACGGCGAGCATGGCCTGCGCGCGCGACTCACCGGCGGGGTCGAGCTGGGCGGCGAGCGCGGCCTCGACGGCGACGGCGCGGCCGATGCGGTGGGGCTCACCTGTCTGAAGGGACAGGAGAAGGTGCTGCGCCTGGATGTCGGCCGCGCCGGTGGGGTCGACCAGGAGGGCGCCGACGGCCGCCGCGCGCAGGAGGTCGACGCGGGCCAGGGCGCCGCGGGGCAGCTCCGCGGCGGGCCGCTCGACCCACTGCAGGCCGCGCACGGCCATGCGACCGCGGCGCCACAGGGCGGCGATGCGGCCGCGCACGCTGGTGGCGGACAGGGTGAGGCCTGCGGCGGCGAAGCCCTCGGCGAGGACCTTGCGGCCGGCCTCGAGGTGGCCGCTGGTGAGCAGGTGGAGCGCCGCCAGGGCGCAGTGTCCCAGGCGAGCCTCGGAGTCGGCGCCTGTCCTCGCGGCCAGGTAGGCCTCGGCGGCGGCGCGGCTGCGGCCGGCCCGGGCGAGGGCATCGCCGCGCTGGGCGTGCAGCGACGAGGCGTCGCTCGGGCTCCACTCGGCGGTGCGCAGGAGCACGGCGGCGGCGCGGTCGAAGTCGCGGGCGCGGACGGCCGCGGCGGCGGCGAGGTCGGCGTGCTGGCGGGCCTGGGGCAGCTCGCCGGCGCCGCGGTAGAGGCGGGACAGGAGCTCGTGGTCGCCGCTGTGATCGTCGCGCAGGGCGACGGCGAGGGTGCTGTGCAGGGCTCGCAGGGAGGTGCCGTCGAGGTGGGCGAGCACGACCTCACGGGTGCGGTCGTGGTAGGCGTCGAGGTGCTCGCCGTCGGCGGCGGAGAGGCTGCGCAGGAGGCCGAGGGCGAGCAGCTGCTGGACCACGGCGCGGGCGTCCTTTGCGACCTCGGCGGCGCGCAGGGCGGTGGCCGCGAGCACCGGGCCGTGGGCGACGGCGACGAGGTCGAGGAGGCGGCGCTGGGGGGCGCTGAGGCGGGCGATGCGGATCTCGAGCAGCTCGTCGAGCGTGACCTCCGGGGCGGCGCCGCGGCCGTGGGCGACGAAGCGGGCGAGGTCGTGGACAAACTGCGGGCTGCCCTGCGCCTCGGCGGCGAGCTTCGCCAGGCGGGCGGGCGCCGTGTCGGCGCCGAGCACGGCCGAGGCGAGGGCGAAGGTCTCCTCGGGGCCCAGCGGGCCGAGCTCGATCGCCTGCACCGAGAGACCGGTCTGAAGGGACATGTCCTGAAGGACACGCAAGGCGGGGCTGGTGTCACGATCCTCGCTGCGGAAGCTGGCGATCAGGAGGACGGGCGGCGGATCGGGCGGCGCGAGCAGGGCCTGGAGCGCGCGCACGCTGCCCTCGTCGCCCCACTGCAGGTCGTCGATCCACAGGACCAGCGGCCGCGGGTGGGTCAGGCGGGCGAGCAGGTGGCGCAGGGCCGCGAAGGCGTCGGGGCCGAGGTCGTGGGTCGCGGGGCGGGCGGGCGCCTGGCTCTCGGGGCCGGTGTGCAGGACCGGGAACAGCGGCGCGAGGGCGGCCACGGCGGGCGCGAGCTCGGGGCGCGGCAGCTGGCGCAGGTGGCGGGCGAGCGCGTCGACGAGGCTGTCGAGGGCCTTGAACGGGACGCCGTCGCGCTCGTAGCAGCGGGCGCGCAGGACCACGGTCGAGCGGCGCAGCTCGTCGGTGACGTGGCGGATCAGCGCTGACTTGCCGAGGCCGGCGCGGCTGCACAGGAGCACGACGACCGGGCGCTCATCGGTGCAGACCGAGGCGTAGGCGCCGCGCAAGCGCTCGACCTCGGCGTCGCGGCCGATGAAGCGGCGGGCCCCGACGTGCGTGGCCGCGGGCGAGAGATAGGCGAAGCCGCGGGTGTGGCTGAGCTCCGGGCCCTGATGCAGGCGCTCCATGACGTCGACGCCGGTGGGCCGGGCCTCGGGGCTCGGCTGCAGCAGCTGCATGCACAGCAGCTCCAGGTCCTCGGGGACGCCGGCGGCGAGCGAGCGCGGCGGACTCGGGCGCTCGCTCTGCTTGCGCTCCATCATCGTCGCCACGTTCTCGCCGTGGAACGGGACCAGGCCGGTGAGCGCCATGTAGAGCGTGGCGCCGAAGGCGTACCAGTCGCTGGGCGGGGTGCGGGGGCCGCCGAGGGCCTGCTCCGGGGCCATGAAGGCGGGGGTGCCGACGACCATGCTGCCGGCCGTCGACTCGAGGGTGCCGACCGACTCGTCGCCGACGAAGCCGAAGTCCATGAGCACGACGCGCCCCTGAGGCGTGACCAAAACGTTGGTCGGCTTGATGTCGCGATGCAGCTTGTGCGCGTGATGCAGCGCCTGGATGCCCTCCGCGAGCTGGGCGAACACCCCGCGCAGGCGCGAGAAATCGGCCACCGGCGAGAGCGGGAGCTCGGCCTCGGGGCCCTCGGGTTCGGCGCCCCACAGGTACTTGAGCAGTTGAACGCCGCGCACCAGCTCCATGGTGAAGAAGAACTGATGCTCGTCGCGGCCGAGCTCGTAGAGGCCGACGAGGTTGGGGTGGGTGATCCGCGAGAGCGCCCGGAACTCGCGCTTGAACAGCGTCAGGGCCCGCGCGCTCTGGCCGCGCAGGGTCTTGAGCGCGACCTGCTCGCCGCGCTTGGGGTCGAAGACCTCATAGACGAGGCCCATCGCCCCCGACCCGAGCAGGCGCACGATCTCGTAGCGGTCGATCGTCACCGGCTGGCGCGGCTGGCCAAACACCGTCGCCCGCATGAGTGCGCGCAGTCTGTCCGCTTCGAGGTCGGCCACGGCGCCGCGAGCGTAACACGCCCGGGGCGATGTTCGGACGGTCCTCACGGGTGGCCACGGGGGTGCCGAGCGTAGACCCAGGGGACCACCCCCATGTGACATCGCTGTCTCGGCGGCTCACGTGCAGTCACCTGCGCAGGCATCGGTCGCGAGTCCGCGGCTGCAAACAACAGTGATGCGTGATAGGTGAGTCGCTGAGAGGTGTACATGCGATCTCGACCCAGATTGACAGCGCTTGTTGGGCCGGCCTTCGCCGCCCTGGGGCTCGCGTGCGGCGACGACGGACGCGCCGAGAACACGGCCGCCACGGCCGCGATGACGATGACCGGCGCCTCGCTGACGCAGACCAGCGGCGGCGCGACCGACGACGGCGGCGAGACGACGCCGACCACCACGGTCGAGCCGACGGGCGCCACCACGGTCGACCCGAGCACGACCGGCGGCATGCAAGGCGTGCTGGTGATCGATCCAGCGATGGGCATGATCACGATCGAGAACGGCGTCGCGCCGCCGCTGCAGCTGACCGCGAAGCTCGACGGGGCGCCGGTGCAGGCGACCTGGACCGGCGAGGCGAGCTTCCTCGGCGAGGTCGACGACAACGGCCTGGTCACCGCGTCCGGCGGCTTCGGCGGGCACCTGGGGGTCGAGGCCGCGTACGACAACCTCAAGGCGTCTGCCGACGTCGCGGTGTTCCTCAAGCACACGCTGGTGCTCGGTGACATCACCGACGCAGACAAGCTCCTGCTCGACGGCGCGGTCGATCCGGATCCAGCGGCGCTGCTGGCCTACCCGTACGACGGCATGGTCTACCCGACCGGGCTGCCGGCGCCCGAGCTGATGTGGAACGGCAGCGGCGCCGGCGACAAGTACCTGATCCACTACCAGCACGAGCTGCTGGACGTGAAGATCTACACCACCGCTGAGCCGCCCTCGCGCTTCCTGATCGAGCAACCACTGTGGGACGCGATGGCCAAGACGGTCGCCGGCGGCCAGCTGAACCTGCGGGTGCATCGCCTGGTGCTCGGTCAGCCGAGCGCGACGGTGGTGACCGACGACCTGTGGACCATCTCGGCCGAGCCGCTGATCGGCTCGGTGTACTACTGGGCCAACAGCCTCGGCCGGGTCCTGCGCATCAACCCCGGCGCCACGGCGCCCGAGGACTTCCTCGCGGCGGGCGGACAGAACGGCTGCAGCACCTGCCACTCGGTGGCGGCCAACGGCCGCACGCTGATCCTCGGCGGTGACATCAGCGTGTCCAACTGGGACCTCGTGAGCAACACCAGCAAGCTCGACCTCACGTCGGTCGGCAAGCCGGTCCGCAACTGGGCGATGGCCGGCATCTCGGCCGACGGCGCGGTGGTCGTCGAGAACGGCGAGCTCAACCTGCCTGGCCCGCCGGGCGGCGGCGACGCGATGTGGGACGCGCTCACCGGCGCCAAGCTCCCGAACACCGGGCTCGACGGCATCACGCTCAACATGCCGGCCTTCTCGGCCAACAACAAGAAGCTCGCGTACGTCGACCACACCACCCTCGCGCTCGGGGTCCGCGACTACGACGCGGCCCTCAAGGCGGTCAGCAACCCGATCGAGCTGGTGCTCCCCGGCAACGACCCGAACCTCAACGGCATCACCTTTCCCAGCCTGATGCCCGACGGCTCGTGGATCACCTACCACCGCGGCTCCTACCCGAACTCGCTCGACACCCGCCTGAGCCCGGGCTACCTGTACCTGGCCAGCACCGCGCAGCCGGGCGTCGAGATCCGGCTGGTCAACGCCAACGGCGACACCTACCCGTTTGTCGCCGGCGACCGCGACCGCGGCTGGGACTACGAGCCGACCTTCGCGCCGCGCAACTCCGGCGGCTACGCGTGGGTGGTGTTCACCTCGCGCCGCACCTACGGCAACCGCAGCGTCGGCAGCAAGGACGAGGTCAAGCAGCTGTGGATGATGGCGATCGACGCCAACCCGCAGCCGGGCGTCGACCCCTCGCACATGCCGTTCTGGATGCCGGGGCAGGACGTCACCACGCTGAACATGCGCGGGTTTTGGGCGCTCGAGAAGGACGACCCCGGCGGTTGATCAGGGCGGCGCCTCAACAGGGGCAGCCGTGGTACGGGATCTCGAAGTGCTGCACGGGGGTCGGCGTGGCGCGGCTCTCGATCGTCATGCCGTTGTTGGTGACGGCCTCGAGCCAGCCGTCGCGCTCGAGGTCCATGATCGCCACCGGGCCCACGAAGCCGGGCTGGTCGAGCAAAGTGAGGCTGTCCCCGTCGAGGCTGAAGAGCAGCGCCACCTGCTCGGAGAACAGGCTGCTGCACGGCTCGCCGCCGTCGCCGACGACGACGTTGAGGAAGCTGCGGGTCCCGCCGATCTCGTCCCAGCGCGTCACGTGCAGGCTGTCGCGCAGGTAGACCGGCCACGCGGGCTCCTCGTCGGCCCCGGACTCGTCGTTGTGGTGGCGATAGGCGCGGGCGATGGCCTCGATGCGCGGCGTGGGGGCGAGCATCGTGTGCACCCGGGCGCGCAGGGCCGGGTCCTCGTCGTCGCTGGCGGTGAACACCGCCGGGGCCGGCAGCGCGGCGGCGCGGGCCCACACGCCCTCGCAGCGCGCGCCGTCGCGGTGGAGGCGAGCGCGTAGCAGCTGGGCCTCGGCGAAGACCCCGTCGCGGGCCGTCTGACGCTGGGCCGGCGTGATGTCGTCGTTGTCGCCCTCGGGGTAGAGGTACTCGCCGTCCTGGCGGCCGTAGATGGTGAGCGCGTCGGGCTTGATGGCCGCGATGCAGGCGCTGCCGTCGGCGGCGTAGACGGCCACTCGGGCGTCCGCGAGGGCGCGCAGCGGCTCGGGCAGGCGGGTGGCATCGACCCGCTTGCTGACAGCGACGCCCCATTCGATCCGGTGATCACGAAGCTGTCCCTTGGACCAGGTCAGATCGGGGCCGGTGGCGAGGACCAGCTGGTGCTCATAGATCAGCATGGCGGCGCCAGCTTGCAGGTGGGTCGGGTCGATCGTGGCGACCGGCACCGGCACCGGCGGGTCGATCGCCGCGGCCTCGACCGGCGCGGCCTCATCGGGCAGGACCGGCTCGTCGACCGGTGTACACGCGACGAGCTCCGGACATGCGGCCGCGGGCTCGTGGACGACGATCGGCGCGGCCGCGGGCGTGAAGGCGATGTAGCCGGCCGCGACGATCATCGGGGTGAGGAGGATCGTCGCGTAAGTCAGGGTGTCGAGCTTGCTGCGGGGCATCACCACCCCAACGCGAGCCGGTGGGGGCGGGATTCCGGGGCTTTTGCGGGCGTGACCGAGCCTGTCAGGTCGTCGTCTCGTGCATCGTCAGCGATCCATCGCCCGCGATCCGCACGATCCATGTCGGCCGACCCGTGCAGCCATCGGGGGTCTCGCAGCCGCGGACGAAGGTGTAGACGCGGTTGCCGGCGGCCTGCAAGCGCCTGAGCTCGGCGGGATCGCCGAAGTAGAAGTTCTTGCCCGCCAACTTGACCGAGCTCGAAGTCGCCTGAACGACCGAGATCAGGCGATTGAGGTTCAGCCACTGCGCAAATGTGACCTCGAAGGTCGTGCCGGACGAACGGCTCACGCTGACCGCGTTGAAGTGCCGTAAGAGCGCGTCGAGCTCCGGCTCCCCGGTCTCCAGGCGCCCCGCGCTCCACGCGTCCGCGAAGGCCACGCCCGGCTTGAGGGTCACGAGCAGCATATCGGCGGGCAAGACCGGAAGCTCGACCTGGGCGACCACAGGGTAGGTCTTTCGGATCAGCGCGAGTTCACCCTCGATCTCGCTCAACAAGGCCAGCGGGATCCAGATATCGTCGGCCGCGCGCGACGCCAGCAGCATCACCTCGGGGGAGAAGCGCGACTGCTGCTCGCGCAGCAGCACCCCCGCAGGAACCTCGCCGAGCTCTGGCATTCGCACGTCGGCCTCGCCCACACCCGACGTGGATCCTCGGCAACTGGCCATCGCCACCGCCAAGGCCATGACCCAGAGCGATCGATTCATAAGCACACCACCCCCCCTCCTGAAGGGAGTATCACAGGGAGCCACCACGTGGGTCCGCGCGCGAAGACAGGACTTGTCCGCGGGTGGATTTACCCGCCTAATGGCGAGCATGACGGTTCTTTCGGCGGCGTCTCGCGGGCTCTCCCGGCTGGTGATCATGACTGCAGCGCTCGGCACCGCCGCCTGTGGGGACAGCGCGGATACCAGCGCATCCGCGACCGGGGGGCCGAGCACGGTGGGACCGACCACCCCGACCACCCCGACCACGAGCGATACCGGGCCGACCAGCAGCGCCACGGGCACGGCGACCGAGACCGGCGGCAGCGACTCGCAGACCGGCACGACGCAGGGCGCCCCGACCGGCTCCACCGGCGAGACCACCTCCGGGACCGGCACCTCGACCGGGGTCATCGACGACACCAGCGCCAGCTCGTCGAGCACGGGGCCGGCGCAGCCCGTGTGCGGCAACGGCCTGCTCGATGAGGGTGAGGAGTGCGACGACGGCAACGACTTCGACAAGGACAGCTGCTCGAACGCCTGCACCAAGGTGCCCTGCGACCAGCAGGAGGGCAATCCGGGCGAGCTGCTGAGCTTCATCTGGATCGCCAACAGCAGCGAGGGCACCGTCTCGAAGATCGACACCAAGACGGGCCTCGAGGTCGGTCGATATCGCGTCGAGGGCGGTAGCCCGTCGCGGACCTCCGTCAACCTGATGGGCGACGTCGCGGTCAGCAGCCGCGATCCCGGCGGCGTCACCAAGATCGCCGCGCGCCCCGCCGACTGCAAGGACAAGAACGGCAATGGCATGATCGAGACCTCGAAGGGTGCCAACGATATCCTGGCATTCGGCGCCGACGAATGTGTGCTGTGGACCAAGAAGATCCCGTCGCCCGGCTACGGCTACGGCCCGCGCGCGACCGCGTGGGAGGGCGGCAAACCCGACCCGAACACCTGCGTCTCGCCGACCCCGCGGCTTTGGTTCGGGTGGATGGACGGCAACAATATGGCCCACTTCGAGCGCGTCGACGGCGACACCGGCGTGACCCTCGACACCGTGATGTACCCCTGGCAGCCCGGCTACAGCCCCTACGGCGGGGCAGTCAACGCCGTCGGCGACTTCTTCGTCACCGGCCTCAGCACCCAGCCGGCGATCAGCATCAACGCCGTGACCCTCGCGATCACCGACTTCGGCGTCCCCCAGGGCTGCAAATACGGCATGACCCTCGACACCAATGGCAACATCTGGAACGGCGGCTGCAATGACAGCTCCGTCTATCACTACGACATGCAGGCCAAGGCCTGGTCGAACATCGGCAACGCCGGCGGCTCGCGCGTGAACGGCATGATGGCCGACGCCGACGGCAACGTGTGGGGCGCCGGCAGCAACCCGTGTCGCCTGGTCCACATCGACGCCGCGACCAAGAAGTACGTCAACAACAACATCCCGCTGCCGGGCTGCCAGGCCCCGTGGGGCGTCAGCATCGACATCGACGGCTACGTGTGGGTCGTCGATATGTCCGCCAGCCTGGCCTACAAGGTCCACCCGGAGACCTATCAGGTCGAGCTGACCGTCAAGGGCCTGGTCGGGCCCTATACCTACTCGGACATGACGGGGGCCGCCCTGAACGCGCAGGTGAATCCCCAGTAGTACCGGCACCGCGTCGGCCCGCGCTGCTCAAGTGTATTACGGCTGGGTGCGGTCCGGGACGCTTGCAACGGAGCGCCGTTGCGGTGATGCTGGGCGCTCCGTCACGTTCCCCATCGACCCAGATAGGCGCGTATCATGTCCGTCCCATTTCATGAGCCGCTCCGGACCCCGGACGACATCCTCCGCTTCGAGCGCGAAGCGCCGTTTGCAGCGCGGATGCCATACAGGAGCGTCTACGCGATGCTCGCGGCGACCGCTGCCATTCACGGTGACCGGCCCGCCCTCACGATGTTGATGAGCGGCGAGGACGACGAGGCTCCGCGTTCATGGACCTACCGGCAGATGGTCGCCGGTGTCACGCGTGCGGCCAACCTGTTCGCCGAGCTGGGCGGACGTGGAGCGGGCGTCGCGTTCCTGTTGCCCAATCTGCTGGAGACGCAGCTCACCCTCTGGGGCGCCGAGACCTCGGGGTACGCGGTCCCGCTCAATTTCCTCCTCGGCGTCGACCAGATCGCGGGCCTCGTCCGTGCGTCAGGCGCGAAGCTCCTCGTCGCCCTGGGGCCCCATCCGCAGCTCGACATCTGGCAAAAGGCCCTTCGCGTGCGAGAGATGCTCCCGGGTCTCGTCCTGGTCTGCGTCGCGCCTCCCGGCCGGACCGAAGGCAAGCGCGTGGTCGCTTATGCCGAGGGCCTCGCGCGCCAGTCCGATGGCGCGCTCGGCTTCGACGATCCCCCCGGGGGAGCGGCGGTATCGGCCTACTTTCACACGGGTGGCACCACCGGCTCTCCCAAGCTCGTCGCCCACACGCACACGAGCCAGCTCGCGGCGGCCCTCGGCGGCATGCTCCTCATGGGCCTCGGACCGAGTGACGTGTTCCCGCATGGACTGCCTCTGTTCCACGCCGCGGGCGCGGTCGCGGTCAGCCTCTCCTTCTTCGCCGCGGGCGGCCACATGCTGATGCTCTCGCCCGCGGGCCTGCGCAGCCCGGTCATGCTGCGCCGCCACTGGCGGATCGTCGAGCACCACCGCGCCACGATCATCGGCGGAGTACCCACTTCGATTGGCGCTCTGTGCGAGGTCCCCGTCGACGGCGACCTCTCGTCGGTCCGATTCGCCATCACCGGCGCCGCAGCCACCCCGCGGGCCGTCGCCGAGCGGTTCGAGTCGTTGACCGGCACGCGCCTCCACGAGATCCTCGGGATGACCGAGACGAGCGGCCTCCTGGCGATTGACTCGGTCCATGGCGAGCGCACCCCGGGCTCGGTGGGCGTCCGGATCCCCTACCTGGAGATGCGGATTCGTCGCCTCGACAGGACTGGAAGTCTCACCGACGACTGCGCTTCCGGCGAAATCGGCGTCCTGACTGTGCGCGGCCCCAACGTGTCTCCGGGTTATCGCGATCCCGCGCAGAACGCCGCCTGGATGGGGGATGGCTGGCTCGACACCGGCGATCTCGCCTTCACGAACGACGCCGGCAAGCTCTTCATCGCGGGCCGCTCCAAGGACCTCATCATCCGCGGCGGCCACAACATCGATCCCGCGCAACTTGCCTTCCGTTCCGGCGACAGCCTGCTCGCCTGCCTGCCGTGCCGCACGGTCGACCACCTGATCCTCCTCGACACCAAGGGCCGCGCCTAT
>JBGAUO010000142.1:0-11746 GCA_044228605.1 Nannocystis sp. | reverse complement strand
GCACCTGTCCCTGCGGACAGGGACGCCGCCCTCGCCCGCGTCGACGCGCTGCTGCGCTGCGGCGCCGGTGCATCCGCGCTCGCCGTCCACGCCGCCCTGCTGCAACGCGACCCGCGGCCGCGCTGGGCCCACGAGCTCGCCGCGCTCGCGCTCGCCGAGGGCGTCGCCGAACGCGGCCGGGCCCTGCTCGGCGCCGCGTCGGGGTCCGCGGCCCGATCCGCGGCCCGGGTCGGCCTCGCCCTCCTCGACGTCGCCGCCTTCGAGGCCAGCGGTGACGAGGCCGACCGCGAGCGCGCCCGCTCGAGCTTCCAGGCCGCCCTCGCCCTCGCCCCCGACGACCCCTACGCCGTCGCCGTCGCGCTCCGCCACGACCTCGCCATCGCCGACCGCGAGCCCGAGCGCCTCGCCCTCGCCGCCCAGATCTGCCACGACCGCATCGTCAGCGACGACCCCACCGCCGACGGCGGCGACCCCCGCGGCGCCGCCCTGCTCGCCGCCACCTGCGCCCGCGTCTCACTCGCCGCCCACGAGCCCGGCGAGGCCCGCCGCCGCTTCGCCCTCGCCCTCGCCCAGGACCCAGGCGAGCCCGCCCCCCGCCTCGCCTGGGCCGCCGCCGAGCTCGCCGCCGGCAACAACCCCAGAGCCGCCGAGCTCTACACCTCCGCCCAGTCCGCCCCCGCCGCCAGCGACCGCTACCTCGCGGGCCTCGGCCTCGGCGTCGCCCGCACCCGCCTCCACGACCCCGCCGGCGCCGAGCAGGCCTACCGCCTCGCCGCCGCCGCCCGCGACTGGCACCAGGGCGACCCCCCGGAGCGCCTCCCCCCCGAGCTGCAGTTCAACCTCGGCACCGTGCTCGCCAGCCCCGGCCAACCCGCCCGCCGCGCCGAGGCCCGCGCCCTCCTCCGCGCCTACATCGAGCGCCCCGAGGCCGACGAGCTGCGCCGCCTCCGCGCCCGCCAGCTCCTGCTCGACCTCGCCGACTGACACCTGTCCTTTGGGACATCAAGACCTGTCCCCGGGGACATCCCGCGTCAGCGCACCCGGCCGTGCAGGTCCGGCACGTACTCGAGCCGCGCCTCGAAGCGCTGCACCAGCCGCCCGAGCCCCGCCCGGCACCGCTCGGCCAGCCCGTCCGGGTCATCGCCCCACAGCGCCACCAGCTCGATGCACCGCTGGTACGCGTCGAACACCTCCCCGCGCCGCTCATCCGCCAGCCCCTGCATCGTCGCCGCCAGCGCCGCGCCATCCGAGCCCGCCTCGCTCTGCGCGGCGATCGCCCGCGACACCTCCTCGAGCAGGCCGATGTCCGCCTCGTACACCTGCGCCTTGCGGGCCTCGATCACCGCCGCGAAGCGGTCGCTCGCGCTGTGCTCCGCGGCCATCACCACCGCCACGTCGCGACCTCCCGTCGGGTTGACCCCCTCGTACACCGCCTGCATGCGCGCCACCTCGCTCACCCGCAGCTCGAACCACTCCCGCGAGCGCGTCGGCTCATAACTCGCCGGCGGCCTCGTCAGCAGCGCCGCCTCCGCCCCGAGGTCCCCCAGCAACAGGCTCAGCACCCGCCGCGCCGTCGCCACCTCTCCGGGCGCCACCGCCAGCGGCGCGGCCAGCCCGTCGATCCCCGCCGGCAGCGACAAAAACCCCGCCGCCGCCTGCAGGTGCGCCCGCACCTGCAGCACCTGCCCCTTGTCGCGCCGCAGCACCCGCCCCAGCGTCTCGTCGCGGGTCACCTCCACGCACAGCCCGTCGACCACCCCCACCGGGCACGAGCTGCGCATCAACGCCTCCCCCGCCCGCAGGTGCGCGATCGCCAGGCGCTGCTCCCCGCCGTCGCGCCCGAACTGTTGCAGGTACGCCATCACCCGCGCGTACGGGCTCCCCGGGCGCACCTCCGTGCGAAACCGGATCGCCGCCGCCAGCCGGCGATCGCCGCGGAGCCGGTCGCGGGTCAGCGCCGCCACCTGCTCCTCGTCCAGCGTGCCCGTCACCAGCGCCAGCGCGATCGACCGCCGCCGCGCCTCATTCGCCCGCGTGTCCCCCGGCGCCAGCGCCACGAAGCGGATGTAGTGGTCGCGCGCGTCCTCCACGTTCTGCACCCGCTCGTTCACCCGCGCCAGACGCAGCTCCACCTCCGCCGCGCGCCGGTCGTCGGCGAAGCGGCGCAGCCACGCGTCGTAGCCCGCGATCGCCGGCGCGAACGCCCCGCCCTGCTCGTGGCAGGCCGCCGCCTCGAAGCGCAGCGTCGCCTCGACCTGTCCCACGAGACCGGTCTCTTCGGCCATGTCCTCGAACACCTGCGCGCACTCGGCGAAGCTCTCGCTGGACCGCGCCGCCACGGCCGCCTGCCACATCGCCGCCCCGCGCAGCTGGCCCAGCGAGCGCCGCAGCTCCTCGCTGGGCGCCGTCGCCAGGCTGATCGTCCGCAGCCGCTTCAGCTCCTGCGTGGTCGCGATCAGCCCCGCCCGCGCCTGCGCCTGCGCGGCCGGTGACGCCGCCGGATCTTGCCAGCGCGCCTGCAGCGAGCGCATCAGCAACAGCCCCGCCCGCGCCCCCACCGGCTCCCCATCGTGCGCCCGCAGCACCTCGCGCAGCCCCGCCTCCGCCTCCGCGAGCCGCCCGTGGCGCAGCAGCAGCTCGGCCCGATCGACCGCCACCGTCGGCGCCTCCGGCAGCGCCGCCGACTCCGGCTCCCCGAGGTACAGCTCGTACGCCGCCAGCATCTGCGCCTGCGCGTCCGGCAGCTCGAGCGCAACCGCCGAGCTCGGCCGCGTCGCGCACACCCCGGTCGGATCTGGATCGCACACCAGCGTCCCCGGCGACCACCCCGCCTGTTGATAGTCCAGCGCCCGGCGCATCGCCTCCAGCTGCTCACTCGCCGCCACCCGCGCCTGCTCCGGACGCAGCCCCCCGCGCCGCAGCGCTTCCGCGTGGTGCCGCTGCGCCATCGTGTACAGGTCCGCCGCCAGCGTCTGCTCGCCGAGCTCGTTCGCCGTCCGCACCGCCCGCGTCCACGCGAGCCGCCCAAACGTGTACTGCAGCTCGTGCTCCGCCCCCGGGAAGTTGCTCACCAGCGACCGCCACGCCTGCTGCGCCAGCTCGAACGACTGCGTCCCCCCGCTGCGCACCCCCGCCTCGGCGAAGCGCCGCGCCACCACCACCAGCGCCGCCTCGGCCGCCTGCCCGCACGCCCTCGCCTCACCGACCCGCCGCGCCGCGTCCCAGGTCTGCACCAGCCGCTCCACCTCCTCCCACAGGTAGCGGTCCAACAGCCGCCCCAGCGCGTCCTCCACCGCCAGCATCTGCGCCTCGCAGGCCTGCAGCGCCGCCGCGCCCGCGCCCGCCTCGCTCGCCGCCGCCGCGCTCGCGGGCGCCGGCGTCGACCCCGTCGACCCCGTCGCCCGCGCGCACCCGATCGCCAACATGCCCATGAGGACATGTCCCAACGGCCCTGTCCTTCGGCGCAGCCAGCCCGCGCCGCCCCGACTCACTTGACGGCCTTGCAGCGGCCCTGGTTGTTCGTGAACCACGACTTCTCGTCCGCCTCGCAGGCCGCCAGCGTCGGGAAGTCGGTGTAGGGCTTGTTGTGCGGCTCGCGCCGGTCGCCCATGGATTCGTTGATGAAGTACCAGCCGCGGGGCTTCGCCGCCTTGGGCTCTTGCAGCAGCCGCTTCACCGCGTCGGGCGACTTCGCGTCGCCGAGCGTCAGCACCAGCCCCAGCGCCTTGCTCTCCCCGACCTCGCTCACCCCCTGCACCTTGCGGATCGCCTTCACCCGCGCCGTGAGGTCCTCGCTGGCCACCACAAACACCCCCACCCACGCGTGCTCCGGCGCCTGCAGCTGGTTCACCAGCGGCGAGCTCGACGAGTGCGAACCACTGTTGTCCAGCGTCGAGACCAGCCCCTCCGTCACCTGCTTCCAGCGGATCGCCCCGTCCCCGGTCAGGTAGAGCCCCTCCGGCCCGCCCGCGATCTCCAGCGCCGACGGCAAGATCTGCCCGATCAGCTCCGCCAGCGCCGGCGCGTCGACCCGCCTCGGCTTGCCCAGGAACAGCCCCGCCGGCGTCGCCACCGGCGTCGTCACGTCCCCCGCCTTCGTCACCTCGGCCGGCTTCTCCGGAATGAGCGGCTCACGCCGAGACTCCTGCGTCTCCTCCGGCGGCCTGGCATCTGGCTCCGCCCCGCCGACGTACAGCGCCGCCCCCACCAGCGCCGGCAGCAGCAGCCCCGCCGCGACCAGCAGCCCCTTGCGATCCCGCGGCTCGTGCCGAACAACGATCGCCCGCAGCTCCGCCAGCAGCTCCGCCAGCGCCGGCCAGCGATCCGCCGGGTGCACCGACATCCCGCGCTGCAGCGCCGCCAGCAGCTCCGCGGGCGCGTCGCCACGCTCGCGCGGCGCCTGCATCCGGCCGTCCAGCACGTTCATCGTCAGCTCCGCCTGGGTGTCCCCGGCAAACGGCCGCTCCCCGAACAGACACTCGAAGCAGGTCACACAGAACGAGAACTGATCCGTGCGCGCGTCGACCCCCCGCGACAGGTGCTGCTCCGGCGCCATGTAAGCCGGCGTCCCGACCAGCGTCCCGGTCTGCGTCAACGTCCGCATCACCGGCGGCGTGTCGCTGGCGATCGCCGGCGCGCCCGAGCGCACCGTCAGCGCGTCCACCTCGATCGCCGAGCGAGCCAGCCCGAAGTCCAGCACCCGCACCCGCCCGCCCGCCTCGACCAGCACGTTGTCAGGCTTGAAGTCGCGGTGCACCAGCCCCGCCGCGTGCGCCGCGGCCAGCCCCTCACCCGCGCCCAGCATCACCTCGATCACCGCCCGCCACCCGCGCTGCTTGCCGCGGAAGAAGGTCTTGAGCGTCACCCCGTCGATCAGCTCCATGGCGATGAACACCCGCCCGAACGCCTCGCCCGCGTCGTACACCGTCACCACGTTCGCGTGCCGGATCTTCGCCGCCGCCTTCGCCTCGCGCAGCATCCGCGTGCGCCCCTCGGTCCCGTCCTCACCGACCCGCAGCAGCTTCAGCGCGACCTCGCGATCCAGCTGAGCATCGTAGGCCCGGTACACCACGCCCATCCCGCCGGCCCCGAGCTTGCCGACGATCCGGTAGCGCGCGATCACTGCGCCCGGCTCGAGCTCCGCCAGCGGACCCACGCTGTCCGCGCCGCCGATCCCCGCCGCCTGCGTCCGATCCTCGCCGGTCGCCGCCGCCGCGTTCTGCCGATCCGACGTCGACACCATCGTCCGTGCCTGCACGTCGATCGCCGGCTCGCGCGCCGAGCTCATGTCCGCTGCGCCCTCACCGGCCGCGAATTTACCCGTCTCCTGCCCGCAGCGACAGCCCACCCACAGCCGCGCTGCGACCGCGCGCCCGCGCGCCACCCCGCGCCGCCGGACCCCGCGCGGCGTCGCCGCTGCTGGCATAGAGTACGCGCCTCATGCAGCCCCGCGACCCGCCCGGCCCCGCCTCGCCGCCGCGCCCCGACCTCGCGCAGCTCGCCACGCTGCGGCAAGCGCTCATCCTCGCCGACGACGAGCGCGAGCTGTTCACCGCCCTCGCCCAGCACCTCGACCCCGGCGATCCATCCCTCGCCGACGCCGATCCTCGCGACCCACTCGCCGCCCTCGCTCGCTTCTGGCCCGCCGACACCGACGACCCGCGGCGAGCCCTCGTCACCACCCTCGTCCACGTCACCCTCGATCGCCTCCGCGATCGACGAGCTCGCGACCACGCCCTCGCCGCCGCGCACACGCTCCACACCACCCTCGCCGACCTCCACGCCGCCGCCGACCCACAGGCCCTCCTCGACGTGCTCGCCAGACACGCCGCCCGCCACGGCGCCACCGCGGCCTGGCTGCTGTCCAGCGGCGACGCCGGCCCGCGAGTCCTCGCCCGCTGGGGTGACGCCAGCACCCAGGCCGACCCCGACCTCACCGACCTCACCGACCTCGCCACCACCACCCCGCACTTCTTCGCCGAGCTCGTCACCACCAGGCACCCCGCAGCGATCGCCGCCGCCGTGGTCTTGCCCCTGTCCCGCAGCGGCCACGCCGACGCCCACGTGCTGCTCGCCTGGCCCGCCCCCCACGACTTCACACCCGACGAGCGCCAGCACTACCCGGCGCTCGCGCAGCAGGCCGCCGTCGTCGTCGCCAACCACCGCCTCCTCACCGCCGCCAGGGACGCCCTGCGCGAGCAACAGCGCCAGCGCGCCACCCTCACGGCGATCCTCGACGACCTCCCGGTCAGCGTCGTCGTCCAGGCCGCCCACGACGATGAACCCCTGCTCATGAACCGCAGCGCCGAGCAGCTGCGCCGCGACCTCGCGCGCGGCCAGCTGGTCTACCCCGGCAGCGACACGCCGATGTCACCCGCGACCTGGCCGCTCGCCCGCGCCCTGCAACTCGAGCAGGTCGTCATCGGCGAGGCCGAGCTGCGCGCCCCCGACGGCACCAGGCGCTCCCTCGAGTCCCTCGCCGCCCCGGTCCACGACGAGCGAGGCGCGCTCACCCACGCCATCTCGGTCACCACCGAGGTCACCGCCTGGCGCGTCGCCGAGGCCGAGCGCCTGGCGATGCAAGACGACCTCATCCACGCCCAGCAGGCCGCGCTCGCCGAGCGCTCGACCCCGCTGCTCCCGATCTCCGACGACATCCTGGTCCTCCCGATCATCGGCAGCATCGACGACGACCGCGGCCATCAGCTCACCGAGACCCTGGTCGAGCTCGGCGGCTCCCGGCGCGTGCGCGTGGCGATCCTCGACCTCACCGGCGCCGGCGCCCTCGACCCCCGCGGCGCGCAGATCCTCGTCAGCGCCGCCCGGGCCCTGCGCCTGCGCGGCGTCCAGCCGATCCTCACAGGCCTGCACCCCGACGCCGCCACCAGCCTCGCCGCCGCCGGCTTCGATCTCACCGGCATCCGCGTCCACGGCTCCCTGCAGGCCGGCATCGCCCACGCCCGCACCCTCACGCACCGCGCAGGCCCCCGCCGCCGACCTGTCCCCACGGACATCTAGCGCGGGCGATGCCGACCCGACGGCCTCGCACCCGATCGGTTAGCATCTCCCGCGATGCGCCCCACCGACAGCGACGACCTCGTGCGCCGTCTGCACGCAGTCGAGCTCGCCCTCGCCGGCGCCCGCGACGACCTCGAGACCCTCACCGCCGTCCTCCCCCTGCTCGTCCTCCAGCGCCCCGACCTGGTCGTCCTCCACCGCGTCCTCCCGCACCCGGACAGCGACCCCGGCGCGCCGCTCGAGCTGGTCCCCGTCGCCCGCTGGTGCCCCCTCGACGCCGCAGCCACGCCCACGCAGGGCCCCCCCGAGCCGCTCCCTGAGCCCACCGCCCCACCCCCGGGCCCCACCCGCAAAGTCCTCCCCCTGTGCCACCACGGCCGCTGCCACGGACAGCTCTCCCTCCACTGGCACGCCCCCCGCACCGCCGCCGACAACCCCGACCTCGACCAGCTCCTCGCAACCAGCCTCGTCGCCGCCCTCGCCGAGCGCGACGCCCTCACCGCGCACACCCACGCGATGACCACCCTCGCCACGATCCTCCGCGTCAGCGCGCGTGTCACCGCGGCCCGCGACCCCGACGCCCTGCTCGCCGCCCTGCTCGCCGAGGCCCCCGGACCCGCCGTCCAGGCCAAGCTCCTCACGGTCACCTGCGACGCCGCCGGCGCACCCGTCAGCATCACCGTCATCGCCGAGCACGGCCATGACCCCCGCCTGCCCGCCACCCTCGGCAAGCCGGTCATCGTCGCCGACTCGGCCGTCTCCCCCCTCTGGCTCACCAACCCAGCCACGGCCATCTGCCTCGAGGACATGCGCGACCACCCGCACCCCGGCGCCCGCGAGGGTCACCGCCGCAGCGGCCTCATCGCCGCCGTCCTGATCCCCGTCCGCTGGCAGGGCCGCTGGCTCGGCCTCGTCCAGCTCGGCTGGGACCACGCACGCCGCTACCCCGCCAGCGAACGGCGCCTCTACAACGACCTCGCCCCGCACCTCGCCGCCATGCTCGACAACCGCCTGCTCGCGCGCCACTGCGAGCAGGCCATCGCCGACCAGCGCCGTCAGGCCCGCACCCTCGAGATCGTCCTCGACCACCTCCCCGTCGGCGTCCAGATCCACGACGCGGCCACCGGCACGAGCCGCCTCAACCGCGCCGCGACCGAGCTCCTGCGCGCCCACCTCCCCGAGACCGTACGACCGCTCCCGCTCTACCACCCGGACAGCGACGAGCGCGTCAGCAGCGACGAGCGCCTGTCACGGATGGCGATCGCCAGCGGCCAGAAGGTCTCACGCCAGCGCGACCTGATGGCGGAAGACGGCACCCGCCAGCGCCTCAGCGTCACCGCCGCCCCGGTCCGCGACGAGCACCAGCGCACCGTCGCCGCCGTCACGATCTTCCACGACATCAGCGCCCGCATCGCCGACGAGCGCGCGCGCGGCGAGCTGCGCACGGCCATCCTCGCGGCCCAGCGCGCCGCCCTCCGCGAGCGCTCCACCCCGCTGATCCCGATCTCCGACGAGCTCCTGGTCCTCCCGCTGATCGGCGCCATCGACCCCGAGCGCGGGCGCCAGATCGTCGACACCCTCGCCGAGCTCCGCGGCCACCCCCACGCCCGCGTCATCCTCATCGACCTCACCGGCGTGCGCGACCTCGACGACGCCGGCGCCCGGGCGATCCTCGCCGGCGCTCGCACCCTACGCCTGCGCGGCGCCCGGGCGATCCTCACCGGCATCGGCGACCGCCTCGCCTGGACCCTCGCCAACCGAGACCTCGATCTCCGCGGCCTCGCCACCCACGCCACCCTGCAGTCAGGCCTCGCGCACGCCCTCTGAGCCGTCCTCGCGCGGCGTCGCGATCTCCAGATCGACCAGGATCGGGTTGTGGTCGCTGACGATCTTCCCGCCGACCATCAGCCGCTCGATCACCTGCGGCGCGCTCGGCCGCAGCCCCGCCCCCGCGAACCAGTCCACCCGCAGCGGCACGCGCCCGTCCCACGGCTCCAGCCTGCGCTCGAGCCAGTCCATCATCCACTTGCACGCCCGCGGCGGCAGGTAGTCGAGGGCCTTGCGCGCCATCTCCGGGTCGTAGACGTCGTAGTAGATGGTCCCGCGCGAGAAGTCGTTGTAGCCCTCGATCGCAAGCCCGCCCGCCCGCAGCGCGTCGAACACCTTGCGCTCGACGATCTCCTCCGGCTTCATGTACTGCTCCACCGTGCCCTCGAAGCCGAAGCGCGTCAGCTTGTAGAGCATGTTGTAGAGCATCCCCTGCCCGCTCCCGAGGTCGTAGGTGTTGGTGTTAAGGTCACCGCCGAGCAACAGGCGCTCGCCGCCGAAGCGCCGCAGCCGCTCGACGATCTGCCGCAGCTGATTGGCCCGGTGCCGCGGCCCCGTGAACGGATCGAGGTGCACCAGCGCCAGCGACAGCGGCCCGTCGGGCAGCAAGAGCTCGCACAGCAGCGTGCGCTTGTTGCCGATCCGCTTCTCCGTCGCGTGGAACTTGTCCTTGCGCTCCTGCAGGTCCACCGCCTCGAAGCGCAGCACCGGGAAGCGCGTCAGCAGGGCGCAGCCGTGCATCGACTTGGTGTTCGGGATCCCGTGCCCGCGCTCGCCGCGGTCGCCCTCGGCCAGCACCAGGTGATAGTTCGCGAACACGTAGCCGAGGCCCAGCGCCGCCGCCAACTCGCGCGGCACGTTCAGGTTCTGCGAGCGCCCCATGCCGATGTCGACCTCGGTCAGCAGCAGCACGTCCGCCTCGCGCAGCAGCGGGTCGCCGGTCAACGCCTCGCGCAGCCCCTCGAAGCGCTTGCCCCGCTCCACGTTCCACGCCACCACCCGCACCTTGCCCGGCCGACGCGGCTGCAACGAGGTCCCGAGCGTCGGCTCGAGGTCCCACTCGAAGCCCCGCAGCACCCGCTCGAGCTGCGGCTTGATCGCCAGGTACACCGGATCGCGCTTGAGCTTGCGCCGGGTCCGGATCGCCGCGATGTGGGCGAGCGCCTCCGTGAAGTCGTGGTCGAGCTCAAAACGCGACGGCAAGCTCGCGGGTGACGGCACGATCGGTCGCTCGCGATCGCCGGAGGGAGGAGTCGGGGAGGTGGACAAGGGGGCTCCGCGGCTCCCCGAGTAGTACCAGAATTCGCCACGCCACCCGCGCACAGATCGAGCCCTGGCGGCGGTGTGCGCCGGCTTGCACGCCAGTCACCGGCTGCTCGCCCCGTCCGTCGCCAAGGCCGCCACGCACTCAGCGATCGGACCGCGCCCGGCCCTGCGCTTGACCCTCAAGGCAGCCTCGCCCCATCGTCCATGCGTGCCGCTGCTCGCCGCCCTGCTGCCCGCCTGGCTGGCCCTCGCCCCCGCCACCGAGCCCGTCGACGCCCACTACCGGCTCGCCAACGGCCTCGAGGTGATCCTCCGCAGCGACCCCAGGCTCCCGCTCGTCGCCGTCCACCTGCGCTACCACGTCGGCGCCGTCGACGACCCGCCGGCCCGCCGCGGCCTCGCCCACCTGGTCGAGCACCTCATGTTCGAGGGCTCGCGCCACATCGACCGCGACGCCCGCCAGGCCGCCCGCGCCGCCGCCTTCATCCACCACGACAACGCCGAGACCGACCTCCACACCAGCGAGTACTACACACTCGCCCCCAGAGACGACCTCGCCACGATCCTCTGGCTCGAGAGCGACCGCATGGGCTTTTTGCGCGGCGCCACCGGCTCCGCCACGCTCGCCCGCGTCAAGGCGATCGTCGCCCAGGAACGTCGTCAACGCCGCGAGACCGACCCCCGCGGCGCCCGCATCGAGCGCCTCTTCGCCCGCCTCTTCCCGCCCGAGCACCCCTACCACGACACCGTCATCGGCCCCCACGACGCCATCGCGGCGATCACCCTGCGCGACGTCGACAGCTTCCTCGCCGCCCACTACACCCCAGACACCGCCACCCTCACGCTCGTCGGCGACCTCCCGCCCGACACCCGCGCCCACATCGACCGCTACTTCACCGGGCTCCCCGCCGCACCTGTCCCCCAGGACAGGCGCCCTCCAGCCCTCCCCAAGCTCTCCGGCGGCGGCCTCCAGGACGAGCGTGTCACCACCGGCGGCCCGCCCAGCGCCCTGTGCGGCTGGGCCACCCCCGGCCTGCACGCCGACGGCGACGCCGCCCTCGACGTCCTGTTCGCCACCCTGCGCGCCGGCGCCTTCCGCCGCCTCGCCGGCCCCGACCTCCCGCACGTCGCCGCCTTCGACGCCGAGCAGTTCAGCCAGCCCCAGCAGTCGGTCGCCGTCGCCGAGCTCATCGGCCCGCCCGGCAGCGACCCCGCGCAGCTGCTCGCCACCATCGACCGCGTCCTCGCGCGGGTCGCCGCCGGCGAGCTCCACGAGCCCGAGCTCCTGCGCGCCCGCCTCCGCCTCGCCCACCGCCTCCGCCTCGCCCCGCAGGAGCTCGTCACCCGCGCCGGCATGCTCTCCGGCTACGCCGCCGCCTTCGCCGACCCCGACCACCTCGAGCAAGACGCCGCCCAGTGGCTCGCCGTCACCCCCGCCGAGGTCGCCGCAGCCGCCCGCACCCTCCTCACCGCCGAGCGCCGCGCCGCCGTGCTCGCCACCCCTGACCTGTCCCAAAAGCCACCTCCATAACCTGTCCCAAAAGCCACCTCCACGACCTGTCCCAAACGCCACCTCCACCGCTCGCCCCCTGACCTGTCCCAAAAGCCACCTCCATCGCTCGCCCCTGACCTGTCG
>JBGAUO010000141.1:0-11882 GCA_044228605.1 Nannocystis sp. | reverse complement strand
AGTCCGTCGGCAGCACCGACCAGCGCCCCCTCCTGCGCGAGGCCAGGGACCCCGTCGCCTGCGCGGCCCTCGTCAGCGAGCTCTCGCTCGAGCCCAGCGAGGCGACCTGGCTGCCGCAGTTCGACGGCACCCGCAACCTCGCCGCCATGCTCGACGACTTCAACACCGACGAGCACGAGCTCATCTCGCTCATCTACACCCTCAAGATGATCCGCCGCCTCGAGCTCGTCGTCCCCGAGCCCCGCTCCTTCGCCGCCCAGCGCTGAGCGCTACGCGTCCGCCGTCAACGCCGCGTAGCGCTCGCACAGCGCCGTCAGCTCAGCGTGCAGCCGCGGCGGCACCTTGTCCCGCAGCGCCGCCAGCAGCTCGCCAAACAGCCACCGCTGCTGCGCCGGCGGGGCGTTGAAGCGCTCCAACACCGCCGCCCCGAGCGCCTCGATATCGGCCACCAAGGTGCGCAGGTTGTGCAGCTTGTCGCAGCCGACAATCAACGCACTGCGCGGCCCCACCTCGCGCAGGTGGGCCACATAATCCCGCTTGCGCTCGCTCCACGGCCGCTTGCTGCCCGCCACCTCGTCCGGCCCCGTATCGGTGCAGTCCGCCACGATCGCCGCCACCCCCGGCCCAAAGCTCGCCGCCACCTCCGCCAGCGTCACCGGCGTATCCTCGACCACGTCGTGCAACAACGCCGCCGTCGCCTGCTCGAGGTCACCGCCGTGCTCGAGCACCAACCCGCTGACCTGCAACAGGTGGCTGACATACGGGACCTGCGATCCCTTGCGGGTCTGAGCTCCGTGGGCGGCGACGGCAAACGCGAGAGCTGAGGCGATCATCGGGCCAATCTACCAGCACAGCGCAGCGACATGGGCCGCGCGATCCTTGGGCCAATCTACCAGCACAGCGCAGCGACATGGGCCGCGCGATCCTCGGGCCAATCTACCAGCGCAGCGCGATCCTCGGGCCAATCGACCAGCGCAGCGCTCGACACGGGCCGCGCGATCCCCTATGGCTGTCGCATGATCCGATCCACCGCCCTCCTCGCCGTCCTGTCCCTGCTCGCCTGCGGCGCAGCCCCGGCCGCCAAGACCGAGCCCAGCAAGACCGAGCCCAGCAAGACCGCCGCCAAACCCGACGCGCCCAAGCAAGACGCGCCCAAGCAAGACGCGCCCAAGCAAGACCCTGCCACCCTCGCCGCCGGCCCGATCATCGATCACGAGGTCGAGACCCTCGAGGGCACCAAGGCCAAGCTCAGCGACTATCGCGGCAAGGCCCTCCTGCTCGTCAACGTCGCCTCCGAATGCGGGTACACCCCGCAATACGCGCAGCTCCAGGAGCTCTACGGTCGCTACAAAGATCGCGGCCTGGTCGTCCTCGGATTCCCCTCCAACGACTTCGGCGGCCAGGAGCCCGGCGACGCCAAGACCATCAAAGAGTTCGTCACCAGCAAGTTCGCGGTCGACTTCCCGATGATGGCCAAGGTCCACGCCAAGGGCCCCGAGATCGCCCCGATCTACAAGGCGCTGACCGAGGAGACCGCGGAGGGCATCAAGGGCGAGGTGAAGTGGAACTTCACCAAGTTCCTCGTCGACCCCAGCGGCAAGGTCGTCGCCCGCTTCGACTCTCCCGTCGAGCCCATGGGCCCCGAGCTCACCGCCGCCGTCGAGAAGGCCCTGCCGCCCAAAACCGGTATGTAGCGAGGCGGCGGCCTCCTCCAATGCGCCGGAATCGTTCGGCGCCGACGTAACAACGACGCCGCTCGGGGTACCCACCTGAACGTGATCGGGTGAGCCTTGAGCTCCATCGCACCACCCGATACAAGCGTAACCTCCGCGGTACCTACTACGCGCAATTTCGCGCCTCATACTCGTGCGGCGGTGCAACCCGAGCGATCTATCCCACCATGCCCAATCCCATGCTCTCGATCCGTCACGCCCTCCCGACCCTCGCCACCCTGCTGCTGCTCGCAGCCTGCGGCGAGACGACCCTGACCACCACCTCCGACACAAGCTCCTCCAGCAGCTCCAGCACCACCAACGACCCGACCAACCAAACCTCGACCAGCGACCCGACGACCGGCACCCCCACCACCGGCACCACGTCCACCAGCACCACGTCCACCAGCACCACGGACGCCACCACCGGCACCACCACGACCGGCATCACCGATACCGGCACCACTGACACCGGCACCACCGACACCGGCACCACCGACACCGGCACCACCACCGGCACCACCGGCACCACCACCGGCACCACCGGCACCGTCTGTGGCGACGCCATCGTCGACAACGGCGAGCTGTGCGACGACGGCATCAACGACGGCTCCTACGGCGGCTGTATGCCGGACTGTCAGGCGCTCGGCCCGTTCTGCGGCGACGCCATGGTGAACGGCCCCGAGACCTGCGACGACGCCAACGACGACAACAGCGACGGCTGCACCACCGCCTGCGCCCCCCCGAGCTGCGGCGACGGCCTGGTCGTCGACCCCGAGCAGTGTGACGGCGAGAACCTCAACGGCGCCGACTGCGTCGGCCTCGGCTTCGAGGACGGCATCCTCGCGTGCAACGACATGTGCACCCTCGACAGCAGCGGCTGCATCGGCTGCGGCGACGGCGTCAAGTCCGACACCGAGACCTGCGACGGCGTCGACCTCGGCGGCGAGGACTGCGTCTCCCAGGGCTTCGCCGGCGGCGGCACCCTCCAGTGCGCCCTCGCCTGCGACGCCTTCGACACCTCGATGTGTGTCAACACCGTCTGCGGCAACAACAAGGTCGAGCCCCCCGAGGTCTGTGACGGCACCGACCTCGGCGGCAAGACCTGCGCCACGGTCGACCCCAAGAAGTTCGCCGGCGGCACCCTCGGCTGCTCCGGCGACTGCGGCGCCCTCGTCACCACGGCGTGTACCTCCGGCAACTGCTGCGTGGCCGGTGCCGCCGGCGCCTGCGGTGCCACCGACGTCAAGGCCTGCGTCTGCGCCCTCGACCCCTTCTGCTGCAACAACTCGTGGGACGGCTTCTGCGTCACTGAGGCCAAGCAGCAGTGCGGAGCCGTCTGCCCGTGAAGCCACCCGCACCACGCACGCTGGCGACCTGCTCGCTCGCCGCGTGGTGCCTCGCGTGCAGCGTCGTCGCCCCCGCGGGCGACGACGCTGCCACGCTCGCCGCCGAGAGCGGCCCACCTCCGGGCAGCAGCGACACCAGCGACGCCCTCCCCACCTCCAACGGCCCCACCGCCGCCGACGCCGACAGCACCCCCGGCGAGACCGGCAACAACGCCGAGGGTGGCGGCACCGCCGGCTCCGCCTCCGGCGGCAACACCAGCGACAGCGAAGGCGGCCCACCCTTACCCGGCAGCGTCCGCTTCACCGAAGTCAGCGCCGCCGCCGGCCTCACCCACCTTCAAGGCGAGTTCCACAAGCCGCCCGACTGCCTCGTCGACGCCACCGCGATCGACAAGCCCGGCCACTTCTGCACCGCCGAATGGTACTCGGGCGGCGTCGCCGTCGGCGACTACGACAACGACGGCCACCAGGACCTCTTCGCCACCCAGATCTACGGCTCCGGCGTCCTCCTGCGGGGCGACGGCGCCGGCCACTTCGTCGACCGCACCGCTGACGCCGGCCTCAGCGGCGCAAAGAACAGCAACGGCGCCGCCTTCGGCGACATCGACAACGACGACGACCTCGATCTCTACCTCACCAGCATCGGCGGCAGCCGCTACTCCCTCTTCATCAACGACGGCGCCGGCCACTTCAGCGAGGAGGCCCTGGCCCGCGGCGCCGGCATCGAGAGCAAGCTGCAGCACACCGGCAACACCCCCGCCTTCGGCGACTACGACCTCGACGGCTACCTCGACCTCTACGTCGGCGAGTACCGCACCCACCTCGCCCTCGGCGACGCCCCCTCGCACGCCCGCCTGCTCCACAACCTCGGCGCCAAGGGCCCCGGCCAGTTCGAGGATGTCACGATCCCCGCCGGCGTCTCGCTCGAGCACGTCCACGAGACGATCATGATCGAGTACCCGATCGCCGGCGTGCTTGCCCTCTCGCCCGGCTTCACCGACCTCGACAGCGACGGCCTCCCCGACCTCGTCATCGCCAGCGACTTCGGCTGCAGCCGCCTGTTCTGGAACCAGGGCGACGGCACCTTCCTCGACGGCACCGTCGCCGCCGGCGTCGGCAGCGACGAGAACGGCATGGGCTCGGCGATCGGCGACTTCGACGGCGACGGCGACCTCGACTGGTTTGTCACCTCGATCGCCGGCACCGTCGGCAAGACCGGCAATCGCATGTACCGCAACGACGGCGCCCGCCTGTTCAGCGACGCCACCGACTTCGCCGGCGTGCGCGACGGCGGCTGGGGCTGGGGCACCACCTTCCTCGACCACGACAACGACGCCGACCTCGACCTCGTCATGACCAACGGCTGGAACGCCGACCTCTACCTCATGGACCCCATGCGCCTGTGGGACAACCAGGGCGACGGCACCATGCTCGAGATCTCCGAGTCCGCCGGCGTCACCGACGCCCACCAGGGCCGCGCCCTCGTCACCCTCGACCACGACGAGGACGGCGACCAGGACCTCCTCGTCGTCAACTTCGCCAGCACGCCCCTCCTCTACCGCAACGACAGCGACACCCCGAACAGCTGGCTGCGCATCGCCGTCCGCGGCGTCGACTCCAACCACGACGGCCGCGGCGCCCGCGTCCGCGTCCGCCTGCACCCCGGCGACCCCTGGCAGCTGCGCGAGATCGGCGGCCCCAGCCTGTTCCTCGGCCACGGCGAGCTCATCGCCCACTTCGGCCTCGGCACCGGCGACGACCCCGTCGCCGACGTCGAGGTCTACTTCCCCGCCACCGACGAGACCGTCACCCTCCACGACGTCGCCCGCAACCAGCGGCTGACGATCACCGAGCCCTGACCTGCGCCGGCTTGCGACCGCGCATCTGCATCGCCTACACTGCGCCATGCTCACGCGGGCGACCTTCGCCAATTACAAGGCGCTGCGGAACGTTACCGTCGATCTCACGCAGTTCACCGTGATCGTCGGGAAGAACGGCACCGGGAAGACGAGCGTCCTGGAGGCGATCGATTCCCTCACCCAGGTCCCGCGTTCCGGGTCCCTCGCCTTCACGGGGGCGCATGACCCGCGACGGGTCGCCAGTCGCCCACGAACGGGTGCCATGCGACTTGCGATGACCGACACGCACGGCCAAACCTTTTCTCTCGAGGCCCACTTCGACGAATCCGACGACGGCAAGGACGCCTATCGGCTCGTAGCCGAGTTGTCCGGCGACAAGCCGATACCTCTGTCGGTATCACCGCAGGCACAAGAGGACGATCCAGATGTATGGGGGGGGCTGGCTGCCTCAGCGAGCGACCCACGCCGACTCCTCCGACCCGCGGCGAAGCGCTTCGGCTCGGCCGTACTCCTTCGGCTCGACGCTCGAGTTATGACACGCGAGTCGATCGCATCGACCCACGAGCCACGACTCGAGTTTGACGGTGCGGGGCTGGCCACGGTTCTCGCCGCCATGGCAGGATCGACACCAGAGGTCCTCGACGAGATCCGGCGTGATCTGACGAAAGTGGTTCCCCAAGTAAGGGGGATTCGCACCTTCCCTGCAAGCGTGAAGCGACGACAGCATCAACGTGTGATGATCGACGATCAAGCAGTCCATCGCACGTTCGACGAGGTCGTCCCCGGCCACCGCTTCGCGCTCGATATGGGACGGGGTCGCGTGATCGAGGCTGACCTACTAAGCGAAGGAACAGTGCTCGCGCTCGGGCTCCTCACAGCGCTCCGCCATCCACGCTGTCCCCGGCTGGTATTGCTCGATGACATCGACGCTGCCCTGCACAGCGCCGCTCAAGCCGAGCTCGTGCGGGCAATCCGGTCGATCCTCGCAGCGCGCCCCGAGGTCCAAATCATCTGTACCAGCCACTCGCCTGACCTCCTCGACAATGTGACATTTGAAGAGATCCGCGTTATGGCGCTCGACAGGGATGGATACGCGAAATGTGCGCGGCTCAGCGATCACCCCGAGAGCGGGCGCTGGAGCGGCATGCTGCGCACCGGTGAATTCTGGTCCTCGGTGGGTGAGGATTGGCTGGTGGAGGATCCGGTCGATGGCAAATAGCGGCCTGCAGATCGTTATCGTCTGCGAAGACTCCGCGCACTTCTTCCTCGCCACCCAGCTCGCCGATCGGGTGCTGCTGCACGAAGCCCAGTCGCGCGGCGCCGCCTGGATCGACAACCAATCCCTCGCCCACCTCCGCAGCTTCGCAGACCCAGACGGCGCCCCCGGCTACTGCTCGATGTCTCGAGCCAAACAGATCGCCGAGGACCTCGGTCACACGGTCAAGGTCGGCGGCCGCCCGATCAAGCTACGCGGCCCAGTCACGCCCGGACAGCCGCTCGCGCCCGAGACCGGATTCTGGCGCCGAGTCCTGCTGCACTTCGCCGCTCAGGAGCTCCCGCCCGCGCTCGTGATCGTCATGAAGGATACCGACGGAGAGCACGCGCGCCTCGACGGGCTCCGAGAAACTCTCCCACTCGTCAAAAATCTGCCAGTGATCGTCGGCGCGCCCCATCAAGACGCCGAGGCATGGTTTGTGGCGGGCTTTGAAGCCCGGAGCCAACTCGAGCTCGCGCGCCACACCGTTTGCATCGGCGAACTGGACTTCGACCCGTGTCAGGCACCCCACCGCCTTACAGCGCACCCTAACGCCGCAAAAACCGACGCCAAGCGGGTGCTCCGCTGGCTGATCTTCGCCGACGATCATTCCCGTCCGCCCGCGGCTTCCGATGAACTACTGGAGGTCTGCGAACGCACCCTGCAGGACCTCCAGCGCCTCGAAGCTCGCGGTCAGGGATGCGGCCTCTCGGCCTTCTTACACGAGCTGCGCAAACGATACGTCCCGTTGTTTATCCCTGGCCACGCCCCCTGAGAACCAGGGCGCAGCGCTCCGTCGCTACCTCTCACAAGTCCAGCGCGTCGGCCTCGACCGCCCGCTCCATGATGAACGTGTAGCGCCACGCCGCGTCCTTGCCCATCAAGCTCGAGATCGTCTGGTCCGTCGCCAGCTCGTCCCGGATCGCCACCTGGATCAGCTGTCGCTTCTTCGGGTCCAGCGTCGTGTCGCGCAGCGTCTCCGGCATCATCTCGCCGAGCCCCTTGAAGCGCTGGATCTCCGGCTTGCCGCGCCCCGCGGTCGCCAAGATCCGCTGCAGGTGCGCCTCGTCGGCCGCCCAGAAGGTCTCCTTGCCGATGTCGACGCGAAACAGCGGCGGCTGGGCGATGTACACATTCCCGCGTCGGATCAGCTCCGGCAAATAGCGGTAGAAGAATGTCAGCAGCAGCGTCGCAATGTGGTGCCCGTCGCTGTCGGCGTCCATCAGCAGGATCACCTTCGCGTAGCGCAGCCCCTCGAGCGCGAAGTCCTTGCCGACCCCGCAGCCCAGCACCTTCACGATGTTGCCGAGCTCCTCGTTCTCCATCACCTTGGCCAGGCTCGCCTGCTCGGCGTTGAGCACCTTGCCACGCAGCGGCAAGATCGCCTGCGTCTTGCGGTTGCGGCCCATCTTCGCCGACCCGCCTGCGCTGTCGCCCTCGACCAGGAACAGCTCGCAGCGGGCCGGGTCGCGCTCCGAGCAGTCCGCCAGCTTGCCCGGCAGCCCCAGGCGGATCCCGCCCGGGCTCTTGCGCGACACGCCCTGGCTCGCCGCCCGCGAGGCCGCCCGCGCCCGCGCCGAGATGATCACCCGCGCGACGATCCCCTCCGCCGTGCTGCGATTGGAGTGCAACCATTGCTCGAGCGCCGGCCGGATCGCCCCCTCCACCTGCGACGCCACCTCCGGGTTGTTCAATCGATTCTTCGTCTGGCTCTGGAATTGCGGCTCCAGCACATACGTGCTGAGCAGCGCCACCATCCCCTCGCGCAGGTCCTCCATCCCGATCGTCAGCCCCTTGGGCTCCAACTTGTGCGCCGTCATGTACCCGCGGATCGCCTTGCCCAGCGCCGCCCGCAGCCCCGCCTCGTGCGTCCCGCCGTCGGGCGTCGGCACCCCGTTCACGAACGACTGCATCGCGTCGTCGCTCGCCTCGGTCCACGCGAACGCCACCTCGATCTTCGGGTCGTCCGCCCGCTCGAGATAAAAGATGCCCGGGTGCACCGCCGGCTTGCCGCGCACCTGGATCAGCTTCCCCAGGTACTCCGAGATCCCGTCCGCGTGCAGCAGCGTCTCGGTCTTCCCCGTCGACTCATCGGTGAAGACGATCTTGAGCCCCTTGTGCAGGTAGCTCTTCGCCTCCAGCCGCTCGCGCAGCACCGCCGGATCGAAGGCCGTGTTCTTGGCCCCGAACATCTCCGGGTCCGGCCGCAGATACACCGTCGTCCCCGAGCCGCGCGCGTTGCCCAGCTTCTTCAGCTTGCCGTCCGGCACCCCCCGCAAAAAGCCCACCTCCCACGCCGAGCCGTCGCGCCACACCTTGACCGTCAGCACCTCCGACAGCGCATTCGCGACCGCCGCGCCGACCCCGTGCAATCCGCCCGAATGTTTGTAGCTCTGCCCGTCGAACTTCCCGCCCGCGCCGAGCTTGGTAAACACCGCCACCACCGCCGGCACCTTCAGCTGCGGGTGCAGGTCCACCGGGATCCCGCGCCCGTTGTCCGAGATGGCGATCCCCTTGTGGTCCTTGTCGAGCTTCACCTCGATCGTCGACGCGTGACCGTTGATCACCTCGTCCACCGAGTTATCGAGGATCTCCCACACCAAATGATGCAGGCCCTCTTTGTTGATCCCGCCGATATACATGCCGGGGCGCTTGCGGACGTGGTCCACGCCCTCCAGCACCTGAATCGCCGACGCGTCGTACGTGCCTGTCGCCTTGCTCGCCATACCGCCTCCTTACTTCCTCGCCTTGTCCGTCGCCGCCGGTGCCAGCTCCAGGCTCGGCAGCTCCGGCTCCGGCAGGCTCACCTTCTTCACCGCCCCGCGCTTCCACAGCTCGACGCCCTTGCCGCCGCGCGCGACCGCCTTGTACTGCTTCCCCACCACCTTCTGCGTCCCCCCCGTGGCCTTCTCCACCATCACTTCCACCGACGCCGGCGTCGCCACCACCAGCTCATCGTCCTCGTCGAGCTTCATCAAGATCACCCCCAGCCCCGGCCCGCCCAAAAGGCTCACCTCCTGCGAGCTCGTCACCAGCAAGCGACCCTGACGCGACAGCGCCGCCACGTCGTCCTCCGCGTACACCTTGAAGACACCGATGAACTCGTCACCCTCGCGGACCTTGCCGAACATCCGCCCGCGGCTGTTGCTCGGCTCGCGCTGCGGCCACAGCGTGAAGCGCAGCGCCATCCCGCCCTTCGTCACCGCCAGCATGTGCGGGTACGGCTCCTCGTACTCCTCGCCCAGCTCCGGCTTGGCGAACCCGAACTCCGGCATCACCCGCGGATCGGTCCCCACCGCCGCGACCACCCGCTCCCCGTCCTTGAACTTGAACAGCTGCTGCACCGGCGTCCCGTGCCCCGTGCTCTGCGGCACGTCGTGGATCCGCAGCGTGTACGCCGAGCCCTTGTTCGTGAACAGCACCACGCACTCCCGCGTGCTCCCGCCGACCAGCGCCAGCGCCTCGTCGCCCTCGCGCATGCGCGTGCTCGCCAGGTTGATCGTGCGCTGGCGCTTGATCCACCCGTCGCGGGTGACCAGCACGATCGCGTCCTCCGCGACGATGAAGCTCTCCGCCGTGAACTCCTCGGTCACGTCCTCGTCGGAGATCCGCGTCCGCCGCGGATCGGGGTAGTTCTTGGCCAGCTCCTCCAGCTCGCCGCGGATCACCCCCCAGAGCTTCTCCTCGCTCTTCAAGATCGCCTCGATCTTCTTGGCCGCCGCCCGCTTCTCCGCCAGCTCCTCGCGGATCTTCTCGATCTCCAGCTTCGCCAGGCGATAGAGCTTGGTCTCGAGGATCGCGTCCGCCTGCAGCTCGTCGAGCGCAAACACCTTCATCAGCTTGCCCGCCGCGTCCTGCTTGCCCTCCGACTTGCGGATGATGCGGATCGCCTCGTCGAGCGCGTCGAACACGATCTCGAAGCCCTCGAGGATGTGGATCCGCTCCTTGAGCTTGCGCAGGTCGTACTCGAAGCGCTGGCGCACCGTCAGCAGGCGGAAGCTCAGGAACTCCTCGAGGATCTGCGCCAACCCCAGCCGCGCCGGCCGCCCGATCTCCGAGCCCGGCACCGGCACCAGGCACGTGAAGTCGAACTTCACCGTCACCTGCAGCCGCGTGTTCTTGAGCAGGTACGCCATCACCAGCTCGGGCTCCGTGCCCGCCTTGCGGCTCAGCTCGAGCTCCACGTGCACATCGCGGGTGCTCAGGTCCTACACCCCGACCAGCGCCGGGATCTTCTTGCTGAGGATGATCTCCCCGATCTCCTCGACCAGCACCAGCGCGCTCTTCTCGATCCCGTACGGCACCGAGGTGATCACGATGAAGGTGCTCTTGTCCTCCTCGCGCAGCTTCCACTCGCCCTGCAGCTTGCACGAGCCCTTGCCGTCCTCGTACAGCCCCGCCAGCTCCTTGCGCGTCGCCACCAGCCGCCCCCCCGTCGGGAAGTCCGGCCCCTTGATGCTCTTCACCAGCTCCTTGAGCGCCGCCCGCCGACGCAGCCCCGCCAGCTCCTCGCGCTTCGCGTCGTCCTTCTCGGCGAGCTCGGCTTTCGCCGGCATGTGCTCGATCATCGCCACCGCCGCCCGGATCACCTCGCCCAGGTTGTGCGGCGGGATGTTGGTCGCCATGCCCACGGCGATGCCGGTGCTGCCGTTGACCAGCAGCTGCGGGAAGCGGGCCGGGATCACCACCGGCTCCTCGCCCGTCCCGTCGTAGGTCGGCCGGAACCACTTGAGCCCCGCGCTGTCCTGCTCGCCGCGCATCTTCGGCAGCTCGCTCAGCAGCTCCGAGGCGATCCGCGTCAGTCGGGCCTCGGTGTAGCGATACGCCGCCGCCGAGTCGCCGTCGATCGATCCGAAGTTGCCCTGGCCGTCGACCAGCGGCATCCGCATCGCAAAGTCCTGGGCCAGCCGGACCATCGCCTCGTACACCGCCGTGTCGCCGTGCGGGTGGTACTTGCCGATCACATCGCCGACGACCTTGGCGCTCTTGCGGTGCCGCGCCTCGTGGGTCAGCCCGAGGTCTTCGAACATCGTGTACACGATCCGGCGGTGCACCGGCTTGAGCCCGTCGCGCACGTCGGGGATCGCCCGCGCCGTGATCACCGACAGCGCGTAGTTGAGGTACTTGCGGCGCGCCTCCTCGGCCAGGTCACCGGCGATCACGCCGCCCATGCCACCACCCATGCCACCGCCACCGGGCCCGCCCCTCCGCTCTCCTCCGCGGCCTTGCGCGCGTCCATCAGCTCGGGGTCCTTGGCCAGGTCTTCGGTCCAGTCGCGGGGGCTCATCGTCGGCGCAGTCCTCGTCTGTATGGTTCGCTCGGCCCGCAGCGGGCCCTCGGCCCCCCGCCGGCCCGAACGGACCGCGGCGGCTGCGAGGCGCGAAGGTCACCCGTGCGACGATCGCCGTCAACCCTCCCGCGAGGCCGCGTGCACGGCGGCGTGGGTATGCCATAGGATGGCCGGGCCGTGAACCAGGCCCAAGGCAACATCCGCTGGCACCCCGCCGCCATCACCGCCGCCGAGCGCGAGCGCAGCAAGGGCCAGCGCGGTGCGGCCCTGTGGTTCACCGGCCTGAGCGGCGCCGGCAAGAGCACGATCGCCGCGATCGTCGACCCTCGACTGGTGGAGCGCGGGCGCCACAGCTACATCCTCGACGGCGACAACCTGCGCTTCGGCCTGTGCAACGACCTCGGCTTCTCGCCGGAG
>JBGAUO010000140.1:0-11970 GCA_044228605.1 Nannocystis sp. | reverse complement strand
GGGCGAAGGCGCCCTCGAACAGGTGCAGCGACACGGGGATCAGCACCGGCAGGCAGCTGGTGGCCCGCGGGGCCGCGGCCCGCAGCGGACGCGGACGCAGGCGGGCGACCAGCCACTCGCTGAGGCCCAGGGTGCAGCCGATCGTCGCGCCGAGGCCGAGCGCCAGCGACAGCCACACCCAGACGACCTCCATGTCGTAGGTGCCGAGGGCGAGCAGCTCGAGCGGGGCGATCAGGGCGGCGCCCATCAGGCCGATGCTGAGCCCCGCGATCACGCCCCGCGAGGGCTGGACCCGGCGCCCGCGCAGCCGCGGACCGAGGCCGGGCTGATCCGGCGCGGTCGCCCGGATGTCGCCGTCCGGCAAGGTGCTCGGCCCGAGCCGCACCGGCGGGCGCGAGGCCTCGCCGGTCGACGCCAGGCGCGGCGGAGCCGGAGCGCGAGCGGATCCCCCGGACTCGAGCACCTCGGTGACGAGCACCTCGGTGACGATCACTTCGGTGACGATCACCTCGGTGACGACGACCTCGGTGACGACGACCTCGGGCGCGACGACCTCGGGCGCGACGACCTCGGGCGCAACGATGCGACCGCCGGGGCGGTCGGTCTCGGCCTTGCTGGGATCCGTGTCGCGCTCTTCGCTCACTCCGCGGCGCCTTCCAACGCGCCGGGGTCCGGATCGTGCCTGTCCTTGGGGACATAGAGCTCGCCGCCCGCGGCGCGGAAGTCGGCGGCCTTGGCCGCGAGGCCGGCCTCGACGGCCGCCATGTCGCGGACGTCCTGGGTGAGCTTCATCGAGCAGAAGTGGGGGCCGCACATCGAGCAGAAGTGGGCCTCCTTGGCGGGCTCGGCGGGCAGGGTCTCGTCGTGGAAGTCCTTGGCGGTCTCGGGGTCGAGCGAGAGGTTGAATTGATCGTGCCAGCGGAACTCGAAGCGGGCCTTGGAGAGGGCGTCGTCGCGGTCCTGGGCGCCGGGGTGGCCCTTGGCGAGGTCGGCGGCGTGGGCGGCGATCTTGTAGGCGATGACGCCGTCTTTGACGTCCTGCTTGTCGGGGAGGCCGAGGTGCTCCTTGGGGGTGACGTAGCAGAGCATCGCGGTGCCGAAGCTGCCGATCATCGCGGCGCCGATGGCCGAGGTGATGTGGTCGTAGCCCGGGGCGATGTCGGTGGTGAGCGGGCCGAGCGTGTAGAAGGGCGCCTCGTGGCACAGGCGCAGCTGCTCGTCCATGTTCTCTTTGATCTTGTGCATCGGCACGTGGCCGGGGCCCTCGATCATGACCTGGACGTCGTGCTTCCAGGCGATCTGGGTCAGCTCGCCGAGGGTGCGCAGCTCGCCGAATTGGGCCTCGTCGTTGGCGTCGGCGATGCAGCCGGGGCGCAGGCCGTCGCCGAGGGAGAAGCTGATGTCGTAGCGCTGCATGAGGGCGCAGATGCGCTCGAACTCGGTGTAGAGGAAGTTCTCCTTGTGGTGAAAGAGGCACCACTTGGCCATGATGCTGCCGCCGCGCGAGACGATGCCGGTGACGCGCTTGGCGGTCAGCGGGATGTAGCGCAGGAGCACGCCGGCGTGGATCGTGAAGTAGTCGACGCCCTGCTCGGCCTGCTCCTCGAGGGTCTCGAGGAAGATGTCGATGTTGAGGTCCTCGGCCTTGCCCTTGACCTTCTCGAGGGCCTGGTAGATCGGGACGGTGCCGATCGGGACCGGGCTGTTGCGGAGGATCCACTCGCGGGTGGTGTGGATCTGCTTGCCGGTGGACAGGTCCATCACGGTGTCGGCGCCCCAGCGGGTCGACCACTGCAGCTTCTCGACCTCTTCCTCGATCGAGCTGCGCACGGCGGAGTTGCCGATGTTGGCGTTGATCTTGACCAGGAAATTGCGGCCGATGATCATCGGCTCCAACTCGGGGTGCTTGATGTTGGCGGGGATGATGGCCCGGCCGACGGCGACCTCGCTGCGCACGAACTCGGGGTCGACGCGCTCACGGATGGCGCAGAAGCGCATCTCCTCGGTGATGATGCCGCGGCGCGCGTAGTGCATCTGGCTGAGGTTGCGGTCGCTGCCAGTCCCGAGCTCGGCGAGGCGGGCGGCGATCCAGGCCTGGCGCCGGGGCGGGATGCCGCTGCGCGGGTCGTGGCCCTGCGGGCCGGTGGTGTCGTAGACGACGATGTCGGGGTTGCCGCCGCTCTGCTGGATCTTGCGGAAGGGGACGTCGAGCTCGCCGACGGTGATCTTGGCCGAGTTCGGGAAGCTGTCGGCGAGCGGCGGGACCGCGCGCACCGGCGTGACCTCGGGGGCGGCGAGGGGGAGGCCTCGGGGGGCGCGCGGGGTCGCCGGGTCGAGAGAGGCAGGGATGTCGGCCGCGGGCGTCAAAGGGGCCGCCGGGGCATCGTGAGGGACTTTGGGGCTCATGCGCTTTCCTCCGCCGGTACGACCCGGATCAGGTTCAAGGGGTATGTCTCAGGCCCGCGCGTGCGGGCCACCCCCAGCGTGGGGCGGACGATACGGCAAATCCGCGGCGTGGGCCACGTGATCCGGCGCGGAACAGGCATCCGACGTACACTGCCGCTCCGCCGATGACGCAGGTGAAGACAGCGCTGCGCCGGCCGTGGGGGCATCAAGCCCCGTGTTTTGCGAGAGGCTCAGGACAGAGCCGCGTGTGAGGGATCTTGGGCTCGTAGGCCAGCTCGCAGGCTTGTCCGGGAGCGTTGTTTGCCCAAGATTTTGCAGGTTTTATTACAAATATTTCCATCGGTGTAATTCTCCCCGCCCTCCAGGCGGGTTCTCTCCGCTGGCACCTTGTTCGCCGCTCCCGCGTTTCTCCAAGACCGCGTGATCCGGCCCGGGGGCTGGCGGCACTCACCGAGCGCCGCGTTGGCGGCACCAAGAAGGCGTGACCATGCAGATGCAAGTACAACTCCGAACCCTCGCAAGCGCGCTGGCGCTGGTGCTTGGCGCGTGCTCGGGCGATGACGGCCCAGGCAGCGTCAGCGAGGTGGGGACGAGCTCGTCGGGTGGGATGGAGACGAGCGGGGGGATGGTGACGACCGGCGAGGCGCCCGGGGTCTGCGGCGACGGAGTGCAGGACGCGGGCGAGGGCTGCGACGACGGCGACGACAACGGCGAGGCCGCGTCGTGCACGCCGCTGTGCCAGCCGGCGCAGTGCGGGGACGGCTTTGTCGGCCCGGGGGAGGGCTGCGACGACGGCAACGCGGCCGACAACGACGAGTGCACCAGCGCCTGCAAGGCCCCGAGCTGCGGCGACGGGGTCGTGCAGCCGGGGGCGGAGGAGTGTGACGACGGCAACGTCGACAACAGCGACACCTGCCTCGACACCTGCGTGCTGTCGACCTGCGGCGACGGCTATGTGCGCCTGGAGACCGAGTCCTGCGACGACGCGAACGCGGACAACAGCGACGCGTGCCTGCAAAACTGCAAGCTGGCGACCTGCGGCGACGGCTACGTGCACGAGGGCGCGGAGGACTGCGACGACAGCAACGCGGACAACAGCGACGCGTGCCTCGAGGGCTGCGTGGTCGCCAGGTGCGGCGACGGCTACGTCAACGAGGGCATCGAGGCTTGCGACGACGGCAACAAGGTCGACGACGACGGCTGCAACAACCTGTGCGCGAAGCCGGCGACCTGCGACGACGGGGTCAAGAACGGGATGGAGTCGGACGTCGACTGCGGCGGGCCGCTGTGCGCGGGCTGTGAGGAGGGGGAGGTGTGTGACGGCGGGGGCGACTGCGCGTCGACCTTCTGCGGCGTGCACGTGTGCGTGACGCCGAGGCACTGCCGTGACATCAAGGAGCAGGAGCTGGCGAGCGAGGACGGCATGTACCTGGTCGATCCGGACGGTCCGGGGGTCGGGGCGCCGGCGCTGTTCAACTACTGCGAGATGAGCTTCAACGGCGGCGGCTGGACGGCGGTGTTCAACATGCGCGAGAAGCCGGTCGGCGAGGCGTCGGCGGCGGCGATGCTGGCGGCGATCAGCAAGAACGGGCCGAGCGACGTGGTGCTGCCGAGCTCGAACAGCCCGGCGATCCTGACCGGGGGGCTCGACCTGTCGCAGTTCACCGAGGCGCTGTTCGGGTGGGCGCCGACGATCCCTGGCGACGTGACGCGCTACGGCACGCTGACCAAGGCCGACGGGCTCGTGGGGGTGTGTTACCTCGACGGCTACTGCGGCGCGGGCAAGCAGGTCGGCGAGTTCGACCTGACGCCCAACGGCAGCAAGCGGGTGCTGTTCACCGGCAAGGCCACCGACGCGCCGCACGTGGGGCTCGGCTTCGACGACCAGATCATCCTGTGGGGCTACGATCGCAACCAGCAGCACGGGAGCAATTGGGGCAACTGGGACGACGAGGGGCCGGTGGGCAAGGCGGGCAATACGCCGGAGATCACGACGGTCGGGTGGCGCTATGTGATCTACGTGCGCTGAAGCTGGCCGTGGGGACATGTCTTCTCAGGCATGTCCCGAAGGGCAGCTAGGGGGCGGCCTGCAGCCAGGTGGCGAGGGTGCTGCGGGGCACGGCGAGCTGGGCGGCGGCCTTGCGGATCGAGCCGGCCTCGTCGACGACCTGGTGGAGGAGGGCGCGGTGCATCTCGGCGTAGGTGCCGCGGGGGACGGCGATCGCCGGGGGAGGCGTCGTGCGGGCGCTGGGGACGAGGTCGGCGGCGGTGATGGGGCCATCGGCGGCCGCGGCGGCGCGCAGGAGGGCGTTGTGGAGCTCGCGGATGTTGCCGGGCCAGGCGTGGGTGGTGGCGGCTGCGATCGCCGCGGGGGTGAGGAGGAGCGGGCGCCCGAACTCTTGCGCGAGCGGGGCGGTGAAGTGCTCGAGCAGGGCGGGGATGTCGCTGCTGCGCTCGCGCAGGGCGGGGAGCTCGACCTGGAGGGCGCCGAGGCGATGAAACAGGTCGCCGCGGAAGCGCTGGCCGGCGACCAGGGCCTCGAGCGGCTGGTGGGTGGCAGCGACGATGCGAACGTCGGCGGAGAGCTCGGCCTCGCCGCCGACGGGGACCAGGCGACGGGTCTCGAGGACGCGCAGGAGCTTGGCCTGCAGCGGGAGCGGGAGCTCGGCGACCTCGTCGAGGAAGAGGGTGCCGCCGCAGGCGCGGGTGAAGGCGCCGTGGTGCGCCCGGGTGGCGCCGGTGAAGGCGCCCTTGACGTGGCCGAAGAGCTCGCTCTCGCAGAGGCTCTCGGGGATGGCGCCGCAGTTGAGGGCGACGAAGGGGCCGGCGGCGCGGGGGCTGTGATCGTGGAGGGCGCGGGCGGCGAGCTCCTTGCCGGTGCCGGTCTCGCCGCGGATGAGCACGGGCTGCGGGAGCGGGGCGAGGCGAAGGAGGGCGCGCTCGAGCGCGCAGAAGGCCGGTGAGCTGCCCACCATGCCGAGGACGCCGGGGGTGGGGCGAGCGCGGGGCTGCTGGGCGACGACGGTGGCCCGCCAGCCGCCGAGTTGGACGCGCGCGCCGGGGTCGAGCCAGGCCCGGGTGACGCGGACGCCGTCGACCCAGGTGCCGTTGGTGGAGCCTTCGTCCTCGATCACGTGGCGGTCGCCGTCGGCGAGGATGCGGGCGTGCCGGGCCGAGGCGTAGCGGTCGGCGATGTGCAGGTCGGCGAGCGGGCCGCTGCCGAGGATGAGCTGCCGGCCGGGCACGAGGGCGAGCCGGCCGCCCGGGTGGACGAGGGCGAGGCGGCCGGGTGAGGCGGGCACGCCGAGGAGGATGGTGGGCTCGCGGTCGCGGAGAGGCGGATGCACACGCGGTGGTCGGGCGGGCGCGGGCGAACGTTGCAGCTACAGCGAACGAAATTTCTCGCCTGGCCTGCGCGCGGGAGGTCAGGGATCGGCGGGGCGGCGTCGCCGCGGGCGCAAGCTCTGGATCGCGGCGTCAGCGGCGGCGGGGGTCTTGCACCACACGGCGTGGTGGCCGGGACCCGCGGACTCGAGGCCTGCGTCACAGCCGGTGACGGTGTTGCGGGCCCAGAACTCGTGCAGGTGGCGCAGGAAGTGCTGGGCGGTGCCCGCGGCGTGGGGGCCGTAGAAGTCCCATGCGTAGATCGTGCTCATCGCGGCGAGCATGGTCGGCGCGATCCGGCGCTTTGACAAGCCGAGCAGCGGGCTCCTATGCTCGGCGCATGATGGATCGTGGGCGGATGGGTGGTGCGTGGGCGCTGGGTGTATGGCTCATCGTGGGCTGCGGCGACAGCAGCGATGGCTCGGCGTCGATGTCGAACAGCGAGAGCCAGAGCGGCAGCGCCACCAGCTCGTCGAGCGGGGGGGCGACGGAGCCGACGGGGTCGGCCTCGATGAGCGCGAGCACGACGGCGACCGAGGGCGGGATGAGCGACAGCCTGAGCGGGACGACGGGGGCCGAGGGCGGGATGAGCGACAGCCTCAGCGGGACCAACAGCTCGGGGGTGGAGTCGGCGAGCATGTCGGGGACCAGCGATCAGACGACCGGGATGGTCAGCGGCGGGGGGGAGAGCACGGGCACCAGCACGGGGGCGCCGGTGGATTGCACGAGCTTTAACAACGAGGATGAGTGCACGCAGGCCGGGTGCCTGGCGTTCCTCGGGCGCCTGTTCGTGACCAACGACGCGGATCTCTGCCTCGACCCGCCGAGCTTCCTCGGCTGCGCCGCGCCGGCGCCCTGCGCGACGCAGGACAGCTACGTGTGCAAGGGCATGAACAAGTATCTGCTGCCGATCGCGTGTTTGCCGGACGGCTTCATGAACTGTGCCATGCCGCCGGATGCGGGTGGGGACGGCTGGCCCGACTGCGCCTGACGCGGCGGTCCAGGTGTCCGCGTCACAGGCCGGCCACGGGACGGTCACAGCCCGGCCGCTGACCGGGTGACGATTGGGCGGAGATTTGGTTGCGCGGAGGTGGACACCTGGGGGGTGACGGAGGGGGCGCTGGTGTATCATGCGGCCGCGCCTGGGGGCGCTGGCCATGAACGGACTGATCCTCATCGTCGAAGACGAGCGTGACCTGGTGGCCACTCTCGAGTACGCGCTCGAGAAGGAGGGCTTTCGCACCCGCTCGGCGTACACCGGTCGGCAGGCGCTCGAGATCGCGGCGAGCGAGCCGGGACCCGAGCTGGTGCTGCTGGACCTGATGCTGCCGGACATGTCGGGCACGCAGGTGTGCCAGGGGCTCCGCACCGGCGAGCGGACCAAGAACTTGCCGGTGATCATGATGACGGCGAAGTCGGAGGAGGTCGATCGTGTGGTCGGCTTCGAGGTGGGGGCCGACGACTATGTGGTCAAGCCGTTTAGCCTGCGCGAGCTGATGCTGCGGATCCGGGCGGTGCTGCGGCGCAAGGCGCCGGTGGAGTCGGCGACGGCGCCGAGCAGCTACGGGCGCCTGCGCATCGACATGGACGGGCATCGGGTGTGGGTCGACGACGCGGAGGTCGTGTTGACGGCGCTCGAGTTTCGCCTGCTGACGACGCTGATCGCCCGCCGCGGACGGGTGCAGACGCGGGACGCGCTGCTGGGGGACGTGTGGGGGGTGCAGCCGGGGCTGACGACGCGCACGGTCGACACCCACGTGAGGCGGCTGCGCAAGAAGCTCGGCGAGGTGGCCGACTACGTGCAGACGCTGCGCGGGGTCGGGTACCGCTTCACCACCGACTTGCGCGAGCAACAAGAGGAGCTGTAGCGCGTGCCGATGCGGATGGGAGTCCGGGGCAAGCTGTTCCTGGTCTCGGTGGCGCTGGTGCTCGCGGTGGTGTTCCTCAGCGGGCTGTACCTCGAGGGGCAGCTGGTCGAGTGGGCGCAGTCGCGGGCGGAGGTGGAGCTGCAGGGGCACGCGCGGCTGGTGCGGGAGCTGCTGCTCCACCGGCAGGACGGCGACGGCGACCTCGATGTGCTGGCCGACCGCGTGGCGGCGCCGATCGACGCGCGGGTGACGATCATCGCGGCGGACGGGCGAGTGGTCGGCGACTCGGGGTTCCCGGCGCAGCGCCTGGGCGAGCTCGAGCTGCACGGCGATCGGCCGGAGGTGGTCGCGGCGCTGCGCGATGGGCTCGGGGTGGCGCGGCGGACCTCGGCGTCGCTGACGACGGAGATGCTGTACGTGGCGCTGCCGTTCACGCGGCCGGGTGAGACGGTCGCCGGGGTGGTGCGGGTCGCACGGCCGCTTGGCGAGGTGGACGCGGCGGTGCGCCGGCTGTGGATCGCGTTCGCGGTCGCCGGGGTGTTCGCGGTCCTCGGGGCGGTGCTGCTGAGCGCCCTGGCCTCGCACTACCTGTCGCGGACGCTGCGAGGGCTGGTGAACGACGCGCGCCGGATGGTGGAGACGGGGGACAAGTCGAAGCTGCTGGTGCCGTCGCACGATGAGATCGGCGGGCTCGCGGGCTCCCTCAACCGCATGGCGGCCGAGCTCGAGGGGGCGGTGGCGATGCTGTCCGCCGAGCGCGGCCGCTTCGAGGCCGTGCTCGAGAGCATGGACGAGGGCGTGCTGGCGCTCGACTCGCGCCAGCAGTTGACGATGATCAACCGGGCGGCGCTGGGGCTGCTGAGCCTGTCGACGGAGCACGACGGCAACACGCTGGCGGAGCGCATCCCGATCCCGACGCTGCACGAGCTGGTGGCGCGGGCGCTGGCGGGCCACCCGGACCGCCGGGAGTTCGAGACCTTGACGACGCCGCCGCGGCAGATCCTCGCGTACGCGAGCCCGCTGCGCCAGCAGGAGGGGGCGGTGGTGGTGCTGCACGACGTGACGGAGATCCGCCGGCTCGAGCGGATCCGCCGCGACTTCGTGGCCAATGTGTCGCACGAGCTGCGCACGCCGGTGAGCATCATCCGCCTCAACGCGGAGACGCTGCTGGACGGGGCGCTCGAGCGGCCCGAGGTGGCGCGCAAATTCCTCGAGGCGCAGATGCGCAACGCCGACCGGCTGGCGGCGCTGGTGAGCGACCTGCTCGAGATCTCGCGCATCGAGGCGGGGACCTACGAGATCCACCCGGACTTCATCCCGGTGGCGCCGATCGTGGAGCGGATCGTCGAGTCGGTGCAGCAGATCGCGGAGGAGAAGCACATGACGGTGCGCTGCGATGTGCCGGCGGGCATGATGGCGTGGGCCGACGCGGAGGCGCTGGAGCACGTGCTCCTGAACCTGGTCGACAACGCGGTGAAGTACACGCCGGCCGAGGGGCGGATCGCGGTGCGCGTGGGCAGCGAGGGCGAGCGGGTGCGGATCGAGGTCGAGGACAATGGGCCGGGGATCGAGCCGCGGCACCGGGCCCGCATCTTCGAGCGCTTCTATCGGGTCGACAAGGGGCGCTCGCGCGAGGTCGGGGGGACCGGCCTCGGGCTGGCGATCGTGAAGCACCTGGCGGAGGCGATGGACGGCAGCGTCGGGGTCGAGCCGGCGACGCCGCATGGGTCGATCTTCTGGGTGCTGCTCGGGGGGCCCGCCGAGGGCGTCGAGTAGGCGCTCACGGCGAGTAGCACTCGAACTCGATGTCGACCTCGCCGGTGGACTTGTAGGTGCTGCAGGCGGCGCCGCACAGTTCGATGGCGGTGAGGGTGTCGTCGGTGAAGCGCCAGCCGGACTCGGTGTCACAGTCGCTGACCTGATCCTTGCCGTAGACGAGGGCGTCCGGGCCGGTCCCGACGACGAGCTGCTTGACGTGGGTGTACTTGTCGAGCTTGATGGTGAGGTTGAAGGTGCACGAGGTGATGACCTCGCTGATCGCCATGAGGGCGGCCTGGAGCTCGAGCTGGTTGTTGGCGTTGTAGAACTTCTCGGCGCCGGGGCGGGCCTGACCGCCGAGATCGGCGAGCTCGTTGAGGCGGACGAAGGTGTTGGTCACGTCGGGGTTGCCGTCCTTGGCGACCGGGCTCTCGAGGTCCTTGATGTCGATGCCGACGACGAAGGTGGGGACGCCGGCGGCGAGGGCGGCGCTGACGTTCATCGGCAGTTGCTCGTCGTACTGCTCGAAGCGAGCGTTGTTGTCCGCGGCGTCGCTGGCGCAGTTGGCGGCGCCGTCGGTGACGAGGACGATGTAGCGGAGGTCCTCCTCGCCTTCTTCGAGCATCTCGTCGGGGGGGAGGGCGCCGATGGCGGTCATGATGCCGGCGGCGGCCGGGGTGCCGCCGAGCAGGCTGGTGTCGCCGGCGGGGGGGATGCTGGCGAGGATCGTGACGCCCTGGTCGGTGCCGACGGAGACCAGGGGGTCGGCGTCGACCGGGCAGGCGCTGGCGTCGTAGTTCTTGGTGGCCTTGGTCGAGGGGAAGAGGACGGCGCCGAAGTCCATGCGCGGCTCGAAGTCGGTGACGATGGCGTCGACGACGTTGTAGAGGCTGCTCCAGCGGGTGACCTTGGGGGTGGCGGGGGTCATGTTCGGGTCGCCGTCGACCAGGCCGTCGTTGTCGGCGTCGTCGCCGTCGGCGTCCCAGAAGCCGGTGTTGGCGGAGACCATGGAGCCGGACTTGTCGAGCACGAGCATGACGCGGGGGATCTGGACCTTGGCGTCGATCTTGGCGGCGGGGCAGAGATCGATGTCGATGGTGGTCGAGCCGGCGCTGCTCTCATCCGAGCCCGAGGTGGTGGGCGGGGGCTCGCCGGTGGTGTCGCCGCTGGTGCTGGACGCGGGCGGGAAGGTGTCGATGCCAGTGGTGGTCGCTCCGCTGCTGTCGCCGGCGTCGTCGGAGTCGGCGCCGCCGCCGGGGCAGGCGGCGAACAGGAGGAGGGCGGTGGCGAGGGTGATGTGCTGCGAAGGAAGGAGACGCGACATGCCGGGGCAGTACCCGGGCCCGGAGAATCAATTGCGGCTCATTCGTCGGGGCAGCGCGGCTCGATCGTGAGCGTCTTGTGGTCGCGGAAGTCGGCGCAGGTGGCGGGGCAGAGCTCGATGACGGTGGCGGCGGTGGGGTCGACGTAGCGCCAGCCGTGGTCGCCGCTGCAGTCGGGCTGGACGCGGTGGCTGTAGGGACCGACGCGGAGCACCAGGCGATCCTGGTAGGTTGGGCGGTCGGCGAGGGTGATGCGGCAGTCGGCGAAGGCCGGAGGGATGGCGGTGAGGGCGGCGATGAGGGTGTCCAGCTCGTCGCCGCGGTAGAAACGAGTGGTGCCGCTGCGCGGGCGGCCGCCGGCGTCGGCGAGGGCGTTGAAGGCGAGCTGGGGGTCGACCTGCTCGAATTGGGCGCCGGGGAAGGGGGCGGTACCGTCGCCAGGGATGATGCCGATGCCGACGACGAACACGGGGAAGCCGGCGGCAGCGACCTCGGCGACGCGGGGGATGAGCTGGTTGTCGAAGAGCTCGACGAGGTCCTCCGGAGTGATGGCGTCGTCGCTGCAGTTGAGCGGCTGGTCGCTGATCAGGACGATCGCCTGCGGGCGCAGGCCGCTCGGGTCGGTGGCGGCGAAGGCGGCGAGGGTGAGGTCGAGGCCGGTGCGCAGGGCGTGCTCGCCGTTCGCGGGTGGGTCGGGTTTGAGGGCGGCGGTGATGGTCTTGGCCTGGTCCGGGGCAGGGAGGATGCGCGAGCGGGTGTCGGTCTTGCAGGGGTCAAATTCGGTGCGGGGGCCGACGGTGGGGACGATCTGGAGGCCGAGGTTGACGCGGTCACCGAGGGCGGCGGTGAGGCCGTCGACCAGCGCGAGGACCTGCTGCCAGCGGGTGGTGTCCGGGGCGTCCTGCAGCGGCTTGGCCATGGAGGCGGTGAAGGTGACGATCAGGGTGATGTCGGGGGCGAAGGTCGGGAGGCTGATCGTGGTGGGGGTGGTGCACAGCCTCTCGTCGCAGAGGCGGTCCTGGGTGCAGCGCAGGGCCTTGCCGCAGTCGGCGTCGGCGTCGCAGGGCTCGCCGCGGAGCTCGTCGCCGCTGAAGCAGGCGACGGCGAGGCCGAGGGCGGTGATGACTGCTTTCTTCATTGCTGGCTCCTTGAGTTGACTGGTCGAATTGTATCAGCGCTGCCGCGACGGATCGGTAACGAAGCCGATGCGCACGAGGCCCGCCCTGGCCGCC
>JBGAUO010000013.1:0-60374 GCA_044228605.1 Nannocystis sp. | reverse complement strand
ACGCCTGGGCCACGGCGATCTTGATGAACCTGTGGAACGCCACGACGCGGGAGCCGCGGGGTGCCGAGTCCCGGCCGTACATCCTCCGGCGTGTCGACGTCGCCGCGTACCTGGATGGCCTGCAACGCGGTGACCGGGTCTCCACGCGCGACCTCGGCGGCCTGCGTGCGACCCCGACGGACATCGCATCCCGACTCGGCCGCGAGACCGAGCGGTACGTCCTCGACGGCATCGGCTGGTGCGAGTATCTGCAGATCGCCTCGCCAGGCAGCGGCCGTGTGTTCGTGCTCGAGCGTCCGCTTGAAGCCGCGGCCAGGGGCTCGTGGGTCTACGTCGACCGGACGGCCGACGCCCTCGATGCCGTGCGCGACCTCTTCGAGACCCTCGCCATCGACCTCGCGGACCTCGAAGGCTTCGCCAGCGACTTCGTCGTCGACACCGCCGCCCTGCCGGGCTGGACGCTCTGGCGTCAGGACGACAACGGCATCCGTGCCGAGGTCGCCGACTTCACCGGCCGGCGCAAGGCCGAGGCCGCGCTGCGCCACTACGAGTCGCTGCACCACAAGCAGGTCTACTGGCTCGAGGATCTCCGCTGATCACGCGAGCGTGAACAAGTGCGGCGGGTGAACAGCGGCTGCTGCGCCGGTGCCCGCGTCGTCCCCCGTGGTGTCGCCCTCGTCGGGGCATCGGTGGGCGCCCTGACCTGCGACCACGGCGTAGCCCGTTCGAGGGCTACAAGCTGCACCACGCTCCTGGCCACGCGTGGGGCGCTCCGCGTAGCCCTCATTGCGGCGACACCTGACGCCCGCGCCGTGGCCCGCTCGATGGGCCCTTCACCTGCCGCCTGTGGGCCACCAGGCAGGTGGAAGATGGCATCTGGCTGCTGGTCGGCGGCGGCCCGCGCCGCGATCTTGGCGCCGCTCGCCGGTTACCGTGACGGCGAAACCGGCGTCGATGCTGCGAGCCTTAGCGTCGCCGCGGAGCTGCGAGGCGACGCACCACGCGGCGCGGAGAATTGTCTGCGGGGTGCGGCCCCACAGGTGGCGTGCCTCGACGTACAACTCATGCAACGCGGCACCCTGCTGGCAGCCGCCGGACCCCACCGCGCAGCCGCCGGGGCTCGGCGCGCCGCCGGCCCCGCCGCGCCCCACCGCACGCCCCGGCTGGCCGCTGCGCCCCCTCGTGCTCGCCCACGAAGTCGACGCCGCCGGGCGCTTCGACGCAGCCCTCGAGCCCACCGCGGGAGGTGATCTCCACGATGCACATTTCAGCGCCTACGACTTGGGACGGTATGGGACGTCGGAGGAAATATGTCTACACGCCTCACCCCAATTGGGGCTACCAGCGTGCACATGGACGTGGCCATTCATTGTGGCGACAGCCAGGCTCCGATCCATGAAAACGATCGCGGTCTACAACAACAAGGGTGGCATCGGTAAGACGACCTTCTCCGTGCACGTCGCGCTGTACGCAGCCAAGCACCACATTCGCACGCTCGCCGTCGGGCTCGACCGGCAGGGCGACCTGTGTCGGTGGCTCGCCGGCGGGGACTGTGAGGTGCAGGATGGGCTCTCCTACCGCCACAGCGATTACCTGCACGTCGTCTACAGCCCGATGGAGCTGCCGGCACGGATCGCCAACTACGACCTCGTGATCGCGGATTGCCCGCCCGCGATCGAGATCGTCGATTCGGTGACCGCAGACCTTTGGCTGGTGCCCCTCGACGGTCGCCTGGCGATGGAGAACCTCGGCAATATCTATCCAAGTCTGCGCCGGACCCAGGGGGCGATCACGCTGGTGCTCAACCGCTGCGACCTCGCCGGCAAGCGCGTGGTCGAGGGCCTCCGTGAAGCCGCCGAGCAGATCCCCAACGCGGTCGTCCGCGGTGCGCCCATCCCCGCGTCAGCCGCGATCGCCAAGGCGGCCGAGTACTTCAGGCCGGTGTGGGAGGTCCCGTACGGCAAGGGTACCCAGGGGGACCGTGCGATCCAGCAGCTCTGCGCTGACTTGCTCACCGACTGCGGCTTCGGGGGGAAGCTCTGAGATGACCCAGCGCAACCGCAAGCCCAGCGGCCTCGACTACAAGATGCGGCCGAACCCTGGCGCCCGCCAACCCAGCGGGCCCGCACCCGCGGCGCTCAACTTCTTGCGCGACGGCGGTGGCCTCGCAGAAGAACCATCGCCGTCGACCGACGAGCCCGTAGGAATGCAAGATCCCGAGCCGGAGGTGAAGCCACCCCCAAATCTCACCCTCGCCCCCGATCCCGAACAGCGGCCCGGGAAGAAGCGACGTCGGAGAGCGGCCCCGCGCAAAGCGAAGAGCGAAGCATACGCGCTCCCGCCCACGCACAAACGGCAGCCCTCGCGTTCGAACCACTTTCGTCTGCCTGCCGACGTCGAGGCCCACCTGCGGGAGCTGGCCATTGAATACGAATGCAGCCGCACCCACGTCGTGTGCTCGGTGCTCTCCGCCGAGTGGCAGCGACTCAAGCGCCGCCAGAACCGGCCGACGAAGACCGCGCCGGACGCTTGACGCGCTTCTCCTTGCCGGCGGTGGCCTTCGCAGCGCGGACCAGCCGGGCCGTGCTCTCGGCGAGCGCCGACAAGAACTCCTGCGTCGGCGAGCTCATCAACTCGAAGAGCACACGCCAGCGGACACGCCGACCCTCGCGGGTCTGCACGAGGATCGGAGAATTCTCCAAGATCCAACGGAGCGCGTCTCGCTGGGTTCGATCGCAGGGCAGCTCGCGCGTGCCAGATATTGCGGTCACTCGTCGCCACAGTTCTTCGCCGTCGCTCAACATGTTCTCGCGTTGACCCTGCTCGAGCAGCGCCGCGACCGACCAGATGAATCGGCGGACCTCGCGTGTCCCGTCGTCCACGACCGCCGCGCGCGTAAGGGCGATCAGGTGCGCCAGGATCGGCGCCGAGAGGGAAGTCATGTGGCTCAACGCTGCGGCCACAGCGTCGCTATCGAAGCAATCCGGGACCGCGGCGGGAAGCTTCCGACCCTCCTTCGGGCACAGCTCCCAGCCATTGAGCATCGTCGGCGCCTCTCGTACGAGGCAGCGCGTGCCCTGGCCGTCGACCAGGACCAACGCGGTGTCGTTCACCCCGAGCAGGCAGAGGTAGACCTCGCCGATCTCGGTCCTGGCGTAGCCCACGAGGCCCGGGATCGGCATATGCTCGAGGCGCTGCGGCACGCCGCGGACGCGGACGTGAAACGGCTGACTCGAGCTGTGAAAATCTTCGGCGAACACGTCGTCGTTGCCTTGATAGAACCTGGCCGCGCTCGCCATGCCGAGGTGCAATCCGAAGTGTTGGAGGATGAACGAGCCACGCGGGCTGATGACGACGAGACAGTGCTGGCCGGCGATCGGCCGCACACGGGCCTCATAGCCCGCGCCGAACCACGCGGTCCAGGCGCTGTCCGACGCGGCAGGGCCCTCCCAGCTGGTGAGAATGATCCGACTGACGCGCTTGGGGCAGTCCTCGAGATCCTCGACCTGGGCGCCACCGTGCGGCCCCCCGACGCGGATAATCTCGGCGAGGCGCGCACGCAGCGAGCCCACGTTTCCGCGGGCCACGACGCGAGAGCCGCGGCCAGGCCAAGTGTACGTCAGCGCCATCGAGCTGCCGTCGGGGTGGATCTTCGCCCGGTGCTGCGGATGGATCAGCATCTCTTCCTGTCCGTGCACCTCCCAGCGGAGGACCGGCTGGGCCCCTCGCTCGAGATGTCTGCGACGCAGCGCCGTGAAGGCGTCAGCTCCGGCCGGCAATCGCAGCAGTTCAACGAGGCGCTCCTGCACATCCTGCATGCTTTAACCCCCGGTCCAGTGTACCCCGATCGTGCGAGCGATTTTGCGGCTCGCTCCGGAGATCTTTCGACGCTCTCCTTCGTCGACTCGCAACATTCGTGCTCTCCGCCAAACGTTCACCCACGCTCAGGCCCCGCGCGCCCGCGGGACAACACGGCGCGAAACAAACCCGGAGAGTCTGGCCCCAACAGAGCCCCTCACGGAAAGTCCATCGTTTCGCGCGGAGGTCGACCCCAAGACGAATGACCCGTCGGCATTACGCTGAGGATCAACCGGAGGCGACGATGCAGTACATGGGTGAGATCGAACTCTTGACGAAGTATGTCCGCGGTGTGGTCGCGGGCCCTCGCATTCATCTGGATGCCGTGGATGAGCAGGCCGTGGAGGTGCTCCGCCGTGAGCCGCTCCATGCATGGCTGCTACGCATCGCGCGCGCCGGCTGCAAGGTCCGTGGCGCACGCGGCAACTCGGTGCGGGAGGTGATCGAACTGCTCGCCCAGGTGCACAGCCAGAGCGGCATCTCCCAGGTGGAGCTGGCCCGCCGCGCCGGCATCTCGCGCGGCCGCCTGGGTGAGCTGTTCGGGCCGACCGAGACGCGGCCGCTGATGGAGACGATCGTGCGGATCGCGGTGGGGCTCGACTTCCCGCTCGAGGTCGTGGCCCAGGGCGAGTACCTCGACGATGGGCCGGCGCCGACGAGCCGGGGCGCGTCCACCTCTGCGGGGGCGAATGACTGGCAGCAGGCGGGCACCTTCGCGGCGTGCATGCTGGGTGGAGCGCTGGTGCCGAGCCGCGGGAGCGGCGTGCTCATTGCCGGATGTGGCCTCGTCGGTGCGATGCTCATCGGCTACGGGCTTGCCATGCAGGAGAGGCAGCGGCGCGAGCGGCTGCTGTTCGCGGGCGCTGGTGTGAGCGCCGGGGCGATGCTGGCCGCCGTGGTCCGCCATCTGTACATGCCAGTTGGACAGAGCGGAGGGCGCCATGGCGGCTGATACGTCGCCGGAGACCTCCGGCTCCCTCACGATCAACTTCCGCGAGGCGCTGACGCTGACGGGCCTCTCGCGCAACACCCTGTACCGGCTGGTCGCGGCCAACAAGGTCCCCGGCGCGCAGAAGTACGGCGGGTGGATCCGGTTCCACGTCGGCAAGCTGCACGCGTGGCTCGAGGGCAGGTGAGCTTGAGCGGAGGGCGCCGTGGAGAAACCCCATCCTTACAATATAGTCCCCGCCTGGAATCAACCTGTCCGTTCGGACAGGCGACATCCGATCCCCGCCGATCAGGCTGCGCTGGGCGTGAGGTCGCGCAGCGAGGTCGAGCTGCCGCCGCCGCTGCTCACGGTGCAAGACCTTGCTGCACTGCTCAGCACCAGCAATAGCGGCATCTACTCCCGTGTCGCCCGCGGCCAGATCCCCGGCACGATTCGCATCGGAAGGAGCCTTCGCTTCGACCCCCGAGTCATCGCAGTATGGCTCTCGGCGAACAAGGCGAGCGCAGGAGGTCACCCATGATCAAGCTGCGCCTGTGGAAGGGAAGCAAGAATGAGTTCGAAAGTCGATGTCATCGTCAACGGCCCCAAGGGCCAGCCCCTGCGGCGGCGGGTCAAGGCACCCGTCACCGGCCGTAGCAACGCCGAGCGATGGGCACGCTCGCTCGAGCAGGAGTTGCTCACGCAGCTCCTCTCGCCCGAGCCTGAGCCCGAGATCGAGAGGCCGGCCCTGCCGACCTTCGAGGAACTCGCCCGGCTGTTCATCGATCTCTGCCGCGCCAACCGGCGCGCGGAGAACACCGTGGTGAACTACGACGTGCACCTCCGGCACTACTTGCTGCCGGTGCTCGGCAAGCGCCGGCTCGATCAGATCAAGCCGGCGGACATCACCGCGATCAAAGCGTCGTTGGCCAAGAAGGCCCACAACACGATGTGCGAGGTTCTCAAGACCTTGCGCCGCGTGTTAAACGCCGCGATCGAGGAGGGCATCCTCGAGAAGGAGCCGGTGAAGGTCACCATCCCGGCGCGGCAGTACAAGGTGCCGATCGCCTACGACGACAACGACCAGGCGGCGCTCCTCGCCGCCGCGGTGACGCTCGGCCCCGCCTACATCGTATTCGTCCTGCTCGGCATGGATGCTGGCTTGCGACGCGGGGAGATCCTCGGCCTCAAGTGGTCGGACCTCGACCTCGCCCGCAAGGCGATGGTCGGCACAACGTCGCGCGGGGCAAGCTCGGGCCGCCGAAGGGCCGCACCGAGGAGGAGGTCGGCCTCACGCCGCGCCTCGTCGACGCCCTCACCAGCGCCCGCCACAAACGCGGCCCCTTCGTGTTCTCGACCGACCAGGGCGGGCACTACAAGGAGCACGACACCGAGCGCTGGATGCGTGAGCTCGTCACCCGCACCGGTCTCGCGTGGCACGGCACCCACGTGCTGCGGAAGACTTGCGGCAGCCGCATCGCCGACGGTGGCGGAGGCGTGGCAGCGGTCGCCACCCACCTCCGTCATAAGAGCATGCAGACCGCCAGCCGGTACATCGACCGGCGTGGCGCGAGCTCCCGTGCGTTGAACGCGCTGGAGACGTCGTGGAGACGCGGTTCCGAGCCGAGCTAACAGCGCGGAACCACAGGATGAATTCGCCAGTACTTTACTGCTGGAAGGAGTCTCGTCCCTGCCCCGTTCCACGCGGCCGGCGAAGAGATCTCAGCCAACTGTGCGAAATCGCTTCGCTTTGCGGCCCGTGGGCATTGACCAAGCAACCCCATCCGGGGCCGGGTTTACCCCGAAGTCTTGGAACATCCGTGGAACGTTTTGGGACGGCGGCCACCCCCGCGCGCAGGCGTGCGAGACCATAGGAGGCCGAGATGATGGACGTCAAGGTACATGAGCGAGGTGGCAAGGATGGGCGGGTCCACTGGCAGTACGACTTCCGGGTGACCCTCCCGGACGGGAGCATCTACCGTGAGCGCCGCAAGGCCCGTGGTGCGACCTGTGAGTCGGCTGCAAGGCGCATCGGCGAGACCCGGCTCCGCGAGGTCCTGCGGACGGGAGCGTCCGGCAGGAAGGCTGTCCCGATACCGGAGCAGACCTCGCCGACCGTTGCGACCTTCGCCATCGAGTGGCTCGACCTGTGTCGGTCCGAACGGCAGAGCCCGATCACCGTGGCCCACAAGGAGGTCATGCTGCGCCTCCACCTGATCCCGGTCCTCGGCGAGCTGCGCCTTGACCAGATCAACGAGCAGAAGATCGTTGCCGTGCGCAAGCGGCTGATCGACATGAAGCCATCCTCGGTCAATCTGATCGTCAAGACCCTGCAGACGATGCTGCGCCGCGCCGCCAAGTTCGGTTATCGCGCGACAGTCCCCGAGGTTAAGCTCCTGCCCGAGCAGCGCTCGCGCAACTGGTACACCCCGGAGGACTACGAACACTTGGTCGCCGCCGCTGGGACCTTCGACCCCACGAGCCTCGCCATGGTCCTACTCGGCGGCGACGCCGGCCTCCGCGTAGGTGAGATGGCCGCGCTCCGGTGGGAAGACCTCGACTTCGCCCACAGCACGCTCTACGTGCGTCGCAACCTGGTGCTCGGCCAGGAGCGTGCCCCGAAGTGGGGCACCGCGCGCGACGTGCCGCTCTCGCAGCGCCTCCAGGCCGCGCTCCTGCAGCTCCGCGCCCAAGACGGCGGCGAGGGCCGCGTGCTGCGCCTTGGCGATGGCCGCCCAATCAGCATCTGCAACCTGCGCCCGATCCTGGAACGTGTGGCCCGCTACGCAGGCGCCCCGCTTTACGGTCCCCACGCCCTCCGCCACAGCTTCGGCACCCGCCTGATGCTGAACGGCGCGAGCGCCCGCGTGGCCATGGAACTTCTGGGACACAGCAGCCTCAAGACCACCCAGATCTACGCTCATGCAAGCAAGGACCACCGCCGATCGGCTATCGATCTGCTCGCTCCTCCCCGAGACTTTAGGACATAGTCTTCAGCTCGCCAGGCGCGCCAGGCATTCGTACGGCGCCCCCAGCAAGCGACCTGCCCATCGATCTAGTCGACCGCTTCCGCCGTGAAGGAGTTCGTCGAGGGGCATGATGGTTGACTCGCGTCTGTTTCGATCGTCGAGGTCTCGCTCGAGTGCCCGCGTCTAGCGACGGCATGCCTGCCCGATGGCGGCCGCGATCCGCAGCGCCCGCGCCTGCGGGTCGAGCGGAGGCAGTGAGCCGCTGCCGGTGGGGCTGACGCCTCCGGGCGCGTAGCCGGGGCCGCGGTGGCCGTCCGGGCAGACCGGGGTGGCCCGCCCGCTGGCCGCCAGTTGCTCGACCTTCGGCGGCCGGCGTGGCAATTTCGGCGACTCGCGGCCCGTCCAGCGTCGCCGCGGCGTCCGACAGCCACAGGCGGACCATCCGCGGCTCGATGCCGACGTCCCGTCCCACCCCCAACGAACGCGTCCAAGCCCCGCGCCTCCCCCCGCAGCCGTCACGCGCATCGAGCCCACCACCGCGTGAGGCCCAGGACCTTGCGGTCGGGACCAGCAGCAGGCATGGTCGGCTCGCCGCACCGCAGACCGACCCATGCTCAAGCTCAAGCGCCTCAAGGTCCACAAGTGCCGCTCTGTGCAGCCCGGCACCGAGCTCGAGTTCAACGACCGTCTCAACGTCATCTTGGGCAGGAACGGCGCCGGCAAGACCACACTGCTCAAGCTCGTCGCCGCGGCGGTGGGTTCGAGCTTCGCAGAAGAGTTCCACGAAGACACCATTCACATTGAGTACGAATATGAATTGCACGGACTTCGGATCCGATGCGAGTTTCGTCATGACGGGGCCTACGAAAACGAGGACCTAACAAGCTCGCGCGTACAATCGCCGGTCTTCCAGGCCCGCTTTTCGAGCCCCCATGACCCGCCCGTCGCTGCCGAAATCCGCGGCAACAGTATCACGATCATATGCGATGGCCGCCAGCGCGAATTCAGGGTCAATGCGACCGTAATGCTGATCCCCGGGATCGACCTCGTCGCTCTCATCGGAACATACCTCGCAGATAACGCAGACGCACCCACGGCTACTCAAACCGTTTTTTCCCGTTTTGAGTCAAAGCTTACTCGCCGCCAAGACGAGGCGCTCGACTGGCTCCGGCACACGCTGGACAACTTGGGCATCATATTTACAGAGATCGACAACGATGAGCGTTGGTGCATGACAAACGTCCCCCACTCTGGGCTCGCCTACGATTTTCGCAGTGCGCTCGCCGAGTACCGACACATCTTCTCTGATCTGCCCGAGGTATTAACCATACACTCCGAGCGTGTGCCGTTCTTGGCTCAAGCATGCGCCCAGATCGGGCTGCGAGACGCCTCGTGGACTTTCTCCTTCTCGGAACAGGTACGCCGCAAAGAGAACGTCAAGCTTTATCGTGATTCCAAGGTCTTCGTCACCACCCACGGCGGCACCCGCTTCCCGCTGGAAAAACTCAGCTTCGGCCAACTACGCCTGTTCGCCTTCTTCCTCCACTCCGCGATGCACCCCCATGTCATCGTCGCCGACGAGCTCACGAACGGCTTACACCACGAGATGGTCGATTGCTGCCTCGATACCATCGGCGAGCGTCAAGCCTTTCTCGCCACCCAAAACCCCCTCCTCCTCGACCACATCGGCTTCGGCGACGCCGACGAGGTCCGGCGAACCTTCATCATCTGTGACCTTCAGGCGCAGGCCGACGGCGAGAAGATCATGTGCTGGCGCAACATGAGCGCCAAAGAAGCGTACGAGTTCTACGCCGACTATAAAGTCGGCATTCAACACGTCAACGCGATTCTGCGCAAACGCGGCCTGTGGTGACCTCCGTGATCTCCTTTCTGCTGCTGACCGAGGACACGGGCGAGCATGCCTTCGCCACCCAGAAGGCGCTCACCGAGAAGATGCTCCACCTGGTCGCCGAGGGGTGCGCCGTCGGCCGGATCGACTTTACGCCGGGCGACGAGCCCACGCGCGCCGGCATGGGCTTCAACGCCTACATCAGCACTGCAAACCGGGACTACCGCAAGAAGATCGACCTCGCAGGAGCCATCGCCACCCATCTCCTGCGTGACGACATCACGGCATTCGTGCTCGTTCACATCGATGGCGATCGCATCTGGACAGATCGCGGCGATCACCCGCTCGCAAGATGCTCCAACCAGGAGATCTTCGTATGCAACATCGTACGCCCAGTAGAAGCGATCCTCGAGCAGAAAGGGAGGCCGGAGCTGAGCGAACGACTGCGCTATATGCTCCCTTTCTGGTCCGTCGAGGCCTGGCTTTATCAGAACAGCGTCGAACTCGCGGCGATCTGCGCCGAGCATGCCCCGCGATATGAACGCGACACGAACCTGCTGCGGGATTGGCGAAGCGACCCGGCCTGCCTCGATTCGATCGTGCGACCCAAAGCCACGGCGACAACGCTTCAGGACCGCTACAACGCCCGCCTGGCCCGGAGCCTGCCCGCGCGCAAGATCTACGACCTCGGCCTCTCCTTCGCAGCCACCGTGGACGAACTGAAGGCATGCAGCGTCCTGACGACAGCGCTCGAGACACTGCGATATCCCATCGCCTGACGCGAGCCCATCGCGGGTTGGAGAGCGAGCAGTGTGGTGCGCTGCTCTGGGAGGCAAGGAGTCCTCCGCCTCTTGGCAGCCTCGAACCGCGCGTCCCGATGAGCCTTCTCTATGGAGAGTGCCCCGAGAGCCAATTGCGGACATCGGCGAGCTCCAATGCATCGTTGTCCCGCGAAAGCCCTTCGGTTGTCGGGTCGAGACGCGCGACGAGCTTCGCCTCGGTCTCCTTTGCCAGGGTGTGTGCGCGGGGCCGCTCAACCGGTGCGGCCAGCCACAACGCCTGTGCATAGACGAATGCGATGCGCGTGTCAAAAGGTGGGGTTTGCGGGGGTCCCTCGATGAGCGGTCGGATTAGCTCGAGGGCCTCGTCCGCGGCGCCCATTCTCACGAGCGTGTCCGCGAGTTCGAGGGTCGCCCAGTCCCGATGCCGTGTCGCGCCTGGGAGCTCGGTGAGGACGAGCGCCCGTCGCAACGAATCCCGTGACGTAACGAGCTCGCCGGTGCGCCGGGCCGTGTCACTGAGGTTGATCAGTCCGATTACCGCGTCCGGGTGACCCGCCGGATACAGTCGCTCGTAGATCTCGACGCTCTCGCGGAGCACCGTGAGTGCCTCGTCGTGCCGCCCGATCGAGTTGAGCGCGTTGCCCAAGTTGCTGAGGTTGACCGCGAGCAGCGGATGGGCGCCGAGGGCCCGACGCTGGATCGCCACGGCCTGGCCGACTGCATCGAGCGACCGCGTGTATTCGGCGCGGCCGAGGTATACGCTGCCAAGGTTGCCAAGCGCGAGCCCGGCGGAGGGATGACCAGGGCCGAAGGTCCGTGTCGATAGCTCAAGCGAGCGCAGGTAAAGCGCCTCATCAGCGCCCATCACGTTGCCGAGGTTAAGGTAGATGCCGATCAGGAGCGGGTGGTCCGGGCCGAGTTCGCGCTCGGTGAGCTCGCGGGCGCGTTCGAGTGTCCGGCGCGCGGCCTCAATATCGCCGTTCCGCCAGTACGAACGCCCGAGCTCCTGGAGCGCACCGAGGAATTCGGGGTCGCCTTCCTTGAGCACGAGCTCGAGCAACGCGACCGCCTGTTCGTGCGACTCCACGGCGCCGATGTAGTCGCCCTGACGGTAACGCACGAGGCCGATGTTGACGAGGAGGCGACCCTCGAGCACGCCCCCCGGGGCCAGGTGGTGGACGAGCGCGCGGGTCGGCGCGATCGAGTCGGCGACGGCCTCGGCGCGGGCCTGCAAAGAGCCCGCGAGCTCGATCCGGTGGACCAGCGCCTCCGCGCGGACGATATGGTGTCCGGCGCCTTCGGCCTCCATGATCGCGGCGAGCAGGCCGGCGTCAGCAGCCGGGTAGTCGGCCTTCTTGCCCCAAAGGACAGCCTGCTGGAGCAGCCCCTCCGCAAGCAGCGGCGGATGGCCGAGCGCCCGCGCCTTCTCGACGAGCGGGCCGACACGCTGAAGCCCCTCATCAAAGCGTCCGGCTAGCTGGAGAAAGTGGATGGTGGCGAGCCGCTCACGGAGCATCGACACCGCGGCGGCGAGCGCTGGATCGGCAGGGAGGGGAACAAGTTTCTGCTCGGCCGCGAGGGCTTCCGGATTGCCACACAACTCGGGGTCGCGGAGACGCTCAACGGCAACGTTGGCATGCTCGACCGTCGCTATGTCGGCCTGTGCAAACACATCGACGAGCGCACGTAGCTCGACGCGCCTGCGTGCAATACAGGCCTCGACATCCGCGTCGTCGCGGCGTACGGCCTCGCAGTGGGCCTCCGCTTCGCTAGTCCAAGTCTCAGCGAAGCCGTCGAGGCCGCGTTCCACTCGGACGAATGTCTCCTGCGCGAAGGGCACGCCGGTCGCCAAGAATGCGCCCCGGACCTCTTGGCGACGAGCCTCGTCCCACACGCCGTCGAGGCTCCCCCGTTCTGCTACGCACGCCTCCATCTGCCGCGCCTCCCGCCAGCTCTGTGCACCGATGCCTCCCGCGATCGCCAGCGCGGCCGCGGTGATCCCGACCATGATGGCCCGTCGCCGCGTCGGGTCGGCCAGCAGCGCCGCAAGCAACGCCTCGGTCGTCGGGTAGCGGTCGCCCGGCGCCAGGGATAGTCCGCGCTCGAGCACCCGCCGTACCCACACCGGCACGTTACGGCCTGCGGGCGGCGTCGGCGGGCGGCCGCTCATCACCGCCACCACAAGCTCCGCCAGGGTCTCGCCCGGGAACGGCCGCGCTCCGTAGAGCGCCTCCCACAACGCCACACAGAACGAGAACTGATCGGTGCGAGCGTCAGTCGCCTCGCCCGCGAACTGCTCCGGCGCCATATAAGCGGGCGTCCCCATGATCGCGCCGGTTGCCGTCAGGTCGTGACGGATCGCCAGCACGCCGGAGTCGACCTGCGCCCGAGCCCGCATAGCTACAGCCTCCGCGTTGACCTCGCCCTCCTGCCGCGCCAGCCCAAAGTCACCGACGCGCACGCGCCCGTCGTCACCGACGAACACGTTGGGGGGCTTGAAGTCGCGGTGGACGATCCCGGCCTGGTGCGCCGCAGCGAGGCCCTGTCCCGCCTGTAAGAACAAAGCCAGCACCTGCCGCCAAGTCGTCGGCCGCTCGCGTAACCAATGGCCGAGGTCACTGCCCTTGATGAATTCTATCGCCAAGTACAGGTCGCCCTGGTGTTCACCGACTTCGTAGACGGTCACGACATTCGGATGTGAGAGCCTGGCCATTGCCTGGGCTTCGCGCTCCATCCGCGCACGTAGCGTGTGGTCGCCCTGGTGTCGTCCATGGATCAACTTGATCGCCACCTTGCGATCGAGCTTTGGGTCATAGGCAGCGAGGACCACCCCCATGCCGCCCGAGCCGAGGACCTCGAGGATGACGTAGCGACCGATCCTCGCCGACTCGGGCGGGGCGGCGAGAACTGGCCGCAAGCCACCGCCGACGACCGTCGCGTCGGTCGGCGAAACCGGAAGCTCGGTCGTGGCAGCCCCGGGAGCGAGCGCCGTCTCGGAAAAAGGGCCTCCGACTAATGATTCAACCATCGCCATCCGGGTCCTGGAACGCCGTGCACGGCGAACTATGTGCGCTGCGAGGGTTGCCCCCTGCGTTGGCCGCTCCTATCGTCTTGACGATGCATTTCCTTCCAATTGCTGAGGCTGGTATCATGGATTATTTTTCGCCGATTCAGAATGTTTGCTAGCGCCTCCTCCAGGTCATCTGTCGCGTAGTACGGCCCCGCACGCAATTCGAAAGCCAATCGTTCATCAATGAGCATTTGCCGTGCGAACACGTGGCTTATCCATTCATCTTTCAGGTTAAACACTTCTATGGACGCCGTGGCAAACGCAGCGACCGCAGCAACCGTGGCCTGAGCGAAATTGCCACCAATGTCAGCGGCGATCAGGACGGGGACTGCGGAGGCGCACCCAAGACTGCACACCTGAGCGAATCGGTACAACGTCCGCATTGCTTTGGCCGTCTTGCGGAAGAACTGGATGTCTTCGTCGAGTTGGCTGAGGACGCGCTGGCGTCTGATATCGCTGTCGGACATAATCGCTCATTGGTGATACTATCATCGGGAGAGATCGAATGGAAGCCGATACCAGCGCCTCAGCCCAGCTTGGAGGACCGCGGCTCAAAGTCGCTAACCAGCACCGCTCCCGACAGCCGCAGAAGCGCACTATCGAGCCCGACTTAGCCCGTCAACGCCGAGCACTCCACCGCCGTCGCTGCGATGTCCCTCGGGTCGTTGCGGCCGCGACAGCGGGTGGCGGACCTACTCTGCCCGTGCGTCCCCATCTGGTGCGGTACCGGACCCGCCTGTATCGTGCCCAGGCAGGCCGACGATGGATCTCTTTTGGAACGCGGGCGAGGGCGACGATCGGCGGCGTCGATCTGCTGGGGCTTCGTCAGGTCGATCAGGACCTCGAGGGCGCCCAAGCGCGGACTCGGGGTGGAGCGCGTAGGCGGCGGCGAGGGCGTCGTTGCGGATGGTGGCGAGCTGTTCGACCTTCGACCTTGCCGTGGTGGACCGTCAACGGGGTGAAGAAGGCGAGGCCGCTGTGGCCTGTGGCGGTGCTCGTGGTTGTACCAGGCGAAGAACTCGCGGCAGAAGGCGAGGGCCTCGGCGAGGGACGCGAAGCGGTCGGGGAAGTGCGGGCCGTGCTTGAGGTGCTTGAAGAAGGACTCGGAATGTGGGTTGTGTGCGCTTTGCTAAGGCACACTCATTGCCGGATGAAAGTCCCGGCTGGTCAACGCTCTTAACGCCCGCCCCTAAACAGACGCGACATACTCATTAGCCACTCCCAAGGCGAGCTTGATTCATGATCGCGCGAACCTTCAAGTTGCGCAATTTTTGACCTGTAATGTTCACATGCAGCATCTTTCTTTTTAACTTCCTTTCTTAGCCGATTTAGGTGTCCGCGGACCTGTCGATTTTCATTCTGGAGTCGATCGGCTCGCTTCTTTTGTGCGCGCCCAAACGTTTGCCATGCCTCAATCGAAGCATCATCGCCAGGAGCAACGTTGAATTCCGTCAACTTTTCGACCATTTGAGCTTTCTCTGTGCCGCGCGTGGTCGCAGCGCGAGGTTCGGACGCAGGAGTTGTCGCCGAGGAGGGGACGGTCTCCCGGCGATCAGTCTTGGCGTGACCTCAACGGGGGAGCTGTGCCCAGCGCCGGGCAAGGGGTTCAACGACGCCCATTACGGCGATCGTCCAGACCAGCGCCAGGGCCATCGTCCAAGCGAAGCCCGGCGCACCGGCGAAGTCGGCCGTCGAGCGGATCACTTCCTCGACGAGGGCCGTGGCCCCGTCGGGCGGGGCGCCGCGGAGGAGTAGAAAGCCGACAAAGAAGAATGGGATCACGGGTGTCATGAGATAAACGGCCGGGAGACAGGTATCTGTTAGTAGCCCATTTCCGCGGCGGCCTATGAGCACTGCGCGAATAACATTTGCAAGTCCGATTCCGAAAATTGAAATTGGTACACACAGATATGCTTCACCTGGAATCGTTTCGTCTAGCAGAAAACTCAGCATTGCGAATGAAATCCATAGGATGGACACTCCAGCCACCAACTTGATGACCCCCCTCCAAGTGGCGTAAGAAAGAACGCATCCAAGGGTGGTTATATGGAGGCAAATAAGGAGGGCATCGATGTACTCCCGTCGTCCCGGCAGCGAGGCGGAGTCCCGCTCCCCGGGGCCGATCTGGGCATCATTAATGCGACGTATGTTTTCTATGCAGTCGTAAGATGTACAGTGGTGCTCGAGGACAGTCTTTTGGGCGGCGTCGAGGCTCGCTGGGTTACAGGCGATGTCGCTGGATGCATAGATTTTGGGTAGCCCGCAAAGCCTCAACATACCGAGTCCCGCAAAGTATGGAGACCTGGAGACTTTTTTCAATGTGCAGTCCACGGGTGGAATATGGTGAGCCTCGCAAAACGCCAACACATGTCTATCGAGTCCTTCTTCGATTGAGGTGCTAATGCGACCCATGGTACAACTACACATATCCGCATAGCTTCTAGAGATAGCTTCCGCGGCATCGACAATCGAGTTTTGGGTGAGCCTGTAATTCACGATATTGGCGGCAATGAATCCTGGAGAGGCGATGAGCCCGATGCAGGAGAGTCGCGTGACGAACCATCCACTCCGAAGCGGTGCATTCGCGCAGCGGAGCGTGGCTTGGCACATTAGGAACCAGACCGAAGCCGCTACCATCGAGATGGCTCCCCCCAAGAGTAAGATGGTTTCCGTGTAAGGTACCGAGTCAATTCCTAGAGGGACCAAGGACGCGTAGAGAGTGGAGAGAAACAGAGCCGGGGTAAAAAAGGCCAGTACATAATGGACGCGGAGCGACCATGCGACAGGGTGCTGGCAGAGGAGGTACTGGTCCAGCCTTAGCCAGACTCTACCGAACACGGTTTTAATTGTCATTGTCCCCATTTTGCGATTCTTAAACACGGGCCGCTAATATCCTGAAAGAAGATTATGTCAATTTTTTTGCTTCGCAGCCAGTCGACTAAGTCTGCGGCCGAGGTGTCTGTTGGGGTGCTAAGGAGTAAGCGGCGGCCATGCCAGCGAGTCTCTCGTACGATTTTTGTGGCGCGTAGATCGTCCAAGTGCTGCGGCGTGAGGTCAGCCTCGAGTTCAAAGAAGCGAGCATCACCCGTGGTACGCGTAGCCCGGGCAGGGCCAGAGTATTGGACGGCCCCCTCCTCTCCAAGGCTGAGCATGTAGTCCGCAATCGTCTCGATTTCATAGATGTGTTGGGAACTGACGACCACCGCGATGGGGCGTGCCGGCGTCGAGGCGAGATCTCGGAGGTCTTGGAGGTAGAGATTCTGGGTAGCGAGATCAAGGGGGGCGAGCGGCTCGTCCAGCACGAGGAGTTGGGGCGAGCCGCAGAGAACGCGGGCCAGTTCGAATCGCATCTGATAGCCGCCTGAAATTTCGGACCAGGTGCAGTTCCGGAAACGCTCGAGGTCCAGGCGGTGGAGGTAGAATTCGACCTCGTCACGATTTGCGTCGCCGTAGATGCCGTATAGGGCGGCCCAGCGATGGAGGTTCTCTGCGAGCCGTCCAGGCCAGCGTGGCGGGCGCTGGGCGACGTACCCGATCCGGGGACGGATTCGAGTCCAGTCTGGACGACCTGGACGGCCGCGGGGGTCCAGGCCGGGGTAGGTCAGGACGCCGGCGTCGTGGGACAGTTCGCCGGCGATGATCCGCAGCAGTGTGGTCTTTCCGCTGCCGTTCGGCCCGACGAGCCCGGTGATTTCGCCGGCTCGAAGGTCTAACGAGAGGTCTCGGAGCACGAAGGAGCCGGGCCGCCCGCTCAGGCGCTTGGAGATAGCATGCGCTCGAACTGTGATGTGCCCATGTGCGAGATTCTGCGGGTGGTGGCGGGCGCGAGAGAATGCCTCGCGGGCGTCGTGAAAGCGGCCACCCTCCTCGTGTGTCGACGGGCGTGGAGCAGCCATGGACCTGTCGAGTTCGGTCGAGGCGACGAGAGTCTCATCGGCGAGTTCGAGGATGCGGCCGAGGCTGTTGTGCCATTCGTTCCTGGCCTCTTGCGGCATGGGTGTATAGCGAAAGCGACGGCCGAGGTCGTGGAGCGTGGCGGCGAGCAGGGTGGCTCGATTGACCGCCCCACTTCGTGGGCCGGCCATTCGCGTGAAGTCCAGCAGGCGTTTGACCGCGCGCTCGCCGTCATTTTCCTGGACTGCCTCGATGATTGCGGCGTGAAACATTCGAGCGCTCGTTCCGCTGGCGTCCATCTCCGGGCTCGGAGAGGCCGGCGGACGCACGGTCGCAAGGGCGAGCGCCAGCTCGAACACAGGGACGGCGACTTGTTCGCTGAAATCGATGCCATCCTTGCGCTCGCGTCGGTGCTGGCGAAGATCGGCGATCATCAGGTGAACGCGATGGACGAGCGGGTGGTCGTGGGGGAGGTGCCGGGTCATGGACACGAGGTGGTCGACAAAATGGGTGTCGGCCTGTTCGCGGAGCATCGCGTCCAGTTCGGTGCCGGTCTCGGCTGCCACCATCATCGAATCCGGCACATCGATCGCCAGCGCCCGGGCAACTTCCCGAATGTCGGAGGCGCGACGAGGGCGGGCGTGGATGAGTCGGCTGAAGAACTCGCGGTTCAGCAAGCCGTGCCGCTCCAAAAGCTGTACGGCAGCAGTGACGAGCTGCTCATGACTGGCGATGGCGCCGGGTAACGATCTGGCGACTGCCTGAGCGTCGGGGAGATTCGAAAGGAAAGCGCGAAGTTCGTCTGCGTCAAACCGCTCATGCAGCAGCCGGTGCAGGCGGAGGGTGGCCGCCTCTTGATGTCCACAGATTTCTAGCATCGTCGTACTGGATTGGAGGCCATTTCACTGTGTTTTGGGCCGATGCGCTGCTCGAGGTCGCCGAGGATGTCTTCGATCTGGGCGAGGGCGGAGCGGAGGTCGTCGGCGATCTCCTGGGCGAGGATGTGGGGGTCGGGGAGGCTGGCGGAGTCCTCGAGGGACTCGTCGCGGAGCCAGAAGAGGTCGAGGCTACACTTGTCGCGGGCGGCGATCTCGTCGAAGGTGTAGGAGCGCCAGCGGCCCTCGGGGTTCTTCTTCTCGGACCAGGTCTGCTTGCGGTTCTGGACGTCGCCGGGCCGGTAGCACGCGACGAACTCGTCGAGGTTGGCGCGCGTCATCGGCTTGGTCTTGAGGGTATAGTGGCAGTTGGTGCGGTGGTCGTAGACCCACACCTTCTTGGTCCACGGCTTGGCGGCGCCGGGTTTGCGCTCGAAGAAGAGGACGTTGGCTTTGACGCCCTGGGCGTAGAAGATGCCGGTCGGCAGGCGCAGCAGCGTGTGCACGTCGCACTCGTGGAGGAGCTTGCGGCGCACGGTCTCGCCGGCGCCGCCCTCGAAGAGCACGTTGTCGGGGACGACGACGGCGGCCCGGCCGTGGACCTTGAGCAGCGACTTGACGTGCTGCACGAAGTTGAGCTGCTTGTTCGAGGTGGTGACCCAGAAGTCCGGCCGGTTGTAGGTGAGGGTCTCCTTGTCGGTGTCACCCTCCTCGTTGACCACGGTGACCGAGGACTTCTTGCCGAAGGGCGGGTTGGTCAGCACCACGTCGGCGTGGTCGCTGGGCTCGTTGCGCAGCGCGTCCTCGGTCTTGATCGGCGGCTCGCGCTCGTTGTCGTCGGGGCCGACGCCGTGCAGGAACAGGTTCATGGCGCACAGGCGGGAGACGCCGTCCACCAGCTCCACGCCGTGCAGGGCCTTGTAGCGCAGGTGATTCTTCTGATCGCGGTCGAGCTTGCCCTGGCCGGCGATGTAGTCGTAAGCCGCGAGCAGGAAGCCGCCGGTGCCACACGCGGGGTCGTAGATGACCTCGCCGGGCTGGGGCTGCATGCACTCGACCATCGCCTGGATGACCGGCCGGGGCGTGAAGTACTGGCCCGCGCCGCCCTTCACGTCCTGGGCGTTCTTTTCAAGGAGGCCCTCGTAGGCGTCGCCCTTGACGTCGGCCGACATGACCAACCAGCTCTCGGTGCCGATCAGATCGACGATCAGCCGGCGGAGCTTGGCCGGGTCCTGGATCTTGTTCTGCGACTTGCGGTAGATGATCCCCAGCATGCCGCCCTGCTTGCCCAGGGTCTCGAGGGTCTTTCGATAGTGGATCTCGAGCCGGTCGCCCTCCATCTGCGGGTTGGCCAGGTCCGACCAGCGGTAGCCCTTCGGGATCGGCTGGTCCTTGCTGAGCATGGCCGCGCGCTCGTCGGCCATTTTTAAGAAGAGCAAGAAGGTGAGCTGCTCCAGGTAGTCCTGGTAGCTCAGCCCGTCGTCGCGCAGGACGTTGCAGTAACTCCACAGCTTCTGGACGATTCTTCCGGCGTTGTCGCTCATGCTCGAACTTTCTTCTTCGCGGCCTTGCGCTGCGGGGTGGTCGGCGTGGCGGGTTTGGTAGTGGTTCGCTCCGCCTTGATCCGCTCCAGGAGGAGAGAGGCGGGCTCGTCAGTGGAGTCCTGATCGGCGAGCTTGCCCTCGAAGGCCCACTTGAGGATGGACTGGCGGAGGCGTGAAGCGCGAACAAGAGACCACTTAGTGGTCCCCGCCGCATGGTCCGCCATGGAGATCTGGCTCTCGACATCTGCGACGATTCTCCGACTCTCCGACTCTGGAGGAAGCGGTACGCAGATGCTGCCGATTGCTGTCTGTCCAATGTTCCGCATTGAGTCTTGGTTTCCTGTTGCGAGCGCTTCTATCTGGAATCGCCCGAAGCCACTGCGCAGTACCCACAGCAGCCATTCCTTATGATCCCCAGCAATATGCATGCGTAGGATCTTGTCGCTAAGCATGACTCGTAGCGAGACGGGACCAGCGATCACACATGCGCCCACAAGTCCGACCGTATTCGCCCGACTGATCAAGAAATCGCCAGGTCGAATGAGAAGTTCCTCGTTCGCGTGCTCGGCCCGATTGCAGGTCTTGCTTTCGTTTTCCTGAAAGCGTCCCCAACTAACGGCGCTGACCTTGACTACTCCGATCTCATCAGGATTCGGTGGTCGCTCTTCACACCGAAAGCTTTTTCCTGCCTCGATCCACACAAGGAACTGATCCATCGATGCCCAGCACCAGCCTTCGGGGAGCATGGGGAGGTTGGTGGTGTCGGGGGGCGTGGGCTCCTGGTACTTGCCCTTCTTGCCGGACTCGGACCAGCGGCGGCGGCGTTCGGAGAGGATGCGTTCGAGGAGGACGGAGGCGGGTTCGTAGGTGCGGCCCTCTTGTTTGGCCAGTGCCGCCTCGGTGGGCACGAGCCGGCCCTCGACGGCCGACTTGAGCACCGATGCCCGGTAGCGCTTGAGGTTGCGCTCCACCCGCTCCAGGGTTGTGACCGCGTCGTCTAGCCGTGAGAAGTACGATTCGATCGCGTCAACAACACGGCCTTGTTCGCCCTGCGGCGGGATTGGAATCCGGATCGAGAGAATCCGTGACTGTCCGATGTTTCTCATCGAGTCTTGGTTGCCGCTGGCCAGTCGCTCAATCTCGGCGCGGCCGTGGCTGCTCCGCAGGGACCACAGCAGCCATCTATCCCATCCGGACCGGACCGAGAAGCGCAGGATCTTGTCGCTCAGCATTACCTTGCGTGTCACGCGGTCCGCGATGACGCATGCCCCAACCAACTCGATGGTATTTGCTCGACTGAAAAGGAAGTCACCAGTTCTAACAAATAGCTCCGGGTCGACAAGTTCGGGGCGGGTGCAAGTCTTGCTCTCCAACTCGTTGTAGAAGCCCCATGTCACGGCGCTTACCTTGACGACGCCAATTTCATCATCTGCCGGGGGGCGCTCATCGCACTTGAAGCTCTTACCCGCGGAGATCCCGTCGACCAGTGGGGCAACCTCGCTCCAGCACCATGCTTTTGGCAACTCCCAAAGGTCATTTTCATTCACGCCGCCACCGCCTCGTTGATCTGCTGAATCAACACCACCAACTCCTTGCCAAACACCTGCATCGCCTTACCGAGCCCGCCCTCCTGGACGAACGGCACGTTATCAAAATCGTCGATCTCGATCTCCCAGCTCGCGGCCACGTGGTCCCGGATCATCCCCAGCCAGGCAACCTGCTCCGCCGAGAATTTCCGCCCCGAGTTGGCCTGCTGCGCCATCCAGTTTTCAAATCGCTGCTTGACCCGCTCCGTGTGCGGGACCAGCACATCGTCCTGATGCAGCGCATAGCGCACCAGCGAGACGATATCCGTGAGCAGCCGCGTGCTGGACGCCCCGCGGACCTTGTCCTTGTCGAGCAGCTCGTACGCGTGCCAGAGCTTGTCGGGCGTCCACGACCGCGGGGGCGTGGTCACGGCCTTGGCCAGCTCCTTGATATCGCTGTAGTGCAGCCGGTCGCGGTGGGGCACCGAGAAGAAGAATTGCAACGCGGAGATCTCGTCCTTGTGCTCCCGCAAGAACGTCTCGAAGGAGACGACCATGCTGCGGGCCTTGTCGCGGGCCTCGACCGAAAGGCCGGTCCTGTCGGCGAGCAGCTCGTCCTGGGAGACCTCGTCGATGATCTGCTCGAACTGCCGCTTGAGCTCCTGCACGAGCTTACGCAGCGGGGGGTTGCCGGCCAGCGGCGCGGCGGCGGCTTTCAGCAGGGTCTCGGTGATCGTTTTGAGTTGCGCATCCGAGGGCTCCTGCTCGGGCGGGAGCTTGAAGGCTTGGCGCGCCGCGGCGATTTGGCGATCCGGATCGAGCGCTTCGATGATCGCGTGGCTGATGCTCTTGAGCGTCGTCCCGCTGGCCTTGAGCACCTGCTGGACCTCCTCGGGCCCACACTGCTTGTCGAGCCGGGCAAGCCGGCTGGCCAACGACGAGAGCGCGTCCGGGCTGGTACCTCCCATGCCGACGTGGTTGAGTAGCGCGCGCAGGGGTACGTGCTTCTGGCGGTCGAGCGGCTGCGTATCGGGCAGGTCGGTCTCGGTCACGCCGACGCAGTCCACGATCAGGAAGTGCGTCTTGGCCTTCGCGTCGGGCGTGACGGCCTTGAGCTCGTTGGGGTCGATGACACGGACGCCGCGCCCCTTCATCTGCTCGAACAATACGCGGCTCTTCACGGAGCGCATGAACATCACGATCTCGACCGGCCGGATATCCGTGCCCGTGGCAATCAGGTCGACCGTGACCACGACGCGCGGGTAGTAGCCGGTGCGAAAGTCCTGGATGAGCTCCTTGGGCTTCTTGCCAGTCGTCTTGTAGGTGATCTTGGTGCAGAACTCGTTCCCGCGGCCGAACTCCTCGCGGAAGATCTCGACGATGTCCTCGGCGTGCGAGTCGTCCTTGGCGAAGATCAGCGTTTTGGGGACCTCCTTGCGCTCGGCGAAGGTCTCGCGGAGCACCTTGTCGCGGAAGGTGCGGGCGATGAGGCGGATCTGGTCGGTGGCGACGACGTTGCGGTCGAGGTCGCTGCCCGAGTAGCTCAGGGACACGTCGGGCGTCTCCCAGCGGACCCGGCGGGTGCGGCGGTCGCGGAGGCCGATCATCGTGCCGTCGTCGGTTTCGATCGTGGACCCGCCCTCGGTGATCTTGGTGCGGACCTTGTAAATCTCGAAGTCGACGTTGACGCCGTCGCTGACGGCCTCCTCGTGGCCGTACTCCATGACCAGGTTCTGATTGAAGAAGCCGAAGGTGTGCTTGGCCGGCGTCGCCGTCAGGCCGATGAGGTACGCGTCGAAGTACTCGAGGACCTGGCGCCATTGCGAGTAGATGCTGCGGTGGCACTCGTCGACGAAGATGACGTCGAAGTGCTCGGGGGGGATCGTCGGGTTGAAGCTGACGGGGATTGCCTCCTTGGTCAGCGTATCGGGTGCGTCGAGCTGGGCCTCGTCGCCCTCGGGCTCCTCGAACGCTGCCTCGCCCTTGAGCATGGAGAACAGGCGCTGGATCGTCGTGATGACCACGCGTGACGAGGCGCCGATGGTGTTCGAGGTGAGGCGCTGGACGTTGTACAGCTCGGTGAACTTGCGGTGATCGTCGGGGGTCTCGTAGCTCTGAAACTCCTTCTCCGCCTGCTCGCCGAGGTTGCTGCGGTCGACGAGGAAGAGCACGCGACGAGCGCCGCCGAACTTGATCAGGCGGTAGATCTCGGCGATCGAGGTGAGCGTCTTGCCCGAGCCGGTCGCCATCTGCAGCAGGGAGCGCGGCTTGTCGAGTCGCAGCGAGCGCTCGAGGTTGGCGACCGCTGTGCGCTGGTTGGGGTAGAGCTGGCCGGGCTCGATCGGGGGCATCGCCCGCAGGCGGGCGCGCAGCGTCGAGGGCTTAGTGTCGTCCGCCGCCGTGTATGCGCCGTGGTCCTTCACCCAGGCGTCGAGGGTCGGCGCGTCGAGCCAGTCGGCGAGCGTCTCGGGCCCGTGGATGTGGAAGATGCGGCGGCTGCGGGGCTCCGGGTCGAGCAGGTTGGTGAACTTGGTGATTTCGCCGGTGCTCAGATAGAGAAACGGAAGCGGCATTACCGGCGGGTTGAGGCCGTCGGGCAGGCCGGTGGCGTATTTGTTGAGCTGGGGCTCCACGCCGCTCAGGGTGTTGCCGGCCTGCTTGGCCTCGAGGACACCGACCGCCTTGCCGTTCACGAACAGCAGGTAGTCGGCGTAGCCGTGGTTTCGCTTGAGCTTGAACTCGCGAACGGCGACGCCCACGCCCGCAGACAGGTTCATGGCGTCGCGGTCCTGGAGGACCCACCCCGCGGCGACAAAGGCGGCGTCAATCTCGACTCGGGCTACAGCCTCGGGCCCGGTGGCGGGGGGTGGTGTCATCCACGGACTCCAGCGCCTACGGCGCGCCCTGTCCATCCCCGGAAGCAGGCGCGGGTTTGAACTCGCCGGCTGCGAGGGCGGCCGCGATCTCCTCGAAGGAGAAACCTCGGTCGAGCTTGGCCTTCACCCAGGCGGCCTGGGCGGGCGCGTGCAGCGGCCAGCGTGAACTCAGCCCCCGCTGGCCGCCATGGACCTTCTGGGGCGCCGGCAGGACGCCCTTTTGCCCCCACCGGAACGCCGTCGGCCCCGAGATCCCTCCCGCGGCACAGACCTCCGCGGTCGTGGCCCATCTCGTGTCCTCGATGCCAGGCACCGCCGGGAGTCTATCGGCGCGACTTCAGCCCCGGAAGACCTCTTGCATTCGTGAATAGTCTGTGAATAGAATGTTCGCGGATGAAATGTCCGTGAATACTCCGCGTTCTTGGAGAACCACATGACCTGCCCCGAACCGCCCGAGCCCCCCTCCCACCCCCACCTGGTCGACGAGATCGATGTTGACCTCGCGGATGACGAACTCGATCTCCCGGTCCCCATGCCAGACCCGAGCGACACCCTCCCTGAGGGGGTGGAGTACCTGGGCTCGTACAGCTCCATCGCGGCGTACCTGCGGGCGATGCTCGAACCCGAGGTGACACCCGCGTGCTCGTGGATCCTCGGTCACCTGGACTACCCAGCGGTCCAGCGCCGGTGGGAGAGCGACGGCTCCCTCATGCTCGAACATGGGCACGTCTATCGGCTCACCGCGCCAGCAACCACCGTCGATCGAGCCGGTACGCAGGGGGAGTGAAGCAAGGCACCTGCGCAGCGTGCACGACGCGACAATATCACGGTGGCCCGCGCCAGCGGCGGAGACACCGAGTTATAGGGGTTGCCGTGACTCGTGGATGCAGGGGGTGGGCGGCCTGGCTGCCGGGTTTGGTGCTGTGCTCATGTACCTCCGGGGCGCCGACGCCTGGGCCGGAGCAGGCCGCCCCGGTCGCCGCGCAGACGCCCGCGCCGGCTGTGTCGGTCGTGCCGGTCGTGCCGGTCGTGCCGGTCGTGCCGGTCGTGCCGGTCATGCCGGTGACCGACAGCACGCTGACGAAGCCCGCGAGCGGCGAGGAGCCGAAGCCGGCGCAGGGCGCCGTCGATCTCGCGGAGGCCCACGCGGCGGCGAAGCGCGGCGATTGGGCGGCGGCGCGGGCGGGCTTCGCAGCGGCGGTCGAGCGTACGCCCGACGACGCCGCGCTGCTCGCCGAGCTCGGCTGGGCCGAGTTCAACGCGGGCGACCTGACGGGCGCGCGCAGCCACACCGATGCGGCGCTGGCGAAGGTCAGCGAGCCGCGGCGCCGCGCGGCGATGTTGTACAACCTCGGGCGCATCGTCGAGGCGGGGGGCGACGTCGCCGCGGCCGCGACCGCGTACAAGGAGTCGCTGACGCTGCGCCCCAACAAGGTCGTGCAGGCGCGGCTCGGCAAGCTGCAGGCGGCCGACGCCGCGACCGGTCCCGACGCCTGCCATGCGTGGCGTCCGAAGGCCGCGCTGTGCGGCTGCATCAATGGGTCGGAGCTGAGCGACCCCTGCAAGCTCGCGCCGCTGAAGGAGCTCGCCGACGCCGATCTCCACACCCTCACCGTCGAGGACGAGCTCGGTGGCAAGCAGTATTATCTCGTCGAGGGCAGCGACCGCGGCTATTCGGTGCTCGAGATGGCGGGCTGGGACTATGGCTTCTACGCGTTTCGCTATCTGCGCGGCGAGCGAAGGACCCTGAGCGACGGGCGTGAGCTGCTGCGCATCGACGGCGAGCAGACCGAGGGCGAGCAGGACAACCGGGCGGACATCGCCTATTCGATGGCGACGCAGTCGGCCCACCTGTGCGTGCGCACGCCCGGCTCGGGCGAGCCAGCGAAGTGTGTGCTCGAGGTGCCGCTGCAGATCGAGGGGCGCCAGCAGGCCCTCGGCGACGGCATCACGAAGGCGCCGCCGCCGAAGATCGAGCGGGCCCGCTTCGAGCTGACGATCGCCGCCGATGGCCGCGTCAGCACGAAGCTCGTCGAGGGCACCGCCGCGTTGGTCGAGAGCCAGAACCTCGGTCGCTGGCTCGACGCGCAGGGCGTGGCGCTCGCGCCGTTGCAATGATCGGCGATCGCCGATGCAAGTGGGGACTACAGCGGCCCCGACTTCCGCTTGTAGACCTTGCTCAAAGCCCACCCGGCGGCGAACAGGGCGCCGAAGCCACCGATGCCCGCCGCCATGGCCCGCTCGCGTGTCCACAGCGCGGGCGGGTCGTCGCCCAGCACCGCCGGGTCGGCGTCGCGGTCCTGGCGGCCACGGCGAACGGGCGGGTCATCCCACGCCGGGGGCACGGGGTTGCCGACCCGGAGCGGCGGCACGTCGGGCTCCGGCTCGTCCGGCTTGCCGTCGCTGGCGCTGAGGCGGGCCTGGATCCCGAACCTGCTCGGCACCTTGGGGACCCCGGCCGCGAGGAGCTGGGCGCGCCAGTCCTTGCCGTTGTGGCGCTCGCCCTCGGGGACGTCGAGCATGTTGATCGCCATGCGGGCCTCGCTCTTGAGCAGCTGGGCGCGCATGTCGTCGAGCAACGACAGCAAGCTGGCGTCGCCCGCGAAGGCGGCGTCGCTGCGGCGCACGTAGGCGGACACGAGGCTGTATTTGAGGTTGTGGCGCTGCCGTTTTTGCAGCGCGTTGAGCGTGTCGTGGATCGCCGGGTTGCGATAGTAGATGGTGCCCATGCAGCTCTGAAAGCCTTTGGTCGGCTCGGCGAGGATCGGGAGGAAGCCGCCGGAGTGCACGCTGCCGGGGTAGAGGTTGCTGGCCTTCATGTCACCGCGGAAGCGGCCGACCGGGATGTCGAGCTTTGTGTAGATGGGGTGGAGATTCGTGCCGCCGAGGGTCTGGCAGGCCCACGATCCGACGCCGTAGTAGACCGCGGCGCCGAAGAAGCCCTCGAGGTTGCGGCTCTGGGTCGTGCCGTCGCCGTTGAGGTTCTTGGACCACCACGGGAACACGCGCTCGCGTAGATAGTCGATCCCGGCCTCGCAGTAGGCGAGCCACTCGGCGTGCATGCGGACGCAGTCGAGGCGGTAGAGATACGGGGAGCCGGGCTTGGTCGCCCACTCCCACGCGAGCCCGGCGAGGCGGGCGGTCGAGGGGTAGAAGCTGCCGGTGTCGATGATGTACTGCGCGCCGCTGACGGGGTTGCTGTGGCTGACGGCGCCGCGCGGGTCGCTGCCCTTATTGAGGAACGCCTTGAAGGCGGCGCCGCGCGGGTCGAGGTTGACCTGGATCACCGAGGTCAGGATCGTGGTGCCGGGGATCAGGCCGACGCCGCCCGAGGGAACAAACGCCTCGCCCTCGTCGCCGGCAAACTCGTCGCTCCACTTGTCGACCTTCCCCTGGGCGAACGCGAAGCCCTTGTCGCGCTCGATGCCTACCCACTCGCCTTTGAAGCGCGGGAGAAACAGGCGTGTCCAGTCCTGGGTTTGCAGGGTGGTGCGGACCTGATTCTGGACCAGGCCGGAGTCGGTCACGCTGTCGGCGGTCTGGAGCGGCGGGAACGAGCGGTACATGGCCTCGCGCACGGCGGCGTCGTTCTTGTCCTGCTTCTGCTTCCGCGCCTTGATGATCTTGACGATGCCGGTCACAAGGGCCGCGATCGCTGCGCCGATCTGGCCCACGACGGGAACCGCGGTGCCCACGGCGGCGAGGCCCACACCGAGCGTGACGGTGGCCACGACCTTGCCCGCGTTCCCCTTGCTGGCCGCGTCGAAGATGTCGGCGACGTCGAGCTCGGACAGTGCTGTGCCGATCGGAGTCGCGTCGATGACAGACTTCAACCCGCCGAGCAGGTCCGACGGGTAGTTGTTGTACCTCGTGATCTCGGTGCCAAAGTTGGTGGCGAGATCGAAGAGCATCATCCGCGACCCCTTGTGCAAGTCGCGGGCTTGCCTCGCCGCGGTGGTATCGAATCGGTCCAGTCCGAGGCTCACCCCCACGGAGGGGTCAAGCCAAGAATTCTGGATCTCCTGGTGCGTCGGGAATTCGGACTCGAATCGCTCGTACTCGTTGATCGCCTCGCCAAAGGCGGCGCCAAACTCGGCGCTGCCCGGCCGCAGCGCTACCACCGTGCACCTACCTCAGCGCTCGGCCTGACAGGAGATGTTCTCGACGCACACGTACCCGCTCGGGCAAGGCTTCGTGTCGCCACAGTAGACCGTACAGTGCCCACCGTCGCAGGTCGCCGCGAGACCCGCGAGCGCGGGGCATTCAGCATCCTCCATGCATTCCGGCTTACAAATGCTCGACATGGCTGTGAAGCGGCATTCTGCCCCCTCCTCGCACTTGTAGTCGCAGGAGCAGGGCGGATAGTTGGGATCGGGGTCGCCGATCTGCTCGTCGGAGCACTCGTCGCCGCTGCTCGAGCCGCCGGTCTCGTCGCCGGTGTCGGGCTTGCAGGCCAGGAGGGCGACGAGGAGGGGCAGGAGGGCGGCGCGCATGGTCGGGGTCTTACCATGAGGCCCGGGAGCGTCGCCAGGGTCGGGGCGACCATCAGCGGGCCCTCCCGAGGTGCACGGCTTCCTTGCCGTCGATGGCGACGCGGGCGACCACGCAGCCCTCCACCGACTCGAGGCAGCAGGTGCGGGTCACGGGCATGTGGCGCCAGCGCTCGAGGGTCACGCCGTTGCAGCTGGCCTTGCCGGAGACGAGGATCACGGCGATGGCTCGCTCGCCGAGCTCCTCGATGCTCGACTCGCCGGGGGCGAGCACCACGGCCTCGAGCTTGAACGCCCCGAGGGTCAACATTGTGCGGTCAAACATGGGTCCTCCTCATTTTCCGAGCCTGTAGGGCATGACGATCGTGATGTTGTTGGACTCAAGGGCGGCGAGCACCGGGCCACGGGCGTCGCGGCGAGTTTTTGGCAGGGCGCTGTCCGGCCAGGTGATGACGACGATCGGCTGGGTCGGGGTCGTGAACGCGAGCGCGACGAGGGGGCCACCGGAGCGCAGGCCCTCGAGGGCGTCGCGCATGTAGGCGGCGTTGATGCCGATCTCGAGGTTGGGGCCGTCGATGAAGATGTCGCGCAGGTTGAATTTGAAGGTGTCGCTGGTGACCTCGAGCGGGCTGGCCACCTGCACGCGCGAGAGCTCCTTCGCGGCGGCGATCGGCTTCATGGCGTCGAACAGCTCGGCCCGGTTCACGACGCACACGGTCGTCAGATCGCCGGGCTTGGGGATGACAGCTTGATAGGGGATCGGGTCAGCGGGCGCGCGGGCAGCGATGAAGGTGAACAGGTCGGTGGCCAGCGCGAGGCGCTTCGGGGCGGTGGTGGAGGTCTGGATCCGCAGCGGCGGCGAGGCGGCGTCCTTGCGGCGACGGCCGGGGCGGACGGTCTTCTCGTACTCCTGCAGGAGCTTTTGCAGGCGGACCAGGGCCGGGTAGGCGATGCGCTGATTGTCGAGGGCGGCTGCGTCGGGGGTGTCGATGGAGGCGAGGGCGAGCATGTGGCCATTGCTGGCGATTGCGGTGAGCCGCTGGCCCTCAGCGTGGAAGGCGAGCATGTGGAGCTGGGGGCGGTTCGTGTCGGTCGAGACGGCGAACAGCGTGCGGTCGAGGAGGTCCATGAAGGCGTCCAGCGGGATCTGGGCGCTGCCGTCGAGGTCGGCGTCGAGGCGGACCGGCACGTAATCGACGGTCGGCACCGAGACCTGGCGGCCGACGAGGCCAACCTGCAGCGCCGGCTCCCGCGGCTTCTTCTGGACCTGCAGCGCGCCGGAGGTGAAGTGTTTGGTGCGGGCGGCGAAGTCCTTGCTGGCTACGGTGGCGTCGCCGGGGCTGATGCAGCGTGTGGTGGTGAAGCGCAGCTCAAAGTATTGATCGAGCGAGCCGACGCGGAAGAAGACGTGGCCGCGGCACTCGATCTGGACGAGGCTGAGCTGCTCGTCGCCGGTCACGGAGACGCGGCGGATCAGGTTGAGGGCGCCCTGGAGCTCCTTGGCGTCGACCATGAAGGCGAGCTCGCCAGCGGCGGCGGATATGGGCGGCGGGGCGAGTAGCGAGACGTCTGGCGTGGGGGTTGGGCTTGGGGTCGGCTCGTCCTCGCTGCTGTCGTCGGGCGGTGGGACCTGGGCGAGTGGTGCGGTCGGCACTGTTTCAACGTCGCCGGCCGGGCGCGGCCAGTCGTCCCAGGCGCCGCCAGACTGCGCGAGGCCGGCGGAGGCGAGGCGCTCGAGCACGCCGGGTAGGTCGGTGCCGTCGCGCAAGGAGAGCTCGTGGAGGCGGCCGGACTGGCCGGGGAGCTGTTTGTCGTCGCGGCGCGAGAAGTAGAGTTCACCACCCGGGACCTTGGCTTGAAAGTCGCCGTAGAGCATGTGGCGCGCGTTGCTGGGGATCAGCGCCGTGTCGCCGAACCAGCGATCGCCGACGCGGTAGAAGCGTCCGCGGTCGCGTACGGGTGGGTCGGCCGGCAGGCTACGGAGCATCTCGTCGGCGGCGGCCAGGGAACGATCGAGTGCAGCGCTATCGGCGGGGGTCGGGGGCCTGGCGGGGACGGCTTTTTGGGGCTGCTCGCCGAGCTCGTCGATGTTCTCGGTGACATATCTACGGATCTCTCGGTACTGCTCTTGCGGCCGGCCGCGGTCGCGGATCGCTTGCTTGAGCTCGGCATAATCGCCGAGGTCCTCGTGCTTCCCGGAGCTCCGCAGAGAGACCGTGGTGAGCAGCGTGCCCGCGGGGATCTGGGTGAAGATGCGATCGGTGTCTCGCGTACGCAGGTCGACCACGCGGTAGCCGTGGCCGCTGCGCACCGGTACGACGGCGAAGCGCTCGCCGAGGCGGGCGACCATTCGCTCGAGAATCGGGACGGAGGACGGATCCTGGTGAATGAGCGGGACAGCGATCTCGGGGTATTCGGGCGCGGTGGGCGTGGCAGCGGGGCGCGAGGGTCGGAAATCGGCGGGGATCGGGCGCTCCCACCATAGTCGCGCGGCGGCTCGTAGCTCGCTCACCGTGTATGTGCTGGCGGCGGCGATTCGTAGGAACTCGGCGAAGCCGGCGGTGCCCGGCGAGAACAGGCGCATGCCGGCGAGGCTGCGTGTGTTGGCGAGGAACAGGGCGCCGTGGCTGTCCTGCGCCGGGTAGAGCTCGTCGCCGGTGGACCATGTCCGCTCGGCGAGGCGGTCGCGTACGGCCTCGGCGATGCGCGGCCAGTACACGCCGAGGAAGCGCTCGCTCGCCCACATGAGGCCGAGGTCTTCCCACGCGCCGCGGCGGCCCATCGTGTCGAGCGCCTCGGCGATGGCGGCCTGCGTGGTCGCGGCGTCGTCGGGCCAGCCGCCGGTGAAGCTCGCGGTGGTGAGGGCGATCGGCTCGAGGCCGTCGAGGCCAACCGTCGTCCAGATGGCACGACCGGCGCGGCGCTCCCCGATCCGGCGATCCTCCACACGGCCGTATTCGCGGTGCACCGGTTGCCCGTTCTCGATGTGCCACAATTGGAGGCCCTCGTAGAACGGGACGCCGGTCGCGGGGATCAGGGACGGGTGCTTCTCGATGGCCCGCGCTTGATCGAAGAACGGCCAGAATGAGGCGTCCACGGCCCGCAGGTTGGTGATCTCGGCCTGGCCCTCCTGGCGCAGCCGCGCGGCTTCGAGGGGCTCGTCGGCACGCTCCGCGGCGCGAAATCTGGCGTCGGCGGAGCGCATGAGCCGGGCGACCTGGCGCAGCAATTTGCCGCGACGGGTGGCGGCCTCCTGGCGGGCGAGCTGTTCGAGGAGCCCGCGGGTCTTTGCGGGGTCGGTGGTGAGGTCGGCGATCAGCTCGATCGGCGAGACCTCCACCATGGCGCTGGGGTTCGACACGACGTCGTCCTCGGACTCCATGACCTGGTCGATCCAGGTTCCCTTGCCCTGGATCTTGGCGAAGCGCGGGCCATCGCCGGAGCTGCGCGCGAGGTAGTCATAGATCACGATCGCGTCGAGCTCGTTGCCCTGGCGATCGGCCCGGCCGTTGCGCTGTCGGCGGGTCATGGGATCCCACGGGAGATCGACGTTATGCACCGCGCAGGTGCGCCGTTGCAGGTTGGCCCCCTCGCCGCCGACCGAATTGGCGATGATGACAATATAGCGGCCCTTATTAAAATCCTCGGCCAGCTGGACGCGGTCGGTGGCCTGCTTGGCGCTCTGGGCATTGAGCAGGGCGATCTTGGCGCGCGGGATGCCAAACTCGACGAGGACCTCGCGCAGCCAGATCTGCGCGGCGAGGGGTTCGAGGAAGACGATGTGGCCGCAGCCGGGGGTGGCGACGATCCGCTCCGCGACGGCGACAAATTTGGGGGAGCGGAAGGAGTTTGGCGCGGGCATGTCGGCGCCGCCGAGCGCGTTGTCCCAGCTGTACCCCTCGTCGAGCTGCGCGTGGATCGCCACGAGGCCGAGGCGGACGATCAGACCGAGCGCCATGTTGCCGCCGCCGTTGGCGGCCTTCTCCGCGAAGGCGTCGGCATGCATGGCGGTCTTGTCGCGCTGCGCGGCGTCGAGATCGACGCGGACCAGCTCCTCGCGCGCACGAGGCTTCTTGAGCCGGCCCTGGGCGGCCATCGCCTCGGCGCTGCGCATCTCGAGCAGGCGCGTGAGGATCGCTCGCAGGTCGATCAGGTTTTTGAACCCGACCATCGCGGAGCGGGTCTCCATCGTCATGCCGACCGTGACCACGGGGCGCGCCTCGATGATGCAGAAGCGATCGATGAATTGCTCGGCGTCGTGGATCTTGAGGTCGGTCCAGGCGCGCGGGTTGACGTAGCTGACGGCCGTGTAGAGCTCGGTCGGGCTGTTCTTCGCCGGGGTCGCGCTAAGGCCAATGATCCCGGCGCCGCCCGAGCGGCGGCGGATCGCGGCGGTGCGAAAGCACAGCTGCCAGGCACGATCGGAGCCCTCGCCCGGCGAACCCATGAATGCTGGCACGCCGTATTCGCGGGGCTCGGGCTTGAACAGGTTTTTGAAGTTGTGGATCTCGTCGATCACCAGGAGATCGATGCCGAGGTCGTCCCACTTGATATCGCCGTCGTACTCCCAGTTCCCTTGCAGCTCGAGGCGATCGAGGATCCACGCGGGGATGCCCTCCTCGAGGATGGCTCGCTCGCGCTCGGTGCGGTTCTTCGGGTCCTTGTCGATGATGTTGCGCCGCGCCAGCGCGAGCTGCCGCATGATCGCGGGCGTGTCGTGGACGATCGCGGTGGCGGCGTCCATGTCCAGCTTGGTGCGGGACATCGAGCTGTAGGTGAGCAGGGCGAGGTCATACTCGCCGGCCTGGAAGCGGGCCCACTTCTGGGCGCGCTGCTCGGGCTTGTCGGTCTCCGCGCTCTCGACGAGCTGACCGTCGACCTCGGTGTAGATCAGGTTCGTGCCGACCAGGAGTACGCGATAGTCGGGAAGGACTGCGGCGATCTCGTTGCGCCACTGGAGGATGAGGGAATTGGGGACGAGCACCACGGGGCGCCGGACCCATCCCTCCTGCCGCGCGGCGGCGATGGTGGCGAGGGCCGTGAAGGTCTTGCCGACGCCGACATCGTAGACGAGGATGCCGCCGCGGTTGCTGAGCAGGCGCCGCACACCGGCGCGCTGGTAATCGAACAGCTGCTTCTTGGGGTCCGTGGTCCAGCGGGCGAGGTAGATCGGTTCGTCGCCGTAGGAGGGGACCACGAAGCCGCGGGCGACACGGTTGTAGGCGGCGAGCAAGATGCGCTGGCGCTCGGGGGTGCCGAGGATCCAGTCGCGGAAGTCTCGACTCCATGCGGCGATCTTCTCGTCGCGGGCCTCGGCGAGGCTTTGGAGCTTCTTGCGCTCGGGGGTGAAGTTCACCTTGTCGTGGTTGAGCCAGCCGAGGAAATTGATCGTGAGCGGGGCGAGCCGCGGGCTCGCTTCGATATCCTCGTAATCGATGCCGCGGACCTGCACGAGGCCGCTCTCGCGGATGAGCTCGATCGGGGGATAACCGCCGTTGACGGTGTCGCCGAGCCAGTCGGCGATCAACGAGAGCGGGACCCAGCCCTCGCGCACCGAGTAATCGCCGAGATCGTGGAGTAGCGCGGGGCGGATCGTGGTGAGGAGGCGGCGAGCCTGCTCCTCGGCTTGCGGGTTTCCGGGATGCTGGACGGCGCGGTCGTAGCGGGACCACAGATCGCCGGTGTAGTAGTCGGCCTCGGGGAGCAGGAGCGTGAGGCCGGGGCCGTCGACGCACCATCCGGCGCGCATCACCAGCGAGAGGGCCGCCTCGCGGGTTTCCTTGCCGCCGCGGGCGGTGTGCTCGTGCAGGAGCCGCGGGACGCTGAGGCCGCGCTCCTGGCGATAGATGTGCTCCGCGAGGGCGAGCAGGTCGCCGCTGGGGATCGTGGGCGCGGCGGCCTGCGGGCGCTCGCGCAGGCCGGGGATCAGGTTGCCGTCGGTCTCGAATGCGCGGAGAAAGGTGCGCGCCAGGTCGCGGTCCTTGGCCAGCACGCGGATGTTCGTGGCGTCGTAGGGATTGCCATGGCGAGCGGTCCAGCCACGCAGCGCGTCGACCAGCTCGGGCCAGAGCAGGGCGGGATCGTCGGCGCGGGCGCCCGCGACGGCGGCGAGGTAGGTGTCGACGCGGTGCGCGAGGGCCTGCGCCGACGCAACGCGCGGATCGGCGGGGTCGACCGCGTCCCTGGCGACGATGCGCGGGGCGGCGACGCGGATGCGGCAGTCCTGGCAGAGCGGGCGCTCGATCAGCTCGGGGAGCCGTACGGGCGGGCCGATCACGGCGAGGCGGTAACTGGTATCGATCTCGCCGAGCACGTGGCGCGGGACCCTCTCGAAGTAGCGGCCTTCTGCGAGCGGGATGTCGTCGGCGTCGAGCTCGGCCAGCACGCCCGCGCGGCGGCGAAAGAAGATGAGGTCGGTGACGTTGTGGGCGCCGGGGAAATGATCGCGCTGGCGGCCATCCGGGAGACGCAGCTGTGAGGGCAGGCGAAACGCGGTCGCCACGTGGTTGGCGAGCAGGATCGTCTCGCGCAGTTTTCGGCGCTTGGGGTCGCTCATGAAGCCCATCGGCACAATGAAGATGCCGAGGCCGCCGGGCGCGAGCAGATCGAGGCCGCGGCGCAGGAAGTAGGCCATCGCGGACTTTTCACGGTAGCTGCGGTCGCGGTCCTCGAACGCCGCCTCGCCGCGCTGGCCGAACGGCGGATTGCTGACGACGAGGTTCACGCGGCCGACCTCCTCGTCCCAGTGTTGCGCGACCCAGCGCTCGAACGGGCCTGTAAAGACGGTGAGACCAGGCCGCACGGCGGACAGGAGCGCGGCGGCCAGCGCCGAGTACTCGACCGCGGTCCAGCGGATCGGCGCGCCACCAAGTGCATCGAATGCGAGGATGAAGCGGCCGATGCCGGCGGACGGCTCGAGCGCACGGATGACGCCATCGAGGCCGACGAGATCGGGGAGCAAGGGGCGCGTGACCCGGGCGATCTCGGTGACCAGGGCGCTCGGGGTGTAGTACTCGTGGATCAGGCCGCGCGTGTCGACCTGCAGCGACGGCGGGAATGCGGCCTGCGCCTTGTCGATGGAGAGGCCGCCCCACCCGCTGTACCGCGCGAGCACGCGGCGATCCTCGACGGTGTGCGACCCGGCGGGCTTGCTGACCAGGAGCTGCATCGCCTCGAGGTTTGCGGCCATGCGGCGGGACTCGGTCCACGCGTCGGGCTGGCCGGGGTCGATCGGAGGCTCGCGCTGCGCGAGCGCCACGGTGAGCGCGTGCAAGATCTTGCCGCGGTTGCGGGCGAGGAAGTCGTCGAACACGGCATCCGAGGGCACGACCTCGCCGCGTCGGCGGGCCTCCTGCAAGCGGCTGCGGACACGTGCGGCCTTCTGCTCGAAGCGCTCCAGCGCTGCGTCCGAGACGATCATGCGTCGTCTCCCAGGAAGGCCCGCATGAGTGCGGCATCATCGACGCCGGATGCGGCGGCACGCAGTACGGGCTGACCGCGCGCAGCCATCTCCTCGGCGACCTTGCGCAGCTTGCCGGCCTCGCCGCTCTCGAGGTGACGCGACTGGCCGTCCGCCCCGTAAAAGTAGAGCGCGTGGCGCTTGCCCTCGGGCTCGACGACGAAGGTGCCGTGTTTGGCCTCGCCGCGGATCTTGCCGTCGACGGCGGCCCACGTGACGCAGCCGCACGCGTCTTTGGCGGGCTTTGAATTCTTGGCGGGCCTCTTGGACACCTTCTCCTCCTTTGCTGGTGGCGTCGGCGCTGCGACCTGTTTCTCCTCGGGGGCGCTGGCCTTGCCGCGCTTTCCGACCTTGCGCCTGCGGGCCGCGGGCTTCTTGACCTTCGCCGCCGCCTTCGCTGGTGTCGGCGTTGCGGCCTGCTGCTCCTTGGTGGCGCTGGGCTTGCGACCGGCAGGCGCCTCCGGGGTCGTGGGCTTCGCCGTCGCCCTCTTGCTGGCGGCCTTGCCCTTAACTCTCCGCGGTGCCTTGGCCTGCTTGCGGGCGCTCGCTGATGTGGGAGCGGCGGGCTCCTTCGCGGGTTTCGACTTCGCCTTCTTGGGTAGTTTTGCCTTCTTGGCTGGGGCGGGCTTCTCGACGGGTGCGGCTTTTGCCGCCGGCTTTTCTGGGGCTGCGACCGGCTTCGCCATGACCGGCTTCGCCGTGGTCGGCTTCGATTTGCGCCCGCCACGTTCGCCGGCGGGCTTTGTGCTCGCCTTGGCCGCGGCCTTTGCTGGAGTCGTCGCCGATCGCCGCGCGGTGAAGTGGGCCGTGGCGACACGACAAATCTCCTGAGCGACAGCAAGATCCGTCCCGGTTGGCACCGACACACCGCCGCCGGGATCCGCGACCCAGGTGCCGCCTTCGATCTTGCCGCAGATGCAGCCGTCCGAGACCTGCTCGAAGGCCAGCGGCGGCGTCTCCACGCCTGGTGCCGTCACGGGGCCCGCCGGGCTTGGGTCCGTCTGCGTACTCGCAGTCCGCTGCTTCGCCGGCGACGCGCCCTTCCTTTCCTCCGCGGCCAGCTTCTCCCGCGCCGCTGCCACCACGGGCAATGTCGCTGCGTGCGCCTCGGCCCGGCACTGTGCGTCGCGCAGCCGCCGGAGGCCGGTCGCCAGCACCTCCGCCCGCCGCCCGACATTCACGGTGCAGTGCCACCCGTCCTCGCGCTGTTCGACGCGAAAGCTCGCGCCCATCTCCGCGACGGAGACTCCCCTCTCCGGTCGCTTCCACGGCAATGTAATTGGCTCGATCGCTCGACTAGCCATTCTTCCCTCCTCCCGCCCGAAGCCGGGCCCCGTCGAAATGTTCTACTCACCGTCGCGTGGCGGCGGGCCATACATCAGATCTCGAATGACCCCGGCGCCCACCCGCAGCAGCTCTGTGACGCCCTCGAAGTCGACGTTGATCGGGGGGCTCGGCTGCCTTGCCTTGCTCAGCGCCTCATCCAGCTGCCTGGTCTGCTCGATCGCTCGTCGATTCAGCTCGTTCGCCTGCTCGCGCAGCTCCGCGGACGCGGCGGCATGCCTGCGGTAGACATCCCACAACATTCTCGTCGCGTGCCTGGTCACCACGACTGGATCGTCGGCTCTCATCACGGCAGCATCCGCGTCTTCCTGGTCGTCCGGCTCGTCCGGTGCGCCCTGGTCGTCCTCGACCTCCGGTTCGCTGGCTTCGACATCCGGTGCCTCCGGACCCTCGAACACCTCCGGGCCCCGGGCGACGATCTTGCCGTCCAGCTCCGCGATCTGCCCCGGCTTCAGGCGCGGCTCCTGCAGCTTCCTTAGTTGTTCCACCTCAGCGTCGCTCAGATCCTCCCACGCCATCAACACTTCTCGCGGCGGCCGCCCCATCTTCTGCTCGGGGTCCCGCGGCAACACCCGGCACACCTTATACGTATGTCGCTCCACCATTCCCTCCTCGGTGACATCCTGATCGACGGGGCCAGATACTACATGTTGACGTCGCGCTGTCCACCAAGAATTTGCGAGACATGCGTTGCGACCCGCGGGCCGCCATTCGTTTATAGAATTTTGCGCTCGCGAATGACCAGCGCGCGCGTTGATATGTGTAAACCGATCACAAGATGTCGGCGGCTCGCGACAAGATGTCCGCGGCCCGCCGCAAGATGTCGGCCGTCCCGGTCCAGGAAGTCCGGGACTTCCCGTCCAGAAGTCGTCCAAGGCGGCCAGATGTCCAGAACGCGCACCAAGATGTCGGCCGCACGGCGCAAGGTGTCGACCAATATGTCCCGACTTCCCTTAAGAAGTCGCTCGACATCTCGTCCAGACTTCCCTGCATTCCCCATCGTTCCCCAGACGCCACACCCGAATTGCCGCGCGGCCGGCGGCGGCGCGTATAACAACGATAACTATCTCGCCATGTACGATTTCGCGAATCGACACAGGCCGATTGGCCGGCGATTTATTTATTGGACTCTGGCGGGGGCGTGCTGCTATCTCGTCGACCATGGACTGGCGTCGCCTTGTGTACGCGATTCTTCGCGGGGTGCTGCGATTCGTCGCTCAGGAGTATTACCCGGCTGGGAGCTATGGCCGTAGGGGTGGCAAGCCGCGTACGGACCGTTCCAGAGAGAAGGAGGCGCCGCCTCCTCCGCGGGCCGAGGAACCAACCTATACGACCGGGTGGGGGCCGCCGAAGGAGGCGAGCCTCGTCAACCTGATCACCGTCGAGACGGACGCGGGGAGCATGGTCGCCGCCGCATCCTTTATCGGGGAGGAGTGCTTTGGGGTGACGCGGGTGCAGCGTGAGCGCCAGCCAGGCGCGAGCCGCAGGACGCGGCGTAAGACGCAGCCCGCGGCCGCGAGCCCTGGTGTGGACGAGGTGCAGACCGGCGAGGCCGCCCCCGGTGTGCCGTCGCTGCGCGACCCGCAGCACGCCGAGCGCCTCGAGCGGATGCGCCAGTGGGGTCTCGCGGAGCACGCTCGGCAGCAGGCCGAATTCCAACGTCAGGCCGAGGCGGCCATGGCCCAGCGTCAGGTCGCAGAGCCGTCACCCACCAAAATGCAGCGCGTCCCCCGGACACGCAGCGTCGGTGAGCCGCTGTCGATCTCGGGGCTCGCCCCGGAGACCTTGTTGTTACTCGAGCTCGGAGAACCACTCACATACGTGCACGCAGCCGCATAGGAGGGACACATGGGGAAATTAGGTGAGAAACAGCGACGCGCGACGCCGTGGCGAATAGATCTCGGTCGCTCATCGGGGTCCGCCCCTCACATCGCGCGCCGGCTGAGCGCAGGGATACGGTGTGCATGTGGCGATCCTTCGGGAGCGTGCATCAGGCCGCACGATATCGGTACTCGATCGGTGCGTCGTCGGCCGCTCACGAGCCTGCGACCTCGTCCAAGCCGAGCCGAGCGTGTCCGGCGAACACGCAGTGTTTCGCTGGACCAGCGGGCGGTGGGAGCTACTCGACGGCCCGTCGACGAGGATCGGCTTGCCGCTGTGGCTAAGCACGCAGGTCGCGGTGGTCGAGGGCTGCAGCGCCTCACCGGCGATCCACACGCCAGTGCGCTTCATCTCCTCGGTGTAGGCCATGTATTCGCCGTAGATCCGGCCCTGATCGGCCTCCGGGAGCTTCTGCCAGGCCTTCTCGTTGCTGTAGATCATCAACATGTACTTCATGGGGGGGTTCCTCGCTCCCACGACGATCGACTTCGCGGCGATCGACAGGCCATGAAAAATAAATCTCGGGGCCCAGATCGATAAGATGACCCGGGACCGCCCCGGAGTTCGCGGTCAAGTCTGGGGAGCGATGTTTGCCCAGGGGGCAGCCTCGAAGTCCATGGTGGGTACCACCTGGGAGAGCACCCACTCGAGGATCCGACCGGCTCCCACTGTCGGGAGCGGCACTCTCACCTTGGGCTCGTCGTTCATTGTCGGTCCGACGTGGGCATGCAAGGCTGCATGACCACACGCACCGTGGCCCTGACGGTCAGGCTGCGAGCTCCTATCGTTGGGGTGGTCGTCCGGTAGATGCACCGCGATGACCCATGGGCCGCCTACACGTCGAATCCCGTCGACCATGATCGTCAGTTGATGAAGTCGATCCGTCGGGCGATGGATCCTCAGCTGAACCGTGAGCTTGGCCTCGATGAGATGGATCGCTCGTTCGAACTCCGGATGCTCGTACAGGTGCAGATCTTCGCTGCTGTTCTGGCTGAATTGTACGACCTCAAACCCTGTAGCGCGGTTTCGGGACGCTTGAAAGCGCTGGTGTGCGCGACTATCGAGTACCGATCCGGGCAACTCGGCAAGTCGACGCAGGACATTGCGCAGCTCCAAGACGGACCGCTCGCCCGCCTTGTGGCGCAACGAGCAATGTTCGCCGTACAGCGCGGCCCACGACGTCATGCCCGCTCCAGCAGCGCAGCGCGGTACGCCAGCACATAGGCCGCAGCGTCCTGCGGCATCTCCCCGGTCCGCCACTGCGCCAGCCATGCCTCCGGGGTCTGCCCGGTGTGCTCGAGAAAGCTGGCTCGCTCGGCATCGACATCGATCTCGGACAGCGCCTCGGGATCGACGTCGTTGCCGCTCGCCCAACTCCACACGCTCGGAGCCTCCAACGCCAGCGCCTTGCTCCCGTCCCCGTCGCGCATGAGAAAAAGGACGATCGGCTGAGTGCGCGCGGGCTCGAGGGTCTGCTCGCGCGAACCATCGAGATCGAGGACAACCTCGCGCTCATTGTCGGGTACGAGCAATACGAGCCGATCGTGGGCGGCGATGGCGGCCCGAACGTCGGCGGTGCGCAGCGGCGCCGCCGAGGATGCGGCCAAGCTGGCCACCTCGTCGACGAGCTGCTCACGGCGCTGCAAGTCGGGACAAAACACGATGGCGAGCCCGCCGAGGTCGCGCTCGAGCGCGCCGACGAGCGACTGATTCGACTCACGCATGGCTCGTCCCTTGTGGATTCAGCAACCGGGCGACGAGCGGATGGACTGTTAGGATCGGCCCACGATAGCTGTCGCGTTCCAACAACACGCCATGCGCTAGGAGACGGATTTTGCGCTCTAGGTCCAGTTCACGTCCGTCATTCCCGTCGGCAGAAAGGACTGCATCATTGTCCCCTCGACGCAAAATTCTGCGAAACGAATCCTCTTGATCTGCGACAGCATCGGCCAGATCACTCAGATCGGGCCAGGGGCTCTTTCGCCGCATCCGGGCGTAGGTGCCAGCATCGGCGACGAGTTGGAGGAAGGTCCGCGGGACGCCCCCGCTATATTCTGCCGCCCTCGCGATCACCACTCTGGACTTCTTGTCAGGAAATGCCAACGCGTCGACGGGCGCACCCAGCCGCCGGGCGAGCAACTCCAGCAAGAACCTGCGCCCCACGATTCCCCCCGAGCCCTGGAGTTCGACCGCCCGCAGAATGACGATGTGTTCGCCCGTTCGGAGCATCATCTCGGACCCTGAACCGAAGGCCAGAGACCACGGCAGGACAGCCACCAGATCGACATCGTCAGAGAGCATGCCGAGGGCTTCGAAGACTTCATCGACGATCTTACCGTCGGGCAGTTTCTCGAGGCCGTCGAGCAGGACGGCGACTCGAAGCCCAGGTCGAGAGAGCTCGGCTATGACTAGGCCAAGCAAGCTTGGCGGGCTGGCTTCGAAGGACGGAAGCTTACCCAGCGCGGCCTCGATTCCGGCACGTAGGAGCGTGTCCATGATGGCGCGAGAGAGAAAGCGTTCTTCGAGAACTCCCGCGCGCACGAGTGCGGTGCGTAGCTCATGGGAGATATAACCCTTCTCCTTCTCGAGCGTCAATGTCACCAACTGTCCGGCGATACGCAAAAGTATCTGATCGACGGAGACACGCTTCATATTCTCGAAGCGGTCGAGCCGGACAAGGAAGGGCAGTCGATCGGTCTCAAGAAGCTTCGCGGCGCGCGCCAACTCCGTCGATTTGCCGATGCCGACCGGGCCCGCGACGAGCACGGTCGTGCGATCGGCGAGGATCCATTGGGCGATGCGTTCCCCGCCGCTCGTCGGCGGGATCGCATACTGGTCGGTCTCCGGATCCAGCGGACGATGCGGCAGTAGCGCTTTCCAGTCTGGAACCATTCCCGAGCCCTCTGCGTGCCCTTTTACCGCATCATCTTCCGGGCGTCACCTGGGCGCGAGGGAGTGCGCAAACTCAAGGGCCCGCTCACATCTTGACGTGGGACACCGACTTCGACGTCGCCGTCGACGAGACCGAGACCCTGTGACGATCACCGGCGAGCTCGGCCGCGGCCAGCCCGTGACGGTGACCGCCCGCCACGAGCGCCTCGCGATGTTCTCGGCGGTGTTGTCCGGGCAGATCTCGCAGCACAGCGGCATGCCGTCCTCCCCGACGGGGGTGTCGTCGCACAGGCGCGTGCCGCCCCGCAGGCACTTTTTGCAGTCGACGGCGACCTTGTAGTCGCCTTGCAGGCAGGCCGCCAGGTGGTCGCGGTGGCACATGCTCGAGCGGATCTTGCCCTTCCGGATCCCGCACTGCTCCTTCTTGCCGGGCTCGCTGCAGCGCGCACAGTCCTGGCCGAGCGTCTCGCTGGGGCGGTTGTCCTTGATGCAGCCGCTGCAATAGCTCGCGCAGGTGTTGACGCGGTCGTTCTTGCCGTCCTCGTCCTTCTGGTCGATGTGCGCGTAGCCGGACACGTGCATGAGCTCGTGGAGGAAGGTCTCCGAGAACCCGGGCGTGTCGAAGGTCGTCGGGGTGATGTTCACGCGGTAGGTGCCGGTGTCGGCCGCGCCAGGAGGTCTGCGCGAAGCCCTCGCAGTGCGGCGACCCGCGATCAGCTTGCCAGCATTCCCGGAGCCGAACACTGCCTCACTCAGCATCTTGCCATCGGATGTCATGTGGAACGCCTAGCTGAGGCGAGTTGAGCCGGATCCCGCGCCCATGAGCAACCGGGCTATCCCGCGATCTCCCGCACTCCCTCCGGCTTGCTCCCGAGGGCAAGCGTCCCGGCGAGCCGACGACGAAACTCTTGCCCCTGCTCGCCGGCGTCGAGGCTGGCAGCGAGCTCACGCAGAGGGACCGGCCGCAGATATAAGGTCGCATGCGGCGCGGTGTGGATCGGGTCGAATAGGTCGAGGCGCTCCTCCGGGAGCGTGGCCGCCTCGTGCCGCGGATAGATCATCGCCGCGGTGCCGCCCGGGCCCTGGCTCGCGGCGTACATGGTGAGCTGGTACAGGATCTCGCGGGGCAACGGTCCAACCGAGAGGTCGCGGTACTTGGCGTCGAGAAGGAAGCGCCGGCCCCGGTGTAAAATCGTGATGTCCGGCCGCGGGCGTGGACGACGGCGGCCTGGGAGCCGCGGGAGTGCCCAGCGATATGCGTTGCGTAGGGCCTGCTCGTGCTCGACCTCGCAGTCGACCAGACCTTCCTGCAGCAGGCGCAGGACCAGCGCCTGAAAAAATCGGTTCATATCGAAGAGAAAACCCGCCGCCGTTGCCGCGGACGAATCGGCGACGAGATCAAGTCCGGCACCGGCGTACAGAAGCTCGATGATCTGCAGCGCAGGGCGGTAGTGGTCGACGAGGCGGTGCAAGCCGCGGCGGGCCGATGCGATGAGCGTCCGGGTCAACGGCACCACCGTGATTTCGTCCGCGAGACACGCGGCGAGCTCACGCATGCGCGCACGCAACGGATTGTTCGAGACGACACGGGCGGCCATCACGAGCCCAGCGTGTAGTACCTGGTTCAGCGTGTGATCAACGCTGCGGTCGTGCGTGACGCAGGGAAGGACCGGCCGTACCAACGGCGAGCGCCTGGCCAGCGCCGCCATGTCGATCCGCCCGCGCGGTGCGGTCAGGTCGAGCGCGACTCGCTGGTAGCTGCGATGCAGACCGCGGTCGACGAGCATCTGGACGTGACGGCGGAGCTGCTCGGCGAAGAGGTCCTGCAGCAGCGCTCCCCCCGGGTAGGCCGTAAGGTCGCCGAGGGTGAGATTGCCGAGATCATACGCGTAGCGAAAAAGGTGCAGAAGAGGTCGCTCGGCCAGCTTGGGTAGGACCGTGATTGTCAGACCGCCGACTTGAACGCGGCCCACGTGGGCGCGGGCGTGGAACTCGAATTGTCCGCCGCGCTCGCGCAGGCGATACGAATGGCCGGGTAGCTGTCCGAGCGCAGCGTGCTCGGCCGGCCCGAAGCTGGACCGTGGCAGCGGCACGTGCTGCCACTCCCTGAGCACGATCTCGGTCAAGATTCGTCCTCAGGCCCCTCGGCGCGGGCGATCAGATCGACGATCTCCGGGGTCCGCAGGCGATCGGCGAAGTGCTCGCGCAGCGCCGCGGCCAGACGCTCGCGGTTCGCGGGGGCGAACAGGCTGACATCGACCTCAAGGCTGTTCCCGCGGAAAAGCCCCGCGCCGACGATGCTGCGCAGGTGCTGACGCTGGTCGTGACAATATTCCTCGAGCAACGGGACAATGTCGTTGCGCAGCGCCTCCGCGAGGCGGGTCGGATCCGCGATCGGCTGGCGGTTGTGCATGAGGTAGGCGTGGCCGATCTGCAGGTGGCGCATGCCGGCTCCGAGGGCCCGCACCAGGGACTCGTTGATCCACCCGAGCAGCGGGCCGAGCGGGAGGCCCAGGACAACGCTATCGCCGAGCGCCGCCGGGTCGGGCATCAGCTCGTGGAACGCGAAGCGGCGGCGCAGCGCGGCGTCGAGGAGGGCGATCGACCGATCGGCGGTGTTCATGGTCGCCAGGATCGCCACGTTCGGCGGGACAACGAACCGCTCCTGACTCAGCGCGAGGGTGACAGACCAGCGCCGCTTGTCGGCCTCAAGCACGGTCAACAGCTCACCGAAAATGCGAGGCAGGTCACCGCGGTTGATCTCGTCGATCACCAGGAAGAATCGGCGATCGGGGCGCTGGGCAGCGCGCCGGCATAACTGCTTGAACAGGCCGTCCCGCAGTTCGAAGGCGAGCTGCCCCTGGACCACGGTCGGCCGCAGGCCCTCGACGAAGTCCTCGTAGCCGTACCCGGGATGGAAGGTGCACATCTCGATGGCGCCACCCGGGTTCGTCAAGGACTCGCGCTCGGCCTCCGTCAGCGCGCCAAAGCGTCGGCCGAACCAGTCGCGCGCGGCGAGCTCGCGCGCGGCCTGTTCGGCCCAGTAGGATTTTCCGGTACCAGGCGGGCCGTGCAGGACGATCTGGGGTTTGTGTTCGAGCAGCTCGGCGATCCGCTGGATAAATGCCGGGAGTGGCTGCTCGGGGGCGGCCGGCGCAGGTACGGGGCTGTGCGTCGTCGGAGTCGTGAGCCGCTGCTCGATCGCCAGCAGATTGTCGACATCGGTCAGCTCGGCGATTGTTTGGCGCGGCTTCTCGTTGATCGGAAGCCTCCACTCATTGACGTCGAGCCAGCGGACCGCGCGGGCGTGGGGGAAATCGACCGCGTCGCGGAACTCGTAGTCGCCGGTGACCTCGCCGACGCCGCGGACGGTGAGTCCGCGTACGGCGACAATGGTGTCGCCGAGCTCGACGTCGCGGATGAAGCGGGCGACCTGGTTGACTGCGCGGGTGCGCACGCCTTGTTCGTTGTCGGGATACTCGCGCTGGTAGAGCTGCTGCAGGCGGTCGCGGAGGTCGGCGGCCTCGAGGTGCGGACGCAGGTCGCCCAGCTCGTGCCAGCCGATCGCCGCATAGTTCCCGTCGCGCATGACCGACCACTCGTCCTGCCCGTCAGGGTCGCTGGTGGTGCCGACCTTCCAGACGCGCTTCGGGGCGCGATGGCGGTGGTTGAGCATCTCCGTGAAATGGTTGATCGGAAGCCCGAGCTCGCGGGACGCGGCGAGGAACAGCCCGCCGTTGATGTAGAGGCCCTCTCCGAGCGGCCGGAGTTGCAGCTTGATCAGGTGATGGCGCTGGTACGTCGCATGGTGGTAGTCATCCAGCACCTCCGGCGCGAGCAAGGAGAGGTACTTGTGTACCCACCCGAGGTGGTGCAGCGTCGGGGCCGCGGACTCGATGGCAGCCTGGAGCGCAGTGTAGTCGACCGTCGACGGGTCGCGGCGCGCCTGTTCGAGGATCCGGGCACCGGCGACCAGCTCGTCGCGCTGCTTTCCAGCGATGACCGCAGCTTCCTCGGCCGTAATCACGATCTGGCGAATGCCCGTGCCGGTCATCCACTGGCCGGTCTCGGCGCGCCGATAAATTCCGAACTTGAGCGCGCTCCCGCCACCGATCCCTCCGAGGCTGGGTGTCGGGAATTCGTCGTCATTTTTGAACTCGAGCCAGTAGGCGAGGCTGTCGCGGGCGTCCCCGCGTCCATGCATCTTGAGCAGGAGTTCCTGGCCGTCGAGGCCAGCCAACGCCTCCGGTCCGAAACGGACGCGAAACAGGGCGTACAGGCGCTCGAGGCGGGCCGCAGGCAGGAACTCTTTTCGCGCCTGCAGATCGGCGGCGAGGCTCCGCAGGTCCGCGAGTAGCCGGGGTTCAAGAGACATCGAAGAATTCTACCCTAGCCCGGGGAAGTTCGGCGCCCGGTGCCCCGAGTCCGCGGCCGCCGAATTCTGCAGAATCTCACCGCTCACTCGTCCGCGGACTCGCGCCGCTGCTGTTGTGCCCGCCGGGCGTCCGCCGCTCCGGCTCGACGGTAGGCATCGACCTCGCTCTGGTCGGGGCGCAATATCCGGGATTTTCGCAGGTTGATCTCGGCGTAGGCCATCCCCAGCTCGACCTCGGCCTCGTCCAGGTCCGTCGCTAGCCCCGCCACCTCTCGCTCCAGCACCGCGATCTTTTCCATCGCAGCCGCCAGATCCGCCAGCACTCGGTGCAGCCCTTGCTCGGCCTTTTCAGCGCGCGTCACCTGATCTCGCCGCTGCTGGAGAACGTGGAGGATGAGGTCCGGGATCGTGCGCGTGTCGTCGTCACCGACGCCGATCACCCGTTGAACCGCAGCGAGCAATTTCTTGAACTCATCGCGCATTTCTCTTCGGTCGCTTTTTCCGGCGAGCTCGACCGCCCGGGCGAGCTCGTCCGCACGAGCCCGCTCGCGGTCGGCCTGATCAACCGCCCGCGTACGCTCATTGGCCACCGTGACCAACTCCGCAGCCAGGCGATCGCGGTCATCCCGCAACGCGGCGGCCCGCAGCGGACGCACCGTCGTCGCCATCGGCGGCGCGAGGCTGATCTGGCTCGCCGGCGTCCGCTCCCTCAGCGCCGCCAGGACGCTCGAGCCAGGCTCCCGCACCTGCCCGACCCACAGCGTCCACTGCCGGGCGCTCCGCGCCTCCAGGAGCGGCGACACCCCGGCGACAAGGCCCAGGGCCGCCGGCACCACGCGCGGGCTCGGCATCGCCGCGAGCAGGCCGTGGGCGACCAACAACCCGAACAACCTCGGCCCCGACTCCGTGACATCCGGCAGCCCGAGCCGCACCGCCGCCGGCAACGCGCCGAGAAACTCGATCGCCGTCGCCACGCCGAGCACGCCCCGCGGCAGCAGCGTCACTGCCTGTCGGCAATGTCCCGCGAGCAGTGCATCGACCTCCTCACGGCTTGCGGCGCCAGCAATGTTTCTCGTCGCCGAGCCGCGGCTTCGCTTCGCAGCTCGTGTTTCCCCATTTCCTGCCAATTTTCCCTCATGCCCCACGGTTCACCCCACATCAGCCGATCAGACACATCATCCACCAGGAGGACAATCACCTCAACCATCAGATCTCCGGCCAACTGGGCCGCACCAGATCGAAGGGGTGAAACGCCAGGCGATCCCACAGGGGCGCGGCCGAGCAAGCGCCCGCGTTGTTCGTGACCGCCCACGCGCGTCGGCCACGACAGCGATCAAGCCGCCGCGCGGGGCGACCTATGCGCAGGCCGGTGGTTACGGACGGGCCGCTTCATACTCGAACAATGCGACCTTCCAGGCGCATGTCCGCCCTCGTCTTGATCGCGTTGTGTGGCCCCGGGATCCCAGGCGACGGGGCATCCGGGAAGACCTCTGGCAACATGTCGACGGGCGCGATGAGCGACAGCGTCGACTGGCCGACGATGGCGATGGCCCATGACGAGGGTGCGCCCGCCAGCCCGATCGCTTCAGGCCGCGAGAGCGGTCAATCTCGGCCCGTGAATTCGACGAGCGCATCTTCGTCGCCCAGCAGGCGGCCGAAGCCATCGAAGCAGAGGGCGACCTCGGGAGTCGACTGCCCGCTGGAGCGAGCGAGCGTGGAGCAGCGACGCAGCCATTCCTGGCCGATCTGAGACTGCGGATGGTCACTGGGCTCGCACCAAGTGACCTCTCGGAAGGGCTCCGGGAGTTGGGAGGCGAACTCCCGTTCGTCCCAGCTCTCCCCGAACGCGACGGCCAAACGCGCCATCCCTGTCAGGATCGCCGGGGCGCTGTGGGTCGCACCGACCGCCTCGATGCGGAGCGCAGCAGCGTTGAAGCGCGGGGTGAAATCTCTCCAGAATCGGGTGAAGCGCGCCGTTGAGTCGGTCTTTCGGTGGAGCTGCTCACGATACTCCCGCTCCCATCGCGGAACGCCGGACCCGCGCTTGTAGTCCTCCACGAAAAAATCGAGGCCGCGTGGATGCTCAAGGGCGATGAGGGCCTCGATGGATTCGTCCGCGAGGACGAGCGCGGCTTGGCCCAGCGCCGCACGAAGAGCATGCCGGCGCCAGGGAGCGACATGGGCGAGGTCCAGGGGGCGACCGCGGCGACCCACGTCGGCCGCGCGGCGTAGCGCTTCGCGGCGCATCACCGGGTCGCGGGGGCGGACATTGAAGAGGGGAACTGTGCCGGGGTCGCACGGCCCGTTGCGGCTGGCCAGCACGAACGCGACGCACAGGCCGTGCCAAGGCTGGTCGCAGGCGCTCCGCCACAGGTCGGCGGCCAGCTCGGCCTCGGCGACGAGCTGTAGGTCGGGAGGCCCGTGACGGGCGTGCTGGGCGAGGTAGTAGCGAATGTGAGCGCGGCGTAGCGGGCCCTCCGCGACTTCCAGGCGGCGAGACCAGAAGAACTCGGCGGCGGCTCGAGGTTCGCGCGTTGCGTGGTGTCGTTCGTAGCGCCGCAGAGCCGCTTCGGCATCAGCCAGGCGCCCGAGGCCGCGCCAGTAGAGATGGGCACGCCGTAGCGCCCACCCGGACTCGGGAGCGTCGCTGTTAGTGACCGCGAAAGCGACGAGCCCGGCGGCGGCGAGCTCGAAGCGGGCGTCGGCGGCGGCCGCGAGCGCGTCGCGCAACTCGGGGAGCTGTGCAGCGGTCAGAGGCGTGTCATCGGGCTGCGTTAGGCGGGCGTCGGCCGCATCGAGCTCGAGCGCAACTGCGAAGTCGGCGGCCAGAGGTCCTGGTCCAGGGTAGTAAGGGGACGTGAGGAAGTAATCCCGCCGCATCAGCATGCCCACGACGAGGGTTAGTGCGAGCACGAGAAAGCAACGCAGGTGGCGCGGGTTCGGTTTCCATCGGAACTGTCGCCGCTTCAGGTCACCAGATCGGGTCCGGGCAGGGCAAGCACCACCCTGGCCCATCCGCGGCGCCCGTCGAATTGCCGCTGGTGGCCATCATTTTTTGGGTCGCCGCTTCGCCAGCTTCTTCCCCTTGCGCGCGCGCGAACGGGGGCCGCGGGGCTCGTTGAGCACCTCGACGATCTTCTCGCCGAAGGCCTCGATGATGCGGGCGCGGATCTCCGGGAGCCCGAAGCCGAGCTCACGCTGGCTGCGGACGAACTTGGCGATCACCAGAGTGGACAGCGGCCACTTGGCGATGATGCCGCGGCCGCCTGTGGTCTTGGGTGCCGGAAGCAGCCCCTCGCGGACCCACTCGTAGAGCGAGTTGCGGTTGACCCCGGCGACCTCCGACACCTCCTCAGTGGTCACGAAGTCCTTGCCCATCGGCTTCGGTTCCCAGATCTCCTCGGCCATGTCGGAGCGATGGTACACCATCGGTGTAGCCATGTATTTTTTAAGTTCGCAAAAATTTTAATTCGTTTATGGTTGGCCAACAGTTTAGGAGAAAACCAGCATGGGCGGTCACCAGGGCGCCGTAGCGCCAGAATTTGAACTGACGGTCGAGGAGAGCACCGACGCACGGCCGCTCCCGGGCTTCCACGTCACCCGCACCCGCACGTACTTCGTCGACAACTTGGGGCAGATCTACCTGCTCGCGGCCCTCGGACAGCGGGTGATGCTCCAGCGGATCGATGCGCTGCCTGCCGACGCGGAGCCCACCCGCGACATCACGGACCCCGACGTGCAGATGATGGCCAGAACGGCAGCGTCGATCGGGCGAGGGGGACGCGAGGTCTCGCGGCTGATCCTCGCGGACTACTACGCGTGGCGAACCCGCCTGTTCCACGTCGCGGCGGGCCGGGTCTTCGAGCTGAAGCGAGACGGTTGCGTTCGCTTCGTCCCTGTCGCCGCGCTCCCGGCCGGCGCGGTGCCCTTCACAGAGGCCGAGGCGCAGCAGCTCGGTCACGACATCCACGAGGCTGCGCGGCACATCGACGCGACCTGACCCGCGGACCGGCCCAGCGCCGGAACTGACTGACACGCGCCGCACGGACCACCTGTCCGATCCCCCCGCCCGTGCTCTCGCTGCACGGGATACCGATCGCATGCTCCTAGTCGGGCCACACCTGCAGACACCCCGGCAGGAACACGAGCGCCAGGGCGAAAATCGAGCTGGTACGAGGATTCATGGCGACCTCCAAGAGCCCCGGTTGCGCCACAATCGCCGCCATGGCGATCAACATCCCGATGCGCTTCGACGACGCCGACCTCCTGTGGACGATCGACGGCGTATACAGCCCGGCCGAGTGCGCCGCCTTCATCGCCCGCATCGAGCGGGCCGGCCCCGTGTTGGCCACCGACAACCCCGTCTACCGCGACCAGGACCGCGTCATCGTCGACGACGCCGAGATCGCCGACGACCTGTTTCGTCGTCTGCGCCCGCAGCTCCCTGCGACCATGGGCGCGCTGCGCCTTCGCGGCCTGAACCCGCGCCTGCGGATGTACCGCTACTCGCCGGGCCAGCGCTTCGCCCCGCACACCGATCACTGGTATCGCCCGGACGACCGCCATATCACACTCCACAGCGTCCTCGTCTACTTCAACGACGACTTCACCGGCGGCGAGACCCGCTTCATCGAGCCGATCGAACGCACCATTGCGCCGCGCCGCGGCTCCGCCCTGATCTTTCAGCACAAGCTGCGCCACGAGGGCTGCGTCGTGCGCCGCGGCCACAAGTACGCCATGCGCAGCGACCTCGTCTACGAGGCCGACGAGCCGTTGCGCATGCCGGGCGGCTGAGCCGCGCCGGCGTGCCGACGTGAACGACCGCCTCGCCCTACCGCGCCCCCTCACCCTGGGCTCGCATCGGCCACCGCCAGCAGGGTCTCGAGCTTGCCGCGGAGCTCGACGCCGCACGCCGCCACGGTCAGCCGGAGCGCGCTCGGGATCTTGTGAGTCACAGCCCCGTATGCGAGCGTCTTGCTGCCGGGCGCAGGCGTACTCTGAACTTGATGCTTTCCGTGTCCACCCCCCTTGATGCCGGGACCTGGCTCGTAAGCCTGCGGCGCGACGGCGCCGTGCTCACCTGGTCCGAGGTGATCGAGGGTCTCATGTCGGACCCGGCACTCCGCGCGGCCCTTACCAACGCGCTGCTTGCAGCCCCTGTCCAGGCTTTCTATTGGGAGGCGTGCCCAGTGGCGCCGGATGAGCGCCACGTGCCGTTTGAGTGTGTGCTCCTCGATGCTCCGGGCCTCGCCCGGGCTCACGCCGACGGCACTCCGTTTGCTGAACCGCTCGCGGGAGCTCGTGCACCAGAAGTCCGTACCTTCCCGAACCTCGCTGGCGATGCCGAGTTGGTGGTCCCTGCCCCGAGTGAGGATCCTGATGGCTATCCGCACCTCGCAGCATTCCTTCGCCGAGCGCCCGAGACACAAGTCCACGCCTTGTGGTCGGAGCTGGGCCGCTCGGTGGACCGCTGGCTCGCCGTCCGTCGTTCCCGGGTGTGGGTGAGCACCGCGGGTCTCGGCGTCTCGTGGCTGCACATGCGGCTCGATAGCCGTCCCAAATATGTCAAATGGAAGGCATACCGGTTCGCGCGGTAAACGCTCGCCGCGAGTCCAGTAACAAACGATAATCCACCGCAGTTTGCAGCGCGGCGCCATGCTTCGCGGCGCCGACGAGTCAGGTATCGATCACCGCCGTGGCGGCCCGCCCATGCACTTGGCGCTCGCTCCCCCCGCTGGTACCATGAAGCTGCCATGACTCGGATCCTCGCCAGCGCCACCGCGGTCCTACTCGCGGTCTCGTGCGGCGGAGGAGCGGCGAACTCCACGGCGACGACCACGGGCATCACCTCCGTCTCCGCCTCGGATGCGACGACTGGGTCGAGCTCGGGGAGCGCGTCGAGCAGCTCTGTGAGTGGTTCGAGCAGCACCGGCGAGGCCTCGACGAGCGCGGCTCCGCCGGACTTGCCGGGGTTCGAGACGCTCGGTCCACCGAAGGGCTGCGAGAAGATCGATCTGCTCTTCGTGGTCGCGGACGCCGGCAACCTCACCGACCCGAAGTTCAAGGTGGGTCTGACCGAGCGGGCACAGCGGGTACGGGATGCTACCAACGATTTTATCGCGGTCATGCAGGACCAGGCCAGCGACTACGATCTGCAAGTGATGGTCGTGAAGGGCGACCCCGAGTGGGGTACGAATGAGTGCTGCGGTATGGATCGTCCTTGCGATTCACTGGCACCCTATCCTACGTGTGATGGTGTGGAGGTCCCGTACGACTTCACCGCGTGCGACAGTACCCTCGGGGCTGGCAACGTCTATCCGGTCGGCTTTATGGCGAGTAACGTGCCTTGCGAGCTTACGGGCAAGCACCGTTACCTCACCGATGCGCAGGAAGACTTCGCTAGCGCCTTCGACTGCCTCATCAACGTCGGCCGTACTGGCGGCCCTCAGCAGTACGTCGGCGCCATGGTTCAGGCCATCAGCCCCGCGCTCAACGGTCCTGCCGGCTGTAACGCGGGATTTCTTCGCCCGGACGCGATGCTGGTCGTTGTGTTCATCGCCGACACCATCGACCAGAAATCCCTTGGAACCCCCGAGGGGTGGACGGCGAGTCTGATCGCGGCGAAAGCAGGGTACACCGACGGCATCGTCGTCGTCGGGATTCTCGCGGCCTACGATCCCTTCCAATCGGAAGATTGCTACGATGACCCGGACGATTCGGTGCGGCGACTCGTAGAAGGCTTTCCCACGCACGTTCTGGGTTCGGTCTGCGCGCCCGACCTGGGGTCGTATCTCAGCGAGGCGGTCGGCGTGATCGAGACCACCTGCGAGGCGTTCGTGCCCCCGGGCTGATCATCCGTGAAGGGCCTTGAGCCAGGCCTGTCGCACTGCCACGGCTTTTCCGTCTTGCTGAACGACCACGGTCTCGAAGCCGACGATGAGCGCCTGATCGAACGCGTTGATGCTGACACCACGCGGCTCGTCGATTGACCCAAGGAGTCCAGCGAATACAAGAGGTTTCCAGATCTGAGCGTCGGCCCCAGTCAGGCGCTTGGTCCAGATGTCGTGGTCCACGGCGCTCGTCGTGACCGATCCGGCGACGAGGTAGGTGTCGTCGCTGAAGTGCGCGATGCCCTGGCCGAGGTGCGCTTCGCAAGGCAGTAGCCCGGAGGAATACGCCGTTGTGCGGCCACCGGTTGCCAGTGCACTTGGCGCTCGACCTGGCACTCCGCTCACTGCTACCCTCAGGCAGCGATGACTCGCTTCCTCATCAGCGCAACCGCGGTCCTGCTCGCGGCCTCGTGCGGGGGAGGATCGGCCGGCTCCACGGCGACGACCACGGGCATCACCACCGTTTCCGCCTCCGACTCCGCGCCAGGCTCGAGCTCATCGATCTCGTCGAATTCGTCGGGCAGTGGCGGGGCCGAGTCCACTAGCGCAGCCGAGACCTCGACGAGCTCCGCACCACCGGACCTGCCTGGGTTCGATACGCTCGACCCACCCAAGGGCTGCGGCAAGATCGACCTGTTGTTCGTCGTCGCCGACTCCGGCATCATCGACGTTCCTTTGCTCAAACAGCAGGCCATAGAGGACGCGCAGCGGGTCCGTGACGCGACCAACGGCTTCATTTCTGTAATGCAGGAGCAGGCCGTCGACTATGACTTGCAGGTTATGGTTGTGAAGGGCGACCCCTCGTGGGAGCCGGTCGATGCGAACTGCTGTGCACCTGAGAAGCCCTGCGACAACCTCGCTCCGTATCCCGGGTGTGGCGCTATTGACGACTACACGGACTGTGACGGTGATCTCGGCGTTGGTATCACCCTCCCGATGGGGTTCATGGCGAGTAATGCGCGCTGCGAGCTGACGGGCGGCCATCGTTATATCACCGAAGAGCATGAAGACTTCGCCGGGGCATTTGACTGCCTTGTCAACGTAGGCCGTAGCGGTGGTGTACAGCAGTATGCTGGGGCCATGGTTCGGGCGATCGGTCCCGCGCTAAACGGCCCGGATGGGTGCAACGCCGGCTTCGTGCGCCCTGACGCGATGCTGGTCATCGTGATCATCGCAAACAGCCTCGACACGAAGTCGTCTGGCAGCCACGAGGGGTGGGCAGCGAGCCTGGTGGCGGCAAAGGCTGGTAACGCGGCCGGGATCGTCGTGGTCGGACTCCTACAAACATACGACCCCTTCGACTCTGAAGATTGCTGGGACGATCCGAAAAGCGAGGTGCGGCGTCTCGTCGAGGGGTTCCCCACGCACGTCTTGGGGTCCTATTGTGCCCCCGATCTGGGACAGTACCTTGGCGAGGCGGTCAGTGTAATTGACGCCGCCTGCGCGGAGTTTGTCCCGCCTGGCTGATCAGCCGTGCAAGGCCCGTAGCCAGGCTTGACGTACTGCAACCGGTAATCCGTCCTGCTGCACGATGACGGTCTCGAAGCCGACGACGAGCACTTGATCGAAGGCGTTGATGCTCGCATCACGCGGCTCATCGACAGAGCCCAGGAGACCGGCGAACACCAGCGGCTTCCAGACCACGACGTCCGCGCTGGTAAGGCGCCTGGTCCAGATGTCCTGGTCCATGGCGCCAGACGTGACCGACGCGCTGATGAGGTAGGTCCCGTCGCTGAAGTGTGCGATCCCTTGGCCGACATTGTCCCCAACGTCTGGCTTGGTCTCGACGTACTGATCGGCTATCAGTGTTCCTTCGGTGTTGATGGTCAGGGTCATGGCGCGGCTGGGTGAGTTCGCGCTGTCGCGTCGCCAACCGGTGAGACGAAGCGTTCCGGCGCTGTCGACCGATCCCGCCAGAGCGCCGTCCAACCGTGGGTTCTTCAGCGGCGAGACGAACGGCCACGAACCCGACATGTCGACCGTATGTTGCGCGTCGAGCTTCACGGCGCAAGCGCGAACACCTGGCTCGTTGTTGGTCAGGGTACCGATGAGGGTCACGGTACCGTCCAGGTTCTCGACGATCCCAGAAGCGATGTCGAATTGCCCTTTCGTACCGTGGGTCGTGCCGATGGAGGCTGCGAGCTCATCATCACCAGGCAAGTAGCTATAGACTTGGAGCGCCATGTCCCAGTCGTCCTTGCCGACGTAGGCCTGGCCCGCGACCTCGAACTGCCCGAACTTGTTGACCAGGACGTCGTTCCCGAAATAGCCGGCGAGCGCGTTGTTGGACTCCGCGAGGATAGGCTTGTCGGCGGTCTCATCGGCCAGCGCGGTCCACAGGCTCGGCCACTGCCCTGTGAGGCCGAAGCCGCCCGTGAGCACCGCACGGTGGCCGTCGTCGGAGGCCACTGCGATACCGGCACACTGGCCGGTTTGCTTGCTGCCGCGAGAGATCACGTGCTCGAACAAGACCTTGCCGCTCGCGCTGTAGTGGGCAACCCATGCCGCTGTCCCGCCGATGAGGTTGTCGGCGTAGCCGCAGATCCACCACGAGCCGTCGGGCGCGGGCGCAGCGTCAAGGGCCTCGGCGTTGCCCTTGAGGGCCAGCCTGACCTCTGACCACGCTGTCGTGCCTGGGCCGGGCAGCGACACGGAGACGACACGATCGGTCCCGACGACGTTGCCGGCGATGTCCTCACACTCGAGGGCGAGCGTATGGTCGCCGATCTGGTCGGACGACTTCACGAGCCACTCGGCGGCGAACGGGGGCGTCGGGGCGGCGCCGAGGAGCACTCCATCCACGAAAAACCGGACCTCGGCGACACCCCAGTCGTCCGTGCAGTCCGCCGCGAGCTCGATGAAGCCGGCGGTGACGATGGGGTCGGGCGTCACCACGAACTCGCCGAGCACCGGCGCCGCGTCGCTCCACGGTTCGGTGAGGGCGCCGGTGTCGGTCGTGGCGCTCGTCTCGCTCGAGCCGGTCGAGCTGTCGACCGGCGCTGTGACGGAGCTGGTCGGACTGCCGGCGGTCAGGTCGCTCGATGAGGTCGACGTGCTCGAGGTGGGCCATGTGTCGTCCTCTGCGCTCGAGCTGGACGACATGCCGACGGTGTCGGTCGAGGAGCACCACTTCTTGCAGTACTCGTCGGCGGCCCACTCAACCGGGCATGCGGTCAGTAACATGAGCGCCGGAACGGTGAGGCGGGTGACCTGTCGGATCGAGATCTTCATCGATGCAATCCCTCGCTATCAGAACGCTCCACGTAGGGTGAGGCTGGCGCCCCATGGTGACGCGGCGGGCAGCACCGCCACCTTGGAGGGCCGTCGCTGCATGCGCCCGATGACCAGCCCCGTGATCCCCGCGGCCGCCAGCAGGCCGCCCGTGATGCCGGTCGCAAGGGCCATATGCCGGTGCTCGACGCCGGCCTCGCGCAGGGTGGCGACGGTGGCCTGTGCCTGCGCGGAGCCGTCGTTGCGGGCGTCGATCTCGCGAATGGCCACGTAGATCGCTCGGCGCGTCGCCAGGGCGTAGGTCATGGCGCCGAGCAGGGCCCCCCCAACGCCGATGCCGACACTCCCGCCGATGATCCATCCGCGTCCACGCGTCTCCGAGATCGGTGCCGGCGGTGTCGGCTTGTCCGTTCGTGGTGGTTGTGGACGTGGGGAGACGTGTGCGGGGGCGCTGGCGCAGGCGTCCGCGGGTTCGTCTGGACGGCGGACGCGCTGCGCAAGCAGATCGCGGACCTGGCCCAGGCGCCACAGCGTACCCGGGATGTCCTCGACCTCGCTGTCCTCTCCGAACGCGAGAAGCAGCGCCTCGAGATGGACGACGAGGAGGTCGCGCGCGCGACAGAGATGACGCACCTCGCCCGTCTGCTCGTAGAGCTCGATCAGGATGGCCCGCATCGAGCCGAGCACGACGTCCCGGCCCGCGCCGTCTTTCTTTGCGTCCGGCATCATCGCGTAGGCCCGCGCGAGCTCATCGAAGGCGGCCTGGCGCTCGCCCTTCTCGTACAGCGCGACACCTCGCTCGTTAATTGCAGCGACCTCTGGGGGCATCGAGGTGACCGGCGGAGCAGCGCTCGCTTGCCCTCCGGACAGGCCCAGGGCGAGCGCGACGAGGATCGACAAGGCGGCGCGGCTCATGGCTTCCTCATCACTGCGAAGGTGTGGTTGATGACGACGCTGCCGTCGCCGGCCGGATATTTGTAGGCCCGCACCGCCGTCGCCACACAGCTCTGCAAGGTCGTCGCGCTGTCCCCGAGGACGAGGATGTCGTCGGCCTTGCCCGCTGCGTCCAGGCGAACGCGGACCTTGAGCTCCGTCTGCCGGCTGCCGCCATGTCGGTCGTAGCAGCGGCGGACACCCTCGAGCGCGCCGTCCAGCGCTCGAGCCGACGCACGCCGACGCTCCCTCGCCGCGCGCAACTCGGGGCTCGGTGCAGCGGCGACGACCGGCGTCGGTGTCGGATCGAGCTTCGGAATCGGCTCTGGTTCGGGGGCCGTTGTCGGCGTTACGGCGGCGATCGTCACGGGTGGTGCCGATCGCGGAGCGGCCGATTCCGTCACGGCATCAAGGGTTCCCTCGCAGATCTCGGCGCGGGCCTCAGCCCCGCGCGCACGAGCGGCCTCCTGCTCAAGCGCCGCAGCAAGCGGAGCACGCACCCGTTCCTCGTGCCACGCGCCCACTTCCTGCACGCCGAGCACCCCGCTGCCCCCGATGCCGATACCGGCGACGAGCGCGAGCGCCACCTTGTGCGCGGCGATCCATCCGCGAGCCATCGAGGTCGGCATCGCCGTGGTCGCCGGGCTGGTCACGGCAGGAAAGCTTGTCGCGGCCTCGAACTCCTCCGGAACGCCAAGTACGGCGGCTGCCATCGACGCCGCCCGCGGCTGCTCCCTCGCGTCGTCGGCAAGAACTTCGATCCCCGGCGCAGCAAGTACGGCGGACGCGCCCACCGCCGTGCTCGTCACGCCGCCCACGACCGGCACGTGCAGCGACAACGCGGCCGCCGACACAGCGGCCTCGCGCTGGGCCACGACGCAGTCGCGTGCGAGCTCGAGGTCCTCGCGCAGCGTGGCCATCGTCGGGGTGCGCTCCTCCGGATTGAAGCGGAGCGCGTTGCGCAGCGCGGACTCCAGATCGTCGTAGTCGAAGCCCGGAATGAGCTCCTGGATCGGGCGTGGCTGCCGACGATCCCCCGGCTTGAAGGGGTGCCGCCCCGTCAACAGCTCATACAGCACGATGCCGAGCGCATAGACATCCGTGCCGAAGCTCGGCGGGCCCGGATTCTCGCGCAAGATCATCTCCGGAGCCATGTACTCGGGCGTCCCGAAGCGGCAGCCGAGCGGTGTCACCATCCGTGAACCCGGCGGCACTCCATACTTGTGCGTCGACCGAAAGTAGAACAGGTCGAGGTACTTGCAGAGCCCCCAGTCAATTACCTTGATCGTCCTCGACGGGTCGCGCAGGCGGATGATGTTCGAGGGCGTCAGGTCGCGGTGCAAGATCCCTCGGGCGTGCGCCGACTCGATCGCGTCGCAGACCTGCAACCCGATGCGGATGACCTCGAGCGCATCGAGCCGCTCGCCACCCTTGATCAGCTCGCGCAAGGTCTCGCCGTCGAGCAGCTCCATGCACAAGAACAGCTTGCCGTCCGCGAGCTGGTCGCAGTCGTAGATGCGGACCACGTTGGGGTGGTCGAGCAGCGCCAGCGCTTTCCCCTCGCGGATGAAGCGCTCGCGGCCGTCGGGGCGGAGCTGGAGCGTCTCGTCGAGCACCTTCACGGCGACCGGGCGGTCGAGTTTGAGGTGGTAGCCGCGCCACACGGCCCCCATGCCGCCTTCGCCGATCTTGTCGAGCATCTCGATCCGGCCAGCCAGGATGCCGCGCGGTCGCTCTTCGGGCACGAGGTTCGGCGCGTCGCTGTCCTCGTCGAGCATCAGGCTGTCCGTGTCGTCTTCGTCCTCGTACTCCTCCTCGCAGTCGTCCGGGTCATCGTCCGCGACTGCTTCCTGGTCCGCACCAGCACTGGCGACGTGTCGCCCATCATTCGCATCGGCGTCATCGAGAACACCGTCGTGCAAACACGCCTTCGTCACGGCATCACTACTACCGCAGCGGTCGCCCGTATCGCAATCTGGCCGGACTCGCTTGCGCAAGCCATTGGTGAGACGCTGCACTACACATGCTTCCAACTGTTGGCCAATATCTCAAAACCATCATAGCGGCGAGGAACCGTGTACTGGTGGATGTTGAGCGATGTGCGAGCGCTCAACATCCCCTGCGTCGGCGAAGATCTGGCGGGCCGCCGCGGTAACACGATGAAGAGCACCCGGAGATCACCGACGCCCGACGCGGCCATCGCCCGGCTCATCCACGACGCCCCAGACGACCCCTTCGACTCCGAGAGCGAGTCCCAGCGCCTCGACGGCATCGGCACTCGAGTCCGAGACCCGGCCCTCGCCCCTGGAGCGAGAGCGGGTAACGAGCGTCGCGCGATGAGGTCGTTCGCGCCGCCGACGACGACCTCGACCTCGACCCCGCGCTGGCCGCCTGTGTGCAGCTCTCGCTCGCCGGCCCGCGCCCCGCGCCCGACGCCGCGCCGGTCAAGGAATTCGATCAGGATGCGGCCGCCTGCGTGCAGCTCTCGCTCGCCGGCCCACGCCCCGCGCCCGACTCACCGTCCGCGCCACCGCCGATGACCCTCTCCGCCTTCGGCATGAATCTCCACGCCGCGACCACCGCCGACGGCCGCGACCGCAAGCAGCTCGAGCGAATCTGCCGCTACCTCCTGCGCCCGCCCTTCGCCCACGACGCCGTCACGGCGCTCCCCGGCGGCCGCGTCCGCGTCTCCTTCAAGGCCCCTTGGC
>JBGAUO010000139.1:10102-12050 GCA_044228605.1 Nannocystis sp. | reverse complement strand
GACGACCCGCGGCGGACGATCGACTTCACCGGCTGCGGCAACACCCTGAACCTGCGCCACCCGCAGACCCTGCAGCTGGTGCTCGACAGCCTGCGCTACTGGGTGACGCAGATGCACGTCGACGGGTTTCGCTTCGACCTGGCGCCGGCGCTGTCGCGGCGCGGCGCGGAGGTCGAGCGGGCCAGCGCCTTCCTGGCGGCGCTGCATCAGGACCCGGTCCTGCGCGGCGTGAAGCTGATCGCCGAGCCGTGGGACGTGGGCCCCGGGGGCTATCAGGTCGGCGGCTTCCCGCCGCCGTGGCGCGAGTGGAACGACCGCTACCGCGACGGCGTGCGCCGGTTCTGGCGCGGTGATCCGGGCCAGCTCGGCGAGCTCGCATACCGCCTCAGCGGCTCATCCGACCTGTTCCAGCGACCCGGACGCGGGCCGCAGACGAGCATCAACTACGTGACCTGTCACGACGGCTTCACGCTGCGCGACCTGGTCTCGTACACGCGCAAGCGCAACGAGGCCAACGGCGAGGGCAACCGCGACGGCCGCGACGACGAGCTGGCGGCCCACTGGGGCGTCGAGGGGCCGAGCGACGATCCAGACATCACCGCGACGCGGGCGCGGATGGTCCGCAACTTCGCGGCGACCCTGGCGGTGTCGCTGGGGTGCCGATGATGTTGGCCGGCGACGAGATCTTGCGCAGCCAGGGCGGCAACAACAACGCCTACTGTCAGGACAACCCGGTGTCGTGGATCGACTGGGCCGGGGCCGACGGCGAGACGCTGGCGTTCTTTCGCCACGCGCTGCGCCTGCGTCAGGCGGCGGTGCTGCGCCGGACCAGCTTCTTCACCGGCGGCGGGGTGGCGGGGAGTCGGCTGCGCGACGTCTCGTGGTTGCATCCGGACGGCGGAGAGCTGGGCGGGCACGACTGGGCCAGCGGGCAGGCCCTGGGCATGCTGCTCGGGGGCGACGCGATCGGCCAGCTCGACGCCCGCGGCGGGGCGTTGCACGGCGACAGCTTCCTGGTCCTCATCAACGGCTCCGCGCGAGCGCTGCGCTTCACCTTGCCGACGATCGCGTCGGCGTGGGCCCGGCTGATCGACACGCGGGTGGCCGAGACCCTGGCGGTGCCGCTTCCGCCTGGGCAGACGCACTACGAGATGGCGCCACGGTCGCTGGTGGTGCTGTGGATCACCGCGACCGTTAGAACACTGGTCTGACGGCGATCTGGGGGTGGGGACCGGGTCTCGGGGGCCGGTGTGACACAAGCGTCACCGGCGAGGGTTCTCAGCGCGGCGTCTCCCCGGTAAAAGGCGCCAGGCGAGGTGGCATGAGCAAGCGTCGGCAACGAGCGAGTGGAGCAGCGAAGCAGGGTGCGACCGGCAAGTCCGGCGCAGCGAGCAAGACGGCGGGGCGGGCGGGCGAGGCGGCGGCGGTGCTGGCCGCCAGCCCGGACGCGATCTTGTACCTGCCGGATGACGCGGAGACACCTGTCTCGAAGGACAGCCACGTCGAGGTCGAGGTGGTCGACGTGGCGGTGGAGGCCAGCGAGGCCGGGGTGAGCGGGGCTGCGATCGTGTACCACGGGGACTTCGTACCTGTCCCGAAGGACAGGGCCGCGGACGTGTTGGCGAAGAGCCCGGACGCGATCTTGTACCTGCCTGACGAGGTGCCCGCGCCGCCCGCCCCGGAGCGGTACCTTGCGCGCGCCGGGCACGATCCGACGATCGGCGCGGACGATCTGCAGATGCTGGCCGAGGGCACCCATGCGCGCCTGTTCGCCAAGCTGGGGGCGCAGCTGCTGGCCGAGGGGGGCGTGCAGTTCGCGGTGTGGGCCCCGAACGCGCGCCACGTCAGTGTGATCGGCGAGTGGAACGCATGGGACCCGTTTCGCGACCCGCTGGCGCGTCACGGCGGCGGGCTGTGGGTCGGCCGGGTGCCCGCCGCGGCGGCCGGG
>JBGAUO010000139.1:0-10092 GCA_044228605.1 Nannocystis sp. | reverse complement strand
CTCGACAAGGCGGACCCGTGCGCGCTGGCGTCGGAGCTGCCGCCGCAGACGGCGTCGCGTGTCGCCGATCTCGAGTACACGTGGCGCGACGCGGCGTGGATGCAGCAGCGGGCCGCCCGGCAGGGCGTGCGGGCGCCGATCTCGGTGTACGAGCTGCACCTGGGCTCGTGGCAGCGCGGACCGGACGGCGAGTGGCTCGGCTACCGCGAGCTGGCGCCGCGGCTGGTGGCGCACGTGCGGGAGCTGGGGTTCACGCACGTCGAGTTCATGCCGCTGACGGAGCACCCGTTTTATGGATCGTGGGGCTACCAGACGATCGGCTACTTCGCCCCGAGCGCGCGCTTCGGCGGGCCGCAGGACCTGATGTTCCTGATCGACGAGCTGCACCGCGCGGACATCGGGGTGATCCTCGACTGGGTGCCGGGGCACTTCCCCGGCGATGCGCACGGGCTCGCCCGCTTCGACGGCACCTATCTCTACGAGCACCGCGATCCGCAGCGTCGTATCCACCCCGAGTGGCAGACGATGCTGTTTAACCACGGCCGCCACGAGGTGCGATCGTTCTTGATCAGCTCGGCGGCGCTGTGGCTCGAGCGCTATCACATCGACGGGATCCGCGTCGACGCGGTGGCGTCGATGCTGTACCTGAACTACGCGCGCCGCCCCGGTGAGTGGCAGCCGAACCAGCACGGCGGGCCCGAGAACCTCGACACGGTGCTGTTCCTGCGCGCGTTGAACCAGACGGTGCACGCGCTGCACCCGGGGGCGCTGACGATCGCCGAGGAGTCGACCTCGTGGCCGATGGTCACCGGTCCGGTCGAGCGCGGCGGCCTCGGCTTCGACCTCAAGTGGGACATGGGCTGGATGCACGACAGCCTGCGCTACCTGGCCCGCGATCCGCTGACCCGGCAGCACCACCACTCGGAGCTGAACTTTCGCATGTGGTACGCGTACAACGAGCGCTACATGCTGCCGCTGTCGCACGACGAGGTCGTGCACGGGAAGGGCTCGCTGATCCGCAAGATGCACGGCGACTCGCCCGCGAAGTTCGCCTCGCTGCGGCTGCTGTACGCGTACATGTTCACGATGCCGGGGCGCAAGCTGCTGTTCATGGGCGACGAGTTCGCCCAGGTGCGCGAGTGGAGCCACGAGCGGGCGCTCGACTGGGCGCTGCGCGGGTCACCCGAACACGCCGGCGTCGAGGTGTGGCTGCGCCGCGTCGCCCACCTCTATCGCGCCGACCCGGCGCTGCACGAGCTCGACCACGATCCGGCCGGCTTCGAGTGGATGGTGGTGGACGACAATCAGCGCAGCCTCGCGGTGTACATGCGCCTGCCGAGCCGCGGGCCGGTGCTGCTGGTGGCGATCAACTTCACGCCGGTGACGTGGCACGAGCACCGCATCGGTCTGCCGGCGGAGGGGCGCTGGACGCTCGTCGATCGCAGCGATGCGCAGGTCTACGGCGGGGGCGAGGCGACGGCGTTGCCCGCGAGCTTCGAGGCCGAGCCGATCCCGGCGCACGACCGGCCGTTCTCGCTGCAGGTGACGCTGCCGTCGCTCTCCTGCCTGCTGTTTCGCGGACCGGAGGCGCTCGAGCTGCGGGCGCTGGCGCGGGCCCACCGCGCGGCGCGGATCGCTCGCGAGACGGCGATCGCGGCGGAGGAGCTGGCGCGGGAGGCGACCGCGGCCGCGGCCATGGCCGTCCGGGCGCGCGAGGCGGCGGAGGAGGCGGCCCGCGTGGCTCGGATCACCGCAGCGCAGGTGGCGGAGCAGGGCGACGAGGTCGCGTAGTCAGGGCTCGGGGAGGATCTCGAAGATCTGCACCTGGGCCGGCTCGCCGCCGGGGAAGCGCACCGCGAGCGCGAGCTTGTGGCGATCGTTCGGCGCGTGCAGCTGCAGCTGCCAGCCGCTCGCGTCATCGCCGAGGCTGGGGTCGATCGTCAGGCCGATCGCGGCGTCGTCGAGCGCGTAGGCGAAGTGGTGCAGCGAGATCGCCAGGCCCATGCCCCGGGCCTTGATGTACGCCTCCTTCAAGGTCCAAAGCTCGAAGAAGCGGCTGTGTTGGCGGTCGGCCGGGAGGGCGCGCAGGGCCGCGACCTCGGCGGGGGCGAAGAAGTGGTCGGCGATCTGGTCGGTGTGTGAGCGGCGCCAGGTGTCCTCGACGTCGACGCCGAGCTCCGGGCCGCTGCGGGCGACGGCGACGGCGATGAGGCCGTCGGTGTGCGAGAGGTTGAAGTGGAGGTCGCCGAGGCCGTGCGCGGGGTCGATGTCGGGGCGGCCCCACTGGTTGTTGACGAAGCGCCAGTCGCGGCGGTCGACGGCGGCGTAGCGTGAGAGGGTGCTGCGGACGAGGGCGCGGGCCACCAGGAATTGGTGGCGGTGGCGGTCGAACAGGAAGCGGGCCTGGCGTGCGCTCTCCTCGGGGTTCATCCAGCCGGCGTAGGTGGCGAGCAGGTCTGGATCGGCGGCCGACTCCGGGGTGGTCAGCCACACGTGGACTTCGCCAGGGGCGAGCTGGATCGGGTCCGCCACGCGAGCACGGTGGCAGGGAGGGAGGGCCGTGGTCAAGTCGCGGGTGCGTCGCAAGCGGGCGGTTGCGGGGCCGGCGACAGCGGTCCACCATGGCGCGCCCTCACCATGTCCAGCTCGTCCATGCCCAGCTCGAAGCCTGGCGTCCTCCTCGTGAACCTCGGCACGCCAGACGCCCCGCAGGCGGCCGAGGTGCGCCGCTACCTGCGTGAGTTCCTGTCGGACCCGCGGGTGCTCGACATCTCCGCGATCGGCCGCTGGTTGCTGCTCAACCTCATCATCTTGCCGACCCGGCCGGCGAAGTCGGCGGAGGCGTACCGCAAGATCTGGGGCGCCGATGGATCGCCCCTGCTGAGCCACAGCCGCGCGCTGTGCGAGCAGGTCCGCGCGGCGCTGCCCGAGCTGGAGGTCGAGCTGGCGATGCGCTACGGCAAGCCGTCGATCCGCGCGGGCCTGAAGGCGCTGCGGGATCGCGGCTGCGATCGCATCGTCGTGTTTCCGCTGTACCCGCAATACGCGGCGAGCTCGACCGGCTCGACGGTGGAGGCGGTGTACCGCGAGGCGGCCGGACTGTGGAACACGCCGTACCTCAGCGTGGTGCCGCCGTTCTACGAGGACCCGGGCTTCATCGCCGCGTTCGCCGAGGTCGGCGCGCCGGTGCTCGCCGAGATGCAGCCGGACCACGTGCTCTACAGCTTCCACGGGCTGCCCGAGCGGCACATGCACAAGAGCGACATGTCGGGCACGCACTGCCTGAAGCGCGAGGACTGCTGCGCGCAGATCGTGGCCGCCAATCGCCACTGCTACCGGGCCCAGTGTTACGCGACGGCGCGGGCGTTGACGGCGAAGCTGGGGATCGACCCGGCGATGACCTCGGTGACCTTCCAGTCGCGCCTCGGTCGCGCGGTGTGGATCCGTCCGTACACCGATGTCGTGCTGCCCGAGCTGGCGCGCCGCGGGGTCAAGCGCGTGGCGGTGTTCTGCCCGGCGTTTGTCGCGGACTGCCTGGAGACGCTCGAGGAGATCGGGATCCGGGCCGAGGAAGACTTCAAGGCGGCGGGCGGCGAGGCGCTGCGCCTGGTGCCGAGCCTCAATGCGCATCCGGCGTGGGTGCGGGCGGCGGCGGGGCTGGTCCGCGAGACGGCGCCGCAGCGCCAGCGTTCGCTGCCCGTGGTGACGTGATTACAAGCTCATGAACGCCGCCATCGGTACGTCGACGCGGGCGGCCCAGTCGAACTCACTGTGCTGGGCATTCGCGGCGTAGACGTACCAGAGGTCGACACCCTCGCTGTATCCGAGGTTGGTCAGGACGTCGCGCAGCTGGGCGTTCTCGCAGTAGTTGTCGGCGTCATCGGTGTCGTCGTCGATGCCGTCCATGTCGAGGTCGCCGCAGGGGCCGGCGCCGCCGGAGTCGATGTAAATGGCGAAGTCTCGCTTCCCGGCGGCGGCATAGCGCTCGATGATCGTCTGGTTGTGCAGGCCGATCGAACCCCAGCCCATCGTGCCCGAGAGGCTGAGCGCCATGGCGTAACGATCGGGGTAGAGGTCGGCGATGACCAGCGAGACGAGGCCGCCGAGCGACGATCCCATGGTGCCGACGACCTCGGCCTCGCCGTACGCGGCCTCCATGCGCGGGCGGATGATCGTGTCGACGAGCTCGGCGTAGGCGGCCGCCTGCCCGCCGCCCTCGTTGACGCCGTCGTAGATGTCGGTGACGTGGGTGTACTCGTCGAGGCGCGCGATGCCGGTGTTGGCGATACCCACGATTAAGAGGCCGGGTGGGGCGCTCTCTTGCAGCTTCCAGCCGCCGTTGATGCCCTCGGGATCGAAGAGGTTCTGGTCGTCATGGACGTAGAGGGCGTGGGTGAAGGCGCCGTTGTCGGGGACCAGGACCTCGAGGTCGCGGGGCTGCAGGCCGGCGCCCTCCAGGGCGTACCAGCGCTCGAAGTGCGCCACGCTGGCGCGGACCAGCGAGAAGCGGCCGTTGTTGTCGTAGCCGTGGCGGCGCCCGAGCGGGTCGGCGATCCACAGGTCCTGGTTGGGGTCGGGGGCGGGGTCGTGGAATTTGTAGAGGCGGCCCTCGGGGGCGGGGACCTCGGCCTCCTGCCACCACAGCGGGCCGGTCGTCTGCATGGGGGCGCCGACCCAGCCGTTGTGGTCGCCGGCGAGCTCCCAGGCGCCTGGGCCACACAGACAGGCGAAGAGGTAGTCGCCGTCGAGGGTCTCGACAGGGAGGCCGCCGCGCCCGGCGATCGTACGCAGAGCCTCGCCGGGATCGACCTCGCCCGCGATCGCCCGGCGCAGCAAAGCCTCGTCGTCGCCCAGGACGGGGCCGGTGGTGCTCTCGTCGGTGGTGACGGTGGTCGCCTGGCCGGTGCTGCCGGTGGTGCCGGTGCCGCCGGTGGTCGGGGTCGGCTCGCTGGTGCCGGTCGCGTCGCTGGTGTCCCACGACGTCGGAGCGCCGGTTGAGCCCTGTGCTGTCGTCGACTCGCCGGGGGCGGGGGTGCAGACGGTCAGGGTCAGGCCGGCGAGCAGCGGGGCGGAGCGCACGCGCGCGCTTTTAGCAGCGAAGCTGCGGTCCGTGTCGTGGCTTCAGCTGCCGCCCTGATAAAACGGCTTCTTGCGGGCCTCGGCGCGGGCCTGGGTGGCTTGCACGAGGCCGGCCCACAGCGGCTCGAGGCCCATGGCCTCGCGGACCTTGGCGAGGGTCTCGTAGGCGACCTTGCGCGCCGTGATCGTGCCGTCGACCAGAATCTCCTCCACGCGGCCCTTGTCGGCGGCGAAGCTGGCCCGGCGCTCGCGGATCGGTGCCAGCACGTCGTCGATGGCACGGATGAGGCGGTCCTGGACGGCGGCGAAGCCGATGGCGCCGCGATCGTAGTCGCCGCGGAGGCTCTCGGCCTCGTCGGGGATGAAGGCCTCGGCGAACGCGAAGAGGGGCGGCCGCCCGGGCTCGCCCGGAGCGGGGCCGGGGAGGGTGCGGAGCTTGCGGGCGACCTCCTCGGGCGCATCGCTGAGGTTGATCGTGTTGCCCAGCGACTTCGACATCTTGCGGTCGGAGCCGCCAGAGATCGTATTGACGCCCGGCAGCGACGGCGTGGTCGACATGGTCGGCTGGGGGACGGCGAACACCTGACCGTAGGCCTCGTTGAAGTGCTCGGCCAGCTCGCGGGCGACGTGCACGTGGGTCTCGTTGTCGCCGCCGACGGGGACAAGCTCTGCGTTGGCCATCAAGATGTCTGCGGCCTGCAGCACGGGGTATCCGAGCAGGCCGAGCGGGACCTCGGAGTCCTCGAGGCCGGCGCTGTGGGCCATGTCCTTGATGGTCTCGATCTTCGACAGCCGGGCCACCGGGGTGAGCATCTGCAGGAGGATCGTGAGGTCGTAGACGGCGGGCACGCCAGACTGCAGGTAGATGGTGCTGCGGGCCGGATCGATGCCGACGCTGAGGAGATCGAGGACCATGCCCCGCACGCGGGCCGGGAGCTCGGTGATTTGCTCACGCTTCCAACGGGTGGTGAGGGAGTGGAGGTCGGCGACGATGACAAAACATTCGTGGCTGTCCTGGAGCTGCACACGGCTCTGGAGCGTGCCGACCAGGTGCCCGAGGTGCAGCGGGCCCGTCGGGCGGTCCCCGGTCAGCAAACGTGGTTTGCGAGATTCAGTCATCACCAGTTCCCTCCATCGCCGCCCAGCGCGGCCAAGGAGAGCTTGGCGGACGGCGACCGGCGCCGTCAAACAGCTTTGTATGCATGCACAGGCACACAAGTCGCACCTGTGGACTCGGTGATCACAAAGCACGAAGGCGCCCGGCCGCAACGCGGACGGACGCCAACGGGCGAACAATGAGATGCGTCGGTCGAACTAGCGGAGCGCTTCGCGCAGGCGCGGGAGCGTGTCCGGGATGACCACACTGACGAGGATGCCGAGCGAGGCCTTGCTGCAATCGACGGCCATACCCCAGCGGTACTTGGCGTCGAGGTCGATGACCACGATCATGACCTGGCCTTCGTCACCGAGGCGCAGCATGGTCTGCCAAACATAGTCCGGAACCGGGAGGCCCGACTTCTTGATGGTCTCGCCAATGCGCTCGCACAGAATGTTGAAGAGGGCGCAGGCCTTGGGCGAGCTGCGGATGCCGGCGACGGACATGCCGGACGACTTGCTGAACACGTCCGCGGCAGCCAGGCCGCCGTTCAATCCGTCTTCGACCTCGGCCATCAGTGCATTTACGGTCTTCAGGTTCATTTCGCGGTTCCTTCGTGATCTCTGGCGGTCGCGGTCTCGCGGCCCAAGCCGAACGCCCAGGCATCCTAACCCGCTTCTGGGGCTGACTCCATCAAATTTTCGTGGCGTGGTCGGGCGGCCAAAGAGGGGGTCAAAACGGCGTCCGGCCTCGTGTTGCAGGGGATTTGAGCGGGAGGAAGGCTGCTAGAAGCTGAGGCCCCGGATCGGATCGGGCTCGTCTTGTTGGCTGGCTTTGAGGTAGTGCTGGGCGGCACGGCGCAGAAGCGTCTTCAACTCCTCGGTGTCCCAAGGCTTGGTGACGTACTGCCACATGAGGCCCTCGTTGAGGCCGCGGATAACCACATTGATATCCGCATAACCGGTGATGAGGATGCGAACGGGCGTGGGATTGATGGCCTTGAGCTTGCCGAACAGTTCGACGCCGGTCATCTCCGGCATGCGCTGGTCGCTGAGGACCAGATGGATCTCCTGATCGCGGAAGATCTGCAGCGCTTCGGCGCCGGAGTTCGCGGTGTGGACCTTGAACATGTCACGGAAGCTCTCCTCGAGGGTGTTGAGGATGCCGCGTTCATCGTCGACGATGAGCAGGGTCAGCGTCTTCTTGTTCTCGGTCCCGATGGCGCCGGTCTTTTGGTATTCTTTCCAACTCATGCGATACCTCGCTGTCTCGGCCAGTGCCAATGACTCGTGGAAAGCGCGATCACGGTAGGTCTCCTGTACCACCGTCTGCTCCACGCACGTAGCGAAATGTGGATGCAAAGTGGCGGATTCCTGGCGCTTCGACCTCGAAGCGCAGGCCGTGACGCAGCTTGGGGCCCTTTTCCTCAAACACGGTGCGGACTACGTCGGCCACGTATTCGAGGTGCTCGAAGGTGTAGACGCGCCGGGGAATGGTGATCCGGCACAGGTCGAGGTTTGGACGGATGTTCTCGCCGGTGTCGGGGTCACGGCCGATGAGGACGCTGCCGACCTCGACCCCGCGGACGCCGCCCTCTTTGTACAGCTCGGCGCACAGGAGCTGGGCCGGGAACTCATCTTCGGGGACACCGGGGAAGAACTTGCGGGCGTCGATGAAGACCGCGTGGCCGCCGATCGGCTCGACGATCGGGACGCCGAACTTCTGCAGCAGCTCGCCGAAGCGGCGGACCTGGCCGACGCGATAGGCGAGGTAGGACTCGTCGGTGACCTCGCGCAGGCCCTGGGCCAGCGCCTCCATGTCGGCGCCCGACATGCCGCCGTAGGTGTAGAAGCCCTCGAAGAGGATCGTGGGGGCCTTGAGGCGCTCGTAGAGCAGGTCGTCGCGCACGGCGATGAAGCCGCCCATCGGCACCAGGGCGTCCTTCTTGGCGCTCATGATGCACGCGTCGGTATACGAGCACATCTCCTGCACGATCTCTGGCACGGACTTGTGGGCGTAGCCGGTCTCGCGGGTCTTGATGAAGTAGGCGTTCTCGGCGAAGCGGGCGGCGTCGAGGACGACCAGCAGGCCGTACTGGTCGGCGACCCGCCGGACCTCGCGGATGTTCTCCATCGACACTGGCTGACCGCCGCCGGAGTTGCAGGTGACGGTGACCAGCACGTAAGCGACGTGGCGCGCGCCGTACTCGCGGATGACGCTCTCGAGGCGGGGGATGTCGATGTTGCCCTTGAAGGGGTGGTAGCCCTCCGAGGTGCGGCCGGCGTCGATGGTGCAGTCGATCGCGCGGCCGCCGGCGAACTCGATGTGCGCCTTGGTCGTGTCGAAGTGCGAGTTGCCCGGCACGATCATGTGCTTCTTGATGAGCACGAAGTCGAAGACCCGCTCGCCGGCGCGGCCCTGATGGACCGGGATCGCGTAGCGGTAGCCCATCGACTCCCGGATCTGCCGCTCCATCTCGAAGAAGGAGCGCGAGCCGGCGTAGGCCTCGTCGCCGATCATCATGCGGCCCATCTGGTGGACCGAGAGGGCACCCGTGCCGCTGTCGGTGATGAGATCGATGTAGACCTCGTGCGAGCCGAGGCGAAAGAGGTTGTTGCCGCAGGCTTCGATCCTGCGGACGCGCTCCTCGTATGGGAGCAGCGAGATCGGTTCGACGACCTTCGCTCGGTACGGGATGATCTGTCGCTCAGGTTTCCTCATGTGCTCCCCGTGGTGGTCTTCGGGGCCTCCGCATCCACTGGGAAGCGGATGAGGAAGGTGACCCCGGTCGGGTCGTTGCGTCGCACCGAGATGTTTCCGCGGTGCTCCATGATGATGCGGTAGCTGATCGAAAGGCCGAGCCCCGTGCCCTTGCCGACCGGCTTGGTGGTGAAGAACGGATCGAAGATCTTCGACATGTTCTCCTCGCTGATGCCTTCGCCGTTGTCCGAGACGCTGATCTCGACGAAGCCGTCGTTTTCACGTGTGCGCACCGCAACCTCCCCTCCACGCTGACAGGCGTCGATCGCGTTGTTCACAAGGTTTAGTACCACCTGGTTTAGCTTCGCTGGGAAACACGATTGCGGGCGAGTGAGGCCGAGGTCGGACACCAAAGTCACGCCCTTGTCGCGCGCGTTGTTGCCGAGGATCATCAGCGTCTGGCGGATGCCCTCGTCGATGTCTGCGGTCTGGAATTGCGCCTCGTCGAGTCGGGCGAAATTGCGCAGACCGAGGACGATCTCGGCCATGCGATCGAGGCCGATGAAGCTCTCTTCGAGCACCTTCTGGGTGCGTGCGAGGAGCTCCTCGATCGAGCCTTCGTCGCTCTCTTTGCGGCGCAGGACGTAGGTGAAGAACTCGCGCAGCATGTTGACCTGCGCGGGCGGCGGGAGGGTGCCGAGCTCGTTGCTTACGTCTTTTACGTCGGCGGCGAGGGCCTTGTCCTGGGCCAGCTTGTCGAGCGCCGTGCGACCGGCGGCGATGCGCTCGGAGGTGGAGCCCGGGGCGGATGAGATGGGGCCAGTGCCAGTGTTCGCCAGCCAGTTGCTGGCGGCGAGGCGGCGGCTGACCGACGTGACGCGGGCGTGGGCGAGGTGGGTGTTGTTGCGGCTGAAAGCGAGCGGGTTGTTGATCTCGTGGGCGACGCCGGCGGTGAGCTGGCCGAGGCTGGCGAGCTTCTCGCTCTGGACCAGCTGGGCCTGCGAGGTCTTGAGCTCGTTGAGCTGCTGTTTGACCATGTCGTAGAGCTGGTTGTTGGTGAGCGAGACGGTCGCCTGGCTGGCGAGCGACAAGCCGGCGACGCTGCTCGTTCCCGATTACGAGTTCGACCGACTGGCACTCAAGGACGACCCGCGCTGGCGCGAAGTGGCGCGCCACGGGCACTACGTGATGCTCGTGCCGCGGCGCGCCGTGAGTCC
>JBGAUO010000138.1:0-12059 GCA_044228605.1 Nannocystis sp. | reverse complement strand
GAGCAGGTCCAGCGGGCGCTGCACGAGACGGGGCTGTCGATCATCAGCTGCAAGGGGGCGGCGCAGGGGCTGGCGATCGCCCGCCAGGTGCGGCCGCAGGCGATCGTGCTCGGGGTGGCGGTCGCGGGCAGTGAGGGTTGGGACATGCTGGCGCAGATCCGCGGGGAGGTCGCGCTGCGCAGCGTGCCGGTGATCGTGGCGTCGCTGCTCGACGAGCGGGCGCGGGCGCTGGATCTCGGGGCTTCGGCGTACGTGGCGAAGCCGATCGATCGATCGCAGCTGGCGGGGGTGTTGGCCGGGCTGCGCCTGGGCTGACGGCTCCCGGTCGGGGGCGTTGGTGTGCGAGACTGCGGGGGTGTCCTGGGCGCTGCTCATCGTCGGGTTGACTGGCTCGCTCGCGGCGGTGAATGCGTTCATGCCGACGCGCTGGCGCTGGTGGGTGGTGCCGGGCTTCTTCGCGGCGTGGTTGACGATCGAGCTGGCGCTGCACGTGCTGCTGGTGGGGTCGGGGGTGGTGGCGTGGCTGGTGGCGGAGGGCGGGCTCGCGGACTGGCGCGGGTTTGTCGGGCTCGGCCTGTGGGGCGGGGCGGCGGTGGCGTTGGTGGTGAGTCATGTGCGGTCGCGCCGGACCGTGACGACGCTCGGCGAGTTCTATGGCGAGGCTGGGATCGCGGTCGGAGGCGACGCGCCGCGGTTTCCCCGGAGCCACATCGCGATCCCGTGGCTGACCTTTCATCGCCGCGACGTCGAGGTGGTGCGCGACGTGCCGTTCTGGACCGGGGAGGGGCAGACGCTGCGGCTCGACGTGGTGCGCCCGCGGGCGCCCGGTGAGCGACGTCCGGCGATCGTGCAGGTGCACGGCGGGGCGTGGTTCCTCGGGTTCAAGGAGTATCAGGGGATCCCGTTGCTGACGCACCTGGCGCGGCACGGGTGGGTCGGGTTCAACGTCGACTATCGCCTGAGTCCGAAGGCGACGTGGCCGACGCACCTGATCGACGTGAAGCGGGCGATCGCGTGGGTGCGCGAGCACGCGGAGGAGTATGGCGTCGACCCGGACTTCATCGTGGTCACGGGCGGGTCAGCGGGCGGGCACCTGGCGGCGATGGTGGGGCTGACGCCGGGCGACCCGGAGTATCAGCCGGGCTTCGAGGCGGCGGACACGTCGGTGAGCGCGGTGGTGGTGTTCTATGGCGTGCTGGACCTGAAGAACCGGAGCTATCGCCGGCTGCTCGAGCGCATGGTGGTGAAGCAGAAGTTCGCGGAGCACCCGGAGGTGTTCGCGCGGGCGTCACCGATCGACCGGGTGCACGCCGGGGCGCCGCCGTTCCTGGTGGTGCACGGGAGCCGCGATACGCTGGCGTCGGTGACGGACGCGCGGCGCTTCGTCGCGGCGCTGCGCGGGGTGTCGCGCGCGCCGGTCCGCTACGTGGAGCTGCAGGGGGCCGAGCACGCGTTTGATGTGTTCGCGTCGGTGCGGACGGTGGCGGTGGTCGAGGCGGTCGAGCGCTTCCTCGACGCGCAGCAGCGGGGGCGGGGGGGGGCGATCAGTTGCCGACGTAGCCGAGGGCCTCGGGGCAGGCGGCCGGGAGGGCGCCGAGCTTGTAGCGACCCGGGGGAGTCGAGGGGGTCTGGCCGGTGATGGCGATCAGCACGACCTCGCCGGTGGCGGGGTCGAGGCGGTAGTCGACGTTGTTCTCGCTGTGCTTGACCGCGCCGTCGCTGGGCTCGCCGTCGATCATCGGGCCGGTGTCGTCGGCGTTGTGGACGGTGAAGGTGCCGAGCCAGCGCGGGGCGTCGCCGTCGAGGCCGAGCACGGCGACGTCGCGGCGCGAGGTGCCCTCGGTGGTGTTCTCGCTGTAGTCGCCGTCGTGGTACTCGGCGCTCATGGTGATCACGAGCTCGGGGCGGCCGCCGGTGATGACGTCCTGGACCTCGATCTTTTCGACGTCGAAGCTGGCGCCGATGTAGCCGAGGCCGGGGTTGTAGGCCTCGCCGAGGCGGGTGGTGTACCAGCGGTCGCGGTGCAGGACGGCGAGGTAGACCTCGTCGCTCGAGCCGCCGGCCTCCATCCAACTCTGGACGCGGAAGTGGGCGATGCGGACGCCGTCCGGGAGGGTGTGGTCGATCTTGCTGGTCGGGTCGCCGCCCATGGGGGTGCCGGCGGCGTCGACGACGACCTCGCCGGGCTCGCTGTCCTGGGGGTCACACTCGCGGCTGGTGATCATCTCGTCGGGCGGGAGGGCGGCGACCAGGGCGGCGCAGAGGTCGGCCGGGGGGGCGCCCTTTTGCAGCACGAGGTCGCAGTCGTGGCTGGTGGTGTCGGCGCCGGCGCGGGTCAAGCCGGCGAGGCGCTGGGTGACGACGGCGTTGGGGCGCAGCTGCAGCGAGCGCTGGTAGGCGAGCGCGGCGGCGTCCTTGTCGTTGCTGTCCTCGAGGATCCGCCCGAGGTTGTAGAGCGCGGCGCCGCGGGTGTGGTCGGGGGCCTGGCTGGCGATCGCCTGTTCGGTGTGGCGCCTGGCAGTGGCGAGGTCGCCGGCGAGATAGGCGGCCCAGCCGAGCTCGGCGAGCGCGGCGGGGTGGTTGGGGTCGACCTTGAGCGCGGCCGTGAAGGCGGTGATGCCCGCGGCGTACTGCTTGTCCTTGACGGCCTTGCGCCCGGCCGCGAGCTGGTCGCGAAAGCTCTGGGCCTGGCCGGAGGCGGTTGTCTTGTCGAAGCCGGCGAGCGCCCTCTCGCGGGCCGAGAGCCGCGGCTTGGCGGGCTTGGCGGGCTTGGCGGGGGGGGCGACCGTTGTAGCGACCGTCGTTGCGATCGTCGGGGCGGCGGCGGGCTGTGGGGCGGCGGCGGGAGCGGGCTTGGGCGCGCTGTCGCAGGCGGCGAGCAGGAGGGAGAACGAGAGCGGGGCGAGGGTGCGGGTGAGCATGAGTGCCGGGGCGACGAGCCCGGCGATTCTCACACACCCGCGGCCAGCGATCAGCCGTCGGCCTTGGTGTCTTGCAGCTTGGCGATGCTCGGTTTGGCGACGGTGTTGGAGAATTCGGAGCAGCAGTCCATGCGGATGTAGGTCGACCACTCGTCGATGGCCTTGGCCTTGTTGTTCTGCAGCTCGTAGACCTGGGCGGCGCCGGCGTGGGCCTTCTTGTCGCCGACGTGCTCGATCAGGGCCTTCATGTAGGACTTGAGCGACTCGTCGAGCTTGCCTTGCAGGCGCAAGGTGTCGCCGAGGTCGGTGTAGACAAACTCGGCCTGGGGGTCGACCTTGACGACCTCGCGCAGGACGGCCTCGGCCTGGTCGAGCTGCTTGGCCTTGAGCAAGGAGTGGCTCTGGGCGATGCCGAGGTTGCCGTTGTTGGGGTCGGCCTTGAACGCGGCGCCGTAGGCGGCGGCCGACTCGGCGTGGCGATCGAGCTTGGCGTAGACCTCGCCGAGGCTGGCCTGCAGGGGTCCGTCGGCGGGCAGCTTGCCGGCGGCTCGCTCGAGCAGGGTGACGGCCTCGTCGAACTTCTGCTGGCCGAGGCGGACGCGGCCCATGCCGGCCAGGGCCTCGGGGTTCTCGGGCTGGTTGGCGAGCACACGCCCGAACATGGACTCGGCCTCGGCGTACTTCTCGTCGCGCACACGCGCGGCGCCATTCTTGAGGTCGGCCGCGTTCTGGAGGGCCTGCTCCTCGGGCGTGGGGCCCGGCTTCTCGCACGCGGTGAGGAGGGCGGAGGCGGCGAGCCACGACATCGGCGCGGCGGCGGAGACGGCAAAGGACAGGGCGAGCGACAGACGGAGCAAGGAGCACCTCCCGTGATCGGAGTTATCACGGGGACGGGCCAAATTGCTACGCCCGGGCGCGGCGACGAACTGCTAGGCTCTCGCGCCGAGATGTCCGCTGGCAAGCCGCGCGCGGTGCCCTCCGAGGCCGCCCCATCGTCCGAGTCCGGGGCCTTTGGGGCGGACGACGAGCGGGCGGCGCCGGCGGGGTCGGAGGAGGCGGGGCTGTCGTCGCTGCTGCGCCGCGGGGTCAAGGCCGCGATCGCGCGCTGGGCCGTGCGGCGTCGTTCGCCGGAGATCTGGCCGCGGCCGCAGGACGAGGCGCCACATCCGTGGGACGGGCGGCGCCACTTCGCGGAGGACTACACGCTGGCGGCGGTGCAGCCGGGGCTGGCGGTGGTGGCCCGCGTCGAGTGGTTGCCAGGTCGCGAGACCCACCGCGTGTGGCTGACGCTGCTGACCCCGACGGCGGTGTACGCGTTGCCGGGCACGGGTCAGGCGCTGCTGCGCGGCGACGGCGATCACTGGCGGGTCGGCGGGGTCGAGTTCGACTGCGTCGAGCCGCTGCGCAGGTGGACGCTGCGGTATCACGGGCGCCTCGAGGTCCGCGACCCGGGGGGCAAGCGGCGCACGGTCGGCGAGGAGGTGGTGAGCGACGACGTGGAGGTTCGTGTCGACCTGACCTTCCTGTCGCAGTTGCCGGCCTTCGTGCCGGGCACGGACGACGACCCGGAGCTACTGTCGCGCCAGCTGGGGGCGGCGGAGTGGGACGCGCGCCTGCTCAAGGAGCTGCGGCTGCGCGGCGCGCGGAGCTATGTGCAGCTCGGCGAGGTGCACGGGGCCGTGACGCTGGGCCCGGGGCGCGCGGACGAGGCGGACGAGGCTGGCGGTGCGCGGCTGATCGCGTTTGGCGGATCGGGGCTGCGCCAGCACGGCTGGGGGGTGCGCGACTGGGGCGCCAGCGACGAGGCGATCCATTGTTTCGCGGACCTGGGCGGGTCGGCGCGGGTGTGGGTGCAGCAGGCGCGCTTCCCGTGGCTGACGCTGACGGGGGGCTTTGTGCAGCGCGCGGCGGGGATGGTGCCGATCCGTGATCTCGGGGTGCGGGCGACGCGGCAACCGGGTCGCGCGGCGAGTCACGTGGGGCTGCACGTCGACGCGGCGGGCGGCGAGCTGCAGCTCGAGACGGAGACGCTGGCCCAGCTGGGCCTCGACATGGACGGGCGCGGGCGCGTCGAGTTGGTGCTGTGTCGGGTGCGGGCGGAGGGTGCGGAGGCGGTGCAAGGGTGGGGGGTGATCGTGCAGCAACAACGGACGATCGCGCGGGCGCGGGCGGCGGGCGGGTAGGGCCACGAGGTAAGGCCACGAGGTAAGGCCACGAGGTAGGGCCACGAGGTAAGGCCACGACGTAGGGTCACGAGGTCGCTGTGACCTGTCCCAAGAGGCAGGTAGACAGGCGGGGCGGGGCTGCACTATCGTGCGCGGTATGACGATCCAGCGCCTGAGCACCCCGGAGGCGATCGAGCGGGTCACGAGCGACCCGTCGCTCGTCCACATCGATGTTCGTGCGGAGCAGGAGTTCGCGGCCGGGCACGCGCCAGCGGCCTACAACGTGCCGCTGATGCACATGGGGCCGGGTGGGATGACGGCGAATCCGAACTTCGCGGCCGAGGTCGCGCGGGCCTTCCCGGACAAGGACACGCCGATGTTGCTGTCGTGCAAGGCGGGCGGGCGCTCGGCCAAGGCGGCGGCGGTGCTCGCGGGGCTCGGCTACACGCGCCTGGCCGATCAGGTCGGCGGCTGGAGCGGCGGCAACGGGGACGCGGGCTGGGCGGCGGGCGGCGGCCCCACGAGCACGGAGACGGCGCCCGGGCGCAGCTACGCGGAGCTCAAGGCGTGAGCGCGGCCGGACTGCCGCCGACGCTGGGGCTGCGACACGTGGCGGTGTCGATCGCGGGCGCGGGCTTCGAGCCGTGCGCACGGTTCTACGTCGAGGGCATGGGCATGCGGATCGACTGGCAGCCCGACGCGGACAACATCTACCTGAGCTACGGACCCGACAACCTGGCGCTGCACCGGGTGGCGGAGATCGATCACCGGGTGTCGGCGCTCGACCACCTGGGCTTTGTCTGCGCCACGGCGGACGACGTGCGGGCGTGGTTTGTCCGCGTGGAGGCGCTGGTGGGCGAGCACGGGCTCGAGATCGTGCAGCCGCCGAAGCTGCACCGCGACGGGGCGACGTCGTTTTACTTTCGCGACCCGGCGGGCAACAAGGTGCAGGTGATCCACATCCCGACGCTGCGGGCGTGACGCGTCACAGCAGCAGGCCGCGGCGCGGGCGTGCGGGCGGAGGGAGGCCGGTCTCGCCGAGGCGAGCGCGGAGGTCGAGCTCGATGCCGCTGGTGAGGGCGGCGAGCGGGAGGTCGTTGGCGTCGATCTCGAACGGGTTGTCGAGCTCCTCGCCGATCGCGTCGAGGCCGAAGAAGGCGTAGGCGACCAGGACGGTGACCGCGGGGGCGAACCACTGCAGGGTGTGGATGAGGCCGAAGGGGAGCGAGAAGCAGTAGAGACCGACGATCTGGTGGACCAGCACGCGGTAGATGTACGGCAGCGGGGTGCTGCCGATGCGCTCGCAGCCGCCCTGGACGTCGGTCATGGCGGCGAGGCTGGCCTCGAGGACAGGTACGTGCTGGGGGTGGAGGAGGCCGCGCTCGTAGGCGTCGCGCAGGAGGGCGGCGACGTGGGCGAGGATCGCCTGCGGGCGGTTGCGATCGTGGGTGAGGGCGGTGAGCAGCGCGGGGTCGAGGAGGCCGGCGTACTCGTCGGGGGCGTGCTGGTCGCGCAGGCGCTGGCGCAGGGCGTGGCAAAAGCCGATGACGTGACGGACGAGGCGGGAGCGCAGCTGCGCGAGCTCGTCGTCGCGGGCTGGATCGGGCGGGGCTCCGGGGGGCGCGGTGACCCAGGTCTGGACCTGGCGGGTGAAGTTGCGGCTGGCGTTGACGAGGGCGCCCCACAGGGTGCGGCCCTCCCAGAAGCGGTTGTAGGCGGTGGTCGTGCGAAAGCCGAGGAACACGCTGAGCGCGAAGCCGGTGAGCGTGAAGGGCAGGGGGGTGATGTCGCGGAGGACGAAGCTGTGGGTCTCGATGTGGCCGATCGTGAGGGCCAGCGAGATGCCGCCGACGACCAGGAGACGGCGCCAGATCGTCGGCAGGACGGTGCCACGGTAGGTGAAGATCTCGTGGATCCACGTGCGACGCGGCTGGACCAGCATGGGGGGTGGATCGTACGCGATGTGCGGCGCGGACAGTACCGAGCTGGAGCGTGTGGATGTCCTTTCGGACAGGCCAGAATTAGAAGGCGAGGAGGCCGAGGAAGAGGCCGAACTGGGGGAGCAGCGGGCCGGCGAAGGGCGCACCCACGCGCAGCTGGCCGCCGATCACTGCGTGGACGCGGCCAGGGCTCGCGCCGAAGATGTGGCCGAGTCGAAGCTCGCCGTCGAGGCCGATCGGCGCGGGGCCGCCGAACACGGCGGCGAGGGCGAGCGCGTGGAACAGGCGCCCGCGCGCGCCAGCGCGGCCGATCATGGCGAGGGCGTGACGGTGCGTGAGGATGCCGCTGAGGCTGCGGTTGGCGGGCGACTCGGCGTAGACGAGGTCGGCGTGGCCGAGGGCGAGGCTCAGCTGGTAGCCGAGGGCGAGGCGGTGGAGGCGGCGGCGGCGATCGAGGCGCGGGCGCAGGTCGGTGCCGAGGAACAGGGCGACGACGCCGGAGGGCACCGGGTAGCGCACACCGAACTCGAGCGCGTAGGTGTTGGCGAGGACGAGGCGGCGATGCGTGAGCTCGTCGCGGGCGAGGGCGGCGTGGGCGGGCGCGGCGGGGGCGATCGGCGCGGCGAGGGGTGGCGAGGGGGTGGCCTGCAGCGCGAGGCCGTGGGCGATCGGCGCGGCGAGGGGTGGCGAGGGGGTGGCCTGCAGCGCGAGGACGAGGGCGAGCGGCGACATCGGGCGCGGGGGCCCTCGTATCGTCGCTCGGTGCTGTGATCGGGCTCAAGGTCTGGCGGGGCCGCGGCGAGGTAGGGTGCCGCCGCCATGCCGAACCTCGCCGCTCCCGCCAGTGTCACGCCGAGTTCACCGCCGACGATCGTGTGCACGGACCCGGCGACGGGGGCGCGGCTCGGCGAGGTGCCGGTGATGGACCGGGCAGCGGTGGTGGCGGCGGTGCAGCGCGGGCGCGCGGCCCAGGTGGCGTGGGCCCTTACGAGCTTCGCGGAGCGTCGGGCTGTCCTGAAGGACATCCTGGCGCGGGTGGTCGCGGCGCAGGAGGAGATCTCATTGCTGGCGGTGCACGACTCGGGGAAGACGATGGTCGATGCGGCGATGGGTGAGATCTTCCCGGTTTGCGAGAAGCTGCGTTACACGATCGCCCACGGCGAGCGCGACCTGCGGCCGCAGGCGCGGGCGTCGGGGCTGCTGCCGCACAAGTCGGCGCGGGTCGAGTATCTGCCGCTCGGGGTGGTCGGGGTGATCAGCCCGTGGAACTTCCCGTTCCACAACTTCTTCTGTCCGGTGATCCCGGCGCTGTTCGCCGGCAACGCGGTGGTGATCAAGGTGTCGGAGCTGGCGAGCTGGTCGTCGCTCAAGTACCTCGAGATCTTCGCGGCGGCGCTGCGGGCCCGCGGGCACGACCCGGCGCTGGTGCAGGTGGTGACGGGTTACGGCGAGACGGGTTCGGCGCTGGTGACCTCGGGGGCGGACAAGATCTTCTTCACGGGCTCGCCGCAGAACGGCCGCAAGGTGATGGCGGCGGCGGCGGAGACGTTGACGCCGGTGATCCTCGAGCTCGGGGGCAAGGACGCGATGATCGTGTGCGACGACGCGAACCTCGAGCAGGCGGCCTCGACGGCGCTGTTCGGGGTGTTCAACGCGTGCGGGCAGATGTGCGTCGGGGCCGAGCGGCTGTTCGTGTTCGCGGCGGTGTACGACGAGTTTGTGGCGCGGGTGCTGGCGGCCGCGCAGGCGCTGCGCCAGGGGCCGCCGCTGGCCAGCGAGGTCGACCTGGGGGCGATGACGATGGCGCGGCAGCTGGAGATCATCCAGGCGCTGGTCGACGACGCGGTGGCGAAGGGGGCGCGGGTGCTGTGCGGGGGCACGCCGCGCAGCGATCTGGGGAGCCACTTCTATCCGCCGACGATCGTGGTGGACGTGGACCCGAGCATGCGGATCATGCACGAGGAGCACTTCGGGCCGGTCATGGTGATCACGAAGGTGGCGTCGGAGGCCGAGGCGATCGCGCGGGCCAACGACTGCCCGTACGGGCTCGGCTCGAGCGTGTTCACGCGCGACGCCCGGCGGGCGCAGCGGATGGCGCGGGCGATCCAGGCCGGGATGACGACGATCAACGACTTTGGGCTGGCGTACATGATCCAGTCGCTGCCGTTTGGTGGGGTCAAGATCTCGGGCTTTGGCAAGATCAACGGGCGCGAGGGGCTGCGCGCGTGCTGCAACGAGAAGGCGATCGTCATGGATCGGGTCCCGGTGCGCCAGGGGATGGCGCTGTATCCGATCCGGGCGGCGACGCTGCCGCTGGTGACGGGGGCGGTGCGGGCGATCTATGGCGCGGGGGTGGTGCAGAAGGCCCGCGGGGCGCTGCAGGTGGTCGGGTCGTTGATCAAGCTGCGGCGGCAACGTCGGGCTTGATCGCGCGACTCGCTTACCCACTTTTTACCGGCCGAGGCCGCGGGGTGGCGCGGGCTCGGCGGTAGCATGTGTGGATGGGACTGCTTCATCGACTGTACGCGCGCGCGGCACCGGAGGTGTGGGAGACGGAGACGCGGCTGCTGCACGCGCTGCGGCTGGTGCGGCGGCCGGTGGCGGTGCAGTGGATCGTGACCTCGGCGTGTGACCTGCACTGTCCGCACTGTTACTCGTCGGCGGGCAAGAAGACGGTGGGAGAGCTGTCGACGGAGGAGGCGAAGCGGCTCCTGGTGGACGAGCTGGTGGCGCTCGGGCGACCGACGCTGGTGCTGGCGGGGGGGGAGCTGCTGCTGCGGCGCGACATCCCGGAGATCGTGGCGTACGCGTGCGAGCAGGGGCTCTCGTGGGCGATGCACACGCACGGGGGACATGTCCCGAAGTTCAGGTCGCTGCTGGCCCGGCATCCGCCGTGTCTGGCGGCGATCAGCCTCGACGGGGAGCGCGAGCCGCACGACCTGTTCCGCGGCAAGCGGGGCAGCTTCGACGCGGCGCTGGCGGCGATCCGGGTGCTCAAGGAGACGGGCTGCGGGGAGGTGGTGGTGGGCACGACGGTGACGCGGCAGAGCGCGGACCGGGTCGCGGACCTGTTCCCGATCGTGGCGGGGTCGGGGGCGGACAGCTGGGGGCTGCACCTGTTCGCGCCGGAGGGGCGGGGGGCGGAGCACATGGCGCTGTTTCCGACGCCGGAGCAGCTGCGGCGGGTGGCGGCGTTCGCCCGGCGCAAGCGGGCGGTGTTCCACGTCGAGCTGTGCAACGAGTGGGGCAGCGCGGGCGACGAGGATCGGCACTACCGCGACCAGCCGTTTTTGTGCGGGGCGGGGCGGATCTCGTGCGTGGTCGGGGCGAGCGGGGAGGTGCTGCCGTGCACGACGACGGACCTGGGCGAGAGCGAGGGGAACCTGCGTGAGCGGCCGCTGCGGGAGATCTGGGCCCAGGGTTTCACGCGCTTTCGCCAGCGCGGGCAGGGGGTGTGCAGCGACGGGAAGGAGTGCTGGTTGCAGAGCCGCAACGGCAACGGGTGTCGGGAGCAGGCGTTTGGCTGCTCGTCGCGGAGGGCCGGATGATCGCGGCGATGCGGGTGGCGAGGGCGGCGTTTGGGTGGCTGGGGGCGGCGTGGGTGGCGATCACGATCGTGTGGCGGATCGGCCGCGGGGAGGTGGTGGTGCTGTCGGGGCAGGCGGCGCCGGTGCTGCGGTTGGTGGCGATCGTGCTGGTGTTCCTGGCGGGCTGCGTGGAGAAGCTGCGGCCGGCCCCGCCGGGTCCGGGGACGGGGGCGCAGGAGCCGGGGCCGGGGCCGCAGGAGGAGGCGGCGGACGAGCTGGCCCAAGAGACAGGTGTGGAGGCGGTGGTGGCGGGGTCGCAGATGTTCCCGGACAACCTCGACGACGCGGGGATCGAGCGCGCGCTGAAGTGGCTCGGGCGGCGCGAGCTGTGGCGCAGCTTCGAGGCGGAAGCGGGGCGCGACGGCGACGGGTGGTCGCTGGCCCTGCGGGCGCCGGAGGGCGAGGCGCCGGCGCGGCTGGTGGCGGCGGTGGAGGAGCATCGGGCGTGGGCGCTGCGCGGGGAGCCGGCGACGGCGGCGACCTTGCTTTCGCTGCTCGACGCGGCGGAGGCGGTGCCGGTGTACGACGCGTGGCTGGCGGGGCATGTGTGGCGGCACGCGCGGGGGTTGCAGCCGGCGCCGGCGCAGCTGCTGGGGCGGCTCGAGCGGCACTTGCGGGTGGTGCAGGCGATGGCGCAGGGGGAGGCGAGCACGGGGCCGATCGAGTTCTCGGCGTGGCGCTCGAAGGCGGGGCCGCCGGTGGGGTGGAGCGGGCTGCGGGTGCCGGCGGGGCTGGCCGCGGCGGCGCGCGCGGCGTTTGCAAAGGTCGACGCTGGGACCTGGGAGACGGGCAGCGTGCTCGGGTTGACGGTGGCGCGCGGCGAGGGGCGGCTGCTGCGGCGGGGCGGGGAGGCGCCGCTGACGGCGGGGATCGGGCTGCGGCTGCGCCGGCTCGATGTCGTGCGGGCGGCGACGGAGCTGCGGCTGCGGCACGCGGTGTTCGGGGTGCTGGTGGTGCCGGCGGGGGGCGAGTTGACGGCGTGGAACGCGGGTGAGCGGCTGTCGGCGGAGGCGCGGGCGCGGGTGTCGGCGCGGGTGATGGCGGCGCTCGGCGGGGAGGCGGCGGCGCTGGCCGAGCTCGAGCAGGTGCTGCCGCTGGCGCACTCGGAGATCCGGGCGGCGGTGGCGGGCAAGCCGGACGCGCCGGGGGCGGCCGGGCTGCGGCTGCTGTTGACGGGCTTCGACGAGTGAGGCTTGGAGGATATGTCCCTGGCGACAGGTCGCAAGGGACATGTCTGATGGGTCAGTCGTCGTCGGCGTCGCTGGTGGCGGGGGCCTCGGGGCGGGTGAACTGCTGCAGCGCCGCGTGGCGCACGCGCAGGTCGGGGTGTTGGCGCAGGGCGACGAGCGGGGCGCGGGCGGCGTCGGACCAGGCGTCGCGGGCCCCGGCGGCGCAGATCAGCGCCAGGGCGAGGCGGGCGGCGGGGGCGGGGCCGCCCCGCAGGGC
>JBGAUO010000137.1:0-12062 GCA_044228605.1 Nannocystis sp. | reverse complement strand
GCACGCGCTGGCGAGGGCGACGACCGAGCCGAGGAAGATTCTGCGGGAGGTGCTCACGGGGCTGGCAACGGGTCGCACGTCGGCGAGGTTACACGCGCTTGGGTGTGGCGGGCGAGGTGGGCCTCGATGAGCGCGGAGACGTCGTCGGGGGCCTCCTCGTGCGGCCAGTGGCCGACGGCGCTGAGGGCGTGGACGTCGGCGGCGGGCAGGCTCTCGCGCAGGCGCTCGAGGTAGGCGGGGCCGAAGGCGCTGTCGGCGAGGCCCCAGATCACGGTGGTGGGCAGCCGCGCGAGCACGTGACGGCGGGCGTGCAGGGCGGCGTAGTGTTCGTGCGAGCCGAGCAGGGCGCGGGCGAGGGTGTGGAGGACGTAGACGCGGGCGTCGCGGTCGGTGAAGGGCGCGAGGTACTGGCCGTGGATCGCCGGGGTGAGGCGGCGGCGGCGGGCGTAGGCCGAGGGCATGATGAGGCGCAGCGAGGCGTTGCAGTAGCGGTAGAGGAAACGACCGAAGGCGCCCGCGGCCATCCGGGCGCGGCGCAGCATGAGCGGGTCGGTGAAGGGGGCGAGCCAGGTGTTGAAGAGGACGAGGCCGGCGACGCGGTCCGGGGAGGCGGCGGCGAAGGGCAGGGCGATCGGTCCGCCGAAGTCGTGGGTGACGAGGGTGAAGCGGGGCAGGCGGAGGGCCTCGACGAATTCGGCGAAGCGGCGGGCGTGGGCCTCGGGCCGGTAGTCGGCGGCGGGCGGGCGATCGGAGAGGCCGAAGCCGAGGTGGTCGAGGGCGATCACACGGTGCCGCGGGCGCAGGGCGCGGATGAGGTGGCGGTACTCGAAGGACCAGGTCGGCGTGCCGTGGACCAGGACCAGCAGCGAGTCGGCGTCCGCGGGGCCCTCGTCGATGTAGTGAATGCGGCCCTCGGGCAGCGCGAGGCTGCGGGCGGCGAAGGGGTAGGCGGCGCGGTCGAGCCACGCGGGGGAGGGTTTGCTAGCGAGGTTCATGGCTTGCTCCGAGATCGTCAAGTGTGGTTGACCAATATAGTCAACAATGGTTGACGAATATAGTCAAGCGGGTATGACGATCTTTGGCTAGGCTCCGCGGATGGCCCGCAGACCGAGCCCGGACCCGGCCGCGCTGGCGGCGAGCAAGCGCGCCAGCACGGCGCAGCTGCTGTTCAAGTGCGCGCGCCTGGTGAACGAGCGGGCGATGGCGCGGGTGAACGCGCGCAGCGGGGGTCGCGTGTTGAAGGCGTCGTACACGGCGCTGTTCCCCCACCTCGACTTCGTGGGGGTGCGGGTGGTGGAGCTGGCGCAGAAGCTGGGGATCAGCAAGCAGGCGGTCAGCCAGACGCTGGCCGAGTTGGTGGAGCAGGGCCTCGTCGAGCTGGTGCCGGACCCGGACGACGGGCGGGCCAAGCGGGCCCGCTTCACGCGCCGCGGCGCCGAGGCGATCGGCGACGGGCTGGCGGTGCTGCGGGCCCTGGAGGCCGAGCTGGCGGCGGAGATCGGCGCGCCGCGGATGGCGGCGCTGCACGACGCGCTGCTGGCCCTCGAGGCGGTGCTGGAGCCGCGTCCGGCCGCGGCGCAGTGAGTGCGCGGCTGCGCGGTCGCGCGGTGATCTCCCGTGTTCACGGCGCCGCGGGCGTGCGATGCTCACCCGGCATGAAGCCCCTGCGCATCGCCCCGTTCCTGGTCGTCGGTCTGCTGGCCCTTGGCGCCTGTCCTGGCGGTGTGGAGAGCCGGGTATGTAAGCAGTACTTCGAGCAGGCCGAGCAGTGCGCGGCGAAGGCCAAGCCGGCGGAGGCCCAGGAGATGCGCGACATGGCCAAGCTGGCGCGCGACGGGTTCACGAATCAGGGCAACAAGTCGGGGGTCGAGGAGAGCTGCGCGAAGCTGCTGGAGATGCTGCAGGCCGATCCGACCTGCAAGTGAACGCGGGCGCGTCGCGGGTCAGCGCCCGGTGAGGCTGCTCGCCCAGCGATAGGCCCGGCGGGCGCCGCTCGCGACCCCGCGGGCCGCGGCCGTGGCGGTCCCCGCGACCCCGCGGGCCGCGGCCGTGGCGGTCCCCGCGACGTCGATGTTGGCCACGCTCGCGGCGCGCTTCACCACCGCTGCGGCGACGGCGGTGGGGTTGATGCGCAGCTCGATGTCGGCGCCGAGGCCGAGCTCGGCCGAGAGCGCGAGGCCGCCGGAGAGCAGGAGGTAGCCGTTCTGGTAGCGAGCCTCGAGGTTGCCCTTGAAGCCGACGCCGGCGCTGCCACGCAGCTTGTAGGCGCCGGCGGCGAAGGAGATGTTGTCGAGGCCACCCTCGAGCTTGCCGCCGATGCCCACGCGGGCGCCCGCGAAGGCGTTGGCGCCGACGGCCCCGCCTGTGCCCGCGCCGCGGGTGTAACCGGCCTCGGCGGAGAGCGCCGCCTCGACGCCGGCGAAGGCGTCGGCGTCGGCCTTGAGCTTGACGAAGAAGCCGCCGGCGCGAATGGTCACCTCTTCGGAGAGCCTGCGGGTCCAGCCGGCGCTGGCGCCCGCGGAGGCGCTGACGTTGTTGACGTCGCGGCCGAGCTGGGCGCTGCCGGCCAGCTTGCCGCTGACGCCGGCGAGGTAATAGTCGCTGAGCGCGTTCTCGACGACGATCCAGCCGAAGTTGAAGCGGTCGCCGCGGGTCCAGCTGCGCAGCGTGCCGGCCTCAGCCTCGAGGCCAACGTTGGCGGACGTGCCGCGATCGGTGACGGCGTAGTTGTCGGTCTTGGTGACACGCGAGCTGCCGGTGAAGGCGAGGGTCTCGGTGTAGCTGGCGTCGTTTGTGTTCTTCGGGTCGGTGAACGCCTGTTTGTCGCCGGTCACGACGACGCGCTTGTCGGGCTCGGATGGGGTGAGGAGGCCGAGCTGACCGCCGCCGATCGCGGAGCCCTGCTGCACCCGCGGGGCGATCGGTGTCGCGCCCGGCTTGTTGATGGTGAGGGCCGTGTTGCTGCGCAGCCCGTAGCTCGCGTCGGTGCTGGCCTTGCCGGTGAAGCTCCTGCCGGTGCTCTTGAGCTCGCTCAGCTTGGTGGCGGTTGCCGTGCCACGCGACGATTGACCGGTGACCCGGCGCTCCCTGCCGCCTTCGAGGCGCAGGGCCTTCTCGCGGGTCGTGACCTCGCCGCGCTGCTCGTTGCTCGACCGCTCGCGCTGGCGCGTGCCGTCCTTGTGGTGGTCGACCTCGCGGTCGATGTGCTCGACGCGGCGGGCGGTCGCGCCGCCCACGCCGCGCAGGACCTCGACGCGGTCGAGGTCGAGGGCTTGATTTTTGGTGCCGGTGTTGCGCAGGGCGATCGTCGACGTGCCCTCGGTGGTGAGGGTCCGTGCCCCGCGCTCCGTGACGACCGCGCGCTCCTTGCTGTTGCGCGACTCGATGTTGGTCAGCGTGCGCCGCGACTCGCGACCTGTGATCTCCTCGTGCTCATTGAAGTCGCCGCCGGCGTCGAAGCCGTTGATCGTCAGCTTGGTGCCGTTGAAGGTCTTGAAGGTCGAGGTCTCGCTGGTCGCGGCGGCGTTGCGGGTGAGGTTGCGGGCGGTCTTCTCGCTGCTGCCGATGAACAGCTCCTCGTCCCTGCCGGTGACTGGCGTGCCGTTTGGGAGCGTGGTCCCGTCCTTGCTGGTGACGGTCACGCCGCGTGAGGTCTTGTCGGAGGTGATCTCCTTGGTGACGACGGGTTTGCCGGCCTGGTTGACGAGCTCGCTCTGGGTGTTCTCGACGCTGCGCACGCGGTCGCCAGCACTCTCTGGCCCGCCGTGGTAGGTCTCGCTGCGCTTGTTGGTGAGCTCGCGCGCGGTGAGGCCGGAGCTGCCGGCGGGGTTGGTCACGGTGATCGGCGAGGACGGGTTCTTCTCCTTGATCGTGGGGCCCGGAGGGGGGGCCGGAAGGATCAACGGCGCGATCTGGCCGTCCTTGTTTCGCGCGCGCGCGATGAGGGCGGCGAGCTCCTCGTCGCTGGGCTCGTCGGACGCGTGCTTGTGTTGTGGCTGCCCGAACGGGGCCGCGTGGCGCAGCGTGACGGGGTGGCCGAGCATTGCCGAGGTCGCGGCCTGGTCGGCCTCGGCCTCGCGTCCGGCTTGGTCGCCGGTGGTGATGCCGCGGGCGCCGCGGAGCTGCTGCCCGACGTGGGCGAGCTCGTGGGCGATCAGCCAGCGGCCCGCGGAGGTGTCGGGTCGGTAGCGACCGGCGGCGAAGCGGAGCTCCTGTCCTGTCGCGCTGGCCGCGACGTCGGCGGGCAAGGGCGCGTCGCTGGTGACCGGCAGCTGCGAGACATCGAAGCCGAGCGACCGCTGCATCGCGCTGGCGAGGGGGTTCGGGAGCCGGGTGTCGGTCGGCCGCGTCGGCGTGGCCTGGCCGGTCGAGCGGAGGAGCTGCTGGGTCGCCCGGTTGCCGAGCCTGGACTGGGACGTGGGTGGCACATTGCGCCGAGGCGCCGTCGGACGTTCCGGCGATGGCTCATGCGCATGCGAGGTCGTGATCTCGGGCTCATGCGCCCGCGAGGCCTGCGTACCCATCCATCGACGTTAACATCGGTGTTGGTGTCCGTGGTGATCGATGTCCGCGCGGCGCTGCGTTGCGCAGCGCGGGATCGGGCGGCTCAGCTCGCGGCGTATTCCGGGGCGACGTCCTGATCCTGGGCGTCGGCGACGGCGTGGACGTCGGGGAGGTAGTCCGGCGGCCAGAAGCGTTCGCACCACTTGCGGTAGGCGATGATCGGACCGTCATCGGGCACCGGCTTGGGGTTCGGGAGGAACTTGCGGTTGGTCCAGATCATCTCGTCGCCGTCGAAGTCCTTGGTGGCGATGGCGCAGAAGATGCGAGACAGGATGTCCTCGGGGCCGACACCGAAGGTGCGCCGGCACAGCCTGGCGATGCGGCCCTCGAACTGCTGCTTCACCGAGGCGATGACGCGGATGTGACAGTCGGTCGGGTTGGTCGGCGTGATGAGGATGATGTTCATCACCGTGAGGTTGCCCTGGGTGGGGCCGGTCGTGGCGTACGAGAGCGCGATGCCGGGGCCGAGGACGGCGATGTTGAAGTCGAAGTCGCTGGTGTAGGCCCGGCCGAGCGCACGGATCAGCGCGTGGGGGCTCTGGGCGCCGCCACGGAAGGTCATGTTCATGAGGGCGCTGAAGGAGCCGTCGGGGGCCTCGCCGGGGTGTTTGGCGATGTTGTTCACCGTCCAGTTGTGCACGGCATAGAAGTGCTGGATGTCGATGATGTTCTCGGTCGGGAAGAACACGTTGGTGGGGGCGAGCGGCCGGCCGGCGTTGGTGACCGGGGTGCTCCAGCCGTCGAAGAAGCCGGGCTCGAGGAAGCGCAGCGGGCGAGCAGGGCGGGTGCGGTCGACGCCGTGCCAGATGAAGATCGACGAGGCGATCTCGTGCGCGGTCCACGGCGGGGACTTGATGTGTTTGAGGACGCGGGGGTCGGCGACGAAGTCGCCCTTGACGCACTGGCCCTGGTTGTCGAAGTGGAGGCCGTGGAAGGGGCAGCGGACGCAGCCCTCCTCGACGCGGCCACCGACGCCGCGGTGGGCCCCGAAGTGCGGGCAATGGGCGTCGAGGACGACGACCTTGCCGGCGGCGTCGCGGAAGGCGATGAGCTCGTGGCCCATGAAGGTGAAGTTGGTGATCTTGCCGGCCACGACGTCGACGGAGCGGAGGGGGGAGAACCAGTCGTGGGCGTACTGCGGGGGCGGCCGCATGTAGCGTTTCGTGGCGTTGTGCACCGAGGCCATGGTGGGCACCGTAACATGGTCGCAGGGGGGGCGACGGGGAATCTCCGGGCGCTTCCAAGCAGGTTTTGCGGGCCGGGCGCTTGCCGATGTGAGGGGGCGCGCATACCCTCGCGGGCGCGAGCTTGGGGTCGATGGACGAGCAGGAGTCTGAGGGATCCGCGCTGGCGATCGACACGCCGATGGTCGAGTTGATCGCCGCGCTGCGGGGCCGCATCGCCGCGGGTGAGCGGGTGCTGCGGGTCCTCGCGCTCGACCCGGATCTCGGCCGTGGTTGTTACGCGGGGGAGCGGGTGTTGACGGCCGCGGGGGAGCGTTTGCACCGACCGTACCGCGCGTGGGTCGACCTCGCGGATCGCCTGGGGCTGCGCATGGCCACGCCGCGGCGGGTCGACGCGGAGACGCTGGAGCTGCGCTTCGAGCGGCTCGATGAGCGGGCGCGCTGGCAGGCCGCGGGCCCGGTGCACGAGCGCTACGGTCGGGACAGTGGTTACGCGCGGATCTCCAAGCTGGAAGATCCGGACCTGGTGATCGATCTGGATGACGCGCTGACGCGGGCCGGGCTGCCGGCGCGGCCGCGGATCCTCGAGCTGGGGGTGAATCGTGGCGACGGGCTGGCGCTGCTCGTCGCGCTGCGTCCGGAGCTGGCGGAGGCCGAGTTTGTCGGCGTCGATCACAGCGCATCGGCGATCGAGCTGGCGCGTGAGCGCTTCGCGGGGCCGGGGCGCCGCTTCGTCGTCGCCGACGTCAACGCGCTGGCGTCGCTGCAGCTCGGCGCCTTCGACCTGGTGCTGGCGATGGGCACGCTGCAGAGCCCGGGGGTCGACGATCATGCGCTCCTGCGCCAGCTCGTGCAGGAGCAGCTGGCGCCGACGGGTGCGTTGATCATCGGGGTGCCGAACTGTCGCTATCTCGACGGGGAGCTGGTGCACGGCGCGCGGCAGCGTAACTATGCCCAGCCGGAGCTGGCGCTGGTGATCAAGGACCTCGCGTTCTACAAGCGGTACCTGCAGCAGCACCGACGCACCGTACATGTGACCGGAAAGCACTATCTGCTGTTGACCGCGGTCGCGTGAGCAGGTGCCACGTTCGCGCGATCCGGCGCATGCGAGGTCGGACATGTACGCCGCGCGAGCGAGGGTTCGCCCGCTTGACCGCGCTGGTTTCGGCCCGTAGCTTGGTCGACGTCTTTGGTGAACAAGTGGGTCTTATGCAAACGATGAAGACGATGAATGCGAGTGCGGCGTGGCTCGGCGCGATGGCCCTGTTCGGCGGCGCTTGCGGGGACGACGGGGAGGGCACGGGCGCGGGCACGGGCACGGACACCGCGACGGTGGGCACGACGATGGTGCCGAGCACGGTCTCCGACACGACCAGCGCGAGCGCGCCGACGGAGGGTTCGGCGACCGGGACGAGCGTGACGGTCGGCAGCGACAGCATGGACGCGTCCAGCGACGCGACGACCTCGACGATGACGACGGTGAGCACGGGCACCACCGACGGGACGACGGGGACGACGGCAGACACGACCGGGGTGGTGGACACGACCGACGGGACGACGGGGACGACGGGGACGACGGGCGACACGACGGGGACGACGGGCGATACGACGGGGACGACGGGCGAGCCGATCGTCTGTGACACCTTGCCGGTCGTGTATCGCGACTTCAAGCCGCTGCACACGGACTTCGGCTGTCACATGTATGGCAACGGCGCGCGTCCGGGGCTGGTGATGCAGAACATCGGCAACGACAACAAGCCGGCGTACAACCCGAACCCGCCGGCGGCGCCGCCCGGCTGGAACGGCTCGGTCCCGCAGATCACCTCGGCGAACAGCTTCAGCGACTGGTACAACTCAAAGGACGGGATCAACATGGAGATCGCCGGCGAGTTGCAGCTGATGGAGATCATGCCGGGGATCTACAGCTTCTCGAGCAACAACTTCTATCCGCTGACCGGGATGGGCTTTGGCAACAACGTGACGCCGAATTGGGCCAATGAGGTGTACCCGGACAAGAACGGGGCGTTCACCACCGAGATCCACACCAACTTCATCTACGAGAAGGGGCAGACCTTCAACTTCAGCGGCGACGATGACGTGTGGGTGTTCATCAACGGCAAGCTGGCGATGGACCTCGGCGGGCTGCACGGGCCGGTGCAGGGGGCGATCATGCTCGACACCCTCGGTCTGGTCGAGGGCCAGCAGTACCCGCTCGACGCGTTCCACGCCGAGCGCTGCGACAGCGGCAGCAACTTCCGCATCGACACGTCGATCAGCTGCTTCGTGCCGCAGTGAGGCGAGCGCGGTGAGGCGGTGAAACGTGGGCACCGCCGCGGGCCTGGACCCGTCGGCGGTGCTGCTGCGCGGCGCGCAGGGGGCTCTAGAAGCCGGGGCGCCAGATGCTCGCGGGTTGGTTGCTGATCGCGCGGGCGGCGAGCATGCCGGAGCTGGTGGCCGCCTCGACGCAGCCGCAGTTCATGTCGGTGCGGGTCCAGTCGCCGGTGAGGAGCAGCGCCCCGACGCCGCTCTCGGCCTGGCCGAAGCGCAGGTCGGTGGCGCCGGGCTGACTCAGCACATACAGGTTGGAGGGCTGGACGTCGGCGATGATGTGCTGATAGTCGAGCCGCTGGTCAGGGGTGACGGCGCCCGGGGCGGTGAGGAGATTGAGGAAGGCGGGGAATTTGTCGGGGGTGCCGGGGCCGTCGTAGAAGGCGCGGTAGTTGGCCGCCAGCCAGGTGTGGACGGTCTCGGTCCATTTGCGCTGGATCTTGGCGGGGTAGTCGGGGCCGCACTGGGGTGGGAGCGGGGGCTTGCCGGAGTAGGAGGCGCCGGTGAAGTAGGCACAATACTGGGGCTTGGGATCGGACCAATTCTCGTAGCTGATGAGGGGGGTGAAATCGCCGTAGCTGGGCTCTGGCTGGGCGTAGGCGGTGAGCAGGCCGCGGGGCTCGGCGAGCAGGGTGGTGGCGGGCGTGCCAAACCACAGCTGAAAGGACATGGTCTGGGTGACGGCGATGCCGTCGATCATGGCCTTCCAGCGCGGGTCGACGGCCGGGTCTTGGGTGCTCGTGAGCGGCGATTCGATGAGCGGCAGGGCGCCGAGCGGGACGCCGAGGACGGCGAGGTCGAAGTCGGCGCCCTCGCGCAGGGTGACCGGCTTGGCGCGGGTGTTGCCGGTCTGCCAGGCGTCGAAGAAGTCGATGTGGTTGTCCTTGAACCATGCACCGTCGACGAGCTGGTCGTAATGCGGGTCCATCGGCCAGTCGGGCAGCTCGGGAGGGTTGTTAGGCAGGGTTTGGGTGAGCAGCGGCTGGTAGGCGGCGGGGCCGGCCTTGACCTCGGCCTGACGCTCGAGCCGGACGCCGCTGAGGCGGCGCTGGGCGCCGCTGCCGGTGAGCTCGAGGCCGGTGACGGTGTGGAAGAAGTTGACCTTCGCGCCGAGCTTTTGCAGCGCGAGGTACATCGGGGTCATGATCGTCTGGGCGCAGCTGTAGGTGAAGCGGTACGAGACGGCGCCGTTGTTGCCGAAGGACTCGAGCAAGAACCACCGGGTGGCGACGCCGCAGGCGATGCTGGCGGCGTGCACGTTCTCGTCGATCGGTGCGCAGGGCGGACGGGTCGTGGGCGGCGGCTGGTGGGCGAACAGGGTCTCGTAGACCTGGTCGATGACCGCCCAGCGCTCGTCGCCCTGCTCGTGCAGGCCGTGGGCGCGCAGCCAGTCGCGGAAGTCGACGCCGTCGAGCTCGTCGAGGTTTTGTACGGGCTGCTCGAGCAGGCCGATGACGATGGTGAGCAGGGTGTCGACGCCGGTCCACAGGAACCAGGCGTAGGTGGAGATGCTCTTGTCGAGGCGGAAGATGAGGGCGATGGCGTCGCGGATGGCGATCAGCACGTCGGCGCCGAGGCCCCCGAGCAGGTCGCTCGAGAGGCTGGCCTTCTTGGCCGTGGTGGTGGTGGTGGAGCTGCGCAGGCGGGTGGTGGCTTGCTCGAGATCTTGCTGCCACTTGTGGAGGGCCAGGCCGAGCAGGCGGTGCTCCTGGCCGATGGCGTCGAGGTGGTCGCCGGCCCGCGCGAGCGCGCCCTCCATGGCGAGCTGGAGGGCCTGCCCGCTGTGGAGGTTGGCGTTGACGGGGGCCTTGGCCGAGCGCGCGAGGTTTGGCGTGGCGCAGTAGGTCCACACGTTCTTGTGGAACACCATGACGCCGTTGTTGGGCTCGGGGTGGAAGGCCTGGCGGTAGAGCGCCTCGCCGAGGCCGTCGTCGGGGAAGGCGCTCACATACGCGTCGTGCACGGCGGTGAAGGCGTTGTGATAGAAGCCGAGGAAGGCGTGGAGGCCGTGCTCCTCGATGCGAAACGCCTTGTCGGGGTTGCGCCACGACTGGCACTTGCCGCCGAGGCGAAAGCCGGTGGTGTAGAGGGAGACCTCGTAGCGGTCGCGCTGGCGGGCGAGGTAGAGGGCGGCGGTGCAGGCCGCCGGACCGCCGCCGAAGACGGCGACCTTGAGCCTTCGGAGCGCGGGCGGGCGGGGGAAGTTGACCGACCTGCAGCCGCCGGGGAGGGTGACAAACTGCTTGCATTGCAGGCGGAAGGAGCCGAGCTGCGAGGCGAGCAGGCTGGGGCTGCGGTAGGTGCCGGGGGGGATGCCGGCGGGGGTGAGGGAGGCGCTGATGACGAGCTCGGCCTCGATCGGCTGGACGGTCGTGCCGGGCTGGTCGACCTGGTAGAGGACCGTGGTCGCGAACAGCGGGCCGGGCTTGAACTCGGTGAAGGCGTCGGGGAAGAGGATGTGCGCGGCCTGGGAGATCGTCGGCTGCTCGAAGAGCTGGCGGACGATCGTGAAGTTGGCGAAGTTGGCGGGCGGCTGGGCCGGGACCCCGGCGATCTCGCGGAAGCTGCCGACCAGGGCCGGGGCGGCGCCGGGTTGGTTGGTCACGGTATAAGTGGTGACATTGCCGGCGGTCACGCTGGTGATCGTCGCGGCCTGCTTCTCCCAGCCGTAGAGGTGCACGCCGAGGACGCGCGGGACGGCGTCGTTGAGGTAGAGGCGCGGCATGTAGATATATGGGCCGGGGTAGCGGCCGCGCGCCTCGCTGATCTGCACATAAGGTACAGCGAGCATCATCTCCTGATAGTCCATATCGCCGAACCAGGCCTGGAACGTATCGTGGGAGCTGAGGATATAGACGGGGTGAAAGCCGCTCGGTACGACGGGCTGGGGCGCCAGCTCGAGGCCCTGGGGGAGCAGCTTTTGCACATCGGCGGCGGGTAAGACGAGGACGGTGACCCGGGTGTCGATGGTGCCGTGGGCGTCGGTGGGCAGCGAGCCGGTCAGGTTGAAGGTCTGCTGGAGCTCGGCGGCGAGGGCGGCGGGGTGGGTGGAGTCCGTGGATTCGGCGAAGGCCTGGATGAGCGACTGGACGCGGGCGGTGTCGGGGGCGCTTTGTTGCATGATGTGAATTGCCTCAGAGCTGCGGTTGGAAGCCGGGTGCCATCATATCGGTGTAACGGTCGGGGCGACGCACGTGCTCCCGGGTGGCCCAGAGGTCGGCGAGGCGGAGCAGCTCGCGGCCCTCGTCGCCGCCGACGAGGGCGGCGAGGCGGCGGCGGCTGGCGGCCAGGTAGCTGGCCATGCCGAGCTGTTCATAGACGGCGACCGCGCGGCGCAATTCGCTGACGGCGAGCTCGGGCTTGCCGGCGAGGGCGGCGGCGCCGGCGAGGGCGAGGCGGCCGTAGGCCTCGGCCATGGGGAGCGGCTGCTTGAGGCACAGCTTGGCGGCCTTGCGGGCGATCGCCAGGTGTTCGCGGGGGTCGGCGCGGCGGACCGCGAGGGCGAGGGCGTTGCAGGCGCGGGCGCGCTGGAACTCGAGGGCGACCCAGGGGGTGCGGAGGAAGGTCAGCTTCTCGATGGCGGGGCTGTCCTCGGTGTGGAGGGCCCAGGCTTGTTCGCCGTCGCCGCGGTAGCGCTCGAGCTCGGCGCGCTGGCACGACCAGTTGAAGTAGTGGACCTCGAAGCGCTTGGGGGCGTCGCGGCGGTAGGCGGCCATGTGCTCGGCGGCCTCGTCGACGGCGTCGGTGGCGAGGCCGACGATGTTGCCGAGCAGGCCGCGGGCGAAGCCCTCGACGTAGGGGTTTGGCCGCGCGGCGCAGGCGCGGAGTAGCTGGGCGGCGGCCTCGCGGAGGTCGTTGACGCGGCCGAGGTAGAGCAGCGACATGGCCTGGTGGGCCTGCATCTGGGCGACCTCGTGCATCTCGCCGGTGCACTGTGAGCGGAGGATCTCGATGCCCTGGTTGTAGGGCGAGAGGGTCGCGGCGAAG
>JBGAUO010000136.1:0-12096 GCA_044228605.1 Nannocystis sp. | reverse complement strand
TGAACGAGACGCGGCTGCCGGGCGGCCCGGTCGGCCTCATGTTCCGACTGCTCGGCTTTCGGGTCGGGCTGATGACCAACCCCTTCTTCAAGCGCCTGTTTCTCGCCGACAAGGCGGCCTACAAGGCGTGGGTGCACGCCGAGCTCGATCGCGATCGCCCGGCGCTGTTCGTGCCGGCGCATGGTGCTGCGCTCCGCGGGCCCTCCGTGTGCGCGGACCTGCGGGCCGCGACCGACGCGGCCTGACACCCGGGTCGCGTCGCTTTCATGCGGTCCGATGAGGTCGGCGGCCGCGAGCCCATCGCTGGATGGCGGACGGCGCGGGTCAGCCCGCGATCGCACCTACGCATGGAGACTGCGGCCGTCGCGGCGCCGCGTTCACTCGCACACGCCGTGGGTGCAGAGCTCGCCCGGCAGGCACGGCATCGGGCACGGCGCGGGCACACACGCACCATCGGTGCAGGTGTCGATCGGCAGGCAATCCTCGGGCCCCAGGCAGCCCGGCGCGCAGCGCAGCTTGCCGTCGATGTCCGCGTCCTCGCGGCAGTGCGCGTCCGGGGGGCAGCTCTGGTCGTCGCTGCAGGGCAAGCAGCGCAGCGCGGCCTCCGGGCAGCGCGACGGGTCGAGCAGGCACTCGGTCGCCGTCAGGGCCCGCGCGCAGCTCTCATCACCCTCCGCGCAGTCACGCCAGCCGCACGGCCCACCCGAGCACAGCTCGTCGCACGACTCGACCGCCGGGTCACAGACCCGCAGCAGCTCCATCATCCCGTGGTCCTCGTGGTTGAGCTTGTGGCAGTGGTACACAAACGAGCCCGTGAAGCCGCGGTACTCGGTCAGCATGTCCAGCGTCCGGTCGAGGTTCACGAGGTAGGTGTCGCGCCAGTGGGCGAAGGGCGGCTCGAAGATGCGAGACTTGGCGTTCGCCTCCGGCGACCCCGCGGGCGGCAGCGGGCAGACCAGGAACGGGTTGATGTGGATGTGGAAGGGGTGCCCGTCGAAGCCCGAGAACACCCGCCAATGCTCGACGGCGCCCTTCGTCAGCACCCGGTCGTAGGGGTACTTCTCCCGGTCGGTGTACTCGAAGTTCTTGCAGTTGATGTTGTGGTCCGAGCACGCGCAGCCGTCCGGCGCGTCGGTGTTGGCGAACAGCATCCACAGCGCGCTGACCTGATCGATCTGGTCGATGTCGTCCTCCTGCTGCGCCGCCTCGCAGCGCGCCAGCCCGTCGAGCTTACCGCCCTGCAGCAGCATGCTCGGGGCCTCCGCCGCGACCGCCGCGAGGTCCGGCATCCGCGTCTCCGTCGGCGGGCCCGCGGCGTCCGTGACGTTGACGATCGCCACCAGATCGCCGTTGGACACCGTCTTGAGGATCTCCGCGGGGGTCGGCGGCTTGGTGATGCCCACCGCCTCGTCCGTGGTCCCCGTGCCGTCCTCCTGCAGGAAGCGCCCGGCCACGAGGCACAGCGTGTCCCCGTGCGCGAGCTCGCCGCCGTCCAGCAGCGCCTCGATGCGATACCCCGGCGACATGAAGAGATAGTCCGGCGCGAACGGCCAGTCCTCGCCCGAGGCCGGCCGCGGCAGCGGCAACCCGTCGCGCCCGATCTGCGTCAGCCGCACCGGCGGCCGCGCGAGGTCGAGGTCCTCGCAGTCCGCGTCCTTGCTGCGCAGGAGCATGAGGAAGACCTCGTCGAGGAACGACCCGTGCAGCAGCCGCCAGCGCTCGATCTGCCCCGGCGGCATGATCATGCGCGGGCGCCGGAGCCCGTTGATCAGGTTGGTCTGCTTCTCCGACGTCGTCCCGAGCAGGGCGAAGTCGTTGAAGGTCAGGTGATCCTCGTCGCAGACCTCCCCCTCGGCGAGCGGCGTGTAGCCGATCGGCGGCGTCGAGAACACGAGGACCCGCTCGCGGGCGTCCTTGATCCCGGGGATCTCGTCGAGCGCGCCGCGGACGATCCACGCGCCCGCTGCACCGGACGCGACCTGGATCGCCGTGCTCCCGTGAATGTGCGGGTGATACCAGTGCAGGCCGGCGTGGTGCGTCCCGTCCTCGTCGATGTCCCAGCGGTGCTGCACGCCCTCACCCGGCGAGACCCGCGACAGGACATCGTCGGCGAAGAAGCACGCCTCGTCGCCCGTGTCCGCGCACACCCGGCACTTCAGGCCGTCCGCCGCGACGCAGCCCCCGCCCACCGCCGAGTCGGGGCGCACGTGCGAGCCGTGCGCGTGCAGGTTCGTGACGTTGAAGTCGAACACGTGGCACATCGCCCCCTCGGCGGTCGTGCACTCGCAGGTGTCATGCCCCGCGTGCCCCGCGTGCGGCGTGCACGACATCTTCGACACGGCGTCGACGCAGCTGCACGGCTCGCTGCCCAGCGTGCGGTGGTCGCTCTTCGTGAACCGGTTGCGCAGGTCGACCCGCACCTGGCGCGCCCCGCCGTCGAGCGCCGCCGGCGTCTCGATGGTCGGGCCCGGGAACAGGCCGTTGTAGCCGCGCCCGCAGTGCCGCTCCCCGTCGACCATGAACTCGCTGGGCCCGAGCTCGAGCGCATGGACACCGTCCGCGTTGGGCAAGAGGACCGGAGGGTTGTGAAACGTCTCCTCGACGCAGCGCCCGTCGGCGAGCTGGAAGCAGCCTGGCCCCGACGCGCCGCCATCCTTGTCCTCCCCGCAACCGCCCCCGAGCGCCGCGAGCAGGCCCGCCGCGATCTTCCCGTGCACCGAGGATACCCACCCGCTGTTCTTGATCACCATCCCGCGACGATGGCAGAGGCCCGGACCGCGAGATGGCCTCCTCCGCTCAGCCGGTGGCCAGATCCTGACACCTGGCCGCGGACCGTTTCCGCGCCGCCTACGGCGCCGAGATCAACACGCTCACCGTGCTGTCGCCGTTGTTCGCGGTCACCAGGTCCGGCACCCCGTCCTCGTTGAAGTCCGCCGTCGCCACCGCGAACGGCGTCATCCCGACCATGAACGACTCGGGCGCCCCGAGCCCGCCGGCTCCGTCCCCGCGCAGCACGCTGACCATGTTGGCCGCCCGGTTGCCGACCACCACGTCGAGGTCGCCGTCGCCCGTCATGTCCGCCACCAACATCCCCAGCGGGTCCATCCCGCACGGATACGGGACCGCCCCGCCGAAGCCGCCGAGCCCGTTGCCCTGCAGCAAGTACACCGCGTTCTGCGCCGCGACCGACAGCAGCGCGTCGAGCTTGCCGTCCCCGCTGATGTCCGCGAGCGCCAGCGCGTAGCCCTGCCCGCCGACCGGCGAGGTCGTCGCCGGCCCGAAGCTCCCGAGCCCGTTGCCGAGCGACACACCCACCGTGCTGTCGCCGTAGTTGGTGACCGCGAAGTCGAGCTTGCCGTCGCCGTTGATGTCACCCGTCGCCACGCTGCTCGGGTTGGTCCCCGAGCCGACCGAGGCCGGGTTCGGGAAGCCGATGCCGTCGCCGATGAACACACCCACGCTCGCCCCGCCCCAGTTGGCCACCCGGAGGTCGCCGTAGTCGTCCTTGTTCGGGTTCGCGGTCGCCAGCGCCCGCGGGTTCATCCCCGCCGCGATCGGCATCTGGCCGATCATCATCCCCGCCCCGTTGTTGAGGTAGATCGTCAGGTTCGAGCTGTTGAAGTTGGCCGCCACCAGGTCCGGCGCGGTGTCGTTGTTGATGTCCGGCGTGGCGATCGCGTACGGGCCCATGCCGGCCGCCAACGCCGACAGCGCCTTGAACGCCCCGGTGCCCTCGCCGAGCCGCACCGTCAGGTTGCCCGAGGTGTTGTTCGCCGAGATGATGTCCTGGTGGCCGTCCTTGTTGAGGTCCGCCACCGCCACCGCCACCGGCCCCGCGCCCATCCCCAGCGGCTTCGCCGGCGCAAAACACAGCTCACCCGGCGCCGGCACCATGTCGCCGCACATCACCACGACCATCCCGGTCGTCTCGTCGCCCGTGCTCGTGCCCGTGCTCGTGCCTGTGCTCGTGCTCGTGCCCGTCGTCCCCGGGTCCTCGGCGCACAGGTCCCCGGCGCACACCAGACCCACGTCGCAGCTCGTGTCCGGGAAACAAGGACAGTCCAGAGTCCCCACCGGACACTCGGCGCTGGTCGTCGGCGTCACCCCGCTAGACGACGACGACGACGTGCTCCCCGTCCCCGTGGCCGAGGTCGTGGTCATCGCCACGGTCGCCGTCACCAGCGTGTCCGTGTCGTCTTGGCGCCCTCCGCTCGAACACCCGGCCATGATCAGCGCCGCCGCCACCGTTCGCGTGTACCAAACCATGGCGGCAAGCTTGGCTGGCCGCTCCAGGGCCGTCAACCGGCCCCATGCCGCGCAATTGCCCGCACGGGTGGCTCGCCTCTGCACGCTCCCGCGCTCGCGTGCATGTGTCCGCCAGACCCCGACGCCTCAGCGCAGAAAGCTGAAATACAGGTACACGTGGGCCACGCCCACGCTGCCGAGCATCAGCGGGAATGCGAGCTTGGTATACGTGAGGAACTTGAACGGCACGCCGCCGCGCTCCGCGAGGCCGGCCACGGTGAGGTTGGCGCTGGCGCCGACCAGGGTCCCGTTGCCGCCGAGGCAGGCCCCGAGGGACAGCGCCCACCACAGCGGCATCAGGGCCTCGCTCCCGCCCATGCTCGGCGCCATGTTCTTGATCAGCGGGATCATGGTCGCCACAAACGGGATGTTGTCGATGATCGCCGACAAGATCGCCGAGGCCCACAAGATCACCAGCGCCGTGACCGTCCTGTCACCCGCGGTCGCCGACAGCAGCGCGTCCGCCAGCCGCTCGAGCAGGCCCGCGTGCTCGACCCCCGCGACCACCATGAAGAGGCCGACGAAGAAGAAGATCGTCACCCACTCGACCTCCCCGAAGATCTCGTGCACGTGCGACGCCTGCGCCTCCGCGTGGTGCCCGCGGATGTACAGGTACATGAGCGCCGCCGCCCCGAACATCGCCACCGTGCCCGGCTCGATCCCGGTCCAGCGGGCGCTCACGAAGCCGCCGATCACCAGCACGAGGATCGCCAGCGACTGGCGCAGCAGCCCGGGGTCGGTGATCGCGTCGGCCGGGCGATACGCCAGCACCCGCCGCCGCGCCACCTCGTTGGTCTGCATCTTGCGGCCCCAGATCAGGTGCGTCGCCAGCAGCTGCAGGCCCATGATCACGCACACCACCGGCGCCAGGTTGACCACGAAGTCGTTGAAGGTCAGGCCGGTCGCCGAGCCGATCAGGATGTTCGGCGGGTCGCCGATCAGCGTCGAGGTCCCGCCGATGTTCGACGCGAACACCTCCGCGAACAGCAGCGGATACGGGTTTAGCTCGAGCTCCCGCGCCACCATCAGCGTCACCGGCGTCACCAGCAGCACCGTGGTCACGTTGTCGAGCAGCGCCGACAGCACGGCCGTCACCACCGACAGCATGATCATCAGCTTCCACGGCACGCCCTCGGCCCGCCGCGCCGCCCAGAACGCCACGTACTGGAACACCCCGCTCTTCCGCGTGATGTTGACGATGATCATCATCCCCGTCAGCAAGGCGATCGTGTTGAAGTCGACGCCGCGGATCGCGGCCTCCTGATTGATCACACCCAGGCAGATCATCAGCCCGGCGCCCAGCAGCGCCACCACGGCCCGGTTCACCTTCTCGGACATGATGACCGCGTAGGTCATGAGCAAGAGCGCGGTCGACACCCACAGCGGGTCGAGACCGAAGATCACATGGGGTGCATCGTGCATGAAGCTGTCCCTCGGAGCAGGAATCACGAGCCAGGTCGACCCGCGGCGCGGGACTTAGCCCAGCCCCCCAGAGCTTGCCAAGCGGCCGCGTGTGAGTTTTGAACGCGGTTTAGCGGCAGCTCGCAAGCACCGCACAGCGCTCGTCGACGCCGCGCCGATACCGCCGCGATCGCGTATCATCCGGCCGCGATGATCAGCGACCTCCACGGCCTGTGGATCCTCGGCGTCAGCGTCGTCGCGCTGCTCGTCGGCCCCGCGATCCACCGCGTCGCGCGCCGTGAGCCGGTCACCATGGCCGCCCTCGACAATTTTGTGCTCGTCGTCGTCGTCGGCCTCGTCACCCTCGAGATCTTCCCCGCCGCCCTCGCCTTCGCCGGACCCCTCGCACTGCCCGCGCTCCTGCTCGGCGCCCTCGGCCCCGCCCTCGCCGACGGCCCGCTCCACCGCGCCTCGCACGGCACCCACGCCGCCGCCCTCACCCTCGCCATCGTCGGCGTCGTCCTCCACTCCGTCACCGATGGCGTCGCACTCGCCTCCGCCCACGCCGGCGGCGGCGAGACCCACGCCCTCGAAGCCGCCGTCATCGCCCACCAGCTCCCCGTCTCCGTCGCGGTGTGGTGGCTGCTCTCGCCGGTCGGGCCCCTGCGCGCCACCGCGGCGATGTTCGGCCTCGGCCTCGCCACCGTCGCCGGCTTCTTCGTCGCCGACGGCTTCCTCACCGCCCTCGACACCGCCTGGCTCGGCGCCCTCCAGGCCCTGTTCGCCGGCTTCCTGCTCCACGTCCTCGCCCACCGCTCCGGCCCCCAGGGCCCCCACACACCACGCACCCGCGTGGCAGCGTCATGCGGCGGCCTCGTCGGTGTGGCCCTGCTCGCGCTCCTCGCCCTCGACGACCACGGCCACGCCGAGGAGCCCCTCCCGCACATGCTCGACGCGCTCGCCGACCTGGCCCGCGCCAGCGCCCCCGTCCTGCTCGCCGCCCTCGCCCTCGCGCTGCTCGCCAGCCTCACCCTCACCCGCCGCCGCAGCGGACTGTCCGCCGTGTTCGCCGCCCTCGACCGCGCCGCCCCCTGGCTCACGGCGGGCCTCCTGCTCGCCCCATCGCTCGTGCACGCGAACAACCACGGCGACCTGCTCCCTGCCGTGTCCCCCGCCCTGCAGATCGTCCTCCTCGCAGCGCTCGCCATCCCCACACACACCCTCGCCCCGGCCATCCCACCGCTCGCCGCGCTGCTGGTCCCCCTCGGCCTCGCCCCCGGCGCCGCCCTCGCTTTCATCCTGACGGGCCCAGCCGCCGCCACCACCCGCTCCCGCCGCACCCGCGTGACCCTCGTCGCCGCGACCCTCGCCCTCGCTCTCCTCCTCCCACTCGCCGCGACCACCAACCCGACCACCAACCCGACCACCAACCCGACCACCAACGCCGCGGCCGTCACCCTCGCCCTCCTCCTGCTCGTCAGCCTCGTCCGCCAGACCCCGCAGCAGTTCCTGCGCCGCCTGTGGTCTCCGCCCCACGTCCATGTCGATGCAGCCCACGCCGCCATCGACCACCACGCCCACCACGCCCACTCGCACAGCCACATCACCCGTTAGACGGGCCCCGCGTCGCCGCAGCGCGCGGGAAATTTGTACGAAGCTCGCATAGCCCGTGATATGGCTCTGTCATGCGCTGCCTTCGTTACCTCCCGCTCCCTCTGTCGCTGATCTCGCTGTTGCTGCCGTCGTTCGCCTCCGCCGAGCCGTGGATCGAGGACAAGGTCTTCTTCACGGAAACCGCCAAGCTGGGCTCGAGCATGGTGGACGCCGCGGACCTCGACGGCGACGGCTGGATCGACCTCGTGTTCGCCAACGGCGGCGGCTACGACAAGGGCGACATGCTCTCCGACCTGCCGCAGCAGGCCTTCAAGAACGAGGCCGGCACCGCCACGACCGACATCAGCAAGAAGATCTTCGGCGACGCCGCCAGCTACAACGGCCGCGCCGTCAAGATCCGCGACATCGACCGCGACGGCGATAACGACATCATGCTCGGCGTCACCTGGCAGAAGCAGAGCCAGCTGTATATCAACAGCGACGGCCAGGGCACCTTCGTCAACGAGACCCTCACCCACCTGCCCCAGTTCGACGCCAGCATCGGCGACCTCGAGCTCGGCGACGTCGACGGCGACGGCGACCTCGACATGGTCCTCGCAGATTGGGGCCCCGACGCGCCCGTCGGCGACCCCGTCTCCACCGAAGGCGGCACCACCCAGCTGTGGCTGCAAGACGGCGACCCAGGCAGCTACAGCGCGCCCGGCACCGGCATCTTCATCGACGCCACCCTCGACAACATGCCGCTCGACAAGATCCGCTGGTCCTGGGACCTCGAGTTCGTCGACATCGACAACGACTACGACCTCGACGTCGCCGTCTCCTGCTTCGCCTGCACCAAGCAGAGCCTGTTCGTGTTCGCCAACGACGGCGACGGCGTGTTCACCAACGTCACCGGCGACGCCGTCAGCCAGGGCCTCGGCGCCTTCGACGTCGAGGCCATCGACCTCAACGGCGACAAGTTCCTCGACCTCGTCACCCTGCGCGACGGCACCGGCGGCCGCAACCGCGTCCTCGTCAACGACACGATGGGCGGCTTCAAGGACAACACCGACATCCTGTGGCCCAAGCTCGACAACCCCGCGAGCTTCGACCACATGCAGGCCTTCCTCGACTACAACTCCGACGGCCTGACCGACATCGTCGTCGGCGCCTTCAACCCCGGCAAGGTCTTCCCCGACCGCCGCATCGAGAACGAGGGCAACAAGATGCAGCCCAAGTTCAAGCAGAACATCTTCGCGTTCAACGCCGCCACCCCGGCCACCTACGCGCTCGTGCTCGCCGACTTCAACAACGACTTCATCCTCGACGTCGCCCAGGCCCAGAACGAGAACGCCTTCGACAAGCGGGTCTTCATCGGCAGCAACGTCGACCTCCTCCCCGACTCCGCCGCCCCGATCTTCAACAACTACGAGAAGCTCGCCGACGACATCGAGTTCGGCATCGACCACACCCTGCGCGCCCGCGTCCACGACAACAAGTCGCCGCTCATGCTCCACGACTTCCGCAACGTCGACGGCGAGCAGAACGGCCGCCCCTACGTCGAGTCCTGGCCCGCCGACCCCGGCGACCCCGAGATGAACCCCGGCGCCGTCTCGGACCCCGGCGAGTGGTACGGCGAGTACCTCTGGCGCGTCACCTTCAACGTCCCCAAGGACGTCGTCTCGTTCTACTACCGCATGTGTGCCATCGACGCCGCCAAGAACAAGTACTGCACCGGCATCGAACACGTCGATAACCCCGACACCAGCACCACCACCAGCGAGAGCACGTCGACGACCGACCCCGGCACCAGCACGAGCACCACCACCACCTCGGAGAGCGAGACCGACTCCGTGGGCACCACCGTCGACCCCACCACCGGCCCAGTACCCACCACCGAGCCGGTCGACCCCACCACCTCGAGCGCCAGCGAGACCGACGGGGCCACCACCATCGACACTCTCGGCGAGCTCGACGACGACGGCTGCGGCTGTGACGTCGACGAGTCCGGCCCGCGCGGCGTGCTCGCCTCGCTGGCCCTCTTCGGCCTGCTCGGCCTCCGCCGCCGCCGCCAGAGCTGAGACCTGAAACCCGGGCGCCCCCACGGGCCACGCCACACCGGCGTGGCCCGTCCTCGTCGTGCGTGCCCTCGCCCCGCGCGCGCCCCCGCGCCGCGCGATCAAACCACCTGGCATGGGGGCCCCCGACCCTTTGCAGCCGCCACACATCCCCCTAAGGTCGCTGCTGTAGTGGAGGTGCCATGACCGCGACACGCACACCGATCCCCGCCCGCCTGGCCCTCGTCGCCAGCCTGGCCGTGTCCGCCGGCTGCCCCGCGGGCGAACCATCGGCCGACACCGAAGCCACCACCACCGCCACCGGCACCGCGACGGACCCGACCGACGGCACGCCCACCGGCGGCGACGACGGCGGCCCCGCGCCCGAAGCCAACGTCAGCATCGCCGGCGTCCGCCGCCTCAGCCGCGACGAGTACGACAACACCGTCCGCGACCTCCTCGGCGAGACCTCCCGCCCCGGCTCCAAGCTGCTGCCCGAGGACATCTACGAGCCCTTCGACAACGACTTCACCCTCCAGGCCGCGACCACCCCGCTGATCGACGCGCTCGAGGCCCTCGCCCGCGACATCGCCCTCGCCACCCTCGCCGACCCCGCCCGCAAGGCGATGGTCCTCGGCTGCACCCCCACGGGCCCGCAAGACACCGACTGCATGCGATCCTTCATCGCCAGCTTCGGCCGCCGCGCCTTCCGCCGACCGCTGCAACCCGACGAGGTCGACACCTACGCCGCGCTCGCCAAGGCCTACACCGACGAGACCGGCAAGTTCGACGAGGGCGCCTGCGTGGTCCTCCGCGCCATGCTGCAGGCCCCCGAGTTCGTCTATCGCGTCGAGCTCGGCGCCACCACCGACAAACCAGGCATCTTTCGCCTCAGCGACTTCGAGGTCGCCACCCGCCTCTCCTACTTCCTGTGGGGCACCACGCCCGACGACCCGCTGCTCGACATCGCCGAGGCCGGCGGCCTCGCCACCCCCGACGACGTGCGCGCCTACGCCGAAAAGATGCTCGCCGACCCGCGCGCCCGCGACCGCTTCGACCGCTTCCACGCCATGTGGCTCGGCTACTTCGCCCTCCCCCACGCCGCCGACCTCACCACCGCCATGCGCGTCGAGACCCGCATGCTCATCGAACAGGTGCTCTTCGACGAGAAGACCTCCTGGTACGACCTCTTCACCGCCACCGGCAGCTACCTCAACGACCTCCTCGCCACCACCTACGGCCTGCCAGCGCCAGGGTCAAACGAGCACGTGTGGGTCGACTACGGCGACAGCGGCCGCCAGGGCCTGCTCTCCCAGGGCTCCTTCCTCTCGGTCGCCGGCAAGTTCGGCGACACCAGCCCGACCCAGCGCGGCAAGCTGATCCGCACCCGCCTGATGTGCCAGGTCATCCCGCCACCACCCCCCAACGTCAACGTCGACGACCCTCCCTCCGACCCCAACAGCAACTGCAAGGTCGACCGCTACGCCGCCCACCGGGCCGACAACGCCTGCTCCGGCTGCCACGCCCTCATGGACCCGGTCGGCTTCGGCCTCGAGAACTACGACCAGCGCGGCGCCTTCCGCCTCACCGACACCAACGAGCCGAGCTGCATCATCGACGGCGCCGGCGACGTCGACGGCCAGATCTTCCACGGCCCCGCCGAACTCGCCGACATGCTGATCGCCACCGACACCCTCGACGCCTGCGCCGTCACCCAGGTCTATCGCATGGCCATGGGCCACCGCGAGCAGAACGAGGACATGCCCCTCATCGCCGCGCTGAAGCAGGAATTCATCGACGACGACCACCACTTCGACCAGCTGGTCCTCGCCCTGGTCGCCCAGGAATCCTTCTTGTTCCGGAGGGACGAGCCATGAATCGCCGCACCCTGTCCCGTCGCACCCTCCTCCGCGGCCTCGGCGGAATCACCATCGCCCTGCCCGCGCTCGAGATCATGCTCAACCGCCACGGCGACGCCCTCGCCAACGCCGACCCGATGGCGCGCCGCTTCCTCGTCGCCTTCAACGGCCAGTCCCTCGGCGGCGACGGCGACCTCGTCCACAACCTCTACGTCCCCGACAGCGTCGGCCCCAACTACGACCTCAAGGTCGCCACCATGCCCCTGGGCGGCTACGCCGGCATCCAGAAGGACATCTCGCTCGTCTCCGGCCTGCGCATCCCCTACAACACCGGCATGGGCATCCCCGCCGCCGGCTGGGACGTCGGCTTCCACACCGAAGCCCTCGGCCCGCTGATCACCGGCGTGCGCAACAAGGGCCCCGAGGACTACCCCGGCGGCAACGGCCCCAGCGCCGACCAGATCGTCGCCGACGCGATCGGCCAGACGACCCCCTTCAAGTCGCTGGCCTACCAGGTCCAGGCCGCCTGGTACCTGTCCGGCGGCAGCGCCCCCTACGGCCGCGACATCCTCTCGTACAAGCTCGACGGCATGGGCAACCCGATCCCAAACCCCGGCCAGATCAGCCCCAAGGCCGCGTTCGACAGCCTGTTCATGGGCTTTGTCCCGCCCGACCCCGCCGACGCGCAGAAGGCCGCCTACGAGCTCGCCAAGCGCAAGTCCATCATCGACCTCGTCAAGCACGACTTCGAGAAGCTGATCCCCCAGCTCGGCAAGGCCGACAACCAACGCATGCAGCGCCACCTCGACGAGATCCGCGACCTCGAGATCAAGCTGATGGCCGTCCCGCCGGTGCAGACCGAGCAGTGCAAGATGCTCCCC
>JBGAUO010000135.1:0-12098 GCA_044228605.1 Nannocystis sp. | reverse complement strand
CACCGCCCCGCGAAACGGCGACCCCGCCTGACACCCGCTCGTGTACCCTCGCGGTGATGCCTCGCCTCCGCACCACCCTCGCGGGATTGACGGCGCTCCTGGTCCTGCCCCTGTGCGCGTGCAAGGTCTCCGGCGAGCTCAAGCTCGGCGGCAACGCCGACACCACCACCACGGAGACGGCCCCCGCCGACGCCACCAGCCCCGAGCCCCCGCAGAGCGCCGTCCACATCGTCCGCCGCGGCGACAAGCTCATCTACGAAAACGGCGAGATCGAGTTCGCCACCAACTCCAACATCCTCCGCGGCGCCAGCACCGAGCAGGTCCTCGACGAGTTCGCCGGCGTGCTCAAGCGCTACCCCGAGCTGCGCGTCCGCATCGAGGGCCACACCGACAGCCGCGGCAGCACCGCGTCCAACAAGAAGCTCTCCGAGGCCCGCGCCGACGCGATCCAGCGCGCCCTGGTCCAGCGTGGTGTCGCCGAGGATCGCCTCTCACCGATCGGCCACGGCGAGAACAAGCCGACCCGCCCCGAGCCCGCCTTCTGCCACAACCGCTCCGAAGACAACGTCCCCGCCGATCACCTGAGCGAGTGCCACGACACCTGGCGGCACAACCGGCGCGCCGTGTTCGTCGTCACCGAGGGCGCCGACAGCCTGCCCGCCGAGGGCAACTCCGTCAGTCACCCCACCACCACGCCCGCCGATCCCCCGCCGCGGGTGATCACCACCGCCACAAAACCCCGCCGCCCCGACTGGGCCCTGCGGATCTTCGGCGGCTACTCCACCCTCCCCCTCGACGGCTTCCACGGCGGCCACCTCGGCCTCGGCCTCCACGCCTCGCAGCGCTTCGGCAAGCGCGAGCGCGGCTACATCGGCGGCGGCCCCCGCCTGCACTACCGCGGCCTGCGCTCGCACGAGAGCGACGGCACCGGCTCGAACGAGACCACCCTCGCCATCCACCAGTTTGGCCCCGAGGGCAACCTGCTGATCGGCGGCGGCAGCAAGCGCGTCGTCGGCCTGTTCTCCGCCCGCCTCGGCCTCGGCCTGCACGCCGAGCGCGGGAGCACCCGCCTCGGCACCACCACCACCGACCTGCGCCGCACCGCCCTCGGCGGCTGGGCCCTCGCGGGTGTCGTCGTGCTCGGCAAGCTCGGCCCGCGCTGGAGCCTCGGCGGCCACGCGGAGGTCGGCGCCCTCGGCAGCACCGGCGGCGGCTCGCTCGCCTTCCTCGCCGAGATCGGCCTGAACGTCGCCTGGCACTTCGGCCGCGGCCGGCGCGACGGCATCTAGCAGGCGCGCAAAGACCCGCCCCCGGCGACGACGCGCGCAAGCGCGCTCCCTCCAGGCGTTGAGTTGTCGCCACAAACCGGCCTACGATAGCCGCGCAACGGCGTCGCGACGCATTGCACTCCCCCCGCGTGCCCGAACTCCGCCACACCGCGATCACCCTGCACGCCGTCGGCCAGGAGCTGCGCCGCCAGGGCCAGTACGCCCGCGCCCTCGAGCACTACCGCCAGGCCCTCGCGCACCAGCGCCGCACCCCCGGCGCCAGGCACCCCTACACCGCCAGCACCCTCTCCGCGATCGGCCAGATCTTGCACGCCCAGGGCGCCCTCGCCGACGCCCTCGAGCACCACCACCAGGCCTTCGCCCTCAAGCGCGAGCTGCTCGGCCCCGGCCACATCCACACCGCCAGCAGCCTCTTCGACCTCGGCCAGACCCTCCAGGCCCAGGGCCAGAAGACCGACGCCCTCGCCTCCTACGCGCGCGCCCTCACCGTCCAACAAAAGCTCCTCGGACCGCAGCACCCGCGCACCATCGCGACCCAGCAGGCGATCGCCGAGATCCTCCAGAGCCAGGGCCACTTCGCCGAGGCCCTCGGCTACGCCCGCGGCGCCCTCGCCGGCCTCGCCCAGCTCCACGGCGAGCACAGCCCGCACCTCGGCCCGCTGCTCGCCACCATCGGCCAGATCCTCTACCAGCAGGGCCAACACGCCGAGTCCGTCGCCACCTACCGCCGCGCCCTCGCCCTCCTCGACAGCCTGCGCGGCCCCCTGCACGACGACACCCTCGCCCTCCACCTCGACCTCGGCCGCGCCCTCCATCGCCTCGGCGACACCGCGGCCGCCCTCGCCTCCTTCCAGAACAACCTCGACGGCCTGCGCGCCAGCGCCGGCAGCGAGCACCCCCGCGTCGCCGGCACCCTCAACGCCATCGGCCAGGTCCACTACAGCCAGGGCAACTTCCAGGCCGCCCTCGAGCACTACCGTCAGGCCCTCGACATCCGCCAGCGCACCCTCGGCGCCGACCACTGGCAGACCGCCACCTCCCGCTTCAATTGTGGCACCGCCATGCGCGAGCTCGGCGACGCCTGGGGCCTCACCGAGATGCAGAGCGCCGCCGACACCCTCGAGCGCCTCCTCGGCCCCACCCACCCGCACGTCGTCGCCACCCGCTCCTGGCTGGCTTAGCTGTCCGCAAGGACATGTCCTCCGCGCCAGCGAGGCGCAGCTCGCAGCCGGCCTACCAGCGCCGGCCCGCTTGTCTTCCCGGCCGGCGACCAGCGAACGCACGCGGGACCCCGGCAGCGACCCCCTTGGCAAGCAAAAACGATCCGCGGTATCCCGGCCCTCGCATGCGCATCACCCCCCGAGCCCTCCTGATCGCCGCCAGCCTGGCGGGCGCCGCCGCGGGCACTGCCGCGTGCAGCAAGCCCGCCGATCCTCCGGCCGCGGACGCTGCCAAGACCCCCGCCGCGCCGGACAGCAAGGTCGCCCCGGCCGCGAAGGACGCCCCGCCCCCGCTGCCGACCACGGCCCCGCCGACCGCGCTCGCCAGCGGCGGCGCTGAGCGCCTGATCCCCGGCGACGCCGCCCTCCTCGCCCACGTCGACATGCAGGGCCTGCACGCCTCGCCCCTGTTCGCCGCCAACAAGGCCGTGATGGAGGCCGACCCCGAGGGCAAGAAGCAGCTCGAAGCGCTCACCACCTGCAAGGTCCCGCTCTCCGGCATCCAGGCCCTCGACATCGGCGTCGGCGCCGACGGTGCGGCCGTCAGCGTCGTCGTCTCCGGCGCCGGCGTCGGCAAGCTCGAGAACCTGCGCTGCCTCAAGGACACCCTCGGCGGCAGCGACTGGAAGATCGAGGAGAAGGACGGCAAGGCCCGCCTCGTGTTCGGCCCCGGCGAGGCCTTTGGCAACCTCGTCGACGACAACACCCTCGCCATCGTCAGCCAGGACTGGGACGCCGCCCTCCAGGATCGCATCGCCGGCAAGGGCAGCTCGGTCCGCGACGGCGCCCTCAAGGACATCCTCCCCCAGGCCGACGCCAGCAAGCACGTGTGGTTCGCCGGCAAGCTCCCCCCCGAGCTCGCCGCCCTCGCCTCCGCCGGCGTCGCCGGCATGGCCGGCCTGCGCAGCGTCGCCGGCTCCCTCGACCTCGGCACCGGCCTCGGCCTCACCCTCAGCTTCGGCCTCGAGAGCCCCGAGAAGGCCAAGGCCACCTTCACCGACGTGCAGACCCAGTTCGACAGCGTCAAGGGCATGGCCCCGCTGTTCGGCGTCCCCGCCAGCGCGGTCGAAAAGGTCGCCTTCACCGTCAAGGACGCCAGCGTCGTCATGACCGCGGCGCTCACCATGGACGAGATCAACGCCCTCTCGGCCGCCGTCAACCAGCTGAGCGCCGGCCTCGACGCCGACATGGACGACGCCAACGCCGACGACGACGACGCCGACGACGCCAAGCCCGTCCAGCCCGTCCAGCCCGTCAAGCCCGAGTCCGACAAGAAGGCCCCGCCCCCCCCGCCGACCTGATCCCCGCGAGTCGCCTCACCGCGGCCCACCGTCGGCGCGCCCGATCCTGCGCCATACTGCCCGCGTGCGCCTCGCCTTTCCGCTCGCCCTCCTCGCCCCCTGCCTCCTGTGGGGCGCCTGCACGCCCTCGGACGCCGATCCCACCACAGCCGACCCGAGCGGCCCCGCCCAGACCACCACCGGCACCGGCGGGATCGTCCTCCCCACCACCTCCACGCTCACCAGCGGCCCCGAGAGCAGCACCGGCCCCGGACAAAAGCTCGACCTCCCGCCCGAGTCCGACCTCGGCACCCCCGAGGCCGGCTGCGGCGCCGTCGACCTCCTGTTTGTCATCGACAACTCCAAGTCCATGGGCCAGTACCAGGCCGCCCTCGCCGACGCCTTCCCGCAGTTCGTCGACGCGATGTACCAAAACCTCCCCGCCGACATCAGCCTGCACGTCGGCATCACCACCACCGACTTCACCTGCGCCACGCCCGGCACCGCCTGTTGCCCCGACGCCTGCCCGGTCGGCAACACCCAGTGTCAGATCGGCAGCACCCCGGAGGAGGTCATGCAGCTCATGAGCTTCTACAACCCCCCGACCGGCGGCGACAACGGCGTCAACGGCGGTCAGGGCCGCCTCTTCCAGCACGACGGCATGCCCTTCTTCGCCGGCAGCACCTCCGACGACCCCGCCGCGCTCAAGACATGGTTCACCGGCGCAGCGATCGCCGCCGGTGAGCAAGGCTCCTCGCTCGAGATGCCCGTCGCCGCCGCCGGTTACGCCCTCGACCCCGTCAACGCCGCCAGCAACGCCGGCTTCGTCCGCAACACCGACGCGATCCTCCTCATCATCTTCCTCACCAACGACCCCGACGGCTCGCTCGAGCCGCTCAAGACCTACGAGCAGCAGGTCCTCGCCGCCAAGGACAACTGCCCCGAGTGCGTGCTCACGGCCGGCCTCCTGCGCGCCTGCGTCCCGGCCGAGAACCAGCGCCTGTGGCAGTTCATGACCGCGTTTGGCGACGACCCGATCTGGCGCGACATCGAGGCCAAGGACCAGTACGCCGAGGTCGTCGGCGGCGCCCTCGCCTCCGCGCTCGTCGAGGCCTGCGAGAACATCCCGATCGGCTAGCCGCGCGCAGGGCCCCGGCCCCGCGCCCGCGCTCGCGGCGGTAGACTGACCCGCCGTGCCTCGCCGCGAACCCACCGCCCCCGGGGCCATGGCCGTCTTCGACGCCGAGGTCCTGCGCAGCGAGGTCCTGCGCGCCTCGATCCTCGCCGTCGTGTTCGGGACCAGCTGCGTCATCGCGACCCTCGCCCCGCTGCTCTTCCACGACCACCTGCTGCACTTCTTCCGCAGCGAGCAGGCCCTCGCCACCGTGCGCCTGGCGCTCTACCCGGTGTTCGCCTACACGCTCGTGCTGCGCCTCGCCATCGGCCGCCTGATCACCCGCCGTCAGAGCGTGCCGCGCTGGCTGGCCGCGCTCAGCACGATCGTCGAGAGCGCCATCCCCACCCTGATCCTCTGGCTCGCCGGCACCGTGCTCGACCCGGCGCTCGTCCTCTTCACCCCGCCGGCGCTCATCTACTTCCTCTTCATCATCGTCGCCGCCCTGCGCCTCGACGCCCGCCTGTGTGTGCTCGCCGGCGTGACCTCCGCGATCGGCTACATGGCGGTCGCGCTGTGGGCCTTGCAGCAGCCCGGCGCCGCCCTGCTCGACGGCCTCCTGCGCTCGCCGCTCCACCACGTCGGCAAGGGCATCATCATCGCCTTCGGCGGCGTCGCGGCCGGCATCGTCAGCCAGCAGATCCGGCGCCAGATCGCCGCCGGCTTTCGCCACGTCGAGGAGCGCAACCGCATCGCCGGTGTGTTCGGCCAGCACGTCTCCCCCGCCGTCGTCGAGCGCCTGCTCGCCGGCAGCGCCGCCCCGATCTCCGAGCTCCGCCAGATCTGCGTCATGTTCCTCGACATCCGCGACTTCACCAGCTTCGCCGAGCACCGCAGCCCCGCCGAGGTCGTCGACTACCTCAACCGCCTGTTCGGCTTCATGGTCGAGCTTGTCAGTCAGCACGACGGCATCGTCAACAAGTTCCTCGGCGACGGCTTCATGGCGGTGTTTGGCGCCCCGCTCGCGACCGACGACGACGCCGGTCACGCCGTCGCCGCCGCGCTCGCGATCGAGGCCCGCGTCGCCGCCGAGGTCCTGGCCGGCACGATCCCCCCGACCCGCATCGGCATCGGCCTCCACCTCGGCGAGGCCCTCACCGGCACCATCGGCTCGCAGCAGCGCCGCGAGTACACCGTGATCGGCGACGCCGTGAACCTCGCCGCCCGCATCGAGGCCCTCAACAAACAATTCTCGACCACCGTGCTCGCCTCGGGCGACGTCGTCCGCGCCCTCGCCGGCCGCCACCACGCGCGCTCGCTCGGCCCGGTCGCGGTCAAGGGCCGCGCCGCGCCCATCGAGGTCTTCGCCCTCTCGGCCGCCCCGCCCTGAGACGGCCCGTCGATCTCGACCGCCGCGACCGCCCAGACGCCCCCAAACCCCCAGGAACAGCGTCCCACACCCGGCATGCGCGACCACGGGTCTTGTGTTCGCGTGCCGCGCGGACTATGGCACCCACGTGGCCATCCGTCGCACCCCGCTCATCGTCTCCGGTCTCGGTCTCCTGCTCTCCAGCTGCCCCGCCAAGCAGGGCCCGGTCCAGGGCCCCGACGCCGGCGACGAGCCGGTCGGCGACGACGACGCCCAGATCGCCGCCCCCGAGCAGGGCCTCGAGTACACCCTGCACGAGGGCAAACCCGGCGCCGACCCCAGCCAGCGCCTCCCCGCCGCCGCCGCCACCCCGCTCGCCGAGCCCGCCATCAAGGCCCTGCTCGCCCGCCTCCCCGCCCTCGCTACCGATCCCGCGGACCTCGCCGACTTCGCCCTGCGCCCCGCCTCGCAGCCCCCGCCCAAGACCGGCCCCACCGTCCTCGCCAGCTTCCCCACCCGCGGCGCCGCGCCCACCGTCGCCCCCGGCCCGCTCACCGTCCTGCGCCACACCCCCGACGGCGAGGTCCCGGTCGCCGCCGACCTCACGATCACCTTCTCGCAGCCGATGGTCGCGGTCACCTCGCTCGCCCAGCTCGCCGAGGCCGCCGTCCCCGCTCGCCTCACCCCCGCCACCCCCGGCACCTGGCAGTGGCTCGGCACCAAGACCCTCGTGTTCCGCCCCACCGGCCGCTTCCCGATGGCCACCGACTACCGCGTCGAGGTCCCCGCCGGCACCGCCGCCGCCGACGGCAGCAAGCTGGCCCAGACCACCGGCTTCACCTTCTCCACCCCCGCCCCGCGCCTGCTCACCGCCTACCCGCGCGACACCACCACCACCCGCGCCCCCAAGATCTTCCTCGCCTTCGATCAGCGCATCGACCCCGGCGCCGTCCTTCCCTCGATCTCCGTCACCGCCAAGGACAGCGCCCCCGTCGCCCTCCGCGTCGTCCCCCGCGCCGAGGCCGTCAAGGACAACGAGCTGCGCGGCCTCATCGACGGCGCCGAGGACGGCCGCTGGCTCGTCATCCAGCCCACCACCCCGCTGCCCGGCGACAGCGACGTGCGCGTCGTCCTCGCCGCCGGCCTGCCCTCCGCCGAGGGCCCGCGCAAGACCACCGCCCCCGAGCAGTTCGGCCTCCACACCTACGGCGCCCTGGTCCTCAGCCTCGCCGAGTGCGGCTGGAACAACGAGTGCAGCCCCGGCATGCCGCTGCGCCTCGGCTTCAGCAACCCGCTCGACGATCGCCGCTTCAAGAAGGAGTGGGTCACCGTCGAGCCCGCGATCCCCGGCCAGACCATCTCCGTCAACGGCAACGAGCTCTACATCCAGGGCGCCACCAAGGCCCGCACCAAGTACACCGTCACCGTCGACCCCGCCCTGCGCGACGCCTACGGCCAGCGCCTCGGCAAGAGCGAGACCCGCAGCTTCAAGGTCGGCCCCGCCCCCGACAACCTCTACGCCCCGCTCGAGCTGCTCACCGTCCTCGACCCCGCCGCCGCCGGCAAGGTCTCCGTCTTCACCACCGGCCACAAATCCCTGCGGGTCCGCATCCACGCCGTCACCCCCAACGACTGGAGCGCCTACCTCGCCTTCCAGCGCGCCCGCAACGAGGACCGCCTCACCAAGGTCCCCCCGCCCGGCAAGCAGGTCTACAACGACACGATCAAGCTGGGCGGCGACCCCGACGTCCTCAGCGAGACCGCCATCGATCTCACCCGCGCCCTGCCCGGCGGCCTCGGCCACGCCATCGTCCTCATCGAGCCCACCACGGTCCCCAAGGAGCCCTGGATGCGCCAGGAGGTCGTCACCTGGGCCCAGTCCACCCGCATCGGCCTCGACGCCTACGCCGACGGCGAGAAGCTCGTCACCTACGCCAGCAACCTGCAGACCGGCGCCCCGCTCGCCAACGTCGCCCTCCAGCTCAGCCCCGGCGGCACCAACGGCAAGAGCGGCCCCGACGGCCTCGCCAGCATCCTCCTCCCCCCGCGCGGCAACCAGGTCCTGCTCGCCACCCAGGGCGAGGACCGGGCCTTCCTCCCGCACGACCTCGGCTGGTGGTACAGCCCCGGCGACAACAACGGCTGGTTGCCGCAAAAGCGCGGCAACACCCTGCACTGGTTTGTCTTCGACGACCGCCGCATGTACCGCCCCGGCGAGACCATCAAGGTCAAGGGCTGGCTGCGCACCCGCAGCCCCGGCCTGCGCGGCGGCCTCGGCCTGCCCGGTGGCGCCGTCACCCAGCTCGCCTGGACCCTCCACGACAGCCAGGGCAACAAGCTCACCACCGGCGACCTCAAGCCCAACGCCCTCGGCGGCTTCGACCTCAGCATCACCCTCCCCAAGACCCCCAACCTCGGCGACGCCTACCTCAACTTCGAGGTCCAGGCCGGCACCATGAGGTCCGCCAGCTTCGCCCACAGCTTCCAGATCCAGGAGTTTCGCCGCCCCGAGTACGAGGTCAAGGCCAGCGCCGGCGAGGGCCCGCATCAAGTCGGTGGCCACGCCGACCTCAACGTCTCCGCCCAGTACTTCTCCGGCGGCCCGCTCGCCAACGCCGAGGTCCACTGGGCCGTCACCAGCAGCCCCGGCCACTTCAGCCCGCCCGGCCACGACGACTACACCTTCGGCCGCTGGGTCCCCTGGTGGGACTTCTACGACTTCCGCGGCGGCGGCATCGGCCCCGGCAGCAGCTACAAGCCCCCGCAGACCTTCGACGGCCGCACCGACGCCGCCGGCGTCCACCACCTGCGCGCCGACTTCATCAAGGTCACCCCGATCGAGGCCACCAGCCTGCGCGCCGAGGCCAGCGTCGTCGACGTCAACCGCCAGTCCTGGACCGCCGGCGTCGACCTCCTGGTCCACCCCGCCAGCCACTACGTCGGCATGAAGAGCCCGCGCCTGTTCGTCCAGAAGGGCGAGCCCCTCGACATCGACACCATCGTCGCCGACCTCGACGGCAAGCTCCTGCCCGGCCGCGACGTCGCCGTGCGCGCCGTCCGTGTCGCCCACGAGCAGGACGGCGGCGAATGGAAGGAGGTCTTGAAGGACCCCCAGGACTGCAACAAGAAGTCCGCCGCCCCCACGCCCACCCGCTGCAGCTTCATCCCCAAAGAGGGCGGCACCTACCGCATCACCGCCAGCATCAGCGACGACCAGGGCCGCCGCAACGAGAGCCAGCTGACCCTGTGGGTCGCCGGCGGCGAGCAGCCCCCCAGCCGCAGCGTCGAGCAAGAGCCGATCCAGCTCATCCCCGACAAAAAAGACTACGCCGCCGGCGAGTCCGCCAAACTCCTCGTCCTCGCCCCCTTCGCCCCCGCCGAGGGCGTGCTCACCCTGCGCCGCGAGGGCCTCGTCGAGACCCGCCGGATCAGCCTCACCACCACCTCCACCACCGTCGAGGTCCCGATCCTCGAGGCCCACGCCCCCGCCCTCGACGTCCAGCTCGACCTCGTCGGCAGCGCCCCCCGCACCCAGGACAACGGCCAGCCAGACCCCAAGCTCCCGCGCCGGCCCGCCTTCGCCATGGGCCACATCAGCCTCGCCGTACCCCCGCGCGCCCGCACCCTGAACCTGTCCCTCAAGCCAGGTGCCGACAAGCTCGAGCCCGGCGGCAAGACCACCCTCGACGTCCTCGTCACCGACGCCCGCAACCAGCCCGTCGCTGGCAGCGAGGTCGCCGTCGTCGTCGTCGACGAGGCCGTGCTCGCCCTCAGCAGCTACCAGCTCGCCGACCCCCTCGCCGCCTTCTTCCCCCCCGTCGACCCCGGCGTCTCCGACCACCACTCGCGCGCCAGCATCACCCTCGCCAACCCCGAGACCGCCGTCGCCACCGGCGCCGAGGGGCGCGACATGGACGGGATCGCCAACGGCGCCCTCGGCGGCGCTCCCGGAGGCGGCGGCGGCGACCGGGCCGAGAGGTCCCCCGCCCCCGCCGCGCCGCCCGCCCCGCCGGCAGAGGCCCCGGAGTCCGACGCCCGCAAGATGAGCCCCTTCTCCGGTGGCAAACACGCCAGCGCCCCCGGCCCCGCGATCGCCGTGCGCAGCAACTTCGACGCCCTCGCCCTGTTCGCCGCCGCCCTGCCCACCGACGCCCAGGGCCGCGCCCGCGTCGACATCAAGCTCCCCGACAACCTCACCCGCTATCGCGTCATGGCCGTCGCCGTCGCCGGCAGCGACCGCTTCGGCAAGGGCGAGTCGGCGATCACCGCCCGCCTCCCGCTGATGGTCCGCCCCTCCGCCCCCCGCTTCCTCAACTTCGGCGACCGCTTCGAGCTCCCGATCGTCCTGCAAAACCAGACCGACGCCCCGCTCACCGTCGACCTCGCCGCCCGCACCGCCAACCTCGACCTGACCCAAGGGGCAGGTCGCAAGGTCACCGTCCCCGCCAACGACCGCGTCGAGGTCCGCCTCCCCGCCGCCGCCGTCAAGGCCGGCACCGCCCGCTTCCAGGTCGTCGCCGCCGCCGGCAAGTGGACCGACGCCGCCACCGGGCAGCTCCCCGTCTGGACCCCCGCCACCACCGAGGCCTTCGCCACCTACGGCCAGGTCGACGACGGCGCGATCAAGCAGCCCGTCCTCCCCCCGCCAGACGCCGTCCCCAGCTTCGGCGGCCTCGAGCTGACGACCTCCTCCACCGCCGTCGGCGAGCTCACCGACGCCGTCCTCTACCTCGCCCGTTACCCCTTCGAGTGCAGCGAGCAGCTCGCCTCGCGCATGCTCACCATCGCCGCCCTCAAGGACGTGCTCTCCGCCTTCAAGGCCGCCGGCATGCCCTCGCAGGCCGAGCTGCTCGCCTTCGTCAACACCGACATCGAGCGCCTCGTCCGCCTGCAGAACCCCGACGGCGGCTGGTCCTTCTGGCGCCGCGGCGAGCCGGCCTGGCCCTACCTCACCGTGCACGTCGCCCACGCCCTCGAGCGCGCCCGCAGCAAGGGTTTTGCCGTCCCCCCCGCCACCCTCGACCGCGCCCAGGACTACCTCAAGGACATCGAGTCCCGCTTCGAATCCATCTACACCCCCGAGGTCCGGCGCCCGATCGTCGCCTACGCCCTCCACGTCCGCAATCGCCTCGGCGTCCGCGACCTCACCCGCGCCCGCAGCCTCTACAAAGAGGTCGCCCTCGACAAACACTCGCTGGAGACCCTCGGCTGGCTGCTCCCCGTCCTCGGCGACGGCCCCGAAGCCACCGCCATCCTCCGCCACATCAACAATCAGGTCCGCGAGACCGCCGGCGCCGCCCACTTCAGCACCAGCTACAGCGACGGCGCCCACCTCATCCTCCACTCCGAGCGCCGCGTCGACGGCGTCCTGCTCGACGCCCTCATCGGCGCCGAACCCAAGTCCGACCTCATCCCCAAGCTCGTCCGCGGCCTGCTCTCCCAGCGTGTCGCCGGCCGCTGGAACAACACCCAGGAGAACGCCTTTGTCCTCCTCGCCCTCGACCGCTACTTTGGCACCTACGAGAAGGCCACCCCCGACTTCCTCGCCCGCGCCTGGCTCGGCCCCAAGTCCGCCGGCGAGCACCGCTTCAAGGGCCGCACCACCGAGCAATCTCTGACCTTCGTCAGCATGCCCGACCTCCTCAAGACCGGCGCCGCCGACCTCGTGCTCGCCAAGGACGGCCCCGGCCGCCTCTACTACCGCCTCGGCCTGCGCTACGCCCCCAAGAGCCTCCAGCTCCCCGCCCTCGAGCGCGGCTTTGTCGTCGAGCGCAAATACGAGGCCATCGACGATCCCAACGACGTCCGCCGCGACCAGGGCGGCAC
>JBGAUO010000134.1:0-12205 GCA_044228605.1 Nannocystis sp. | reverse complement strand
TGGCTCGGCCTCGGCCCCCGCCTCGAGCTCGGCCGCTCCCTCATCGAGCCCGGCCTCGACCTCCAGGGCGGCGCCTGGCTGCTGCGCGAGCACCTGCAGCCCCTGGCCAGCCTCGGCGGATCCGTGGCCGCCCGCGACGGCCTCTCGCTGACCACCCTCCGCCTCGGCCTCGGCCTCGCCGCCGGCGCCCCGCTCCACGGCGGCCGCCTGTGGCTCGGCGCCCACGCCCTCGCCCACGCCAGCTGGACCCGCGTCCACGACGCCCGCAGCGCGTCCGTCTGGGCCAGCAGCAGCGAGCTCGGCGCCCTGCTGCAGATCCGCTGGCCGCGCTGGCTGATCGGCGTGCGCACCGGCGTCGACCTCACGCTGCCGACCCTGCGGGCCACGGGCGACCGCGCCCGCCTGCAGCGAGGACCGGCCCAGTTTGTCGTGGGCCTCCAATTCGCCCTCCGCTTCGGCTGAGCTGGAATCTCCGCCGGTGGCGCGGTCGGTGTTTCAGTGCTGGCCTCCGTTACACTGCCGCGGGCGATGGTGCGCGACGACGACAGTGACGAGGCCGACGTCCTGAAGGCCGCGCAGCGCGGCGATCGCCCGGCCCAATCCCTGCTGTTCACCCGCTACCGCGACCGCGTCGCCCGCCAGATCCTGCGCATGGTCGGCGATCCCGCCGCCGTCGACGACCTCGTCCAGGAGGTCTTCATCGCCGCCTTCACCGCCCTGCCCCGCTTCCGCGGCGACGCCCAGCTCGGCACCTGGCTGCACGCCATCGCCACCAACCGCACCCGCAACTGGTGGGACTCACAGCGCCGCCGGCGTCACCGCGAGGACATCGCCAGCACCCGCCCCAGCGAGCCCCAGGTCGACCCCGAGGCCGACCTCGACGCCCAGCAGCAGCGCGATCGCCTGTACACCGCCCTCGCCAGCCTCCCCGACAAACTCCGCGAGGCCTTCGTCGCCCGCGCCATCGAGGGCCTGAGCCTCATCGAGGCGGCCGCGGTCCTGGGCGCCCCGATCAGCACCGTCTCCTATCGCACCCGCCGCGCCGAGCAACTCCTCTGCGCCGCCCTCGAGATCCCGTGGAGGGAGCCATGAAGCCCGACATCCGCCCCGCCGTGGCCGACGAGCCCGCCGTCCACAGCCCGCAGCTGCGCGCCCTCACCGAGCTCGCCCGCGCCGCCGCCCCGCCGCCCCTGCGCGTCGACGCCGAGCGCCTGTACGCCGGCTACCTCGCCGCCCGCCGTCGCCGCCTCCTCCGCGGCCTCGGCGGCCTCGCCCTCGCCGCCGCCGCCCTCGCCCTGCTCGTCCCCCGCCTCGATCTCGGCCTGTCCCAAAGCCCAGGTCCCCAAGGACATGTCGCCCAGGACATGTCCGCTTCGCCAGGCGAACGCCAGGCCACCCCGCGCGGGCCGGTCCCCGCGCGCGTCGTCGCCGACAGCGACGTAGCCCCGAGCCCGACCGTGCCGGGCCCCGACGCCGACCTCGACCCTGCCGACGCCGATCCCCGCGCGCTGGTCCGCCGCGCCGACAGCCTGCGCGCCGCCGGCCAGCCCGCCGCCGCCGCCGCCTTGCTGCGCCGCGTCGTCCAACAGCACCCGGACGACCCCCTCGCCCGCGGCGCCCTCCTCGACCTCGCCCACCTGCTCAAGCAGCTCGCCCGCCCCGACGAGGCCCGCTGCGCCTACCGCCTCTACCTCGATCGCCACCCCGACGCCCCCCACCTCGCCGGCGACGTCGAGAAGGCGCTCGCCCGCCTCGGCCCCGGCCCCGCCTGCGACGGTCTGACCCCGCGCTGAGCCTGGGGCCCGCGCACTCCACCCGGCCCGCGCAGCCGGTGACTCGCCACCCCACCCGCGCCAGCGATCTCGCGGGCTTGGGCGTGGCACCGAACTCGCTCTTGCAGGCCCATGACCTGCACACTCATCGCCTCCGCCAGCACCACCGTCGGCCGTCGCAAGCGCAACGAGGACGCCTACGTCCTCGACGCCGAGCTCGGCCTCTTCGCCGTCGCCGACGGCATGGGCGGCTACGCCGGCGGGGAGATCGCCAGCCACCTCGCCGTCACCGCCCTCGCCGAGTTCTGGGCCGCCAGCCTCGACACCGACAACACCTGGCCCTACGCCTTCGACCGCGGCCTCGGCCTGCACGAGAACCGCATCGACGCCGCCGTCCGCCTCGCCAACCGCAGGATCTGCGCCCGCCGGGCCGGCGAGCTGCGCAACATGGGCTCGACCCTCGCCGTCCTGATCGTCCGCCCGCACGCCGCGATCGTCGCCCACCTCGGCGACAGCCGCGTCTATCGCCTGCGCGCCGGCCAGCTCGTGCAGCTCACCCGCGACCACTCGCTCTACGAGCAGCTGCTCGCGACCGGCGCCGACCTCCCGCCCCTCGATCAGTTCGCCTACGCCAACGTCGTCACCCGGGCCCTCGGCGCCGCCGAGGACGACCGGCCCGAGCAACACACCCTGGACCTCCAGGACGGCGACCGTTACCTGCTGTGCAGCGACGGCCTCAGCGGCGTCCTCGGCCCCGACGAGATCGCCGCAAAGCTCACCCAGACCCCCATCGAGTCCGTCGCCGACGTCCTCGTCGACGCGGCCTTTGCCGCCGGCTCGCGCGACAACATCACCGCGATCGTCGTCCACGTGCGACGTCAGGCCTGAGCACCACGAGGCGTGCGAATTCACTCCACAAGCGGCGCCGCCGCCAGCCCCAGGAACGTTGATACACTCGCCGCCATGGCCAACCTGCCCGCGCACCCTCTGACCCCGTTCCCGCGCGGCTGGTATCTCGCCAGTTACAGCGACGAGCTGAAGATCGGCGAGGTCAAGCCGCTGCACCTCTTCAGCCGCGACCTGGTCCTGTTCCGCGACAGCGACGGCAAGGCCCACATCGCCGACGCCCACTGCCCGCACCTCGGCGCCCACCTCGGGCACGGCGGCAAGGTCGTCGGCGACTGCATCCGCTGCCCCTTCCACGGCTGGACCTTCCACGGCGGCACCGGCGAGTGCCGCACGATCCCGCTGGGCGACCCCGTGCCGCCCAAGGCCCGCCTCGAGCGCTGGCCCGTCGTCGAGACCAACAGCATGATCCTCGTGTGGTTCCACGAGCTGCGCGCCGCCCCGACCTGGGACGTGGGCGAGCTCCCCGACTACGATGAATCCGGCTGGTCCGCCTGGCACCACAAGGAGTGGAAGCTGCGCGCCCGCATCCAGGACATCGCCGAGAACGACGCCGACTTCACCCACACCCCCGCCGTCCACAACTTCACCGACGGCGCCCCCGCGGTCGAGATGGACGCCGACGGCGCGCGCTGCGGCTGGCAGCTGCGCACCAACATCAAGCTCGCCGCGTTTGGCGTGCCGCGCCTGCCCGGCGTCCCCGAGACCTCGCCGACCGTGATCTCGGTGACCCGCTGGGGCCTCAGCCTCGGCTGGATCTACCAGGCCATGCAGCTGCCCCTGGGCCAGCGCTTTCGCAGCCAGACCCTCGCCACCACCACCCCGATCGACGGCGATCACGTGCGCCTGACCCTGCGCCACCGCATCCGCAACTTCCCGGTCCGCCCGCTCACCAGCGTGGTGCTGAGCAGCTACAGCCGCCTCTTCAACAACATCGTCGCCGAGGACATCCTGATCTGGGAGAACAAGATCTACCGCCCTCGTCCCGCCGCCTCGCGCTCCGACTGGGCGATCTTGAAGTTTCGCCGGTGGGCCCGCCAGTTCTACGATCCGGCCACCTACGACGCCGCCTTCGGGCGCGCGGTCGGGCCCGAGCTCGCCGACGTCGCCGCGACGGGCGAGCCCTGATCGGCCGCGCATCTGTTGTCACGCCCGGGCGACTGTCGCCTTGACGCCGAGCGCGTTCAAAGCGGCCGTCACGGTCAGGTCGTGGAGCGAGAGATCGGCGCTCTGGCCCGTCGTGAAATTGCCGAGGGCCTTCACGTGGGCCTTGGTCCATACGCCCGCGCTCGTGCGATGTACGTGGATACACCAGGATTTCTCTCCGAGAACGTACTCCGTGGAGAATCCTCCGACTTCCTTGTCGTCCCTGCTTTCGTACTTCCTTTTGAGCGCGAGCCTGACACCCGTCGTGTAGCCCTTCTCGATCGACTTGACCGCGTCGGTCCATGCATCCTGGTTGGCGAGGTTCGAATCTTTGGCGACCTGGCCGATGCCTGCGGTGACTTCCACGGCCGCTTCCTTCGCGGTGGCCAGCGCCGCGGTGGCGGCGGCGAGGCATGCATCGACATCATCCTGCGAGGTGCCCTCATTCACAGCGTCAGCCCTCGCCGCTGCCGCCTGGGCCGCAGCCACGGCCGTGCCGAGCTTTTCCAGGGGCCCTTTCACCGCAGAATTCCCCGCGAGCGTCGGGTCGTTGGTGACCTCACTGATCTCGAGCTCAGCCGCTTTGTACACACCAGCGACGCGTCCGGCAACGACCCGCACTTCCGCGATCGGCCCGGCCAAGCGCTCCCGGTTCGCGGCGATCCTCGCGGCGCTCTCCTGCGCCCGCTGGACGCTCGCGGCCTGGCGCTCCGCCGCCTCGGCGGCCGCCGCATCCACCAGGGCCTGTTTGGCCTCGGCGTCCCGCTTCTTCGTGAGCTGCCCAATTTGGTAGTCGAGCTCGCCGAGCTGCGGTTTTACCTCATTCTTCGCCTCGATCAGCGTCCGGCCTTTCAGCCCATTCAGCTTCGCCAGGATGGCCGCACGCTCCGCTTCCAACCGCTTCAGCTCTTGCTGCTCCTCCTCGTTCAAGACCCGCTGAATCACCCGCGCCGGAGCATGACAAGGCGCCGGCACCTGGGCTTGAGCGGCGCCCTGCTGCGCGACGTGGACGAGCTCATGCGCGAGCAGCTCCTGGCCGCCTGCTGTGCCGCAAGACCCCTCACCGGTGCGCAGAAAGATGTCGGGCCCGCTGGTGAACGCGCGCGCGGTGAGCGAGCGTGTGAGGGCATCAGCGACCCTGCCCTCATGCACACGGACGGCCCGCAGATCGACGCCGAGGGCGAGTTCGACGGGGAGTCGAACCGCCTCGGGGACGCGGCGACCGCCGCCGCGGGCGCGCTCGATGTCTGCCTCCACCCCCGGGTCGACCGCTGGCTCGCCGCCAGCGGCATAACGCTGAAAGCCCAGTGGTCCAGCCGCATCAGCGCCCGTGACCCGCTTCGCGTGCCGATCCGCCTCCTGTTCGAATCGATCGCCCGCGGCCCCGACCACGAGCTTGGCCTGGATCGGCCAGGTGAGTCGCTGGCCAACGATGCGGTTGCCGAAGGTCCGCTGGGCCAGCTCCGTGCCGCCCCGCGACGCCAGCGAGGACCGCGGGGCCGCGGGGACCCGCGAAGCCGTGGCCCCGTCCGCTGCCAACTCCCGTGCTCCCACCCGAACCTGCTGTTTCATCGTCCCCCCCACGACCCACGATAACCGAGAACCCGGAATCTCGACACGCACGACCACCTTACATAGCGCGGTGCGATTGCACGCAGCGACTGGCACCATTGCATCGACGTACCGATCCCGCGAATTCGCGGGGCCGGTCCAGCGTCGGCGGTGATCCGCGCCCCGGGACGAGGGGCGATGCCAAGCCTCGCCGCCACCCGACCTCCGCTGCCCGCTCTGGTCAGAAACCGCCGCACGTGCTTCGATCCCGCGATGAAGCACCTGCCCTGGGCACTCCAGTTGCTGCTCACCCTCGCCGCCTGCACCCCGCGCAGCGCCCCGCCCTGCCCGCCCTGTCAGTGCAACTGCACCGGCACCACGCCCACCGGCACCGGCACCGCCACACCCGGCCCGATCGCCACGCCCACCGGCAGCGACGATCAGGCCACCGCCCTCCTCACCTCCGCCAACCGCAAGTTCGCCCACAAGGACGGCCCCGGCTGCCTCGCCGACCTCGACCACCTCACCGCCCTGCGCCCCACCTACGCGACCAGCACGGTCACCACCCGCGCCTCCTGCGAGATGCTCGCCGGCCGCTGCCAGCAGGGCAAGGCCCGCCTCACCCGCTACTGGCGCGAGGAGCAGAACATGCACCCCGAGCGCGCCGCCTCCACCACCGAGAGCATGGCCGCGATGTACTGCCGCGGCGGCGACAGCAACGAGCGCGACCGCCTGCTCGCCGCCATCCTCGACCTCAGCATGGGCACCAGCGAGACCCACACCGTCGCCCAGTGCGAGGCCAGCTACAGCACCATTCGCCAGCTGCAACCCCGCGTGAAACCAAACGGCCCCGACGACCACCAGGTCCTCAATGCCAGCAGTAATCTCTACGCCCTCGCGCCGATGTGCTTCGCCCGCGCCGGCGACTGCCGCCGCGCCAGGGCCACTTTCACCGAATCCTTCCCGCCCGAGCGCCTCGCCGACCTCGCGCCCGCGGTCCGCATCACCTCCATGCAGAGCATCTTCGAGTCGCTGGTCCCGCGCTGCAAGTAGACCCCCGCTCCGTGGACAGGAGGATGCACATGACACCGATCGAGGTCGTCATCGACGGAACAAACTTCGGCGGCAAGACCCCCCTCGTGGCGCGCCTGCTCGAGCTGCTCGCCGCGCGCGGCTGGCCCGCGGCGAGCGCCTCGGTCTACCGCGAGGGCGAGGTCTACGATCAGTGGGACGACGACCCGGTCGCCGCCGCCAGCACGATCGTCGAGCGAATGCAGGCCCACCGCGAGCGCCTCCGCGACGTCGACGTCCTCGTGTGGGATCGGGGCTGGCCGACCTGCTTCGTCGCGACGCGCCACGCCGCCGCCCGGCGCCGCTTCCTGCCGCTCCCGCCGCTGACCTTCGTGCTCCTCAACAGCGCCGCGGCCACCGCCAAGAAGGTCGCCAAATACGGCCTCACCCCCGCCACCGTCCCGTGGATGCACGACCGGCGCCTGAAGGACGAGATCTCGTACGAGCAGCTCTGTCGCCTCTTCCCCGACAACCTCCGGAGCTTCGCCCCCACCCTCCCCGACGACCGCTTCGACCTCGACCTCGTCGCCGCTGAGATCGCGGCCGAGGTGGCGCAGGCCCTCGCGCGCGCCGGGCGATGAGCGACACGCGAGCTGTCACGGCAACCACAGGATCGCCAGGAGATCGCCATCGACGCCGATCACCGCCGGCTCCCCGCGGAAGCCCGGGGCCATGTTCGTGAACCAGGTCGGCCCGGCCGCGTCCCACAGCTCCTCGCTAAACCACCGCCGCAGCGCCTCCAGATCGATCATATCGCCCGCGAGCCGGGACGGCCCGATCGCATCGAGGTAGCCCCCCGCCTCCGCCTCGGCGCGTTCGCCAGCCTCCTCCGCCCGGACCTCGGCGAGCCGCCTGCTCGCCCCGGCGAGGATCTCGTCGACACAGCCAGGCAGCTCGGCGCGGTCCAGCGGACGCCACGCGCACGCGACGAAGGTCCCGTACGCCGAGTCCTCGGGGACCCAGTAGTAGAGCTCGTGGTCGAGGAACTCCTCCACGACCCGCCGCCGCGCCGCGACCCTCGCCCCGTCATCAACGGCCGCATCGAGGTCGGCGCGCAGCTCCGGCGTGATCAGCGGCGCCGCCGGCACGGCCTTCAACCACGCGCTCGCCCACTGCGGGTACCAAAGTCGCTGGATATGCTCGGCGAGCGCGAGCCTCTCGGGGACGGAGCGCATCACGGGAGCGTACCGCCGATCCGCCCCGGCATCACAACGCTCGGACCAGGTCGTTGTCCGGTCCGGCTGCGCCGCGAGCCCGGCGGGCCGATCGTCAGCGCCCGCTGTTTACTCGTCGTCCTCACACGCCTCGTCGATGGCGTCGAATACGGCGCACTCGGCAGCCTGCTCGCCAAAGACGGCCTCACAGGCGTCGTCGAGCGCCTCGCCGAGCGCGCAGGCGTCCGCGTCCGCGGCGTCGTCATCGTCGTCATCGCAGGCCTCATCGATGGCGTCGAAAACTGCGCACTCGCCAGCGTCCTCACCGAAGATGGCTTCACAGGCGTCGTCGAGCGCCTCGGCGTTCGCGCAGGCACTGTCGCCCTCGTCCTCGTCCTCGTCCTCGTCCTCGCCCTCGTCCTCACACGCCTCGTCGATGGCATCGAAGGTTGCGCACTGCGCGACGTCCTCGCCGTAGACGGCCTCGCAGGCGTCATCGAGCGCCTCGGCGGCCGCGCAGGTGTTGTCGTCGAGCTGGGCCGAACGGGTGGAGGTGCCCGCCGAGTCACAGGCGAGCGGACCGACGCCGACCAGGGCGGCCAGGCCGAGGGCGCGAACAAGCAGGGTGAGCTTCTGGGTGCTGTGCATGGATCGATTCTCCGCGTGCCATCGTGGACTCCGTCGATGAAGCCACGATGAATCGCACGACCTGCTGGGCCCCCCTTTCGCACATCATCCCCGGCCGGGCTTTCATCGAGACTTCATGTTGCCCGGTGTCGGTACTGGCGAGCCCGTGCCTGATACATTCTCCACATGCAGCCATTCGACCCGCGCACGGGCACGCCGACGACCCAGGGCGACTTCGCGGTCGACTGGTCCGCCGCCGTGCTCGCCGCGACCACGGTCCCCGAATCACACCACCCCTACCTCGAGGCCATCGCCCGCTACTCCAACAACGAGGACGGCATCTTCGCCCTCGAGCTGCGACTCGCCGACGACCCCGCCCTCGCGCGCCTGCTCGCGGCGGCCCACGAGGGCCCGGCGATGACCCGCGATCTGATCCCGCGCCTGCTCGCGCGCAGCCGGGCGGCCGCGGCCCTGACCGCCTTCGCCCCCGACCCGGACACCCTCGAGCGCGGCCTGCACGAGCCCGGCTTCGCCTGGCGCGACCCCCACGCCGTCCTCGGCGAGCTCACGGACTACCTCTACAACTACGGGATGTACCAATATTTCTACCAGCACCACAGCCGCGACGCGGCCCTCGCCCTCGCCACCACCCTGGTGCGCGCCGCCGTGGAATCGCCCGAGGCCCTGGTCGCTTTCGACGTCTGGGGCCCCTGGGGCGCCTGGTTTGACCCGCACTCGTGCAGCGACCGCAGCTTCCTCCTGCTCGATCGCCAGCGGCGCTCGGGCCTGCTCCTGTGCTTCTCGCACTCCGACTGAAAACCCCGCGCACGCTTGACGCCTCCGCCGCCCCCGCGTGAAATGGGGCCGTGCTGCGCAGCTCCATCCGCCCGGTCCACCACGCCCTCCTCGCCGCTCTCGGCCTCGGCGCCCTCGCCTGCGGCCCCAAGAACGGCGGCAACGAGGACTCGAGCAGCGGCGACAGCTCCGGCATGAGCTCCGCCCCGACCTCCGGCGCCAGCACCGGGACGCCGCAGGCGTGCACCGACACCCTCCGCGACCTCGACCAACTTTCCGTCGACCCGCCCGTCGCCTCCGGCTTCGTCGCCTGCGGCACCAGCATCCCCCACCGCGAATCGGCGGTCGCCTGCGCCGTCCCGGCCGCCCCCGGCAACTGCACCGATAACAGCGGCGGCGGCAGTTGTCTGGTCGATGCAGACTGCACCGATAAGCCGCACGGGTCGTGCCAGCAAGACATCACTTTGTTCCGCCTCCTCATCGATGGCACCTGCTCGTGCCAATACGGCTGCGCAAAGGACAGCGACTGCCCCGACGGCCAGATCTGCCGCTGCGCCGGCGAGGAGCTCGGCCCGACCTCCACCTGCATCCCCGCCCAGTGCACCGTCGACGCCGACTGCGGCGACCAGCTGTGCGCCGGCAGCATCGTCCCCTGCAGCCCGGGCATCAGCCTGCTGCACTGCACCACACCGAATGACACCTGCAGCAGCAACGGCGAATGCGACACCCGCTGCGCATGGTCCGACCTCGAGATGCCCCCACAATGGGCCTGTGACAACAGCATCTGCGGCCGCCCCTACCTCGTCGACGCCGTAGCCGTGCTCGCCCCCACGACCCCCCGCGACGACTGGCACGAGCACCTCGCCCCCGCGCTCCCGCCCGCCCGCCAGCGCCTCGCCGCCGCCTGGACCGAGCTCGCACGCATGGAGCACGCCTCGCTCGCCGCCTTCGCCGGCTTCACCCTCCAGCTGCTCGCCGTCGGCGCCCCCGCCGAGCTCGTGCACGCGGCCCAGCAGGCCCTCGCCGACGAGCTCGTGCACGCCCGCCTCGGCTTCGGCCTCGCCAGCGCCTACGCCGGCGAGCCCGTCGGCCCCGGCCCCATGCCGATCGCCGCGGCCGCTCCCTGCGAGCTCGCCACCCTCCTGATCGCCGTGATCCGCGAGGCCTGCGTGTGCGAGACCCTCTCCGCCCTCGAGGCCCGCGAAGCCGCCCAGCAGGCCACCGACCCGGTCGTCCAGCGCGTCTGGTCCCGCATCGCCGCCGACGAGCAACGCCACGCCGAGCTCGGCTGGCGCAGCGCCCAGTGGATCGTCCGCACCGCCCCCGCGCTCGCGCCCCTCGCCCGCGACACCTTCACCGCCGCCATCGCCGAGGCCACCCGCGGCGTCCAGCGCGACAGCCAGAGCCCCGCGGATCTCGAGCTGCGCCGCCACGGCATCGTCGACCCCTCCCTGCGCGCCGCCGTGTGGCGCCGCGGCCTCGCCGAACTCATCGACCCCTGCGCCACCGCCCTCTGCGCCGCCGCCTGAGACCATCCACGCGATGTTCACCGCAGCGCCCACCGACCGATCGCATCTGGCCGCCGCCGCCCTGATCGCCGCCCTCGCGGGCTTGCCAGGCCTCGCCTGCGCCCGCGACGGCTGCCTCGGCGACGATGCATCGTGCACCGTCCCCTCCCCCTGCGAGGAGCTCGCCTTCACCTGCGACGCCGGCAGCGTCGAGATCCGCCGCGTCGAACGCCCGGAGGACCTCGTCGCGGGTCCCTTCGCGCTCGGCTCGCTCGGCGACTTTCGCCTCGCCAACGACCGCGTCGTCGCCATCATCGAGGCCCTCGACCACCCCCACTACCTCGCCCCCTCCGGCGGCATGCTCCTCGACTTCACCACCCAGGGTGGTCCGGACTCCCTGTCGCAGATGAGCCAGGTCACCGGCGCCCTCCCGGGCGACGCATTTTTCTACGACGACGCGCGCATGCTCGAAGGCGACGGATTCGCCGCCCTGCAGCTGCGCGGCCACCTCGCCGGCCAGCCCGCCCTCCGCGTCGCCACCCGCTACGAGCTGCGCCCCTGCGAGCCCGGCCTGCGCATCCGCAGCGAGATCGTCAACGCCGGCCCCGAGCCGCTCATCTGGACCGTCGCCGACGGCTTCTACTGGGGCGGCCGCCGCAACATCCCGTTTGTGCCCGGCGAGGGCCGCGGCTTCGAGCACATCTCCTTCGGCCTCACCACCCTCAACGACGCCTTCGAGGACGCCCCCTATCTCGTCGCCTCCACCTACACCGACCCGAGCGTCTCCTACGCCCACGTGATGTGCAGCGCCCGCGCGATGTCCGGGTTTCACGGCCAGGTCATCTCCGTCACCGGCACCGCGCGACAGATCGTCATGCCCGGCGACTACCTCGTCTCCGAGCGCTTCCTCGCGGTCGGTGACACCCCCGCCGTCAGCAGCGCCGCCGACCACGCCATGGAGCTGCGCCGCCAGCTCTTCGACGAGCCCTTTGTCACCCTCCGCGGCCAGGTCAAGGTCGACGGCCAGGACCCCAGCGCCTACCTCGGCGCCGGTCTGCGCGCCGCCGTGCTCGTCTCTCGCGGCACCACCGACACCCCCGCCGCCGAGCGCGACCGGGTCACCCACGCCACCCCCGACGCCGACGGCAACTTCGCCGTGCGCGTCAGCCCCGGCGCCAGCTACGTGCTCGAGGTCGAGGCCTACGGCCAAAAGGTCGACGAGCTCGACGTCGACGTCGGCGCCGACGACCTCGACGCCGGCCCGCTGAGCATCCCCCCGGTCGGCCAGCTCACCGTCGACGTCACCGTCGACGGCGCCAGCGACCACGCCCAGCTCATCCTCTACCCGGCCGACGATGTCACCGATGGGCGCGTCCGCGGGCGCATGTTCACGGAGTTCGACGAGTGCGCCCCCCTGCTCGGCCACCCCTACAGCGGCGCCCCCGCCTGCAACCGCGTGCTGACCCAGGGCCCGACCACCTTCGCCGTCCCGCCCGGCAACTACGACGTCTTCGCCACCGTCGGCCCCTTCGCCACCGTCGCCCGCGCCCGCAAGGTCGAGGTCAAGCCCGGCGCCGCCATCGACCTCGACCTCGCGCTCACCTCGCTCCCGCAGCCCCCTGGCACCCTCTCGGCCGACCTCCACGTCCACGGCGCCAGCTCGGTCGACAGCGCC
>JBGAUO010000133.1:0-12381 GCA_044228605.1 Nannocystis sp. | reverse complement strand
GTGGTCGCCGCGGGCGACGTGGAGGCGGAGGATGCCGGCGGCCCAGGCGAGGGCGACCTCGCGGTCGGCGTCGGTCTTGCCGGGGAGTCCGGGGAGCTTCAGGTCGCCGCGGCTGCGGACGATGGCGAGGGCGACGATCTGCTGGCCGCGGTCGAAGAGCTGCTGGCGGCGGGTGCTGTACTCGGCCTGGAGGACCTTGGGGAAGGTGCTGGCGACCAGTTTGGCGGCGCCGCGGTAGTTGCCGCGGGCCAGCAGGTCCTCGGCGGTGCGGATCGCCTGGTTGGTGACGTCGACCCCGCGTGCGCCCGCGGGCCTGCCGGCGCGGGCGGGGCGGGGCGGGGGGAGGGCGAGGGCGAGCAGGGCGAGGGCGGGGAGGGTGAGGCGGCGGAGTCGGTGTGGCATGGCGGGTGAAGTGGAGACGCGTGAGGGTGGGGTGATGGTTCCCGCGATGGTTGTTGTGGCGCCGGGAAGCTGCGGGGCAGGTGGCGTGTTGCAGGGCATGCGCCGTTTGTCTGTCGCCCTGGTGTTGCTCGTCGCGTGTGGTTCGCAGCCGGCTCCGGCCGCCGTGATGGATGCGCCGGTGGTGCAGGTGGAGGCGCCTGCACCGGTGGCGGTCATGCCGGCGGTGGTGCCGGCGCCGGCGGTGGTGGAGGCGCCGCTCACGGAGGCGGCGTGTGTGGAGTATCTGGCGAGCTATCGCCGGTGCATCGGCGAGATGACGGGGTCTGATGCGCAGGCGCACACGCAGGTGGTGGCGCAGCTGGAGGCGAGCTGGAGGTCGGCGCAGGCGGACACGAAGGTTGCGGGGACGCTGGCGGGGAGCTGTGGCGCGGCGCGGGCCGCCAGCGCGCTGTCGCTGCCGGCGTGCAAGCACTGGTGAGCGGCGGCCTCGCGGCCGGGGTGGTCGGTTTTGGCGTGGCCTTTGGGACAGGTGCCAGGGGGTCCGGTGGCAGCGGACAGCTGATGGCAGGTTGCATCTGGTGGGGGGCGGGGGGAGACTGCGGCGGCTGCGGTCCCTGCGATGAGGGGCGGCAGTTTCTGTTTTGTCCGCGCTCTCTCGAGGTATCTGCCGTGCAGCACACTCCGCCGATCGTCATCACCCGCACCGACCTCGACCGCCTGCGCTGGATGCTGGCCAGCTCGGCCCGGCGCGACAGCGACGCCGCCGAGGCGCTGGCGGGGGAGATCGATCGCGCTGATGTGGTCGAGGCGACGCAGCTCCCGCCGGACGTGGTGTCGATGAACTCGACGGTGCGTCTGTGCGAGCAGAGCAGCGGTCGCGAGTACGAGCTGACGCTGGTGTATCCGGGGGACACGGGTGAAAACTGCGTGTCCGTGCTGGCGCCGGTGGGCAGCGCGCTGCTCGGGCTGGCGGTGGGTCGGGAGATCGAGTGGCCGCTGCCGGGCGGGCAGACGGCGCGGGTCAAGGTGCTCGGGCTGTCGTACCAGCCCGAGGCGGCGGGGCACGGCCTGCACTGAGGGGCGCCTGTCCTGCGGGACAGGTGGGTGGTGTCATGGACCTGTCCTGCGGGACAGGTGGGTGGCTTTCATGGACCTGGCCTGCGGGACAGGTCGGTGAGCAGGGCGCGGGCCTCGGCGAGCGGGGCGCTGTCCTGCGGCTGGTCGCGCAGGTCGAGCACGGCCTGGCGGGCGAGGGCGCGGGCCGCTTCGCGGTGGTTCGGGTCGCGGGCGCGGAGCTTGGCGAGGACCAGGCGGGCGCGGCCGAGCTCGAGGACGCCGGCGGGGATGGGGGTGAGGACGGCGACGGCCTGGAGCGCGTGGGCCTCGGCCGGGGCGGGGCGCTCGGCCTTTTGTTCGAGGTCGGCGAGGTAGGCGAGGGTGGTGCCGACATCGAGGTGTGTGGGGCCGTAGATCTGCTCGCGGAGGGCGAGGCTGCGCTCGATCAGGGTGATCGCGCGGGGCAGGGCGCCCTGGTCGGCGGCGAGGGCGGAGAGGTTGTAGAGGAGCAGGGCGTAGTCGGGGCTGTCGGCCTTGCCGTGACGCTCGAGCAGGTCGCGGGCGCGTCCGAGGTAGCTCTCGGCGCCGGGGAGGTCGTGGGCGTTGATGAGGGTGTTGCCGAGGTTGTTGAGGGGGGCGAAGAGGTCGAGGTTGTCGGGGCCGCGGCGCTGCTCGGTGAGGGCGAGCACGCGGCGGTAGATCTCGAGGCCGGCGTTGTGGTCGCCGCTGTCGCTGAGGGTGGCGCCGAGGCCGGTGAGGGTCTCGACGGTGGCCGGGTGGTCGCTGCCGAGGCTGCGCTCGCGGATCGCCAGGGCGCGGCGGAACATGGCGGCGGCGGCGGTGAACTCGCGGCGGGTGTAGAGGACGAGGGCGAGGTTGTGGAGGGCGACGCCGACCTGCGGGTGATCGGGGCCGAGGCTGGCCTCGCGGAGGGCGAGGGAGCGGCGCAGGAGCGCCTCGGCGCTGGCGGGGTCGCCCTGGTCGAGCTCGAGGGTGGCGAGGGCGTTGAGGACGATGATGTAGAAGGCCGGGTCCAGGTCGCGGCGTTGTTCGGCGATCGCCATGACCTCGCGAAAGTGCAGCTCGCTCGCCTTGAACTGGCCGGCGTCCTGGAGGGCGCTGGCGAGGTTGAAGCTCAGGCGGGCGCGCAGGCCGGGGTCGTGGTCGCCGAGGCGGCGCAGCTTGGCGTCGGCGACGTCGGCCCAGGTCTGGGCGCGGGGGAGGTCGTGCAGGCGCTCGCCGTGCAGGTACACGAGGCGGATCGCGGCGTCGGTGGCGATGCGGTCGTGGCGGCCCGACTCGGCGAGGGTGTAGGCGCGCAGGAGGGCGGCGCTGGAGGCCGGGAAGTCGCCGCAGGCGAGCTCGGCGTTGCCGAGCATGACCAGGGCCTCGGCGAGCAGGGGTGGGTGGTCGAGGCGCTCGGCCTCGGCGATGACCTCGCGGGCGAGCTCGCGGCCGCGTTCGTGGTGGCCGGCGTCGAGCTCGGCGCGGGCGGCGGCGAGGCGCGGGGTCTGGGCGCGCACGCGGGCGGCGAGGGCGGGGTCCTCGGTCTACGGGGTGTGCTCGGCGGCGGCGAGCAGGCGGCCGGGTTCGCCGCAGGCTTCGACCGGTGGGAGGCGAGCGACGGCCTGGCTGGCGCGTTCGACGACGCGGGCGTCGGCGTCCTGGAGGACCGCGGTGAGGGCCGCGAGCTCGCCGCGCAGGCGCTCGGCGCAGTCGACCTGCAGCTCGTGGACGCGGCTGGTGTGCAGGCCGCGTGCGCGGGCCTGGCAGGCGGTTTGGAGGAGGGGGCGGAGGCGGGCGGCGTAGGCGTCGAGCTGGGCGGCGGCGGAGGTGGCGGCCTGGTCGGCGAAGGGGAGGCCGAGGCTGGCGAAGCGGGCGGTGACGGCGGCGCGGGTGTCTGGGTCCCACACGCCGGCGAGGGGGTCGCTGGTGTCGCAGGCGGTGGCGGGGTCGTGGGTGGCGACGGTGTAGCCGGCTGCGCCGCCGCCGGTGAGGACGAGGCCGGCGAGCAGGGCGAGGGTGCGGCGACGGCGACGCTGGGCGGGGTCGTCGGCGAGGGCGACGAGCAGGGTGTCCATGTCGGGGAAGCGCTGGGTGGGGTCGACGGCGAGGCCGCGGGTGAGGACACGACCGAGCCAGGCCGGGACGGGGCCGCGGGGGTGGCGGGGCGGGCCGGCGAAGACCTGCAGCTTGAGCTCGCCGAGGGTGCGGCCGGTGAAGGGCCTGGCGCCGTGGAGGGCCTCCCACAGGGCGACGCAGAAGCTGTACTGGTCGGAGCGGGCGTCGGTGGGCTGGCGCAGGAGCTGCTCGGGGGACATGTACGCGGGGGTGCCGAGCAGGAGGCCTACGGCGGTGAGCGGCTCGGAGAGGTCCATCGTGTCGAGGGAGATGGAGCTTCGCAGGCTGTCCGAAGGGACAGGTGGTTGCGGGTCATCGGGGTCGCCGACGACGGCGCGGGCGAGGCCGAAGTCGAGGACACGGACGCGGCCGTCGTCGGCGAGGAGGGCGTTATCGGGTTTGAAGTCGCGGTGGACGAGGCCGACGGTGTGGGCGGCGGCGAGGCCGCGGCCGGCCTGCTGGTAGATCGCGAGGACCTCGCGCCAGGGGCGAGGGGACGCGCGCGACCAGGCGCGCAGGGTGGTGCCGGAGACAAACTCCATGGCGAGGAAGACCTGGCGGTCGTGCTCGCCGACTTCGTAGACCTGGACGACGTTGGGGTGCGAGAGGCGGGCGAGGGCCTGGGCCTCGCGCAGGAGGCGGGCCTGGCCGATGGTGCCGCGCTCGCGCGAGATGTAGACGAGCTTGAGGGCGATCTTGCGGTCGAGCTTGTCGTCGTAGGCGGCGTAGACGATGCCCATGCCGCCGCGGCCGAGCGGGCGGAGGATCGTGTAGCGGCCGATGCGAAATGGTTGTTCGCTGGCGGCCTCGGGGGCCGCGGGTGAGGAGTCGCCCTCGTGGCGGGTGAGGGCGTCGCTGCCGTCGTCGGTCGCGATGGGCTCCGGCATGCGAGCATGAGGCTAGCGGGCGGGCGTGGTGAGCGACAGGGCGGCGCACAGGACGTGATCGCGCGAGGATGCGCGATCGCGTCCGGGGTCAGCCGCGGTGTTGCACGAGGGTGAGGGGGATGCCGTTGGCGGGGCCCATGGTGAGGTTGCGGCGGACGGCGGCGACGGGGCGGAGGTCTCGCAGCTCGAGGTCGGCGCGGGCGAGGATCGTGCCGAGCACGACCTTGAGCTCGTACTGGGCGAAGGCGGCGCCGATGCAGCGGCGGTTGCCGCCGCCGAAGGGGAGGTACTGGTACGGCGAGTAGGTGGCGCCGAGGAAGCGGTCGGGGTGGAAGCGGGTGGGGTCGGGGAAGGACTGCTCGCGGTGGTGGGCGAGGTGGATGTTGGCGAGGACGGCGGTGCCGGGCGCGAGCTGGTAGCCGCCGAGCTCGAGCGGGGTGCGAAGCAGGCGGGCGACGCCGGGGACGACGGGGTGGAGGCGCAGGGTCTCGCTGCAGACGGCGCCGAGGTAGGGGAGCGCGGCGAGGGCTTCGGGGGCCGGGGTGGTGCCGAGGGGGGCGAGCTCGCCCTGCAGGCGGGCGAGGATCGCTGGGTCGCGGTGGACGTGGTCGAGGGCCCAGGCGAGGGCGATGGCGGTGGTCTCGTGGCCGGCGAAGAGGAGGGTGCGCAGCTCGTCGAGGATGTCCTGCTCGGGCATGGGGCTGCCGTCGTCGTGGGTGGCTTGCAGGAGCAGGCTGAGGATGTCGCCGCGCTCGTCGGCGTGCGGGCGGACGGCGGCGATCTGCTGGCGCAGGAGGGCGAGCAGGTGATCCTGGGCGCGGAGGATGCGGGCGAAGGGGCCGAGGCCGAAGAGGCGGCGCTGGAGGGCCGGGACAAACAGGAGCAGCGGGTGGGTCACGGCCATGGCGGCCTCGATGGCGGTGCGAAAGCCGTGGTGGCGCTCGTCGCTGTCGACGCCGAAGACGGTGCGAATGATGACGTCGAGCGAGATGCGCTGGCCGAGCGTGAGGGCCAAAAACGGCTGGCCGGGTCTCAGGGTGCGCAGCTGCTCGGCGGCGATGGAGCTCATGGCGGCGCCGTAGGTGCGCATGCGGGCGCCGTGGAAGGGCGGCATGAGCAGGCGTCGCTCGTCGCGGTGCTCGGGGCCGGCGCGGAGGATGAGCGAGCCGGGGCCGAGGATCGGCAGGAGCGAGCGGGCGCTGTAGATGTCGAAGCTGTCGGGGTCGGCGGTGAAGAGGGTGCGCAGCGAGGCGGGGTCGGCGGTGACGACGACGGCGCCGGTGAGCAGGGGGACGCGGAAGGGGTCGCCGTAGCGGGTGAGCCAGCGCGGCAGGTGCTGCAGCGGGGCGCGGGCGAGGCGGAGGGTGTTGGCGAGGCGGGAGCGCGGGCCGGGCGGGAGCGGGTGACTCATGCGTCGGGGCGGAGGACGAGCTCGGCGAGGGCGGTCTCGAGGGCGTCGAGTTCGCTGGTGGTGCCGACGCTGACGCGCAGGCAGCCGGCGAGGCGCGGCATGCCGGAGGCGTCCTTGACGAGGACGCCGCGGGCGGCGAGGGCGTCGGCGAGGCGCGGCGCGTACTCGGGGGGGTCGAGGCGGACGAGGGCGAGGTTGGCGTGGGCGGGGAACACGTGGGCGCCGGGGATGCTGGCGAGGAGCTGGACCAGGCGATCGCGGTTGGCGAGGGTGCGGGCGATCATCGCCGCCTGGACGTCAGCGAAGTCGCGGAGGACGGCCTCGGCGAGCATGAGGCTGGTGCTCGAGATGTTGTAGGGGTGGCGGACGACGTTGACGGCGCGGGCGAGCGGGGCGGGGGCGATGCAGTAGCCGATGCGCAGGGCGGCGAGGCCGATCTTCGACAGCGTGCTCATGTAGGTGACGTTGCCGGGCATCTCTTCGCGCCACAGCGAGCTGCCGGGGCTGTAGCGGATGTAGGCCTCGTCGAGCACGAACATGGTGCCGGGGTGGCCGGCGATGAGGCGGGCGATGACGTCGGCGTCCCACAGGCTGCTGGTCGGGTTGTTGGGGCGCGCGAGGAAGCAGATGGCGGCGCCGTTGGCGACGCCGAGGGCCTCGTTCATGAGCGGCTCGTCGAGCTGCAGCGTGTCGGTGAGCGGGACCTCGAGCACGCCGACGCCGAGGCAGCGGGCGCTGTGGCCGTACATCACGAAGGTGGGCGAGGGGATCACCATGAAGCTCGGCTCGGAGGTGCGGCCGGCGAGGGCGGTGAGCAGGAGCGAGATGACCTCGTCGCTGCCGTTGCCGAGGACGACGGCGTCCGGGTGGCAGCTGTGGCGCTGGGACAGCAGCTCGCGCAGGGACCGGCCGGAGCTGTCGGGGTAGCGGCCGAGCTCCTGGCTCTGCAGGCGGCGGCCGAGCTCGGCCATGACCTCGGCGGGCCAGGGTTCGGCGCACTCGTTGGCGTGCAGGCGGGCGCGGGCGCTGACCGCCGGGCTGTCGTAGATGCTGAGCCCGGCGAGGGCGGGGCGGAGGTGGCTGGTCCAGGTCATCGGCTGCTCCAGGGGACAGGTTGCAAGGGCCAGGTCGTCTAAGACAGGTCGTTAGGGACAGGTTCGCGGAGGCGGAGGAGGGCGGCGCGGGCGTGGGCCTCGAGGCCCTCGGCGCGGGCGATGCGGACGATGGCGTCGGCCTGGGCGCGCAGCGCGGGGGCGGAGAGCTCGAGGATGCTGGTGTGTTTGATGAAGTCCCAGACGCCGAGCGGCGAGGCGAAGCGGGCGGCGCCGGCGGTGGGGAGCACGTGGCTGGGCCCGGCGGTGTAGTCGCCGGCGGCCTCGGGGGTGAAGGGTCCGACGAAGATGGCGCCGGCGGTGTGGAGGTGGTGGACGAGGCTGCGGGGGTCGTGGACGAGCAGCTCGAGGTGTTCGGGGGCGTAGGCGTTGGCGGCGGCGACCATGGCGTCGCGGTCGGCGACGAGGACGAGGGCGCCGTGGTCGGCGAGGGCGCGGGCGGCGATCTCGCGGCGGGGGAGGGTCTCCAGCTGCTCGGCGAGGGCGCGGCGGATCGCTGCGATGAGGTCGGGGTCGGAGGTGACGGCGATCGGGCAGGCGAGGACGTCGTGTTCGGCCTGGGCGAGCAGGTCGGCGGCGATGAGCTCGGGGTCGGCGGTGTGGTCGGCGAGGATGAGGACCTCGCTGGGGCCGGCGATGCCGTCGATGTCGACGAGGCCGAAGACCTGGCGCTTGGCGGCGGTGACGTAGGCGTTGCCGGGGCCGACGATCTTGTCGACGCGGGGGACCTGGCGGGTGCCGAGGGCGGCGGCGGCGATCGCCTGGGCGCCGCCGATGGCGAACACGCGGTCGACGCCGGCGAGCTCGGCGGCCAGCAGCACGACCGCGGAGGGGCGCGGGGTGAAGAGCAGGACCTCGGCGACGCCGGCGACCTTGGCGGGGATCGCGGTCATCAGCACGGAGCTGGGGTAGGCGGCGGTGCCCCCGGGGGCGTAGACGGCGACGCGGGCGAGCGGGCGGGCGCGGGTGACGAGGTGGGTGTCGTCGCTGTGGAGGCCGGTGTCGCGGGGGAGCTGGGTGGCGTGGAAGCGGCGGATGTTGTCGGCGGCGAGCTGCAGGGCGGCGCGCAGGTCGCTGGGGATCGCCTCGCAGGCGGCGGCGCGTTCGCCGGGGGTGAGCTCGAAGCGCTCCAGGTCGCGGCCCTCGAAGCGCAGGGTGAGCTCGGCGACGGCGGCGTCGCCTCGCTCGCGCACGGCGGCGATGACCTCGCGGGCGGCGTCGTCGGCGGGGCCCTCGAGGCCGGCCGAACGGGCGCACAGCTGGTGCCAGCGCTCGTGGTCGGGCCCCGGGCCGCGGAGGTCGAGGACGTTCATGGGCGCCAACCGTACAGGCTTTGCCGGCGGAAGTGAAACCGTCCGGGCGATCCGCTAGGATGGCTTGCTCGCATGGGGTCCCGGGTCATGGTCGTTCGCACGCTTCGCCGCTGGTCGGTGGTCGTGGCCGTGGCTGGGGGTTGTGGCGGCGGTGACGGCGGTGGGGCCGGGGCTGGTTCGGAGGGCTCGAGCAGCGGCGGGACCGGCGAGCCCTTGCTGGCGCAGACGGTGATCCCGAGCGACGAGTGTTCGCGGGCGCCGGCGGTCGCACAGGGGCGCTTCTCCGGGTCGCTGCGGGCGGTCAACCCGGATTCGGGGACGGGCGGGGTGTGTGGTGGCGGTGGGCCCGATGTGTTCCTGCAGATCGAGGTGCCGCTGCGGGCGGACCTGCGGGTCGAGGCGCGGGGCAACGGCTTCACGCCGCGGGTGAGCCTGGCGCCCATGGGTTGTCTGGCGGGGCCGCTGCTGGCGTGCGGGGCGGACGGCATCGTCGCCCTGACGGACCTCGGCGCGGGCACGGTGATCGATCTGGCGATCGGGGTCGACGCGGCGAGCTTCGCGGCGCTCAGCGACGTCGCGGCGCCGCCGGAGGGCGACGATCCGCTGGATTTTGTGGTCGACGTGGCGATGACCCGGGTGCTGGCGACGGACGCGGTGTGCGTGCCGACGGCGCTCGGACGCTGCTCGTCGGGGAGCCTGTGCCTGCCGGCCCCGATCGCCGACGATGAGGACGAGCGCTGGGTGTGCACCGAGGTGCCGGCGAACAGCTGCGAGGACCCGGAGGAGGTGACGGTGCAGCTGGTCGAGGAGATGGGGACGGTGATCGTCGACCCGAACCAAGCGCAGACCGACGCGCACAGCCACAGCTGCACCGGTGAGGGCACGCGTGAGCGGGTGCTGCGGCTGGCGCTGCCGGCGTCGCTGGGGCCGCGAGACAGCCTGAAGATCTGGGCCGAGCAGCCGGAGATCGGGCTCGCGTTGCGCGCTCCGGGCTGCCTGTTGAGCGACGAGCTGGACTGCTCGCCGCCCTCGCCGGCCGGTTCGCAGGTGGTGATCGCGGCGCCCGCCGAGCTGCAACAAGCCGGGGTGCAGCCGTACCTGTTTGTCGAGCTGCCCGAGCCGGGGGTCCTGACGCAGCCGGTGAACTTGCACCTGCGTCGGGTGCTGCGCGGGCCGCCGGTCGGGGCGCCCTGACAGCGGCAGTTCGCGGCACAGGAGGGCCGCGGACGACGGATGTGAGTCATGTCAGGGCCAGCGTGTTGCGCTTGCTCTGTGCCGGGTCGACGCATATGCTCGCCCGCCGCAAGCCCCCTTGGACATATCCAGGAAGAAAGTACCGCGACATCATGGCCAGCCGTCTGTTCACCAGTGAGTCCGTCACCGAAGGTCATCCCGACAAGCTCTGCGACAAGATCAGCGATGCGGTGCTCGACGCCATCCTCGCTCAGGACCCGCGGGCTCGTGTGGCCTGCGAGACGCTGGTCAAGACCGGGTACGTGAACGTGGCCGGCGAGATCACGACCTCGACCTACGTCGACATCCCCCGCATCGTCCGCAAGACCGTCCGCGACGTCGGTTACATCAGCTCCGACATGGGCTTCGACGCCGACAGCTGCGGCGTGCTGGTCGCGATCGAGGGCCAAAGCCCCGACATCGCCCAGGGCGTGGACGAGGGCGCCAACAAGGAGCAGGGCGCCGGCGACCAGGGCATGATGTTCGGCTTCGCCTGCACCGAGACCGACGAGCTGATGCCGCTGCCGATCTCGCTGGCGCACAAGCTGACCCGCCGCCTCAGCGAGGCGCGCAAGGCCGACCCGAAGTCGTTCCTGCGCCCGGACGGCAAGAGCCAGGTGACGATCGAGTACGAGGGCGGCCGACCCAAGCGCGTCGACACCATCGTGATCTCGACGCAGCACAGCGAGAGCGTCGACCACAAGACCCTCAGCGAGTACGTGCGCGAGGAGATCATCAAGAAGGTGGTCTCGGCCGACCTGCTCGACAACAAGACCAAGTTCCACATCAACCCGACCGGGCGCTTCGTCGTCGGCGGGCCGATGGGCGACAGCGGTCTGACGGGCCGCAAGATCATCGTCGACACCTACGGCGGCATGGGCCGCCACGGCGGCGGCGCCTTCTCCGGCAAGGACCCGTCGAAGGTCGACCGCTCGGCGGCCTACTACGCCCGCTACATCGCCAAGAACCTGGTGGCGTCGCGGCTGTGCACCAAGGCGGAGGTCCAGCTGGCCTACGCGATCGGCGTGGCCGCGCCGGTCAGCATCGCGGTCGACACCTTCGGCACCGGCAAGCTGTCCGATGACCGCCTCGAGGCGATCGTCGAGCAGGTCTTCGACGCCCGCCCCGCGAGCATCATCCGCGAGCTGGACCTGCTGCGGCCGATCTACAGCGCGACGGCGGCCTACGGGCACTTCGGGCGCCATGAGCCGGAGTTCACGTGGGAGCGGACCGACCGCGCGGAGAAGATCGCGGCCGCCGCGGGCTGAGCAGTCCGAGGTTGGGAACGGAGGGCGCGCCGGGAGACCGGGGCGCCCTTTGTCGTTTGGTTAGGTCAGCTGTCCTTGCGGACAGGTCCTGAGCGCCAGGTGCGAAACACCAGGTCCCACAGCGGGCTGCTGATGCCGAAGTTGTGCGCGGGGTCGGTGAGATGGTGGCGCAGGTGGTGGCGACGCAGGGCGCGGGTGAGCGGGCCGCGGTATGTGCCGTGGTGGATCTGCCAGTGGGCGGCCTCGTAGGCGAGGTAGCCGAGCATGCTGCCGGCCAGCAGGGGCCAGCGCGCGGGGCCGAGGGGGGAGGCGGCGGCGAGCAGGAGGAGGAAGAGGCCGAGGCTGTAGAGGGGGGTGGCGACCAGGTGGTCGCGGTCGGCGGGGGCGAAGTGGTGATGGCGATGGACGATGAACGAGGTGACCTGGCGCGCGGGGGTGCCGGTGCGCATGTGGAAGAAGCCGCGGTGCAGCCAGTACTCGACGAAGGTCCAGGCGAGCCAGCCCGGGAGCAGGAGGGGCAGCGACGCGGCGGGGGTGAGCCACAAGCAGGCCGCGATCGCGGGGAGGTAGAGGAGGTAGGGCGAGGCCGGGTGGGCGCGGACCAGGCGCTCGAAGATCGGGCGGTGGAAAAATCGCGGGGCGCGAGCTTCGAGGTCGGGGCGGGGCTCGGGGCCGAGGGCGAGGGCGAGGAGCTCGTCGGTGAGGACAGGGTGCGCGGGGCGGGGCTTGGGCGCGACGAGCTCGGGCATGGCTCAGGTGGCGTGGTGGGTGCGCCAGTACTCGCTGAGGAGGACGGAGCAGGCGCAGGCGACGTTGAGGCTGTCGAGCTTGCCGGTGCCGGGGATCCGCACGGACTCGTCGGCGAGCTTGGCGACGGCGGGTGACAGTCCGTGGCTCTCGGAGCCGAGCATGAGGATGATGCGCTGCGGGAGCCGACGCGCGTGGAGGTCGTGCGGGGCGCGGGCGGCCGTGGCGATCAGGCGAAAGCCGGCGGCGCGGGCGGCCAGCAGCGGGGCGGGGCCGGGTTCGACGGGGACGACGTCGACCCACTCGCCGCCGCCCTCGGCGGTGCGCAACATGGCGGTCGAGACGCCGCCGTCGCTGCCGGCGAGCAACACGGCGGCGGCGCCGAAGTGGGCGCACACGCGGACGATCGCGCCGAGGTTGTGCGGGTTTTGGACGTCGTCGAGGTAGATGAGGCAGCGAGCGCCGGGGACAGCGAGCAGCTGCGGCAGCGAGGCCGGGAGGCGCTCGCGGACGATGAAGCACACACCCTCGTGGTGGGTCGACTGGGTGATCTTGGCGAGCTCGTCGTCGTCGACGACGTGGTAGGCGATGCGGTTGGCGGCGCAGCGCCGGAGGAAGGCGCCGAACTCTGACAGGCAGGACTCGCGGAGGTAGACGCGGCGGACGTCGTCGGGGCGGCGCTCGGCGACGGCCTGGCAGGCCGCATGCGCCAGCCGGTTGCTGGGACCGACCACAAAGGTGTCAAAGATATACTTGGGATTGAGGCCGCTGGCTAGTCGCACGCCGTTTTCGACGGCAGGCTGGCGCGGCGTCGAATCGATGCCGTTTAAC
>JBGAUO010000132.1:12359-12637 GCA_044228605.1 Nannocystis sp. | reverse complement strand
TCGGGGGCGGGCACGATTTCTTGGGAATCGCCGTTGGGCAGTTCCACCTTGGCGCGTTCGACACCGGCGGGGAGGCGGTCCTCGAGGTCCTGGAGGGTGAAGTCGGTGAGCAAGGGGCCGCCGCGGGTGTGGAGGGTGACGAGCTCGCCGTCGAAGAGGGCGTGGGAGAGCTCGCGGGGGTCGAGCAGGCGGATGCCCTGGCGGGTGGTGATGGGGAGGCGGAGGAGCTCGGCGGCGGTGGTGGCGTTCATCGTCCCGCCCTCCGCACGCCGCACGAC
>JBGAUO010000132.1:0-12349 GCA_044228605.1 Nannocystis sp. | reverse complement strand
TGGGGCTGGGGGCCGAGGCGATGGCGGGCGCGGGCGAGGGCCTTGCCGAGGCGGACGGCGTCGATCGGCTTGAGCAGGTAGTCGACGGCGCCGAGGTCGAAGGCGGCGAGGGCGTGCTCGCCGTGGGCGGTGGTGAAGATGATGTAGGGGCCGTCCTCGGGCAGCAGGGCGCCGGTCTCGAGGCCCGAGAGGCCGGGCATGTGGATGTCGAGCAGGACGACGTCGACCTCGTGCTCGCCGCGGGCGAGGGTGGCGAGCAGCTCCTGGCCGCTGCTGCACTCGCCGACCAGGGTGACGGCGGGCAGCTCGGCGAGCAGGCGGGCGAGGCGGCGGCGCGCGAGCAGCTCGTCGTCGGCGAGGAGCACCTGGAGGGGGAGCGGAGACATGGTCTTTGGGACAGGTGGATTCAGGTGTGGACGGCCGGGCGCGCGGCGGGGAGGCGGAGGGTCGCGCGGGTGCCGTGCGGGGTGGCTTCGAGGGTGAGGGTGGCGCGGCCGTCGGGGTAGGCGAGGGCGAGGCGGCGGTGGACGGTGGGGAGGCCCTCGCTGCCGTCGCGGGGGCCGTGGTAGGGGCCGGGGTTGTCGAGGGTGATGCTGGCGCCGTTGTCGTCGCGGGCGACGCGGAGCTCGATCGCGCCGCGGTGGCCGGCGGCGGGGCCGTGCTTGACCGCGTTCTCGGCGAGGGGGAGCAGCAGGAGCGGGGCGATCTGGAGGTCGCCGGGGTCGCCGTCGATGCGCAGGCTGAACAGGTTGGGGTCGCGGATGAGGTGGAGGGCGAAGAGGTCGCGGCAGAGGTCGAGCTCGCGTTGCAGGGGCCAGGCGGCCAGGGGCACGCCGGCGAGGATCGTGCGCAGCATCGACGACAGCTGGAGGACGGCCCGCTCGGCGACCTCGCCGTCGGTGCGGCACCACTCGGCGATCGCGTTGAGGGTGTTGAACAGGAAGTGGGGGTCGAGCTGGCCGCGCAGCGCGAGCAGCTGGGCGCGCTCGGCCTCGCGAGCGAGGGCCTCGGCGCGAGCCTGCTCGCGGGCGAGGCCGGCCTCGAACTCGATGTCGCGGCCGAGGCCCCAGCCGCCGACCCAGAACAGGGCGAGCGAGACGAACACGCTCTCGCGGCCGGTGAGGAGGGTCAGGCCGATGCCCAGCGCCCGGGGGATCGCCACGGCGAGGATCGCGACCACCAGGGCCCCGGACGCCGCGTAGGCGAGCAGGCCGAGCGGGGCGATGCGGCCGTCCGGGGCGGCGATCCTTCGCCACAGGTAGGGGCCGAGGAGGGCGAAGGCGAGGCACATCAGCACCCCGAGCGGCATCGCCAGCGGGTCGCGCGAGAGGCTGTGCTGGGCGGCGACCAGGGGGACGCTGACGAGCGCCAGCGGCACCAGGCGGCGCGGCGCGGTCAGGGCGAGCAGGGTGTCGCGGAGCAGGCTCACGGGATGGGCTGGTTGTTGGGACAGGTCGGTTGGGACAGGTCGGTTGGGACAGGTCGGATGGGACAGGTGGGATCAGGTGACCAGGTCGCGGGTGAGGGGGAGGGCGCCGCGGCGCTTGCCGACGAGGTTCATCCAGGCGGTGCGGAGCAGCAGCTTGAGGTCGAGGCGCGCGCTGCGGGTGCGAACGTAGGCGGCGTCGAGCTGGCCCGTCAACGCGGGGCCCTGGGCGAGGCAGACCTGGGCGAGGCCGGTGAGGCCGGGGGCGACGGCGAAGCGGGCGGCGAAGGGCGGGTGGGCGGCGCACAGGCGGGCGGCGTCGGCGGGGGTGAGCGGCCTGGGGCCGACCAGGCTCATGTCGCCGCGCAGGACGTTCCACAGCTGCGGCAGCTCGTCGAGGCCGCGCTGGCGCAGCCAGGCGCCGAGGCGGGTGGGCTTGCGGTCGCTGGGGTCTGGTTCGCAGGTCATGGTGCGCAGCTTCCAGACGGTGAAGGGGCGCTGGCCCTGACCGACGCGCGGCTGGTGGAAGAACACGGGGCCGCCGTCGGCGAGCAGGACGGCGAGGGCGAGCAGGCCGGTGACAGCGGCGAAGAGCGGGACCAGGGGGAGCAGGAGGGCGAGGTCGAGGGCGCGCTTGCGGGTCACGGCAGGCCCTCCGAGCCGCGCAGGAGCAGGGGCGCGAAGGCCATGGCGACGAAGGTGAGCGGGGTGAGGGCGATGCAGAGCGCGAGCAGGGTGAGCAGCTTGAGCGAGGCCATGGCGTGAGCATGGCGGCGGCGGCGGGGTGGACCGTTGGCGAAGCGGGTGAACGGTCGCGGGGCGTGGGTGAACGGTCGGGCGGGGGTGTCAGGGCATGAGCACCACGTCGCGGGCGGCCTTGCACACGTAGCCGTGGCCGGGGGCCTCGCAGTCGACGTCGTGCCAGCCGACCTCGCTCGGGAGGGTGAGCCTCAGCTCGCCGCAGTTCTCGAGGGTGTCAGGGAGGGCGCAGGACTTATTGTCGGGCTGGCCGAGGAGCCAGGCCGTGAAGTCGACGGTGCTGCCGTCCTGCCAGACCCAGTCGTCGACGGGCGTCGGGACCTCGCAGCTGAGGTCCGGGCCGCTGCGTTTTTTCAGGCCGAGCCACACGTGTTTCTCGTTGGCGACGGCGTCGAACTTGTCGAGGTGGCTCTTGAGGAACTCGTGCTCGGCCTTCTCGTGGACGCTGGCGAGGCGCACGGGGTTCTTGAAGCTGAGGTCGTTGCAGCGGTCGCTGGCGGCCTGCCAGGTGATCGGCTGCTTCTCGGGGCAGATCCAGTAGATGAAGTTTTCGGTGGGTACCACGGTGCAGGCGCCGCAGAGGGACGAGCCCTCGTCGACGAGCTTGTTGCAGTTGTCGTCGAAGCCGTTGCACCGCTCGATCAGCTTCGGGTGGACCTCGGGGGCCTCGTCGTTGCAGTCTCCGGGGGTGTCGACCATGCCCTCCGGCGGCTCGCAGGCGAGCGTGGGGGCGATCAGCATCTCGTTGTCGTAGCCGTAGCCGTCCTGGTCGAGGTCGGGCCAGTACTTGCCGAAGGGTTGGTCGCCGGGGCACGGCGCGGGTGGCTCGCCGGTGGTCGCATCAGTGGTCGCGTGGGTGGTCGTGACGGGCTCGCCGGAGCTCTTGTAGGCCGGGTTGTCGACGCAGCTGGTGAGGATGAGCAGCACCGCGGGCCCGAGCTGCGCGGCGGCGCAGGTGAGGCGGCGTGGTTGTGCGGGGGGGGTCATCCGCTGCCGAGGGTAGCGCAGACGCCGAGGTCGGGAGTGGTGGGGGTCACGTGAGGCAGCCGCGGATCGGCGGGCCTGTGTCCGCGCGAAGTCGCTGGACCTCACGCTCGAGGGCAAACACGTGCTCGTCGTCGGCGCCCTGCTCGCGCAGTGCGCGGGCGAGGCGCAGCAGGTACTCGAGGTTGGGCCCGCTGGGGCCGTGGCTGCGGGCGATCTGGGCGGCGATGGTCGGCAAGGGGGCGGGGCCGAGGTAGTTCGGGTTGTCCGCGGTGGCCAGGTACATGCGGGCGGGCTTTGGCCGGGCGGCCGGGCCGAGCAAGACGGTGATTTCGATGCGGGCGTAGCCGCCGCGCTCGCGGTGGTCGAGGGCCGCGAAGACCGTCGCGGCGACCTCGGGCGCGACGCGGTAGGCGACGCCGTGACAGCGGGCGCCGGGCTCGGGCACGAGGGTGACGACGCGGCCGGGGGCTTCGGGGACGCCGCGGTGGTCGGTGGAGCCCTGCCAGAAGCGGCGGGTCCAGCCGTCGACGCTGGCGGGTTGACGCTCGCGGTGCTCGAAGTCGGGCCGCCACATGAGCGAGCCGTAGCCGAACAGCCACAGGTCTTGTTCGTCTTGCCGTTGGGACATGTCTGAAAGGACAGCTAGCCGGCGTGCACGGGCGGGACGCGGTCGGCCCAGGGGCGGGCGCGCTCGAGCTGACCGGCGACGCGGAAGAGGGTGGCCTCGTCGGCGAAGCGGCCGACGAGCTGGACGCCGACCGGGAGGCCCTCGGGGGTCCAGTGCAGCGGGACGGACATCGCGGGCTGGCCGGTGATGTTGAAGACGGGGGTGAAGGGGATGAAGTGGTAGACGCGCTCGACGGCGGGGGTGAGGTCGAGGAGGCGCTGGAGGAGGGCGCCAGCGCGGAGGGTGCCGAGCAGGCGCATGGCGGCGCGGTCGAGGCCGCGGGGCTGGAGCGAGCCGATCGGGACGGGTGGGCGGCTGAGCGTGGGGGTGAGGAGGAGGTCGTGGTCGGCGAAGAAGGGGGCGACGCCGCGGGCGATGGCGAAGAGGGTCTTGGTGGCGGCGAGGAAGCCGGGGGCCGAGAGGTTGCGGCCCATCATGGCGAGGGCCCAGGTCGGGACCTCGAAGTCGCGGGGACCGGCGCGGCGGCCGAGCAGGCGCTCGCCGGCGGCGATCTCGGCCGCGACCTCGCCGCAGATCATGGTGAAGAAGGCGCGCGAGAAGGCCGGGCCGTCGACCTCGGGGGTGGCCTCGACGAGCTCGTGGCCGAGCGAGCGCAGGAGCTCGGCGGCGTCGTGCACGGCGGTGATGCAGGCGGGGTCGACGTCGCCGCCGAGCAGCGGGTGGGTGGAGAAGGCGATGCGCAGGCGGCCGGGTGGGGCGTCGACCTCGGCGAGGAAGGGGCGCGCGGGCGGCGGTGGGTAGTTAGGTGCGCCGGGGTCGGGGCCGCAGCTGAGGTCGAGGATCGCGGCGCTGTCGCGGACCGAGCGGGTGAGGACGTGTTGCACCGCGGCGCCCTGCCACAGCTCGCCGTGATCGGGGCCGTTGGGGGTCCGTCCGCGGGTGGGTTTGAGGCCGAAGACGCCGCAGCAGGAGGCGGGGATCCGGATCGATCCGCCGCCGTCGCCGCCCGAGGCGAAGGGGACGATGCGGGCGGCGACCGCCGCCGCCGAGCCGCCGCTGGAACCACCGGGCGTCTTGCTCAGGTCCCACGGGTTGCGGGTGGGGCCGTGCAGCTCGGGTTCGGTGTAAGGGGGGACGCCGAACTCGGGGCTGGCGGTCTTGCCGGTGGCGATGAGGCCAGCGGCGCGGTAGCGGCGGACGAGCTCGCTGTCGTGGTCGGGGACGTGGTCGCGGTAGAAGCGGCTGCCGCTGCGCAGCGGGGCGCCTTTGGCGGCGGCGAGCAGGTCCTTGAGGAGGAAGGGGACGCCGGCGAGGGGGCCGTCGGGCAGCGGGGCGCGGGCCTGGGCGCGGGCCTGGTCGTACATCGGGGCGACGATCGCGTTGATGCGCGGGTTGACGGCCTCGATGCGTTCGATGACCGCCTCCACCAGCTCGGACGGGTGGAGCTCGCCGGAGCGCACGAGCGCGGCGAGGCCGAGGCCGTCGTGTTCGGAGAGGGCTGTGGAGGCGGTGGTGGGCATGGCGCGGCCAGTTTAGGGCTTGTTGGCGGCGCCGGGGGTCGGGCTTTTGCCGAAGATCCACTCGGTGTCGGCGTCGTTTTTGTCGTTGCCGTTGGGGAAGCGGATCAGGCTGCCGACTTCGGCGTTGCTGTCGCCGACCTGGGCCTTGAGGGCGGTGCCCTCGACCAGGCTGACGACGCCCAGGCCGGTGACGGTGGCCATGGGCATCGCGCCCTTGTAGGAGAGCGCGTCGAGCAGCTTCTTGTCGCCGAGGTCGATGAGGGCGACGCCGTCGGGGCTGCCGTTTTGGATGTGGTCGGTGGCCTTGGCGAACTTGACGAAGGGGGTGGCGGGCGGGAGCACGACGGTGCCGCTGCCGACGACCAGGTAGGCGCCTTGCTTGAGCACGCCGGCGGCGGCGAGGCTCTGATCGAGGTAGGTGGCGTTGTTGCTGCCGTTGACGAGGACGAGGTGCACGTCGCTGAGGTCGACGTCGGCGCCGGTGTTGTTGAAGATCTCGACGAACTCGTCGGCGTCGGTGCCGATCTGGTCGTAGTCGATCTCGTTGATGATGAGGCCCTCGAGCTGGCAGGGTGCGCAGCTCGGGCCGCCGCAGTCGATGCCGGTCTCGGGGCCGTTCTGCACCCCGTCGCTGCAGGTCGCGGCGAGGCACACGGCGTTGTCGCAGACCTTGCTGGCGCAGTCGTCGTCGAGGACGCACATCTTGTCGTTGGCGCAGGGGTCACAGGCGCCGCCGCAGTCGACGTCGCTCTCGTCCTGGTTCTTGACCTTGTCGTCGCAGGCGGCGGGCTGGCAGATGTTGTCCGTGCAGACGGCGCTCTCGCAGTCCTCGCCGACGAGGCAGCTGTCGCCGTCGAGGCAGACGGCGCAGTCGGGGCCGCCGCAGTCGATGTCGGTCTCGGCGCCGTCCTTCTTGGTGTCGTCGCAGGTCGCCTCGACGCAGGTGTCGCCGTCGCAGGAGAGGGTGTCGCAGTCGGTGTCCAGCAGGCACGTCTGATCGAGGGTGCAGGCGGGGCAGCTGCCGCCGCAGTCGATGTCGGTCTCGTCGCCGTTCTTCTGGGTGTCCAGGCAGCTCTCGGGGAGCGGGCCGGTCGAGCTGCTGGTGTCGGTGGTGCTGGTGGTGCTGGTGGTCGTGGCGGTGTCGGTGTCGGCGGTGCCGGTCGTGGTCGCGGTGGCCGTGCTGGGGTCGGAGGTGCCGCTGGTGCCGTTGGTGCCGCTGGGGTCCGGGAGCGAGGTGAACTCAGTGGGGTCGCTCGGGTCGCTGCTGCTTGGCGGGTCGCTCGGGCTGCTGTTCGACGCGTCGGCCGCGGCGCTGTTCGAGCTGTTGCTGGTGGACTCCTGGCCCGTCGAGACGGAGTCCTCGCCCGCGTCGACGCTCGAGCAGGCGAGGATCAGGCTGAGGAGAGACAGGGGGAGGGTCGCGGAGGTAGGCCAAGGGCGAAGCATGGGGCGAGCGTAGCGGAAGACGCAGAGCTTCGCGCGGGCCCGCTGGGGCCAGCCCGCGGGCGCGTGGAGGCTTGGGCGTCGCGGTCGGCTCACGGTCCTGCGGGCCTGTGGAGCGTCCGCGGTCGCTCGGGGTCGGCTCGCTTGTGCGCGCCTGGTTTGGCGCCCTATTCGGAGGCGACGACCTCGAAGTCGATGAGGATGTCGATGCTCTGCGGGGCGACGACGAGGGCCTGGGTGTCGAACAGGATCCGGCTGCCTTCGACGCCGACCTCTTTGTAGTTGACCGTGATGCCGACCTGCTCGCTGAGGTCCTTCTTGAACTGGTCGACGAGCTTCTTGTTCTTGTCGATGAGCTCCTGGTTGTTCTCGGCGAGCTCGCCGACGCCCTCGCCGCCGGTGACGCGGAGGTCGTCGCCGGGGGCCACCTTGATCTCGTTGGTGGCCTGGTCAATGGAGAGGCCGAGCGAGGTCTCGGCGTTGGCGTAGCCGCAGTAGCCGTCCTGGGTGCGCCAGACCTTGAAGCCGACGTCGAGGATGTTGCTGCCGGCGATCTTGTTGGGCGTCAGGGTCTCGAGGGTGACGCCGTAGAGGCCCTTGGGGTCGGGCTTGCCGCTGTCGTTGTAGGTGCGTGAGATCTCGCCCTCGGTGATCATGCGCTGGGCCATCCCGAGCAGCAGGCCGGGGTGCATCTGGACCTGCAAGGGGACGCCCTCCGGAAGGGCCTTGCCGACCGGGACCGAGGCGCTGCGCGGGAGGTCGAGGTTGGTCTGCATCGCCAGCGAGATGACCTTGGTGTCGTAGAAGAGCGCGAACTTCTCGACCGAGAGCTTGACGTCGTTGCCGCCGATGGTCCACGGCTCGAAGTGCAGCAGGGTCGTGGTCTTGTACTGGGCCTGCAGGGCCTGGGTGGCGAGCACCTCGAGCGCGCCCTCGAGGCCGGGGTAGTCCAAGGTGTCGATGCCCATCGTGTTGAAGGGCATGTCCTTGATGAGGGCCTTGTCGTAGGCGGCGACCAGGTCGGAGCTGCCGTCGTCGTTTTGGACCAGCCGGAGCGGGATCGCCAGCGTGGCCTTGCCGACGCCGGCGCCGCCCGGGTCGCCGCCGGCGTCCTCGATCTGGAAGTCGAAGTCGAGGCTGAAGAGGACGCACTCGCCCGGGCAGTTGGGGACGTTGACGATCTCGATGACGGGGGTGTCGAGCGGGAAGAAGTTGAGGGCGTAGGGGCCGACGTTGAGCTTGCTGGCGAACGGGATGTCGTTGCCGACGAGGCCGTTGAGCAGCTGTTGCAGGCCGACCTCGGAGAACACCATGGCCATCGGGAACGAGGAGACCATCGGCAGCGTCTCCAGGAGCACGCCGTCGTCCGCGTAGGCGGCCTCGAAGTTGGCCTGCTGCGAGGCGCAGTCGAACTCGACGTCCTCGCCGCGACAGGAAGAGAGGCCGCCGGCGAGCATGCCGGCGAGGCCGATCGTGGCGGTCCTAAGGGCGGTGGTTCGCTTCATGGTGCGTCCTCGACGAATGCAGTAGGGACGGCAGATCTGCCGTAAACGCGGGTCGACGCGGGAAAAGGCGGCGCCCCGACGTCGGCCAGTATGGCCCGTGGCGGCGAGAAAACACAAGACTCGTGGCCCGGCCGGCGCTCCTGCGCGCATGAGCGCCGGAGCGACGGGCGGAGGCCATGGGCGGCTTTGGGGCGCCAGAGGGCTCAGGCGATCGATTTGTCTGCATGTGTATGCATGTCTCGTGGGGCGGCGGGCTCCAGCAGGCGCCCAAAAAGCGCGGTGCTGAGTCGGCCTGCAATCAAAACTCGGTTCGCCGCGCCAGCGCTGGTATCGTGCGGCGGATGGCACGGGCCCACCCCTCGTCTGCTTATTGGCTTGCCCTGGCGGCGCTGCTGCCCGGGACCTTCCTTGGCTTCGCGTGTACTTCGGACGATCTGCTGGCGTTGACCGAGGTCGACATGTCGACCACGTTCGTCGACACGACGATGGTTTTTCCGTTCACGACGGGTGAACCGGAGGAGACGACCACGACCGGCGACCCGCCGATCCCCGAGGACACCTGTCGCCAGGCGATCAGCTGCATCACCAACTGCGCGCTCGAGCTGGACCCCGTCAACCCGCCGCCCGAGGCCGACTACAGCTGCTTCGTGCCGTGTGTCGACGGGCTGACGACGGAGGAGTGGCTGGCGCTGATCGCCTACGGCGAGTGCACCTACAATTTCTGCGTCGAGACCAAGAAGTGTCCCGACCCGCAGGATGAGATGACCTGTCTGTCGTGCCTCGTGACCAGCCTGGCCCAGCAGGACCCCCCTGGCCCGGCGGGCTGCGAGATGTCGAGCATGACTTGCAAGTGACGCCCATGGCCCGGTACACGAACCACAAGAGCCCCACGCACGTGACGACCTCGACCCGCGTTCTGCTTTCCACTGGTGTGTTGCTGGTCGCCGCGACCGTGACCGGAGAGGTGTGGGCGGCGGCGCCCGAGGCGAGCCCGCCCGCGGCGGCGAGCGCCGAGCCTGCGGCGGCGAGCGCCGAGCCTGCGGCGGCGAGCGCCGAGCCTGCGGCGGTGAGTGCCGAGCCTGCGGCGGCGAGCGCCGAGCCTGCGGCGGCGAGTGCTCCTGCGAGCCCGCCCGCGAGCGCGAGCGTCGAGGTGACGCCGACGAAGGCGACGGCGAAGAAGAAGTCGGGGCGGCGTCAGGCGCCGGACGGCGTGATCTTGACCGAGAAGGGCAAGGTCAAGGACACCCGGAAGTGGATCCACCGCTATTCGCCGGAGCGCAACCTGTTCGAGCTCGGGGTGTTTGGCGGTCTGTTCATCGCGGCCGACGACCACGACCTCTACGATCCGGCGACCCGCCCGGAGAACCCGCACACCCCGGCGGAGCCGCTGTACAAAGTGGTCGGTGACTTCGGGGCACGGATCGCCTACTTCCCGCTGCGCTTCCTCGGCGTCGAGGGCGAGTTCGCGGCAGTGCCGACGCGGGTGCGCGACGCACCGGACCCGAAGGCGTTTGTCTACTCGGCGCGGGCGCACGCGATCTTGCAGCTGCCGTACCGGGTCGCGCCGTTTGTGCTCGGCGGTTACGGGGCGCTCGGGGTCATCTCCGACAAGAAGGCGCTCGGCAACGACGTCGACGGCGTCGGCCACTTCGGCGGCGGCGTGAAGATCTACATCAGCCGGATGGCGGCGTTTCGCGTCGAGGGGCGCGGCATCGTCGGCGCGAAGGCGCAGAAGGAGGCGCCGTCGTTCACGACCCACGCGGAGTTCCTGGCCGGCTTTAGCCTGGTGCTCGGGCGCGTGCGACCGCGGGCGCCCGAGAAGGACCTCGACCCCGATCGCGACGGCTTCCTCGACCCGAACGACAAGTGCCCGAAGCTGGCCGGCATCGCGCCGGATGGCTGCCCGGCGATCGACAGCGACGGCGACACCTTCCTCGACAACGCCGACAAGTGCCCGTACGAGGCCGGCGTCGCGCCAGATGGCTGCCCGCTGCCGGACAAGGACAAGGACGGCTTCCTCGATCCGGACGACAAGTGCCCGGAGGAGCCAGGCATCGCGCCCGATGGCTGCCCGCCGCCGCCCGACAGCGATGGCGACGGCATCATCGACAAGGACGACGACTGCCCGCTCGTTCCCGAGGCCTACAACGGCTACAAGGACAAGGACGGCTGCCCGGACGAGCTGCCCAAGGAGATCAAGTACGACGGGCGCCCGATCGACGGCATCTTCTTCGAGTTCAACAAGGACAAGATCCAGAAGAAGTCGTTCAAGACGCTCGACGAGGCGATCGTCGTGCTCAAGACCTTCGACGACATCCGCATCGAGATCTCGGGCCACACCGACGACGTCGGCTCCGAGGAGGCCAACCTCGACTTGTCGAAGCGGCGCGCCGAGTCGGTCAAGAAGTACATGGTCGACAAGGGGATCGACGCCTCGCGGATCGAGACCGTCGGCTACGGCCGCAGCAAGCCGATCGACACCGGGACCTCCGCCAAGGCGCGCGCCAAGAACCGGCGCATCGAGTTCCGCGTCATCATCGTCGACAAGACCGGCACCGCCACGGTGATGCCGAACAAGGCCAACGAGGCCGACGCGGTCGAGAAGGCGGCGGCCGGCGGGGCGACCACGCCGGGCAGCGAGCCGAAGGCGCCGGCGCCCAAGCCGTAGCGTTGACACCCCCGGGTGACCGACGGCCGCGAGCGATCGATGCTCGCGGCCGATGTCGCGCGCAACGCTGTCTCGTCGAGCCTTCGCCTCGTTGCCGCTGCTGGCCGCCTGCGCCCGTGAGGTCGTGAGCGGCACGGTGGTGCCGCACAGCGGCGATCCGCGGGTCGGGCAGTATGTGTCGAGCGGGTGGACCTTCGCGACCTCGAGCTTCTGGATCCGCGGGAGCTCGGGGGTGGTGCTGGTCGACACCCAGTTCTTGCCGAGCGCGGGGGTCGAGGCGCTGACGCTGGCGGAGCGGGCGACAAAGGCGAAGGTGACGACGGCGTTTGTGCTGCACGCCAACCCGGACAAGTTCAACGGGACGACGGCGCTGCAGCAGCGCGGGGTCTCGGTGTTGACCTCGCAGGCGGTGCTCGACGCGATGCCCGCGATTCATGAGAAGCGGGTGGCGGCGTTCTATGAGCGGTACAAGCCGGACTACCCGCGAGTGATGCCGCAGCCGACGAGCTTCGGCGCCGTGACGACGCGGCTGGAAGCGGCGGGCTTGCCTCTGACGGCGCACGTGCTCGGGGCGGGCTGCAGCGAGGCGCACGTGGTGCTGCAGTTCGAGGACCAGGTGTTTGTCGGCGATCTGGTGGCCAACGGGGCGCACAGCTGGCTGGAGATCGGGCGCACGGACGCCTGGGTGCAGCGCATCGGTGAGATCGAGGCGATGAAGCCGCGGCTGGTGCACCCGGGGCGCGGGCCGTCCGGCGGACCGGAGTTGTTGACGCGGCAGCGGGCGTACCTCGAGGAGGTGATGACGCTGGTGGCGGCCGAGAAGCCGTCCGGGCCGCCGCAGGAGGCGGCGCTCGGGCGCGTGCGGGCGGCGCTGGAGCGCAGGTACGCGGGGTATCGCTTTCCGGTGTTCCTCGAGATCGGTCTACCCGCGGAGTGGGCGCGGCAGGCGAAGCTGGCGGCGTCGGCCGATCACAGCTCGACGCCGCCGTAGGCGACGCCGCTGAGGTGGGCCATCTCGCGGTCGAAGGTGCTGAGGTCGCGGAGGCGGAACTTGTTGAGGTGGTCGTGGCCGCAGGCGCGGGCGAGGATCTGCATGAGCTCGGTCGTGGCGTGGAGGTAGTTGGCGAGCTGCTGGGCGCTCTTCTCGACGTCGAGGCGGGCGCGCAGGTGGGGCTTTTGTGTGGCGATGCCGACGGGGCAGTTGTTGGTGTGGCAGGCGCGCATGCCGAGGCAGCCGATCGCCTGGAGCGCCGAGTCCGGCACGGCACGCTCGTTGGCGAGCGCCTTCATCTCGAGGTCGTCGCTGATGATCACGCCCTCGAAGCCCAGCTCCTCTCGGAGCAGTCCGGTGACGATGCGCTTGGAGAGCGTGGCCGGACGCTGTTCGTCGAGCGCAGGACTCAGCACGTGCGC
>JBGAUO010000131.1:0-12667 GCA_044228605.1 Nannocystis sp. | reverse complement strand
AGGTGGTGGCCTGGGTGGTGGGGTCTGTCTCGGTGGTCGCCGTGGCGGTGGTGGTGGTGTCGCTGGCGCTGGCGACGGTGGTCTCGGTCCGTGAACCGCTGTCACCGCAGGCGAGTGGGACGACGAGCAGGAGCGTGGCCAGCGGGCGGAGGGACATCCTCCGAAGGTATCGCTGCGCGCGGCAGAGGAGCAATGTTCATGTGCGCGCTTGTGCACATGCGGGCCACTGGCGGCGCTTGCTGCCGAGGCAATTGCGTCGCCGCATGGCCGCGCCCGCGGGGGAGTGCCGGAGCTTTTCGCGCGGCCGCGCGGGGCTCACCAGCGCAGGACCGAGGCGGCCCAGGTGAAGCCGGTGCCGAAGGCGGTCATGGCGACGATGTCACCATCCTTGATCCGGCCCTGCTCGCGCGCCTCGTCGAGGGCCACCGGGATCGTGGCCGCCGACATGTTGCCGTAGCGCTCGACGATCGAGAACAGGCGCTCCGCGGGGATGCCGGTGCGGGCCCTCGCGGCCTCCATGATGCGGGTGTTGGCCTGGTGCGGGATGAGGAGGTCGACCTGCTCGGGCCGTAGTTGGGCCTGCGCGAGCGCCTGGTTGGCCGCCTCGCTCATCGCCGTGACCGCGTGCTTGAAGACGGTGTTGCCCTCCATGTGGACGGTGTGGGCGAGGGCGGCGACGCTCTCGGCGGTCGCCGGCATGCGGCTGCCGCCGGCGGGCTGGTAGAGGACGCGGGCGAGGGTGCCGTCGGCGCCCCAGGACGAGCCGAGCACGCCGGTGCTGCCGTCGCCTGGGCCGAGGATCACGGCGCCAGCGCCGTCGCCGAACAGCACGCAGGTGCCGCGGTCCTTCCAGTTGACGACGCGGCTCATGACCTCGGCGCCGATCACCGCGACCCGGCGGGCGTGGCCGCGGAGCAGGCCGCTGGCGATCTCGAGGCCGTACAGGAAGCCCGAGCAGCCGGCGCTCACGTCGAAGGCCGCGGGCCCGCGCAGGCCGAGGCGGTGTTGCACCCAGCAGGCGGTCGATGGGAACAGGGTGTCGGGGGTCGAGGTGCCGACGATGATCGCGTCGAGTTCGCCAGGGTCGATGCCTGCGGCGGTGCAGGCGGCGAGCAGGGCCTCGGCGGCGAGGTCGGAGGTGGCGACCCCCTCGGCCGCGACCCGGCGCTCGCGGATGCCGGTCCGGTCGCGGATCCACGAGTCCGTGGTGTCGACCATGGCCTCGAGATCAGCGTTGGTGAGCACGCGCGGCGGGAGGGCGCGCGCCGTGGCGAGGATCTTGAGGGGGCAGAGCATCGCAGTGGCGGTGCTATCCGTTCGCGCTGGGCCCGGCAAGCGGGTGCAGGGCGACATCGCGTGGTGGCGTGGTCCCGGGTCGGGACAAGGCTCACGCAGGGCGCACAAGCCGGGCTAGAGCCAGGGTCGAGATCGGCCAAAGCGGCGGCGGGCGGGGCGGCCCGGGCCCAGCGGGCGGCGGAACGCCGCGGCCTCTGCGAAAGCGCGCCAGGGCTGATACAGTGCGGCCCGTTCAATGCCCGGCCGCCGATCTGTCCAGATCCCGCATCTTGTCTCCTCCCTCGCGCTCGCGCTGGGGCTCAGTGTCGCGGGCGTCGGAGGTGCAGGCTGCGCCTCTGCGCTCGAGCGGGCCCGGGTTGCGCGCGACGCCCGGGACTATCCGAAGGCGGAGCAGTACTACCGCACGGCGCTGACCGGCGAGCCCGAGGATCGGCCGAAGGCGGCGAAGGAGCTGGCCAGCCTGAAGGTGACGCTGGCCCACGCGAAGTTGAAGAAGGGCGACGCCGTGGAGGCCGAGAAGTTGTTTCGTGAGGCGACGGTGCTCGACCCGCGGGATGACAAGGCGGTGGACGGTCTCGGGCGGGCGGAGCACGCCCAGGGCAAGCTGGACGACGCGATCGCCACGCTGAGCAGCGACGACTGCGCGCTGTGTCGCCGGTTTCTGAGCGTGCTGTTGCTCGAGCGGGCCGGGAAGCGCGAGGCGGCCAAGGACCTGAGCGCCGCGCGCGACGACTACCAAAAGGCGCAGGCGCTGGTGCCCGACGTGGCGACGGCGCTGACGATCGCCCGGCTGTACGACAGCGAGGGCGACGCGGAGGCGACGCTCAAGGCGGTCGAGGCGGCCTTGCCCCTGATCCGTGAGGACGACGGCGCGTCGCAGGCGATCTTTCGGGCGCTGCGGGAGAAGGGCGTGTTGGCGGCGGTGCCCCGCGGCGAGGTCGCGACGATCGATCGCTGGCTGAACCTGTTCCCGCCGGGGGCCGGGGGCGACGAGTGGTACACGCTGCAGCTGCGCGTGACGCAGCAGCTCTACCGCGAGAAGCAGGTCGATCTGGCGCTGGCGCGGGCGCGCTACCTGCTGTCGGCCAAGTACGCGAGCACGCTGCCGGCCCACCGCAAGGCCGACTTCGAGCGCTTTCTCGCCGACGTGTACCGCCTGCTCGGCGTGAAGTTCTTGCGCGAGGGGAAGATCGTCGAGGCGGACGACAACTTCCGTCAGGCGATGGAGTTCGCGCCGGACGACAACAAGATCAAGCTGCTGCGCGCGCTGGCGATCGCGGGGATGAAGGACCTCGGCAAGGCGCAGCAGGTGTTGTCGGCGCTGCCGAAGGACACCAAAGGTCATGACGAGGTGACCGCGATCCTCGAGAGCATGCAGGTCCACGACAAGCTCGCGGAGGACGACCTCGAGGGCGCCAAGGCGGCGCTGGCCCGGGCCCAGGCGGCGAGCTCAGAGCTGCCCGAGGTGCACGTGGCGATGGCCGAGATGCTGGTCGTGTCGCCGGTGGCGAACCTGGCGAAGAAGGCGCTCAAGGACATCAAGAAGCTCGGCCTCGTGAAGTACCCCAACGACGAGGTCAACCGCTACGGCGAGGCGCTGAGCGAGCTGGCCTGGGCGCGTGAGCAGGCCAAGAATCTCGGCGAGTCGTACCTGTTTCGCGGGCCCGGGATCGACGGACGCATGGACGCGATCGAGCGTCAGATCCGCGGGTTTTATTCGTTCCCGGTCGAGTTCAACCCGGACTCGACGACGATCCTGAAGCTGCGGGGCGCCGGCATCGAGGTGCTGGTCAAAGGTCCGGGCGGCTTCGAGGAGACCGTGTCGGTGCCCGCAGGCGGCAGCAGCGAGGTCACGGTGCGCGAACCGGGCGTGGTCACGCTGCGCGTCGGCAAGCGCACGATGGTGCTCGTGACGGAGCCCTATACCAAGCTGACGGTCGAGCTGTAGTACACTCGCGGACGCATGGCCGGTTGTCCGTATCGCAAGATTCGACCACTCGGCGAGGGTTCGATGGGCGACGTGCATCTGTGCGTCGACGTCCAGCAGCGCCGGCTGCTCGTGGTCAAGTGGCTGCGCGCCGAGCTGCATGAGGGCAGCCAGGCCGCGATCCGCTTCCGCCGCGAGGCCGAGCTGATGACGAAGGCGAACTTCCCCGGCGTGATCAAGGTGGAGGAGTGGGGCCTCGACGAGTTCGGGCGCACGTGGATGGCGATGGAGTTTGTCGACGGCTTGATCCCTTCGGCGGTGATCGGGCCCGGGGACTGCTGGTCGGTGCATCGCCTGCTGAGTGGGGTCGGTCGGAGCCTCGACGACCTCCACGGGCTCGGCGTGGTGCACCGCGACCTGAAGCCGGAGAACGTGCTGCTGCGCAGCTCGGTCGACGGGTGGGAGCCGATCATCATCGACCTCGGGATCGCCAAATGGTTGGCGCAGGAGACGGCGACCGCGAGCGGCTCGGTGTTCGGGACGCCGCACTACATGAGCCCGGAGCAGTGCCGCGACACCAAGAGCGTCGGGCCGGCGACCGACCGCTACGCGATGGCGATCATCGCCTTCGAGCTGCTGGCGGGGCGCAGACCCTACGAGGGCCGCACGATCCCCGATCTTCTGCGGCAGCACCTCGAGTCGCCGGTGCCGGATCTGCAGATCCCGCGGCGCTTGCGGGCAGGTGGGGCAGCGAGCGCGAGCAAGACGTCGGCGATCTACGCGACGCCGCACCTCGACGCGTTCATGAAGAAGGCGATGGCCAAGGAGCCGCGGCTGCGCTACGGCAGCTCCGAGGAGATGTCGCGCGAGTTCGAGAAGGCGGCGCGCGCCGACAGCTTGTTCGAGCCGGCCGATCCCGCGGATCTGGCCCCGCTGTTCCCGCCCGCGCCGCACCCGATGGCGGAGGTCATCCTCGACGGTGAGTTGTGTCAGCGCTTCGATCTGCGCCACGGACCGCTGGTGCTCGGGCGCCATGAGGCGTGCCAGGTGGTGCTGAACTCGCCGCGCCTCAGTCGGCTCCACGCGGCCGTCTACCTGCACCGCGGGCGCATCTGGGCGGCGGACCTTCACTCCCAGAACGGCACGCTGTTCCAGGGCCGGGCGCTCGTCGGGGGGGTGCCGATGCCGTTCGCGGGCAGCGGGCAGACCTCGGTGTTCACGCTCTACAACCGCAACGTCGCGGTCCGCCTGTCGGCCCCGTGACGCGGGCGAGGGGGCGCGGATGAGGCGGTGGGGCCCGTGGCTGTGGCTGTTCGGACCGGCGCTGGTGTGGCTGTTTGCGGCGACGGCGGTGGTGCTGGTGACGGCGAGCGAGCCCGGGGCCTGGGGTCCGGTCGATCGCCGCGGGGGCGGGCTGGCGGGGTCCGAGGCGTGCGGCGTGTGCCATCCGGGCCAGGTGGCGAGCTGGCGGCAGAGCTTTCATCGCACGATGACGCAGCCGGCCGCGGGCGCGGCCGTGCGGGCGCCGTTCGCGGGGGAGTCGCTGGTGTACCAGGGCTTTCGCGCGACGATGACACGCAGCGGCGCTGGCCTGCCGCATGTGAAGGTCGAGGCCGAGGGCGGGGGCGTGCTGCTGGACCTGGACGTGGCGTTGACGGTCGGCAGCCATCGTTATCAGCAGTACGTGGCGCGCGTCGATCGCGGCGGCGGGCCGGGCGAGATGTGGCGCCTGCCGGTCGCGTGGCACCTCGGCGAGCGGCGATGGATCCCGATGAACGCGGCGTTCCTCGAGCCGGAGGGCGAGCCTGGCGACGCGTCGGACTATCTGCGGCACCTCAGCCGCTGGAACGACAACTGCATCCTGTGCCACAACACGGAGCCGGTCCCTGGCCTTTCAGACATGTCTCATGGGACTGGCGATCCGGCGTGGTTCGCCAGCCGGGTCGGGGAGTTCGGGATCGCTTGCGAGGCGTGCCACGGGCCGGCGGGTGCCCATGTCGAGCGTCAGGGTGATCCGGCGCGGCGGTTGCTCGCCGGGGCCGGCGATCCGGCGGTGGCGCATCCAGGGCGCTTGACCCCACGCGACGAGAGCGGGCTTTGCGGGCGCTGTCACGGCAATCGCATCGCTGCCGACGTGTCGGCGGTGCTGCGCGACGGCGACGGTTTTTTGCCAGGGGAGCCGCTGGCCGGGGTGTCGCGGCCGATCTTCGCCGATTCGCACGTGGGCGGTAGCGACGAGACGCCGTTCGCGGCCCGCTTCTGGCCCGACGGTACGCCGCGGCTGTCGGCGTACGAGTACCAGGGGCTGCTGCAGTCGCCGTGTTACCGGGCGGGCGAGCCGGGCGGGCTTGGTTGCAACCACTGTCACGACATGCACGGGGACGAGCCGGACATGCAGGTACGGGCCGGCCGCAAGGGTGCGGCGGCGTGCGCGGGTTGCCATGACCTGGACGCGAGCCACGGCGGGCACGGGCCGAGCGTCGACTGCCAGGGCTGTCACATGCCGCGGATCACGTACGGGCTGCTCGAGGGGATGATCAGCCACCGCATCTCGAGTCCCGAGCCGGGGGCCCTCGTCGGTCGCCACGATCAGCCGGACGCGTGCACGCAGTGTCACGTGGATCGCTCGCGGCGCTGGGCGGCGGAGCAGCTGCCGCGGCTCGGTCTGGCTGCGGGCGCGGTGGGCGAGGAGGCGGGCGAGGAGGCCTGGGCGTCGCGGGTGGTGCTCGATCTGTACGGTGGCGATCCGGTGCAGCGCGGGCTGGCCGCCCACGCGCTGGCGCGGCCCGAGGTGCCGGTGCCGGCCGCGACGCGCCTGGCGTGGTTGGTCGACGCGCTCGAGGACAGCTACCCGGCCGTGCGCTGGATGGCGTGGCGGGCGATGCGGCGACTGGCGGGACCGCAGCTCGTGGAGCTCCTGGCGGACTACGATCCACACGCCGAGGCGGCGCTGCGTGTGCCGGCGGTCGACGCCCTGCGCGCGCGGCTCGGGCCCGGGCCGCTGGCGGAGGAGCATCGCCTCGCGCTCGAGGCCCGGCAGGACGCGACGCTGCTGTCGATCGGCGAGTGACGCCCGCGCGGGCCGGCGGGTATGCTGCGCGGCGTGAGTCCGGAGCGACACCTGCGCCTCTCGCTGGCCCTGACGGGGTTGTTCCTGGCGATGGGTTTGTGGCTCGAGGCGATGATCGGACTGCGCGCGGGCGGCTGGGTCGACGATCCGCTGCGCCGCGAGTTCCTGCGCCTCGGGCACGCGCACGGGGGGATCCTCGCGCTGCTCAACCTCGGGGTCGGGCTGGCGCTCGAGCGGCTCGCCACGCCGGAGCCGTGGGCGCGGGTCATCCGTCCGGCGGGGTTGTGCGGGGCGCTGCTGGTCGGGCTGGGTTTTGTCGCGGGCGGGCTGTGGCACGGGCCGACCGATCCGGGCTTGCCGGTGTTGGTGGTGCCGGCCGGGGCGTTGATGGTGCTCGCGGCGGTGGTCGGGGCGGCGCTGGTCCGGCGCGGCGATCGGCTGCCGGGCGCCTCGTAAGCGCCGAAGATGCAGCGGACGGGTCGCGGCGTGCCCGGGCTTTGCGGTAGAAGCGTGCATGCGCTGCCTGTCCACGTCCCTCGCCGCCCTGTCGCTGCTCTGTCTCGCGTGTGGGCCGTCGCCGCAGCCGAAGGACGATCCCGCCGAGAAGACGGCGAAGAAAAAGCAGGGCAAAGGAAAGCAGGGCAGGGCGAAGAAGGGCAAGAAGGCGGGGCCGCGCAAGCCGAGGCCCGGGGCCGTGAAGGTCAAGGACGACTCGCACGTGCCGCTGCCCGACAGCCTGGTGGCCACCGGTATCCCGCCGATCCCGAAGACGATCGCCGAGGCGGTGGGCGCGTACTCCGAGGCGCGCTCGGCCAGCGTGCTCGATTGGCACCCGCGCGAACACAGGCTGCTCATCGCCACGCGCTTCGCCGACACGGCGCAGGTGCACGAGGTCAAGCAGGCCGGTGGGGCGCGGCGACAGCTGACCTTTTTCCCCGATCGTGTCGGTGCTGCCAGCTACCCGCCGGCCGGCGACGGCGGCTTCTTTGTGTTCTCGAAGGACCTCGGCGGCAACGAGTTCGCCCAGAATTGGCGCCTCGATCGGGCGAGCGGCCAGGTCACCTTGCTGACGGATGGTGCGTCGAAGAACACGCTCGGGCCGTGGTCCAACGGCGGCCAGCTGCTGGCGTACACGTCGACGCGACGGACTCGCAAGGACACCGACCTCTACATCGTCGATCCGGCCGAGCCGAAGGGCGACCGTCTGGTCGCGGAGGTCGAGGGGGGCGGCTGGTCGCCGCTCGACTGGTCGCCCGACGACCAGCGCTTGCTCGTCCTCAACTATGTGTCGGTCAACGAGAGTTACCTGTGGAGCGTCGACGTCGCGCGGGGTGAGAAGACGCCGCTGACCGAGAAGACCGAGGCGCCGGTGTCGTGGAGCGGTGGTGCGTTCACGGCCGACGGCAAGTCCGTGATCTCGACCAGCGACCAGGGCTCGGAGTTCAAGCAGCTGGTCCGCATCGACCTCGCGGATCGCAAGGCGACCCCGCTGATCGCGGGGCTCAACTGGGACGTGGAGGACTTCGCGGTCAGCGTCGATCGCAAGCGCGTCGCCGCGGTCATCAACGAGGGCGGGCTGTCGAAGCTGCAGCTGCACGAGCTCCCGAGCGGCAAGCCGCGGCCGATCGGCGCCGCGATCCCGGACGGCGTGATCGGCGGCCTGCGCTGGCACGCCGACGGCAAGCTGCTGGCCTTCACGCTGTCGTCGGCGCGCTCGCCCGCCGACGCCTACGTGCTCGACGTGGGCAAGCGTTCGGCCTTGCGCTGGACCGAGAGCGAGGTCGGCGGGCTCGACCCCGGGAGCTTCAGCGAGCCGACGCTGATCAAGTGGAAGAGCTTCGACGAGCGCGAGATCCCCGGCTTTTACTACAAGCCGGCGGCGCGCTTCACCGGCAAGCGGCCGGTGGTCGTGGTGATCCACGGCGGGCCCGAGGGCCAGAGCGAGGCCGGGTTCATCGGCCGCAACAACTACTTCCTGGACCAGCTCGGCGTGGCGATCATCTACCCGAACGTGCGCGGCTCGACCGGCTACGGCAAGCAGTACGTCGCGCTCGACAACGGCGAGAAGCGCGAGGACTCGGTCAAGGACCTCGGCGCGCTGCTCGACTGGATCGCCAGCCAGCCGGAGCTCGACGCCCGGCGGGTGATGATCATGGGCGGGTCGTACGGCGGCTACATGACGCTCGCGGCCTCGGTGCACTACGCCGACCGGATCCGCTGCGCGGTCGACATCGTCGGCATCTCCAATTTTGTCACCTTCCTCGAGCACACCGAGGCGTATCGCCGAGACCTGCGCCGGGTCGAGTATGGCGACGAGCGCGTGCCGGCGATGCGGGCCAAGCTCGAGGAGATTTCCCCGCTGACACGCGCCGCGGAGATCAAAAAGCCGCTGCTGGTGATCCAGGGCCGCAATGACCCGCGCGTGCCGGTCAGCGAGGCCGAGCAGATCGTGGCGACCTTGAAGAAGGCCGGGACGCCGGTGTGGTACCTCGAGGGCAAGGACGAGGGCCACGGCTTCAGCAAGAAGCGAAACCAGGACTATCAGATGTACACGACGATCTTGTTCATGCAGACCTACCTGCTCGACGACGAGGCGCGGCCGGCTCAGTGAGGCGGTGACGGCTACAGCAGCGGCGAGAGGGTGCGGGCGAACGATTCGCCGAGCCGCTGGAGCAGCGGCAGGTTCCGCCGGCCCTCGCGCTTGACCTCGAGCGCGCGCGACAGGTACCCGGTGAACACCTCGGCGAGCTGGTCGGTGACGCCCTGGTCGTAGAGCATCGCCGTGACCTCGTAGTTGATGTAGAAGCTGCGCACGTCCATGTTGGCCGAGCCGATCGCGGCGACGGTGCGATCGACCAGCAGGTACTTGGAGTGCAGCATGCCGGGCAGGAACTCGTAGATGCGCACGCCGGTCTCGAGGAACTCGTCGTAGTAGCTGCGGGCGGCGAGGCTGACCAGCTTCGAGTCGTTGTTGCGCGGGAGCGGGACCAGGACGCGCACGTCGACGCCGCGCAGCGCCGCGGTCTTGAGCGCGAGGTTCAGGGCGTCGTCGGGGACGAAGTAGGGGGTGGCGATCCAGCAGCGCTCGCTGGCGGTACTGATCGCCGCGACGAACTGGGCGGCGATGCCGAGGCCGGGCATGAGGTCGGGGCCCGACGGGATGATCTGGACCATCGGTCCGGTCGAGCGCTCGGCGGGTCGGTCGATCAGCTCGCGCAGGATGTCCTTCTCGATGCGCGGGTCGTCGGGGTCGAGATCGAGGGTTTCACCGGTGGCGGCGAGCCAGTCCTCGAGGAAGATCGCGTGGAGGCCGAGGACCGCGTCGCCGGTGATGCGCAGGTGGAGGTCGATCCACAGGCGGCCGTCGGGCGCGCGGCCGAGGTACTCGTCGCCGATGTTGAGCCCGCCGGTGAAGCCGATCGCGCCGTCGACGACGACGATCTTGCGGTGGTTGCGGAAGTTGACGCGGCCGCTCCAGCGCAGGCGCAGGCGCAGGTGCCCGAACGCCAGGACCTCGCCGCCGGCGGCGCGCAGGCGGTCGAACAGGGCGTTGGGCGTCGCCAGGCAGCCGAAGTCGTCGTAGAGCAGGCGCACCTGCACGCCGGCCTTCGCCTTCGCGCACAGCAGATCGATCCAGCGGCGGCCGACCGCGTCGTCGCGCCAGATGTAGTACTGCAGCAAGATCGAGTGCTGGGCGGCCTGCATCGCGGCTTCCATCGCCTGGTAGGCGGCCTCGGGCACGGGCAGGAGATCGGTGGTCCCGGCCCGGCGCAGCGGCGCGTCGGTGGCGTTCATCGCCAGCGCGACGAGCCCGCGCAGGGGCGGCGCGAGCTCGGCGATCGCGGTCTCCAGCGGCGCGAGCTGGTTGGTGGCCAGCGTCGGTTGCACGCCGCGGCGCGCTCGCAGGCGCCGACGCTTGCGCACGCGCAGGCGGCCGAACACCACGTAGAGCACCGCGCCGACGAAGGGCAGGAAGATCAGCGCCAGCAGCCAGGCCATCGTCGACACCGGGCGGCGCCGCTCGAGCACGACAAAGCCGGTGATCACGATCATCCACACGAGCGTGAGCAGCTCGAGCAGCCAGCGCTCGTACACAAAGTCGATCACGTGCGCCGCACTGTACCCCACGGACCGTGGCCAGCGGCGCGCGGCTGTGCCAAGGTTCCGGCGCATGACGAGCCAAACCCCGTCCCACGAGCTGCACCCGCGCGACCCCAGCACTGGCGAGGCGCTTGCGCCGGTGCCTGTGACCACGCGGGTGCGACTCGCGGAGCAGGTGAGTGCGGCCCGGGCGGCCCAGTCGGCGTGGGCGGAGACGCCGCTGGAGCAGCGCGGCGAGCCCTTGCGGCGCTTCGCGGCGCTGCTGCAGGGCGACGCTGGTGAGGCGCTCGCGCGCCAGCTCTCGCAGGAGATGGGCAAGCCGCTCCGCGAGGCCCGCGGCGAGGTGCGCAGCGTGGCCGCGCGCGTGCCGGCGGTGCTCGAGCAGGCGCGCGAGGCCTGCAGCGAGCAGCGCACGGTGGAGGGTGGCATCGACATGACGGTCCGCTGGCGGCCGCTCGGCGTGGTCGCGGTGATCGGCCCGTGGAACTTCCCGGTGTCGACCCCCAGCAGCCTGGTGCTGTCGGCGGTGATCACGGGCAACACGGCGGTGCTCAAGCCGTCGGAGCACACCCCGCATACCGGCGCGAACTACCACGCGCTGCTCGCCAGCGTGCTGCCGGCGGGCGTCCTGGGCCTGGCTCAAGGGACAGGTGAAGTCGGGGCCGCCCTGGTCGACAGCGAGGTCGACATGATCGCGTTCACCGGCTCGATCGCCACCGGTCAGGCGATCATGCGCGCGGCGGCGGCGACCATGAAGCGCCTCGTGCTCGAGCTCGGCGGCAAGGACCCGATGATCGTGCTGCCCGGCGCGGACCTCGAGGCCGCGGCGCGGCACGCCGCGCTCGAGGCGACCCGCAACGCCGGCCAGGTCTGTGTCGCGGTCGAGCGCGTGTTGGTCCACCGCGACATCGCGGAGGCCTTCACCGCCCGGGTCGCCGAGATCGTGCGCGGGCTTAAAGTCGGCGATCCACGCGACGAAGCGACGCAGATCGGACCCATGGCGAACCCGGAGCAACGCGAGCGAGTGCTCGCTCAGCTGGCGCGCGCGCGGGCGGCTGGCGCGAGACTCGTGGTCGAGGGCGAGGCCCGCGGCCCCGGCTTCTACCTCACGCCGAGCGTGGTCGCCGGCGTGACCCCGGAGATGGACCTCGCGCGCGACGAGACCTTCGGACCGGTGGTCGCCATCCAGGTCGTCGCCGACGCCGACGAGGCGGTGGCCCGCGCCAACGCGACCCGCTATGGGCTCGGCGCCAGCGTCTGGGGCCCGCCTGGCCCGGCTACCGACGCGATCGCAGACAGGCTCCAGGCGGGGATGGTCGGCGTGAACCGCGGCCTGAGTGCCGTCGGCGGCGCGCCCTGGGTCGGCTGGAAGATGTCGGGCTTCGGCTACAGCCGCGGCGTCGCCGGCCTGCGCCAGTTCATGCAGCCCCAGTCGCGGGCCTCCCGCGCCGGACACACCGCTTGACCGGGACCTGCGCGAGTTTGTTATGGTTCGCCGCGTGGGGCTCCTGTCCACGTTGCTGCACGAGGCGAGCGCGCGTCGCCCCGCCGAGGTGCTCATCGAGACCGATCGACCGGTGCGCATGCGCCTGCTCGACGGCAGCAGCGCCCATCTCGCCGACGCGATCGGCGGCACCGCGATCTCCGACGAGCTCAGCGATCTGCTGAGCACCGAGCAGCAGGTCGACCTCGCTCTCGGCGAAGCGGTGAAGTTCGACCTCGTGGTCGGGCCCTACACCTGGCACCTCATCGGCGAGACCGCGAGCGAGGTCGTGTCCGTGCGCGCCCGCCCGCAAGGCGAGCTGCTCGACGCCAGCGACAGCGTCCAGATCCCGATCGAGCCCGACGAGCTCGAAGCCCTCGATCTGCTCGATCCGCTCGCGCACATCGACATGAGCGACCCGCAAGACCCGCAAGACATCCCGCGGATCCGCCGGGCCTCGCCCTCCGGCCCGTCGGAGATCGACATCGACATCAACTTCGACGACGAGGCCGCGCTCGCGCAGGAGGATCCGCGCCCGGCCGCCGGCCTGCGCCTCGCCGCGTTGAAGTCGGTGCCGCCGGACAGCAAGCCGCAGCCGATGTGGCCGCGCCGGCAAGCGGCGCCCCAGGCCCAGGGCAAGCCCGGCGCGCCGACCTGGGCGCGCGAGGGCCGGCGCGGGCGGGCGCAGCCGGTCGTGGCGGCGGCGACCCAGCAGATGCCGCTGCGTCCGGCGCCGCGGCGTGAGGACCTCGCGGAGGTCGTCGGTGCGTTCGGACCGGGATCTCTGGTG
>JBGAUO010000130.1:0-12783 GCA_044228605.1 Nannocystis sp. | reverse complement strand
CCGGCAAGACCAGCCTCGGCCGCATCCTCACCCGCACCTACGACGACTACCACGGCCACGTCCGCCTCACCGCCGCCGCCGGACCCATCGAGGTCCGCGAGGTTGTCCCCGACGCCCTCCGCCGCCACGTCCTCATGGTCCAGCAGGACGTCTTCCTGTTCAACGACACCGTCGCCCACAACGTCAGCCTCGGCGAACCCGGCCTCGCCGATGACCCCGCCCGCATCGAGGCCGCCCTGCGCACCGTGCAGGCCGCCGACTTCGTCGCCGCCCGCGGCGGCCTCGACTTTGTCGTCGGTGAACGCGGCCGCAACCTCTCGTCCGGCGAGGCCCAGCTCCTCGCCTTCGCCCGCGTCGCCGCCCGCTCGCCGACCCTGCTCATCCTCGACGAGGCCACCGCCAGCGTCGACAGCATGACCGAGCACAAGGTCCAGGCCGCGATCGAAGAGCTGCTGCGCGGCCGCAGCGTGCTGGTCATCGCCCACCGCCTCAGCACCGTCCGCCGCGCCGACAAGATCCTCGTCATGCAGGCCGGCGAGGTCGTCGAACAGGGCCGTCACGAGGACCTGCTGGCTCGCGGCGGCGTCTACGCCGAGCTCTATCAGATGGGCTTCAAAGACCCCGAGCCCAAGGCCTGACTCGGCCACCGTGCGGACCCGCGGGTCCCGAGCACCTCAGAGCGCGAACCCGCGGCGCCCGTGACTCCCACGTCGCGAGGATCTCGGGCACGCCCCCGCGCGACGACTCGCCGGTTTCGTTGCGCATACGAGCATTCTCGGCCCGAAGTCGCGCGCAGGCTCCACACCGCGCCGCGGCGATGGGGCCAGGCTCACACCAATTCGTGTACTTGCGCGCATGGCCCGATCACGCCCGTAAGGAAGCTGGTTGACCGGATATCGCTGTCTCATACAATCCTCGGCCATGGGTGTGCGGCGGGCAAAACAGGGTGTCGGCGAGATCGCGGAGCGCATCTGGGGCGAGTGCACGGCCTACCGTCTCCGCGTGATCAACCGGGCCATCAGTCGGATCTACGACGACGCGCTGCGGCCCCATCGCCTGCGCATCGCCCAGCTCAACACCCTCGTCGTCGTCATGCAGACCGGCGGCCTCACGCCCAACGACCTGTCGCAGCGCATGCACATGGACGCCTCCACCGTCAGCCGCAACGTCGAGCGCATGTGCAAGAGCGGCTGGCTCGAGCTGGCCGCCATCGACGACGCCCGCTCGCACGAGATCCGCATCACCGCACGCGGCCAGAAGCTGATCGCCGACGTCGCCCCCGCCTGGGAGGCCGCGCAGAAGGAGGCCGAAGAGCTGCTCGGCGTCCAGATCAGCCGCGCCATCGCCCGCGGCAGCGAGCGCCTCGTCGCCGACGGCGAGGTGTGAGACCTCCTGTGAGCTCGCGGACGGCCTCGCCTGCGACATCGTGAAACCGCGGCCCGTCCCGCAAGAACCCGCCACACTGGGCCCCGCCGAGCCCGCCCGGCTCCTTCCTGAGTCCGGGTCAGGTCCGTTCCAGGTCCGAAGCCTGCGGTTGTCACGACGCCCGGACTTCTGCATGCTGGGGACCTCGTGTCCGTGCTCGTCCTGCCTCTCGTGCTCGCTTTGGCCGCGCCTGCGCCGATCCCGGCCGCAGCGCCCGCGCCCGCGACACCATCCCCAGCGACAGCCCCCGCGCCGGCGACACCGTCCCCAGCGACAGCCCCCGCGCCCGACTCCCCAACCGCCACCGACGTCGCCCCGGTCGCCGTGACCCCGCTTGCGCCGCCCGAGCCGGCCCCCGTGTTCGTCGCGCCGCCAGTCTACGCACCCGCCGCGACCACCCCCCCGAGCAAGCCGACCACCCCCCGCGAGCGCAGCCCCTTCTTCGCCGCCGAGCCCGTCTCCGAGACCGCCTTCGCCAACGGCCCACGGCTCACCGATCCGCCCCGCTTCTCGCTCGGTCGCGGCGCCTTCTGCTTCGTCGACGACGCGAAGTGCCGCACCTCGCTGGTTCTCACCGCCGACGTCGGCATCGGCACCAACCTGTTCGGCGGTCGCAACCCGGACCTCCCCTATGCGCAGTTCAACTTCCGCGGCGGCTTCGTGCTCAAGCCACTGATGATCGGCCACAAGGACGTCTGGCACCCCTGGGGTGTCGGCCTGGTCGGCAGCTGGTCGCGTGGCACCGCGTCACCCGCAGGCGGCAAGAACCCCGACGGTACCCCTCACACCGACGCCTGGCGGGTGGTCCTCGTCAACCAGCTGTGGCTGTCGAAGAAGCGCAACGGCTTCCACCTCGACCTCGACCTCGGCATCGTCCGCTCCACCGTGTTCGCCCGCGTAGGCCGGTTCTATGGCACCCACGCCGGCCTGTCCGCCAATTGGGGCGGCTGGGGCGGTCTGTTCATGGCCGCCGATCTGCTCGACCACGACACCCGCATCGTCTTCGGCTTCCGCGCCAACGGCCTCGCCGCTGCTCCCGCCATCGGCCTCGTCCTGCTCGGCCTGCTCGCCGGTGGCGCCTTCGGAGGTGCCTCGTGAACCTCCTCCTCGCCCTCCTCCTCGCCCAGCAGCCTGCGACAGCCCCGGCGGTGCAGCGCCCCACCAGCGCAACAGCCCCCGCGCCCGCAACAGCCCCCGCGCCCGCAACAACCCCCGCGACCGCAACAACCCCCGCGACCGCAACAACCCCCGCGACCCCCGCGACCGCAACCCCCGCGCCCGCAGCCCCCGCGCCCGCGACCACTCCGGACCCCACGCCCGCCCCGGCAAGCCCGGCGACGATCACTCCCCCAGCGCCCGAGTCTGGCGTCGTCACCACGCCAGCACGCAGCGGCCCGCCGTTCTACGGCCCCGCCGACATGCAGGCCCTGCGCACCCGCTACGGCCTCGATCCGAACCCACCCACCGTGGAGCGCAAGCCGGTGTTCCGCTGCTGGGTCGCCGACCCGACCTGCGGCTTTGTCATCGAGGTCAACGCCACGAGCGCCTACGCCTACCGCCTGCGCCAGGGCAGCGTGAAAGACGTCGCCGTCAACCGCTGGAACTCCCTGCGGGTGCAATACGACGTGTGGTTCAGCATCCCGACGATGGTCGAGACACGCGGCAACCTCCGCTATACCCGCCTCAGCCTCGGCCCCAAGGGCGGTGTGATCGCCAGCGACAGCAAGGACATCTGGGGCAACGTCGGCATCGCCGGCCGCTACTGGTTCTCACGCAAGCGCTTCGCCCCCAACCTTGAGTTCACCAGCGCCCTCGTCTTCAAGGTCGCCGGCAACAATCAGATGGGCAAATTCGACACCGTCCGCGGCCCGCTCGGGCTCACCGCCGACGTCGGCTTCGGCCTCGGCGGCTTCGGGGCGATCGTCATCGGCGGCCAGTTCGACAGCCCGCTCGCCCGCGAGGACGTCCCCGACGGCGAGCGCACCGCCAGCGCCGGCATGTTCTATCTCGGCTTCCGTGGAAACATCGTTTGGGGCGCCCCAGCGGCCGCTGCCGTGGCGACCCACGCGATCGCCAACCGCCGCATCACCGCCCCCTGAGCCCGGGCGTCCTCGCGCCGCTCCCACGATCTGCACCTGGGCTGTAATCTGGCCGCCGCTCGGGTTGCACACGAGCGTCGCCCATGGTTCAGCCCGGCTCCCACCTGCGCCCCGTCCCCGACGCGGCCACGACCTCGCCCCCAGGCTCAGCCCTGCCGCCTGGCGCCGCCCGTGTCACCGAGCAGCTGGTCCAGCGCGCCCAGGCCGGCGAGATGGCCGCCTGGTCCAGGCTCTACCAGGATCACTTCGACCGCATCTTCCGCCACGTCCGCGCCCTGACCGGCGACCCCCACGTGAGCGAGGAGCTGGTCCAGGAGACCTTCGTCCAGGCGCTCCTGCGCATCACCAGCTTCGACGCGCGCTCCGCCTTCAGCACCTGGCTGCACGGCGTCGCGATCAACGTCGTGCGCAATCACTGGCGCTCGCAGAAGAGCACCGCAAAGGCGCACGCCCGCCTCGAGATCGTCCGCGACATCGAGGGCCCCGGCGACGAGCCCGGCGTCGCCGTCCACCGCCAGCAGCGCGTGCGTGCCCTCTACGCCGCCCTGGAGACCCTCCCGGAGACCCTGCGTGTCGCCTTCGTCCTCCGCGACCTCGAGGGCCTGAGCCCGGAAGAAGCCGCCAGCCGCCTCGAGATCTCCGCCAACAACGTCGCCGTCCGGGCGACCCGCGCCCGTCAGCGCATCCGCAAGCAGCTGGTCGAGTGGGGCGTCCTGACGCCCGACGCGGAGGCCCGCTCATGACGCGTCACAACCTGCCCCATGAGCCAGGCGACGCGCTCGACGAGCTCATCCTCGAGGCCCGCGCCGAGCTCGATGAAAGCCGCGAGCACGAGCGACGGCACTTCGGCCCCGACTTCGCCGCCGTCATCGAGGAGGCCCACGCCCGCGACCCGCAGCGCGTCTCACGAGTCGCCCTCGACGAGGCGCTCGCCCTGGCCCCCGTCGTCGTCCTCGGCGCCGAGAGCTCGCAGCGCATGTCCATCCGCGGCCAGGCCGAGTTCGCCGCCCTGCTCGGCGAAGCACGCAGCGAGATCGCCGCCGACGCCGCCCTGCAGCGCCCGCGCGCCTGGTCTGCCGCGCCTGTCCCAAAGGCCAGCAACTCGCGCACGCGCCGCTGGCTGTGGGCCACGGCCGCCGCCGCAGCGGCGATCCTCGCGGTCGCCTCGCCCATGCTCGCCACCCGCTACGAGACCGCCTACAACGCCGCCTCTCAGGCCCCCTGGTGGCAACACGCCGGCGGCAGCGCCGGCGTCGCCCCGTTCCGCGAACCCGTCGAGATCGCGACCCCGGCCCCGCACAGCCGCCCGCAGCGCCCCGCCGACGCACCGGCGCCCGAGCCGATCGCCGAGCCGATCGCCGCGCCGATCGCCGAGCTCCCGACACCCGCACCCGCACCTGTCTCAAAGACCAGGAAGCCCGCCAGCGCCGCCCCTGCCACCGCAGAGACCCTCACGGACCAGCTGCGCCGCCTCGGCGGCGAGGCCGAGGCCGCCTGGCAGTCCGGCGACTACACCAGCGCCGAACAACTGCACCGCCAGGTCATCAAGCTCGCCCCCGGCAGCCGGGCCGCCGACCTCAGCTACGGCGACCTCTTCACCCTCGCCCGCCAGCGCTCCGGCCCCGCCCAGGAGCAGGCCCTCTGGCACGAGTACCTCGCCGCCTTCCCGCACGGCCGCTACGCCGACGACGCCCGCGCCGGCCTGTGCCGTCGCGCCGAGCCGGACGAGCGCGCCGCCTGCTGGCAGCAATATCTCAGCGACTTCCCGGCCGGCGTCCACCGCTCGCAGGCCGAGCGCTCCCTCGCCGAACCATGAAGCGCCGCGCCGCCGCCTGTCTTCTCGCCTGTCCTCTGGGACAGGCATGCTCGCCGCTGGTGTTCGAGCTCCCCCACGAAGGCTCGACCCACGCCCTCAGCGAGCCCGGCAGCAGCGGCGATCCGACCACCGGCACCACCGGCACCGGCACCCTCGACCCGACCCACGAGCCCCCCTCCGGGCCCGGCGGCGACCCGGACAGCGCGGGCTTCTCCTGCCACGACGGCGCCCCCGGCCCCGGCGAGACCGACATCGACTGCGGCGGCCCCTGCCCCCCGTGCAAACCCGGCAGCCACTGCGAGACGCCCAAGGACTGCGAGCTCGGCGAGTGCTTCGCCGGCACCTGCGGCGAGCCCCAGTGCCACGACGTCAGCGACTGCCCGCCCCCCGGCCCCTGCGAGGTGCAAAACTGCCTACCCCCCGGCGTGTGCCAGCCGACCCCGCGCAAGGACGGCGAGTTCTGCGACGACGGCGACCTGTGCACGCTCAAGGAGGCCTGCTTCGCCGGCAAGTGCAGCCCGAGCTTCCAGACCGACTGCAGCGGCCTCGAAGGCCCCTGTCGCACCGGCGTCTGCAACCCCGTCACCGGCAATTGCGCCGTCGAGTGGACCTCCGAGGGCCTCGCCTGCGAAGACGGCGACAAGTGCACCAGCAACGAGCTGTGCAGCGCCGGCGAGTGCGTCGCCCCGACACCCAAGCCCCCGCTCCTGGTCACCGACTTCAGCCTCGCCGGCGGCTGGATCGCCGAGCCCCCGTGGCAGATCGGCCCGGCCATCGCCTCGCAGTGCGCGATCCCCATGGCCGACGACCCCGGTGAGGACCATTCACCCAGCGCCGACAACCACCTCGCCGGCGCCGCCATCGGCGGCTGCTTGCCCAGCGAGCCCTTCCCCGAGGCCTGCCTCGTGAGCCCGGCGATCGACGTCAGCGGCTTCCCCGGCGAGCTCCACCTCGAGTTCTACGACATCCTCAGCAGCCCCAGCCCCGATCTCACGTCCCGCATCGACGTCTTCGACGGCCAGAAACAGGCGTGGGTGCCCCTGGTGGTCATCCCGGGCCCGGTCTTCCTCCCCGACTGGACCGCGCACAGCGAGGACCTCGGCCCGTTCAAGAGCAAGGAGCTGCGCGTCCGCTTCTGCCAGCGCGGCGACGGCCCCTCCCCGCCCGTCGGCGGCTGGAGCATCGACGACCTCAGCGTCGGCCCGCCCGCCTGCAAATTCTGAGCTGCCCCAAGATTCCTGTCGCCAGGGACATGGCGCTTGGGACAGTCGCGCGCAGCGAACCCGGCGAGCGCCGCGAACTTAATTCCAGCCTCGATGTAATGCCCGACCCGCTCGCGTCACGAAGCATGGTCCCCCCGCTTGAGACATCACAAAGGAGCGCGAGTCATGCATTCATCTCTGCATCGTTTTGGCCTGTCCCTCGTGTGCGCCGCGCTGAGCAGCTTGCTCGCCTGCGACAGCGAACCCACCGATCGCTCGCTCGAGTCGGACGCCGATCACAACGATTGCGGCTGCAAGCCCAGCAAGCCGCACAAGCCGCACCACCCCCACCACCCCGGCCCCAAGCCCGATCAGCCCGAGCCCGGCGACTGCGGCCCCGACGGCCCAGCGCCCGAGTGTCACGCCGCGTTCCACACCTGCCTCGAGAAGGGCGGCACCAAGGACGAGTGTGCCCCGCTGCTCGACATGTGCGAGCCACCGCCACCGCCCGCCCCTGGCGACGACTGCAAGCAACAGTTCCAGCAGTGCCTCGAAGACGGCCTCCCGCCCGAGAAGTGCGGCCCGCTCCTCGACGCCTGCCAGCCGCCACCGCCACCGCCACCGCCGAGCTGCGAGGCCGACTTCAACAAGTGCGTCGAATCCGGCGGCAGCAAGGAGGGCTGCGCGCCGATCTTGAACCTCTGCGGCTGCTACGCCCCGCCCGAGCCCCAGCCGCCCGCCGACGACTGCAAGCTGCAGTTCACACAGTGCCTCGAAGGCGGCGGCTCCCCGGAGAAGTGCCAGCCGCTGCTCGACCAGTGCCAGCCCCCGCCACCGCCACCGCCCGCCGACGACTGCAAGCTGCAGTTCGAACAATGCCTCGGCGACGGCAATCCCCCGGAGAAGTGCCAGCCGCTGCTCGACCAGTGCCAGCCACCGCCACCGCCCGTCGACGACTGCAAGCTGCAGTTCGAACAGTGCCTCGGCGACGGCAATCCCCCGGAGAAGTGTCAGCCGCTCCTGCAAAACTGTCAGCCTGGCGATCCCCAGCCGCCGGTCGATTGTCAAGCGCAGTACGGTGAATGCCTCGACCAGGGCGTCCCCAAGGAGGATTGCGCGCTGAAGTTCGACTTCTGTCAGCAGCAAAAGCCCTGAGGTCCCGCACCGCCGCCGCGGACCCTCGCAGTTCCGCGGCGACACGGCTATACACGGACCGCCGTGGCCCCTCCGTGGACGACGATCGCGATGGCCCTGCTGGCGTTGACGAGCCCGCCGGCCCTCGCACAGGACCCGGCGAACTCGCGACCCACCGCCGAACCCGCCGCCGAAGGACCCACCGCCGCCCGCATCCGCGTGGCGATCCTTCGCAGCGACGGCTTCGCCCCGCAGGCCGAGCTCGAGCGAGCCATCCGCCTCCGACTCCCCGGCGTCACCCTCGTCAGCGACGGTGAGGCCGCCCCCACCGCCACCGAGGGCTCGCTCCGCGCGTTCATCGACCTCCGGCGCAACGACACCGAGCTCCTCCTCACCCTCATCCTCGCCGACGGCCGCGCCTACCTCCGACCCCTCGAGCTCGACGCCGACGCCCCCGCCAGACCCATCGCCAGCGCGCTCGCCAACCTCGTCGCCGCCATCGAGGACGACACCGCGGTCCCCGACAAGAAGGACGTCCCGGTCCCCGCCGCTCTGCTCGCGCCGCCCCCGGAACCTGTCCCCAAGGACATCCCAAAGCCCGCGCCGGAACTCCCACCACCACCGCCGCAGGAGCCCGCCCGGCCGTGGAACCTCGGCCCCCTGCTGTACCCCAGCCTCGGCCTCGGCCTCGCCCGATCGGGCCTGCGCGGCGCGGGTCTCGGCCTCGGCCTCGACGCCCGCGCCCCGTCCGGCCTGCTCCTCACGGCCGACCTTCGCTGGCTCACCCGGGCCCTCGAACCCTTCCGCCTGGACCGCCTCCGGATCGCCCTCGGCATCGGCTACGCCCTCCGTCGCGGCGGCTTCGATCTCCCCGCGGCCGCGATGGTCAGCGTCGAGACCTGGCGCGTCGGCGACGGCCACGGAAAGCTCCCGCTGAGCTCCTCCGCGGGCCCACCTACCCCCCTCATCGGCATCGGCCTGCGCCTCGCCCCCGGCTACAGCGCCCCGGTCGGCCACGCCGGCGCCCGCCTGCGCGTCGGCGTCCGCGTCGAGCTGTGGGGCAGCGGTCTCGCCGGCCCCGGCCTGCGCCGCCCCGTGCTCGACCTCCCCGCCAACAAGACCTCCCTCGGCGGCCTCGAGCTCAACCTCGGCCTCGAGGTCGGCCTCTGGCTCCCCGTCGGACCTGGCCAAAAGCGCAGGTCCCAACGACCCGGTCGCTAAAGACATGTCCCAAAGGCCAGCCTCACACCGGCCGGGCCCGGCCCCCCCGCCGCTCGGACCCACCCCCCGCAGCTCCCCGCGCCTGCCCTGCGCCGCCCTCGCCCTCGCCCTGCTCGCGCCCACGCTGGCCCGCGCCGAGCTCCCGGACGGCCACTGGCAGCTGGTCTCGCACGCCGTCCCGCCGACCCTCGCCCCCGGCGCGCAGGTCACCGTCGCGGTCGTCCTGCAGAACCGCACCCACCTGACCTGGTCGGAGGAGAAGCAGGACCGCCTCTCGTACCACTGGCGCAACCTCGACGGCAGCGTGCTCGAGTGGGACGGCGCCCGCACCCAGCTCCCCGCCCCCCTCGCGCCGGGCGAACGGACCCAGCTCGAGACCACGATCCGCGCCCCCCCGACCCCCGGCCGCTACTACCTGCAATTCGAGCCAGTCCGCGAGCACAAGCGCTGGTGGGGCCCCGCCAGCTTCACCCACGACCTCCTCATCCCCGTCGAGATCGTCGCCAGTGACGCCCGCCTCGCCTGGGCCATGGATCTCCCCTCGCCGCTCCCGCCCCTCGCCGCGAGCCAACCCTTCACGGTCCCACTCCGCCTTCACAACCTCGGCGACACCCCCTGGTCTCCGGCCGCCGGTGACCGCCTCAGCTACCACTGGCTCGACCCCGACGGCCGCCGCCTCGAAGGCCTGCGCACCGACCTCCCCGGCCCCCTCGCCCCCGGCGGCAGCGTCGACCTCCAGGCCCGCCTCACCGCCCCGGCCACCCCCGGCATCTACACCCTCGAGTGGGAGCCCGTCCGCGAGCACATCCGCTGGCTCGGCCCCCCGAGCTCCGGCAGCCGCAGCATCACCGTCACCGTCGGGCCCGCGCGCGACCAGATCCACGTCGAGGCCGAGCTCCCACCGATCCACGCCCGCAGCATCAGCGAGCTCGACGTCCTCGTCGTCAACCACGGCGACGACTGGCCCGACGACCACGGCCTCGCCCTCAGTTACCACTGGCGCGACCCCTCCGGCCGCGACGTCGACTACGACGGCCTGCGCACCCCGCTACCCGCGCTGGCCCGCGACGAAGAGGTGCTCCTCCACGCCCGCGTGCAAGGCCCGCCCGACCAGGGCCCGCACCTCCTCGAGTGGGCCGCCGTCCGCGAAAACACCGGCTGGTACCCGACCGACCCGCCCACGGAAGTCCCGGTCACGGTCCTCCCCCCGCTCCTCGCCTTCGAGCTGTGCGCCGCCGACTGGCCGTGGACCTTGCCGGTCGGCCGCGAAGAGCTCCTGCACGTCCGGATCCGCAACACCGGCGCGGCGCCCCTCTCGCCGCAAACGGCCGATCGCCTCTCCTACCGCTGGCGCAGCCCGGACGGCGTCCTCCTCGGCGAGGAGGGCCTGCGCAGCGAGCTCCCCGCCGACATCCCCCCCGGCACCAGCCTCAGCGTCCCCCTTCGGGTCGCCGGCCCGGCCCAACCCGGTCCGCACACCCTCGAGCTCGGGCTCGTCCGCGAGCACGTCGGCTGGGCCGCCCCCCCCACCGCCGGCTTGCCGACCTCGGCATCGATCCTCGTCACCCGCCGCAGCGACCTCGCCGAGCTCCTCCTCGTCGCCACCACCCTCGCCCTGATCTTCCAGGCCCGCCGCAAGCGCCTCGGCCAGCACGCCCTCCGTCACCTCCCCGCGCTCTGGACCTGGGCCGCCACCCTCGCTCTCGGCCTCTCCTTCGCCGACCTCGCCGGCCTCCCCCTCTGGCGCGGCGGCCTGGCGATCTCCGTCTCGGCCGCCAGCCTGCCGGCCCTGCTCGTCCTCGCCGCCCCCGGCCGCATCCGGCCGCTGCTCGCCTTCCTCCTGACCCTCCTGACCGCGACCCTGCTCTTCGCCGACCTCCTGTACATGCAGCTGCTCGGCAGCATCATCCCGGTCCAGGCCCTCGTCGCCAGCCATCAGGTCGGCGACATCGGCAGCAGCATCGCCGCCCTGTCGGTACCCGCGCACCGCTGGCTCGCTGTCCCGGTGCTCACCGGCCTCCTCCTCGCCCTCGCCTGGCCCCGGGTCCCCAAAGCCAGCCCGCCGTTTTCGGCAAACATCGCCCTCCCCTTGCTCGCCCCCTTGCCGCTCGCGGTCGCCATGGCCGCCGCCATGGCCGGCCCGCTCGGCGACCGCGTCTTCTCCGAACAACACAACGTCGGCCGCTTCGGGGTCCTCGGCGCCCACACCTTCGACGCCCTCCGCACCGCCCGCGAGCGCCTGTTTCGCAGCGAGCTCCCGCCGACCCAGCGCGCCGCGATCACCGCCTGGCACACCCGTCGCCCCCACACACCCCCGGACCCCAACGCCGGCGTCGCCCGCGGCGCCAACCTCCTCGTCATCCAGGCCGAGGCCCTCCAGGGCTGGGTCCCCGGCACCCTCGTCCACGGTCAACCCGTCACCCCCTTCCTCGACCAACTCCGCCCCCGCAGCCTCGTCTATCCCAACCTCGCCGACGAGACCGCCCAGGGCATGACCTCCGACGCCGAGTACGCCGTCCTCAACTCCCAGCTCCCCCTCGGCCAGGGCGCCATCGCCTTCCTCCGCGCCGACAATCACTTCCTCAGCCTCGCCCACGTCCTCCAGGACGCCGGCTACAGCACCCTCTCCGCCCACCCCTTCAAGAAAGGCTTCTGGAACCGCGCCGTCCTCCACCCCCGCTACGGCTTCCAGCGCTCCCTCTTCAGCGAGGAGCTCGGCCCCGGCCCGGTGGTCGGCTGGGGCCTCGCCGACGACGCCTTCTTCCAGCGCATGCTGCCCGAGCTCGAGGCCAGCCCGCGCCCCTTCTTCGCCTTCCTCGTCACCCTCAGCCTCCACCACCCCTACGACCACTTCCCCGACAGCCTCAAGCAGCTTCAGCTCGGCGCCCTCGAGGGCAGCGCCCTCGGCAACTACCTCCACGGCGTACACCACCTCGACCGCTCCCTCGCGGCGCTCTTCGCCGACCTCGAGCGCAGCGGCCTCGCCCACAACACCGTCGTGGCGATCTACGGCGACCACGACAGCCGACTCCCCGCCGACCCCGCGCTCCTCCAGCTCGCCGGCATCTCGGCCTGGACCCCCGCCGTCCCGCTCCAGCTCGACCGCATCGCCGGCCTCATCGTCTTGCCCAAAGGACAGGTCCACGGCGCCGTGAACACCGTCGGCGGACACATCGACCTCGCCCCGACCCTGCTGCACTACCTCGGCGTGCAGATCCCCCGCAGCTTCGCCGGCAACGTCCTCCTCCCCGGACAACCCGGCTTCGCCGCCTTCGCCGACGGCTCCGCGATCGGCGACGGACGTGCCTTCGCGGCCGCCGGCCGCGGCATCCCCGGCGTCGGCGCCTGCTTCGAACACCCCAGCTGGCGCCCGCTCCCCCTCGCCGAGTGCAAGCCCCTCGCCGAGCGCGCCCAACAGACCCTCACCCGCTCGCGCGCCGTCGTCGACCACGACCTCGCCCACGCCACCCGCTCACGCGCCGTCGTCGACCACGCCCTGTGAACTCACCCCTGCGGCCGCAACATCGCCGCCACAAACCCCGACGGCGCCAACAGCACTTCCTCGACCGTCCCCTCCGCCACCAGCCGCCCCCCCGCGAGCACCAGCATCCGGTCGGCCACCGCCCGCGCGTCCTCGAGGTCGTGTGTCACCACCAACTTCACCCCCGGCACCTCCGCCAACCACCCGCGCAGCAGCGACCGCGCCGCCACCCTCGCCTCCACATCCAGCGCCGACATCGGCTCGTCGAGCAGCAACAACGGCGGCCGCACGACCATCGCCCGCGCCAGCGCGACCCGCTGGGCCTGCCCCCCCGCCCGCGCCCCCCCCCCCCCCGCCCCCCCCCCCCCCCCCCCCCAGCGCGCCCGCCCACCCCGCCCCGCCCCC
>JBGAUO010000012.1:13520-62013 GCA_044228605.1 Nannocystis sp. | reverse complement strand
CCCCGCTCGCGTCGTCTGTGCCCGCGCGGGCACGGCCCGATGTACGAGCCTCAGCTCCCCGGCCAGCTGAAGACGCCGATCGAGTGCTGCTCGCGCTGCGCGGGCATCTGGCTCGACGGCGAGGAGCGGCGCAAGCTCGCGGTACGCACGACCTCGGAGGGGCAACAGGCGCTCAAGGAGAAGCTGGTGCGCCGCGGCGTCATCTGGGTCGCGCAGATCGTCACCCAACTCCCGGTCGAGGTCGACAACCCCGCGCGCGGCACCCCGTGGCTGGTGTATCTGCTGCTCGGCGGGTTTCTCCTGCTGTTCTTGGCCGAGGTCCAGGGCTTCGTCTTCTATCGCGACTGGGCGATCATCTCCGGCAAGATCGTCCGCGAATATGACGAGTCGGTGCACACCCTCGTCACCCACCAGTTCCTGCACGGCAGCTGGTACCACGTCCTCTTCAACGCCTACTTCCTCTACATCTTCGGCGACAACATCGAGCACCTGTTCGGCCGCCTGCGTTTTCTGCTGCTCTTCGTCGGCGCCGGGATCGCCGGCGGGGCGCTGCACGTGCTGCTCAGCTACGCCACCGCGACGCCGATCGTGGGCGCCTCCGGCTCGATCGCGGGCGTGATGGCGGCGTACCTGTGGAGCTTCCCGCGGGCCAAGCTGTTCCAGACGATCTTCTTCGTGCAGCTCAAGATCCCGGCCTGGCTGTACCTCGGCGCCTGGGTCGGCCTGCAACTCGTGATGGGCTTCTTCACCGCCAAGGTGCAGTTCGCGTGGTTCGCCCACCTCGGCGGATTCCTGTTCGGACTGCTCCTGACGCCCCTGGTGCTGCGATCGCGGCGTCGCGAGGTGGCGCGCACCGTCAAGGTCCCGGCGGCCGCCTACGCCCACGGCTGAGCTTGTCCGCCCGCGAGCTGCCCTGCGGCGCATGCTCGTCTCTCACGACCGCATGGAAACGGACGACGCCGCGGGCGCTCTGCGCACCGCGGCGTCGACGGTCTGACCGGCTCCTAGCGCTGGTCCATCAGCTTGAACTCGATGCGACGATTGCGGGCCTTACCCTTCTTCGTCGCGTTGGTGTCGATCGGCTCGTCCGGACCGAAGCCCTGCGACTCGAGGCGCGCGCCGTCGATGCCGTGATCGATGAGGTACTGCTTGACGGACGCCGCGCGTCGGTTGGACAGGTCGATGTTGTGGTCACGCGAGCCGTCCGAGTCGGTGTGGCCGCTGATCCTCCAGTGCGTGGTCGAGAACTCCTTGAGGACCTTGATCGCGCGATCGAGGGTGGCCTTGGAGCGGGGCTTGATCGTGTCCTTGTCGACGTCAAAGTAGATGCCCTCGATGACACCGCTGATCCGCTCGACGGCCTTCGGGATCTCGTCGGGGCACCCATCCTTGTCGTCGACCTGGTTAAAGACCTCGGGCTGGTCGGGGCACTTATCAAAGCGGTCCTGGATCGTGTCCTTGTCGCGGTCAGGGCAGCCCTGCAGCTCACGCGGCCCGGGCTCCTTCGGGCACGCATCGATCTCCTGCGCCGGCACCGGCTGGCCCGGATCGTAGAGGGTGTCGAGATCCGTATCGACCAGCGGGCACCCCTGGGTCTCGCGTGGACCCGGCTGCTGCGGACACGCGTCGACCTCCGCCGCCGGCACACCACCTTGACCCGGGTCGTAGAGCCCGTCGCTGTCGCTGTCGATCCATGGGCACCCCCGGTTCTCACGCGGGCCCGGCTGCTGTGGGCACGCATCCTCGTCGGCCGGCGCGACGCCCCGCTGGCCGGGGTCGTAGAGCGTGTCGAGGTCGGTGTCGATGAGCGCACGCGCGGGCCCAGGACCCGCCTTTTGCTTGCCGAGGCGCAGCGAGAGCCCGAGCAGGACCTCGACGTTGTTCGAGCGGTCGTTGCCGACGCCGAAGGCCGTGGCGACGTTGTCGACGATGTCGAGGCGCAGGGCCAGCAGCCGATTGATGTAGAACTTCACGCCGCCGCCGATGTTGAACGACGGATCGAGGTCCTTGCCGAGCGCGCCCGAGGAGATGCCGAGCATGCCGATGCCGACCCGCACGAAGGGAGCGATGCGATACGGCAGCTGGGCCAGGAGGACCGGGCGGAAGCTGTACATGGTCGCCCTGCTGCCGTCGGCGACCTTGATCGGGATGAGGCCACCCTCGAGCTCGACACCGAAGAAGCGAACCGGGTAATAGCCGACCCGCAGGCCGAGGTCACCGCCGACCTTGGCCAGCGCTTGATGGCCGTAGTTGGGTTGCTCGAGCTTGGCGTCGTAGAACTCGTGGCGCTTCGAGGGCAGGAAGATGCCCCCGTACACACCGAGCTCCCACGAATTGCCGGTCGGCCGAAACTGCCGGATCCACGGCTCCTGTTTCACGAGCGCGGACGACGACGTGGGCTCAGTCGCGGCTGGTGTCGCCGCGACCGAGACCTCCGCGGTCGCCGCCGGTGTCGCCGCCGGTGCCGGGGCTGGTGCCGGGCCCGCACTCTGCGCGGACGCGGCACCGGTTGCGAGCGTCGTCAGGAGCACGCCGAGAGTCGAGATGAAAGTGGCCGTCTTGGTCATGAGCGTCTGTGCCTGTTCGAGATTCTGGATCGTCTAGTTGCACTTCGGGCCGAAACCGAGGTCGTCGGCCGGCGCGACGAGATCCGGGAGCTGCGTGAAGTTGTTGCTGCCGTCGAGCGCGATCGAGAGCAGCGAGACATCGTCACAGGACAGCGCCTGCTTGGTGGTGGGGTCGTATTCGAGGCCGCTGCCAAAAGCCTCGCCCGCCAGATCCGCGACCCGGGTGGTCGTGCCGTCGGCGGGGTTGGCGACGTAGATGCCACCCGAGCCCGAGTCGGAGAGCAGCACGCGATCCATGTGACAGTCGAAGGCCATCCCGCAGTCGGCGACGTTGAGCGTCTTGCCCTCGAAGGTCAGCGACTTGACCTTGTCGGGGCTGAGCGAGCCGTCGGGGTTGAAGGTGAGGAACTGATCCACCTGACCATCGACGCCGTAGAGCACCCCGTCGCGGTCAAAGCTGATGCCGCAGATCTTCTTCTTGTGGGCCCCCGGGAACGCCGTCGGCACGCCCGCGCCGCAGTAATTCATGGTCACCAGCTTGTCGCGGAAGGCGAGCGCGGCGACGATCGTGCCGTCGACCGGATTGACGGCCACGCTGGTCGGGATCCACGGGTTGAAGCCCTGCACATCGACCGAGCCATACTCGGTCAGATCGCCGGTGGCGAGGTCGACCTCGAGCATGCTGCCGGTGCTGATCTCGGCCGTCAGCAGCACGTTGTTGCTGGGCGAGAGCATCGGGTTGTCGTCGTAACAGTCGCTCCCGGCGATCACGCCCGGCTTCTCGGGATCAGGCTTTGCGTCACCATGACCGTCACCATCGCCATCGTGCATGCAATCGGTGGGGCTGTCCTTCGCGGCCGCGCCAGGGTAGGTCGTGGGGTCGCTGTCGTCGCAGTCCGTACCCGGCACAGCGTCCGGGCTCTTCGGCATGCTGTCGCCCCAGTCGTCGCCGTCGGCGTCGGTCATGCACGCGTCGGGGTCGTCCTTGGGCGCGGAGCCGGGGAAGGTGTTGGGATCGCTGTCATCGCAGTCAGGGAACGGGTGATCGGGCGGGTAGGCGTCGCAGTCGACCAGCGCGCCGTCGCCATCCGCGTCGGTGCAGGCGCCACAGGTCTTGAAAGCGTTGGGGTCGGCGTCGTTGCAGTCCGTCCCGGGGACCACACCGCCCTCGCCGCCCTGACCCGGCGGATCCTTGTCCCCGTAGTCATCGCCGTCCTCGTCCTTCATGCAAGCGTCGGGGTCGTCCTTGGGCGCGGCGCCGGGGAAGGTGTTGGCGCTCGCGTCGTCGCAATCGGTGCCGGGCACCGGCTCGCCGGGGCCACCGCCACCCGGGGGATCAACGTCGCCCCAGCCGTCTCCGTCGGCGTCGGTCATGCACGCGGTCGGGCTGTCGTTCTCGGCCGCGCCCGGGAAGGTGTTGGGGTCGCTGTCGTCACAGTCCCCATCGTTATTAACCGTGCCGTCCGGCGGGGTGTCACCGGGCGGCACGTCCGTGCACATGTCCGGATCGCCGGCGCCGTCACCATCAGCGTCGACGCACCACTTGCTACCACCCCCACCGTTGGTGGTCGGCATCTCGGTTGCACTGCCGGTGGGGCCGGTGTCGGTGTCTGAATCGGTGTTGCTGGTATCCGTCTCGGTCGCCGAGAGCTGCGCGAGGCAGCTCTTGTCCTGCTGCCAGGCGAACCCATCGTCGTCGCAGACCTTGGCGCAACCGCCGAACGCCACGCCGAACAGGACTCCGAGCGGCAAGAAGAGCCCCGCACGACGAAGAAGGAGGCGGTCACGGCACACTGAGTCTGCGGTCTTCATCCCTACTTAAATCCTGGCCAGAGAGGCCAGCATCGTAGGGCGCCATGACCGCCAAAAGCAAGAACATGGGTTCTTGCGGCCCCTTCTCAGCAGCGCTCGATTGCGCGCGCCGTTCAGGATTCGCGCGGGGTGAAGGCGGTCTCGGCGAGGTCCCCTTGCTCGAAGCCGAAGAATATCTTCATCTGCTTCTCGAGGAAGTCGCGGCCGTCTTTCGACTGAAGATCAAGCCGGTAGGTGTTGATGTAGCGCGGCGACTCCTTGAGCCACATCTGCCACGCTTGCATGCTGACGTTGTCGAAGATGAGCTGACCGAGCTCGTTGGGGAAGGGCTTGAAGGGCAAGCCAGGCAGCTCCTTGCCAAGCTTCTTGCAGTGAACGTTCCGGGGTGCGGGCATGCGGGCTCCTCCAGGTTTGACGGGCGAAAATTTTACGCCCTGAGGGCGCGCTGGATGACGTCGACGGCTTCTTGCACCTTGATCCGCTCCTGCCGGCGATCGTCGCGGTGGCGGATCGTGACCGTGTCGTCGCTGAGGGTCTGAGTGTCGACGGTGAGGCAGTACGGCGTGCCGATCTCATCGTGCCTCGCGTAGCGCTTGCCGATCGCGTGCTGCTCGTCGTACTTCGCGTTCACGCTGGCGGCGAAGAACTGCTCCGCGATCCGGCGGGCGATCTCCGGCATGCCGTCCTTCTTGACGAGGGGCAAGATCGCGGCCTTGATCGGCGCGAGCCGGGGGTGCAAGCGCAGGACGGTGCGTGCCCCCTTGCCGTCGGCGTCGCCGGGCTCCTCGGCGTACGCGTCACAAAGCACCGCCAGCACGCCGCGGGTGGCCCCGGCTGCCGGCTCGACGACGTGCGGGACGTAATGCCAACCGGGCTTGCCGGTCGCTGGATCGGTGGCCTCCGGATCGAAGTAGGTGAGCTTCTTGTTGCTACCAGCGGCGTGGGCTTTGAGGTCGTAGTCGGTGCGGCTGGCGATGCCCTCAAGCTCGTCCCAGCCCCACGGGAACTTGTACTCGACGTCGAAACAACCGTCGCTGTAGTGGGCCAGCTCGTCGGCGTCGTGGGCGCGAAAGCGGAGGTTGTCGGGCGCGATGCCGAGGCCACGCCACCACTTCATGCGCTGCTCCTTCCAGTATTCGAGGTACTTCGGGCCCTCGCCGGGCGGGCAGAAGTACTCACATTCCATCTGCTCGAACTCGCACGAGCGGAAGATGAAGTGTTCCGCGGTGACCTCATTGCGGAAGCTCTTGCCCATCTGGGCGATGCCGAAGGGGACCTTGATGCCGGTGCTCTGCTGGGTGTTCATGAACTGCACGAACATCGCCTGGGCGGTCTCGGGGCGCAGGTAGACGGAGCTGCCGGCCATCGCGGCCTCGACCCGGGCGCGCAGCTGCTTGTCGTCGGCGCCCTCGGCGATCGCACCACGGACCATGCCGACGATGTCGCCGATCGGGTCGACCGGGCCGAGCGTGGTGCGGAACATGAGGTTGAAGCGACGCTCTTCGCTGAGGAACGGTGAGCCGCAGTTGCTACACACGTAGCCGGCGGGGCCGGCCTTGGCGCCGAGCAGGCTGCTGCCATCGCGGCGCAGCGGGACACCGCCGGCCTCGAGTTTCTCCAGCGCGGCCTTGGCCCGCCCCTTGTCGGCGAGGGTGATCGGCGCGTCCGCGCCTTCGGCCAGCTTCGGCGCCTTGTCGGCACGAAAGCGTTCGCCACACACCTTGCAGTCGACCAGCGGATCGGAAAAATTGGCGAGATGCCCGCTCGACTTCCACACGTCGGGATGCATGATGATCGACGCGTCGATGCCGACGACATCCTCGCGACTGTGGACCATGAAGCGCCACCACTCGCTCATCAGGTTGCGCTTGAGCTCCACCCCCATCGGACCGTAGTCGTAGGCAGAGCGAAGGCCACCGTAAATCTCGGAGCTCTGGAACACGAAGCCCCTGCGCTTGCACAGGGACACGATCTTCTGCATCAGCTCGCCCTCGCGGGCATCGTCGGCGGTGGCCATGGTGGCGCGAGGAGTAACACGGGCCCGGGGGGCGATGCCAGGGGGCGCAGCGTCAGGCGGCCGGGCCGAGCGCGGCGCTGGTGATCTCGTCGGCGGCGGCTGCCGCCTGGCGGGCGACGAGACGGGCGTAGGTGCCGTGGCGGGCCATGAGCGCATCGTGCCGGCCGACCTCGACGATGTGACCGTGGTCGAGGACGACGATGCGGTCGGCGTCGCGGATGGTGCTGAGGCGGTGGGCGATGACGAGGGTGGTGCGGCCCCTTTGCAGCTTCTCGAGGGCCTCCTGCACGAGGTGCTCGCTCTGGCTATCGAGGGCCGAGGTGGCCTCGTCGAGGATGAGGACGCGCGGGTCACGGAGGATCGCGCGGGCGATCGAGACACGCTGACGCTGACCGCCGCTGAGCTTGACGCCGCGCTCGCCGACGACGGTGTCGTAACTCTCGGGGAATTCACGGATGAAGCCGTCGGCGTTGGCCGCCTGCGCGGCCGCCTCGATCTCGGCGTCGCTGGCGTCGAGGCGACCGTAGCGGATGTTCTCGCGGATCGTGCCGCTAAAGAGGACAGGGTCTTGCGAGACGATCGCCATCACCCCACGCAGGTCTGCGAGTCGGAGGGTGCGCAGGTCGTGGCCATCGAGCGTCACACGGCCCGCGCTCGGGTCCCAGAAGCGAAGGACCAGCCGGCCGAGCGTCGTCTTGCCAGACCCGCTGGGACCGACGAGGGCGCAGACCTCCCCGGGTTCGACCCGCAAGTCGATGTTCTGCACAACCGGGACCTCGCGGTCGCTATAGGTGAAGGAGACACCGATGAACTCGATCGCTCCGCGCAGCGCCGGGGCGGGCACGGGCACGGGCGGGTCGGCGATGGCGGGGATCGTGTCGAGGATCTCGAAGATCCGAGCGGTCGCGCCGAAGGTGCTCTGCAGGCCGCCAAACAGCTCCGCGAGGGCCCCGACGGCGCCAGCGACGATCAGCGTGTAGAGCAGGAAGCTCATCAAGTTGCTGGCGGTGATCGTGCCCTCGATGACCATGCTGCCACCGAGCCAGAACACGCCCGCGATCGAGACAAAGGCGAAGAAGGAGATGACAGAGGCGAACCAGCTGCGCGCGAGGGTGCGGCGGATGAACAGGCCGAAGGTGCGCTCGAGGGCGGCGCCGTAGCGGTCGACCTCGAAGCGCTCGCGGGTGAATGCCTGGACGGTCTCGATCGCGGCGAGGCCCTCTTGCAGCGCCCCGGAGGCGCGTGCCAGCTCGTCCTGAGCCTCGCGGCTGATCTCGCGGATGATGCGGCTCCAATAATTGGCGGCGATCATCAGCGCGGGGACGACGGCCAACATCGCGGCGGTCAGGAGCCAGTTCATGTAGAACAGCACCGCCACGCCGCCGATGAGCATGATCACGTTGCGCAGGAAGATGCTGAGATCCTGGCCGACGGTGTTCTGCAAGCGGGTGACGTCGTCGGCGAGGCGCGAGATGAGTTCGCCGGTGCGGGTGGTGTGGAAGTAGCTCTGCGGCATCGTCGCTAGGTGGCGATAGAGGTCGATGCGCAGGTCGGTGACCACCCGTTCGCCGATCCACGTCATGTAGTAGTGGCGAAAGAAGATGAACACGGCCTGGGCGAGGAACACCGCGACCAGCGCGAAGGAATTGGTGGCCAGCGCGTTGTAGGCCGCCTCGTGGTTGCTAACCCCGCCGCTGGTGAAGGCCGCCCCGGCGAGCTCGCCGAAGAAATACGGGTGGACCAGGCCGAGCCCGGACGCGACAAACAAACAGACGAGGGCGATCACCAGGCGGCCCCGGTAGGGCCTTGCGTAGGTGAAGACCCGCCGGAGCCGCTCGATCGGCTTGACCTTGTCGACGTCCTTGTTCGCGTCGTTGGTAACGTCGTCCGCCCCCCCGGTCCCGCGAGCGGGGGCCCCGGAGGCGTCGACGGTCACAGCGGCAGGTGCAGGGCGCGGGGAGCTGGCGGCCATGGAGCCCGCGCAGGGTAGCACCTCACATCTTCAGGCGCAGGGTACCCTTGAGGCCGGTGAGCTTGATCTCGATCCCACCCATGGTGGTCTGCATGAACACGACCGAGTCGCTGTCATCGAAGGTGACCGACACCTGCTCACCCTTGTTGACGACCGAGGCGACGCCGGTGGGGAACGCACCCGGGACCATCTCGAGCGGGCTCTCGCCGAGCGGCGCGACGTCCGGGGCGGACGACTCGGTGACGTTGAGGATGCCGCTGATGAGGATGTTCTGCGGAGTGTCGGTCGGGCCGGTGATCGTCCCGGCGTCGTGATCGGGGACGGTGAAGGGGAAGCCGACCAGGAATGGCTCGGGGCCGTCGGCGAAGAACTTCTCGATCTTGAGCTTGACCTTGACGAGGGTCAGGTCGCACGTGAGCTCGGGGGTGTCGGCGAAGTTGAGCTTCGCGGCCCAGATCTTGGCGGTGCCGGCGTCGTCGAGGCTCACCTGCACGTCGCCGTTCAGGACGATGAGGCTGACCGGGAAATTGCAGGACAGGCCCTTCTTCGCGTTCGCGGTGGTGTCGAGCTTGTTGAACTCGGGCGGGGTTCCGTCGGCGATCGTGAACTTGAGCGGGTCGTCGCACACGTTGCCGACCTTGTTGCCGTTGAAGTCGAGCTGGTTCGGGTTGGCGTCGCAACGGCAGTTGTCCGCCATGTTGGCCACACCGTCCATGTCCTCGTCCGCGGCGTCAGCCGGCGCGTTGCAGCCGACAGGATCACCCGTGGTGCCGTCCGTCGTTGTCGTCGTCGCCGTCGGATCGACGGTGGTCGTCGGGGGCGGCCCGTCCGTCGTTGTCGTCGCAGTCGGATCGGCGGTGGTCGTCGGCGCCGTGCCACCCGTGCTCGGCATCGCATCGGTGGTGGTGGTGGCGGTTGCGTCGGTTTCCGAGCCCGTGGATGCCCCCTTGTCGTCGCCACAGGCGAGCGGGGCGAGCAGGAGGCCGGCGAGGAATGGCGTAAGTAGGCGCGTTTGCATGCTCCCGCATAACATGAAACGCGCGCCCGGCGGAGTTTTCGCGCGGAGCCGCTTCGGCCCTGTGGGGGGTCGCAGGGGGTGAGAGCCGCCTGCGCAGACCTTTCAGCCCACGCTCAGCTCGAGCAGCACGATGTAACTGCTGGCCGCGCCGTCGTGGTCCTCATATCCGAGCAGCACGCTGCGATCGACCACGACGCCGGCCTGAGCCATCGCGGCCGGCAGGAGGGTGCCCTTGATCGTGGCCGCGAGGCTGGCTTCCAGATCCGCTGGAATGGTGCCCAGGCCGGCGTGGTAACTGACCAAGTCCATAAAGCTGAAGCCGGCGCCAGCACAGCCGCCAGTGTCGGCGAGGGCACTGGCGGGGCTCAAAGGATCCGGGATGGAGATCGTCCCGGCGTCGGCGCCGATGCTGCCCTCGAAGACGACCGCACCAAGGTGGTTGCTGACGATCGCCACGCCGCCATCCGTCGGGGCCAGGGGCGGCAGGTAAACGACGAAGGGGCTCTCGATGACATCGACGTTGAGGAAGCCGCCGTCGGCGCAGCAACTCGCGGCCTCCAGAGCGCTCTTCTCGTCGTAGACATCACTCGCCGGGACCTCACCGCAGACACTGTGCCAGCCGACGATGGCTGCTTCGCTGTCGAAGGCGAGCAACAGCGAGCAGCGCGGGCCGCTGAGCTTTTGCGCGAGCGCATCGATGATGCCTGGGCAGGCCTCGCCGGTGCTGCTATCGCCAGTGCTTGCGGTTGTGCTCGAACTGGTCAGGTCGGTGGTGCTCGAGCTGGTCGGGTTGGTGTCCGTCTCGCTCGTGACCGTCTGGATCGGGTCCGTGTCGGGCGGTGGGTCCTCCGAGGTGGACTCGGCTCCGCTGCTGCTGCTGCTGCTGCTGCCGCCGGTCGTTCCGCCCTGCGGCGTGACACAGGCGCACAGCGCCGCAAACACGAAACCCACCGCAACGCGCGTGTTCATTATGGCGAGGCACTCTAGTGAAGCGAGTGCGGCGCGTCAACGAAACCACCGAAGCATCGTGGGCTGCTTGAACAGACGGGGTGGCTGCTGCGGCTGCTGGCCACTCAACAAGAGTTGCCATCCCGCGATGGCGTTGCCAGCGAAATAACTCAAGCAGTTTCAGAGCTTTGGACTTCACGTCGGGGCGGCACGATTCTGGCTTACAGGGGCGGCAGAGGAACCCACCATGTCGCTTTTCATCACCGTCGTCGCCATCGCCAGCCTCCTCCCCGCCCTTTACGCTGTGTACGGTGAGATCGAGAACCGCCTGCAGCACGGGCGACTGAGTCGGGAGCTTGGGCGCGCCTTCTCCAAGTGAGGCCGCCAGATGCCAGCCCGTGATATGCATCGCGGATGGCTTTACTTTCACGTTGTGCCCTCACCCTCGCCCTCGCCGGCGGCGTCGCCTGTGGTCCCAAGCTGGACAACGAAGAGGGCGGCGAAAGCTCGAGCGGCGGAACCACCACAGGCGAAGCTCCGACCTCAAGCGCCAGCGATCCAAGCAGCCCTGGCAGTTCGGACCCCACCAGCCCTGCGTCAGGCCCAGGCACCGCGACCTCGACGACCTCGACGACCGGCGATGACCCAGGCACCGCCGCCTCGACGGTCACCAGCGCGACGACGGTCAACACCGACACCGGTGAACCCCCACCTGTTGACCCGCCGGTGCCATGCGCCGGTGAGGCTGTGCCCCTGACCGACGTCGAGACGCTGGCGTACCTCAAGTCGCAGATCCCCCCCGACCCCAACCCTAGCGGAACCAGCGGGAGCAGCGGGAGCAGCGGCGGCGGCGAGCCAGATCCGGCGACCCTGTACGTGCGCCTGTCGGACCAGAAGGCGACGTGTACGGACCCGAGCGCGACACTTGCCTGCGGCCCGCACTGGGAGGTCACGATCGCGATCCCGCCGGAGTTCCAGGCGCCAGGCCTGTTCAACCTGCTGGGCCAGGACGTGCAGGGCAGCGGCAGCGAGACCGGTCCGGACGACGGCAACAACATGTGTTCGTTCGGGGGCGGTAGCTTCCCCGCGACCTTCGAGATCCTTGCGATCGACGACGCAACGGTCACGGGCCGGCTTTGCGACGTCAAATCGCTGTTTAGCGTCGACGTCGCGCTCGAGGGCAGCTTCGTCGCGCCGCGCTGTTGATGACCTCAAGCCCGCGGGTGGTGCTTGCGGTGGGCGCTGCGCAGCTGGGCGTCGCTGACGTGGGTGTAGATCTGCGTGGTGGCGATGTCGGCGTGACCGAGCAGGGTCTGCACTGCGCGCAAGTCAGCGCCACCCTCGAGCAAGTGGGTGGCGAAGCTGTGGCGCAGCTTGTGCGGAGAGATGTCGCGAGTGATGCCAGCGTTGATGGCGTGCTCACGCAGCTTCTGAAAAAATCCCTGACGCGACAGGCGGGCGCCGCTCTTGTTGAGAAAGACCAGAGGACTCGGCCGCTTGCCCTTCGCTAGCGCGGGCCGCCCGTCTTGCAGCCAGGCCTGCAGCGCGGCGACCGCGGGGCCGCCCAGCGGCACCATGCGCATCTTGTCCCCCTTGCCGATCAAACGGACGACGGCCTGATCGAGGTAGAGGTTGCTGATACCGAGATCGAGCGCCTCCGAGATGCGGCAACCGCTGGCGTAGAGCAGCTCCAACAGGGCCGTGTCGCGCAGGGCAAGCGACGACCCGGTACCCGGCGCAGCGAGGAGTGCGAGCACCTCTTCTCGGCCCAATAGATCGGGGAGCTTCTGAGCCAGGCGCGGGCTGCTGAGGCCCTGGGTGGGGTCGACGGAGATCTGGCCCTCCTCGCGCAGCCACCGGAACAGGCCGCGCAGGGCGACCATGCGGCGCGCCTGGCTGCGGGCCTTGAGCCGAGGAGCGATCGTCTGCAGGTAGGCGAGCAACAGCGGAGCGTCGATGCGCTCGAGCGCCGCAGGATCGCCGATGCGAGCGACGACAAAGCTGGCAACCTCGCGTAGGTCCTGGGCGTAGGCAGCGAGAGAGTTGGGCCGCAAGCGGCGCTCGACCTTGAGGTGGGTCAGGTACTCATCGATCGCCGCGTCGAGGCCGTCGGGCGCAGGGGACGGCGCTCGGACCTTTGGCACCGGTGTCGCGCGCTGCGGGCGGGCCATCGAGTCGTCGTCCCGTCCGCTAGCGCGGCTCGTCGACGATGCCGAGGATCTCTTTGACGAGCTTGATCACCTGAGGGGCCTGGATCGGCTTGGTGATGTATGCGTTGGCGCCGAGAGCTAGCGCCCGCTGGCGGTCCTCGGCGGCGCCCTCGGTCGTGATGATGATGATCGGGACGTGCATGTACGACTCGTCGGCCCGCAAGCGCTTGACGAGCTTCAGGCCGTCAAGGATCGGCATGTTGATGTCCGTGATGATGAGGTCGTACTTGGTGCCGGCGAGCCGGCGCAAGGCATCGACGCCGTCGTCGGCCTCAGCGACCACGAGGCCCTTGATACGTGACAGCGCGAACACGATCATCTTGCGCATCGGCGGGCTGTCCTCGACCACCAGCGCGTGCAGCCGCCTCGTCGTCTCTGTGCTGTCGTGCGTCATGCGCCCACCAAGTGTTCCACGGCTTGACGTTGCAACGCGACCGCCTTCGCGTGCGCCCGGATCCATGCCGTCTCAACGGCGATGCCCGCGTGTTCGGAGATCATAGAGAGCAAGCTAAAGTCGTTGTCGTCGAAGCCTGGTTTTTGGGCCAAAAAGGACTCCAGACGCAGCACCGCGACGAGGCGCCGGTTGCTGACCAAGGGAAGATACAGGATCGCGTTGTCGTCCGCGTATGCGGGATCTCCGCGAGTCCACGGTCGAGCCCGCTGGATCATCGCGGCGAAGGGGCCCACCGACGCACCATGGCCGCTGCTATCGAGGTTCACCACGACCTCACCGCATGCCTCGATATCACCGCCCTCGCGCGCGAGCGGGAACAGAACCTGACGCTCCTCGTCGAGCATGAAGACCGTGAAGGCGCCGATGCCGACGAAATTCAGCAAGATTTCGGTGACGGTCTGCAGGACCTCCGCGAGCGTGCGCGCCGAGTGAAACTGCAAGCCGGCGACATACATCGAGGCGAGGTGATAGTTCTCGTGCTCGAGCTGCTCGACGCGCTGGGCCAGGTTCCGGTCGCTCGGCAAGAGGCGAGCCGGCGGCTCGATGCTGGCCTCGGCCAGTTCGCGCTCGAGCTCGGCGACCCGGACGACCAGGTCCTCGATGATCGTGGCCGAGTTGGGCTCGGGGAGGTCATCACGCTCGGGGAAAGCACCGTGAAGTTCGCCGCGGAGACGCTCGTTCTCGGCGATCAGCTGGCGGACGAAGGTCTCGCCACGACCGAAAAACTCTTGGAGAGAAGCGTCGGGCGGCGAGGTGCCCTCGTCCTGCCCCGTGTCCTGCACGCGCATCGCCGCGAAGATATCACGCTCCATCGCCCCACGGTCCCGGGCAAGCGACATCGGAGTGCAGAAAAGCACGATGGCCACGCCGAACCTGGGAGCCGTCAGCGCTCGCTCGACCTGCCAGCCTCGGCGCGTCCGGGTTCACGAGGGGGAAGGCCACGGCAATGGTCGGCGAAGCGCTGGATCGCCACCGGCAGCTCCTCAAGGGTCAGCACCTGGTCCACGAGGCCAGCGTCGATCGCCGACCCAGGCATGCCAGGCATGACCGCGGTCCGCGGATCTTCTGCGAGCACGGTCGCACCCGCGCGACGCGCCAACTCGGCCCCCTCACGACCATCGGAGCCCATCCCCGTGAGGATCAGGGCGCAGAAGCGGGGGCCGAAGGCGTCGGCGGCGGTCTTGAACAAGAGGTCGCCGGACGGGACGATGCTGGCGCCCTGGCGTGGGGGCCGGATGCGGACCCGGGCCACACCAGGTGGGCTCCCGATCTCGACCTCGAGGTTGGCGGCTCCGGGCGCGATGTAGACGGTCCCGGCCTTGAGCACCTGAGCATCGCTGGCCTCCACCACCTGAAAGGCGCAGATCCTGTCGAGGCGAGCGGCAAAAGCCCGGGTGAAGCGGGCGGGCATGTGTTGAGCCACGAGGATCGCCAGCGGTAGGGTCGCCGGCAGAGCGCAAAGCAACTGCTGGATCGCCGGCGGGCCACCCGTGGACGCGGCGATGCCAAGGACACCGAGAAGCGGCAACGGAGCGCCACCACCGGCCTCATACCGACCGCTCTCGAAGGCCGGGAGCTCGCCGGTGGAGCGCTCCGAGCGCTGCTCGACGAGGGCCTGGGCACGGGCCAGCAGGCGGACGACGCTGAGGCGCGCGACGGTGCGGATCTTGAGGATGAGGTCGTCCTGGATCATGCGCAGGTCGGGGCCGATGTGGCGCCCCGGTTTGGCGATGAAGTCCATGGCCCCGAGCTCGAGCGCGCGAAAGACATTGTCACGCTCGCTGTGGCTCGAGATGATGATCACCGGGATCGGTCGCTTGGCCATCAGCAGGCGCAGGAACGCGAAGCCGTCCATCTCCGGCATCTCGAGGTCCAACGTGATCACATCGGGGTGGAGATCGAAGGCCTGGCGCAGCGCCTCCTTGCCGTTGCTGGCCCGGCCGATGACCTCGATGAGCGGGTCTGACTCGAGCATCGCGCTGATGGTCTGGCGGTTGTAGGCCGAGTCGTCCACCACGAGAACGCGGACCTTCTGGCCAGGGGTACGCAGCGGTGGATCGAGGGTGTCCATGGTCCACAGAGAAGGCGTCGGAGACTCACTCGGGGCGGCGGTACACGAGGTCGCTGGTGAGGTGCACGAGGTCGAAGCGGGTCGTGACGTTGAGCAGGCTCTCGGAGTGACCGAGGAGAAGGAAGCCGCCCGGGACCAGGGCATCGTAGAACGCCTCGACAATGCGGTGGCGCGCCGGAGCCGACAAATAGATCAGGACATTGCGGCAGAAAATCACGTCGAGACGTCCGAGCGTGGCGAAGCGTCCGACATCCAACAGGTTGAGATGCACGAAGCTGCACATGCGACGGATCGACGGCGGCACACGCCACTGCCCCGGGCCGGCTGGGAGAAAGAGTCGATCGCGCGCGCTGTCGTCCATGCTACGGAAGCTCGCGGGGCCGTATACGCCCTGCTGCGCGCTGGCTAGCACCTTGCGGCTGATGTCACTTCCGATCACCAGCCCCGGCGCCTCAGGGGCGGCTTCGGCCAGCAACATGGCGATGGTGTAGGCCTCCTCGCCCGTCGAGCACCCCGCACTCCAAATGGCAGGGCCACGGCGCCACGGGTCCGTGCGGAGCAACTGCGGGACGATCTCCCGCCGGAAAGCGTCGAGCTGGAACTGCTCGCGAAAAAAATAGGTCTCGTGGGTGGTGATGCGCTCGATGCACTCTTCGAGCTCAGCAGGTCCATCGAGGTCATAGCTGAGGTAGTGGAAGTACTCGATGAACGACTCGAGCGAGAGCGCCTCAAGGCGAGGACCCAGGCGGCGCTCGAACAGGAAGCCCGCGTCGGAGCCGAGGCTGACCCCGCAATGATCGAGGATCAACTCCTGCAGCAGACGCGCCTCCTCCGGGGTGATGCGTACACGAGCATCACCGCCCCTCGCCGCGGGGGGCTCGCCCGCACGCCGCGGATTCACGCGGTGAGCTCCGCGCCGCTGGCCGCGGCGAGGCCCTCGAGACGCGCGACGGCGCCGGCCAGCACCTGACGCACCAGCGGGTCATGCTCGAGCGCCTGGACACGGCGCAGCGGCGCGAGGGCCGTGAGGTCGCCGCGTTCGGCGAGCACCTCGGCGGCCGCCCAGCGCACGTCCCAACGCTCGTGCGCGAGGAGCCCGAGGACCGCGGCGGTGGCTCGATGCGCAGAAAAACGGACCAGGCCTCGTGCGGCCGCCTTGGCGACCTCGTGGTCGGTGGAGCCGCATAGACTCATGAGCAACGTGAGGTCGAGGTCGGCGCCGCTGCGGCCGAGCCCGGCGATCGCGGGAATGACGACGCTCGGCGAGGCATCGGCGAGCACGATCTCGCGCAAGCGAGCCAGCGCGACGGGGTTGTCGAGGCTGACCAGCGCATGCACGGCGGCGGCCCGGACCTGTGCCCCATCGTCGGTGGTGGCGCCCAGCAGCGCCGGCACGGCCCCGTCGGCGCCGACCTGGCCGAGGCTGCGGCACGCAGCTGCACGGACGCCAGCGTCCTCGTCATGCAACGCCATGCACAAAGCGGTCACCCCCTCGTGCTCGCCACTGATGTGACCAAGGGCCCGCGCCGCGGCGACGCGGACCAGTGGCTCGGACGCTCCGAGCAGGGCCACCAGCGGCGGAACGTAGCGGGTGTCGCCGCCACGTCCCAGAGCTCCGAGGACGCGGCAGAGGTTACGCGCACGTGGTCCGGCCGCCGTGGCGGCGCCACGCAAGAGAGCTGCGGCCGCGGGGGCGGCGGGGCCGTGGCGCTCGGTGAGGACGACGAGGGCCGAGGCTGTGGCCTCGCCGAGCGGGTCGGGAGCGCCAAGCATGGCAACCAGCGGGGCGAAGACGCTGGCGTCCCCCACTCTGGCGAGCGCGCCGGCGGCGACGCAGGCCGTCGGGAGATCGGGGTGACCGAGACCGGCGACCAGAAGCGTGACCAGCGACTCGGGCGCAGCGGGGCCGAGAGCACCGACGAGCAGAAAATAGTCGCCGAGGGCAGCGGGGCCGACCATGGGCGCCAGCGCGACGAGGGCAGGCCCGGCCTCGGCTGCGAGGCCAGCGACGAAGGCGGCGGCGCGCTCGCGGACCACAGGATCGGACATGGCTGAGAGGACATGTCGTAGAGCGCCTGCATCTTTGGTCATGCGGCACAACTCGAGCGCGGCGATCTTGACCTCGGTTTGACGGTGCTCGACGAGCTCGCGCTGACGCTGGCGGACAGTGTCGTCGACGCTACCGGCGAGGGCCGCGGCGACCGCGTCAGGCTTACCCTGATCCGCGAGGGCGGCGTCGAGGGTGACGAGCGCGACGGCAGCAGCCGCGCGCACACCGGCCATGCTGTCGCGCAGGAGGGCGACCAGCAGAACGAGCGCCTCGGGGGTCGCGCTGTGACCCAACAACGAGGTTGCAGCGCGGCGCGTGACAGCGTTGTCGATCCGCGGAAGCAGGAGCTCGACCGAGAGCGATGCTCCGATCGATCGCAGGGCGTCGAGGGCGAACAGCTGCAACATGTCCGAGCTGTCGGCGAGTGCCTGCTTCAACGCAGCTTCCGCAGCTGGCCCGCCGATCGCGCCGAGAGCGGCCGCGGCCGAGGCGCGAACATTGTCATCAGCGGCAGCCTGAAGGACTACAGCGAGCAGCGGCACGTGCTCGGGCTTGCCGATGTCAGCCAGCAGATCGACGTACATGCGAGCCCCACGACCGCCGGCTTGCAGGCGACGCAGTGCGCCAGCGAGGCCCGCTGTGCCGAGGTGGACGAGCATCTCGTGGCAGGTCGAGCGGGCTGGGACGGATTCAGCGGTGAGACCGTCGAGAAGACGCTCGAGCAGGGCCTCCAGTACCTCGCTGCTGGGCGGGACACGCTCGATCGCGGCCTGCAAATCCTTGACCGCCTGCTTGCGTTCGCGCCAGCTCTCGCCGGCGAAACCCGCGAGCAGGCGCTCGAGCTCGGGCGGGAGCGAACGGCTCAGGTCCATGCGTCGCCTCGTTCGCGCAGTAGACCGTCGAGCGCCGTGGCGATCGGGTCCTCCGTGAGGGTCTGGGGGTCGACAGCGCCGCGCAGATGCTCGCGGGCCTGCTCGAGCTCGCGGGCAAGGATGCTGTGGACGGAAGCGCCGTCGGCGTCGCTGAGCTTCTCGCCGGCGTACATCAAGAGGTCGGCGACCAGCAGCTCGGCGAGGACCCTGGCGCGCTCGACGGGCGTCCGTTCGTCGGCGGATTGCAGCTCGGCGAGCAGAGCCTCAGCCTCGACCATGCCATCAAGGCCAGAGGGATCCGCGGAGAGAAGGCGCCACAGTTTGCTCGGCAGTTCGGCGCCGAGCTGATGGCCCTCCACGTACGCGTCGGCGCCGTAGAGCTGCTGCGGGCGGCGCTTGTAGCTCGAGCGGCGAAATACCGACGCGATCAGAATCACGGCCCGCAGGGCCAGCGGGACGCCATTCTTGGCGAGGGCGACGAGCTGGTGGACGGGTGGCCCTGGGAGGGCGACGTCCAGCACCAGACCGTCCCAGCTGTCGGACTCGAGCGCGCGTCGGACGGCGTCACCATCGTCGACAGTGGTGGTAACGAGGCCCTGCGCGGCGAGCACCCGAGCGATCGCCCGACCGATGACTGGGCGATCGTGCGCGACCAGGATCTTGAATTTTTCCATGGCCTGGAGCTACCTCCCCCCGCCCGGCCCCTGGCCGCCGCGCAGGAGCACGTCGAGGTTGATGACGAACACCATCTCGGCGTCCGACCGGTCCCGGGAGATCCGACTGACACCGCTGAACACGTTGTCGGCGCCGCTGCTGCGCTCGCCGTCGGGGCGCAACATCGAGGGCGCGGGGCGCAGACTGGCGCTCGGAACACGCAGTTCGCCGAGCACGCGGTCGACCTTGAGACCTGCGATACGACCCGCGACGCTGACGATAATCAGCTTGTTGAGGTGCTCGGTCGCCGGGTCGATCGGGGTGTCGAAGCGGCGCCGCAGATCGACCACAGGAATGACGACGCCGCGCAGCTGGATCACGCCCTCGACGATCGCCGGGGCGAAGGGCACCGGCCGCACGGTGAGGGTGCGGGTCTGGATCACCTCCTTGATCCGCATGATCTCGATGCCGTAGAGGCCTGGGCCGACGTAGAAGCCGGCCAGCTTGAGGTCTTCCTCGGCGGCCTTGCGCTCGTGCTCGCTCATCCCCTGCCCTCCTCGCCGCCCAGCGCCGGTCCGACACGCACGAAATCCTTGGGATCGAGCAACGTGGTGAGGTTCAGGATGATGACGATATCCTCGACCGCGCTGCGCTCCTTGATGTCGGCGCCCTTGGCCAAGGTGACGGCACCTTTGCGGCGGCCGAGGCCGCGAATGTACTCGGCACGCGGGCCGGTGATGCCGCCGGGCTTCTCCTCGATCTTGTCGGGCGGGATACGGATGACGTCGATGACCGCGTCGACGACCAGGCCGTAGGGCTCGTCGTTGAGGTTAACGATGAGTACCCGGGCGGTGCGGCCGCGCTCGACAGGGCGCAGGCGCAGGCGCCGTGCGAGATCCACGACTGGCATGATCCGACCGCGTACGTTGCCGATGCCGACCAAAAAGTCGGCCGTGCGAGGGACATGGGTGGTGCCGAAGACCTTGCTGATCTCCTCGATCTCGTGGATGGGGAGGCCATAGATCTCGCCGCTGACGCGGAAGCTGACGTATTGCTGGAGGTCCTGCGGGACGTCGCGCTTGTAGCCGTGCTCGTAGTCCTCGTCGGTGGCGAGGGTCTCGCCGCTGCGCAGCAGGGCCTGCCACATATCCTCGCGTTCAACGGACATGTGTGGCGCCTCCGATCCCGATATGGCCGCTGTGGTTGCCCGGACCGACGCTGCTGCCCTGACCGCCGACCGAGATCGCAGCGTCGGCCTGGCGCACCCCCTCGTCGACCAGGCGGCCGACATCGAGGAGCAGGACGGTTCGATTCGCCCCGAGCTCGGTGGCGCCGGCGATGCCGGGGACGTTGCGGACCGCGCTGCCGAGCGGCTTGATGACGACGTCTTGCTGGCCGAGCAGCTCGTCGACGACAAGTCCGACACGGTGCTGTGCGAGGCCGACAACCACGACGTAGACGCGGTGCGGATCGCGGTACGACTTCGACAGCGGCCGGAGGGCGAACAGGCGCGAGAGGTGGAGCAGCGGGAGGGTCTTCTTGTTGAGGATGATGACCTCGTGGCCCTCGATGGTGCTGATCTCGCGGGTCTCGACCATGATCGACTCGAGCACCGAATTGAGCGGGATGCAGAAGGTGTGACCGGCGCTCTGGATGACGAGAGCCTGGATGATCGCCAGCGTGACGGGCAGCGTGATCGAGAACCGGGTGCCCTTTCCGACCTCGGTGGTCACGTCGATCATGCCGCTCAGCTTGGCGATGTTGGTCTTGACGATGTCCATGCCGACGCCACGGCCGCTGACCTCGTTGGCCTGTTCGCGGGTGGAGAAGCCGGGGGCGAAGATGAGGTTGATGGCCTCGGTGGGGGCCATGTTGGCCGCCTCGTCGGGGCTGATGAGGCCGCGGCGCACGGCGAGATCGCGGATGCGCAGCCAGTCGATGCCGTTGCCGTCGTCCTCGACCTCGATGACGACGCGGTTGCCCTTCTGGAAGGCCCGCAGCTCGATGCGACCTGCAGGCTGCTTGCCGAGGCGTGCGCGCTCCGTCGCTGGCTCGATGCCGTGGTCGATGCAGTTGCGGATCATGTGCATCAGCGGGTCGCTGAGCTCCTCGACGATGAGCTTGTCGAGCACGGTCTCGGCGCCGGAGATGATGAGGCGGATCTCCTTGTCGAGGTCGCGGCTGAGCTTGCGGACGACGCGAGCCAGCTTGTCGAACACCTGGCCGATCGGCACCATGCGGACGTCCAGGATGCCCTGCTGAAGCAGGGCCAACTTGCGGGTCATGTCGCGGATCTGTACGGACAGCTCGCGTGAGACGTCGGCGCTGCGGTCGAGCTGGCGCAGGCCCTCGAGCACGCCAGCGAGATTGTTTTGGACGAGGCCGAGCTCACCGACCAGGTTCATCAGCAGATCGAGACGGCGGAGATCGACGCGGACCGTCTGACTGAGGCTACGCAGGCTGGTCTCGGAGCCAGTCGCCTCGGCCGACGGCTCCTCGGCCTGCGACGGCGATGGCGTTTCCCGGCGGCTCGGTGGTGGGGCGGTCGGCCCGCGGCCGCTGGTGCTTCGTGGTGGAGGATCGGGATCACGGCGGGTGGCGGCCGGCGCGGGGGCGGGGGCGCGAGCGGGCGAGACCGAAGTCGCGGACGGTTGCGACGATGACAGCGACGAGGTGCCTGGGCTGCGTGAAGGCGCGGGCGCGGGCGCGGGCGCGGGTGCGGGTGCGGGTGCTTTGTGGCCCGGCGGCTGGATGATGATCGAGCTGCCGGCGTCTGGTGAGGCGAGGCGGTGGACGGCGACGTCACCCACGGCGAGGGCGGCGGAGAGCTCGGCGAGGCTGGCCTTGGATCCGAGGAGGATGTCGAGCTCAATCGCGTCGTCGGACGATCCGTCGGCGCTGGGGAGGTAGGTGATGACCTCCCCGTAGAGCTTCATCTTGTCCTTGAGTTGCTCGATGCCGACGTCGATCGCCAGGATGTCGAACTTGGCGTGGACGCGGAACAGGCCGCGGCCGGAGCGGATGTTCTCGCGGAGCCGGTGCTCCTCGTACTCGGTGAGCACGCTGAGGATCGCCTCGCCGACCCACTCGAGGCTGTCCTGCGGGGTCTCCACGGCCGCCTGCTCGGTGAGGGCGCGCAAGCGGGCGAGGACCGGCTCGATATCGGGTTCTGGCTCGTCGGTCTCATCGCGCGGGGTGAGCAGGCGGCCAAACACCTCGATGGCCTCGAAGAGCACGTCGAGGACGGTGCGAGAGAGGCTTAACTTGCCGAGGCGAAGGCCGTCGAGGGTGCTCTCCAGGGTATGACTGAGGCCACCGATCGCAGTCGCACCGAACAGACCCGCGAGGCCCTTGAGGCTATGGATCGCACGGAAGGCGGCGTTGAGCAGGTCGGGGTCGGTGGAGCCGGTGCGCGACTGAGCCTCGAGCTCGAGCAGGGTGCGCGAGAAGGTCTCGATGACCTCCTGCGCTTCGCCGATGAACTCGACGGCGTTCTGGTCGATCGTGCTCAACCGCCGCCTCCGGTGCTGCGCTCGGGCCGAACACTGGCCACGGTCTTGAGCAACTCTTCGGGCGTGAACGGCTTGGTGAGCACCGCGGAAGCGCCGAGCTTGAGGGCGCGCTCAACGTCGCGTTCGCGGTCATTGGTCGTGATCACGATCAGCGGCGTGCGAGCGTGGCGGGCGCTCTGGCGGATCGCGTGGATGAGCTCGAGGCCGTTGATGTCCGGCATGTTGATGTCCGTGATGACGAGGTCATAGTCGGCGCGCGGCACCAGGCGGAGCGCGTCGAAGCCATCCTTGACCTCGTCGACGACGTAGTCACCGGCGGCCTCGAGCACAGAGCCCACGAAGGTGCGCATGGCGGCGGAGTCCTCGACGAGAAGTACCCGGATCGACATCGCCGGGCAGTATACGCCCGTCGCCGAATGCCCGGGGACCACACGGAGCCGGGCATTTCGCGGGCGGTTCGCGGGGTTGACGCGGACAGCAGGGCCCCCCGCGGTGGGGCGCGAACGCCCCCACGCCTGTCTCGAAGGACAGCCTACTTGCTGCCCGGACGGAGCCGCTTGGCCAGCGCCTCGGCGACACCGTTCACGAAGGGGGCGCTGCGCTCGCTGCCATAACGAGAGGCGAGGCGGACGGCCTCGGCGACGATGACCGCACGCGGGGTGTCAGGGAGGGCGAGCATCTCGGCTCCGACCAGGCGCAGCAGGTTGCGGTCGACCCGGTCCATCCGCGCGAGCCGCCAGCTGCGGGAGGTCGCCTCGATCGCAGCGTCGACCTCCGCGGCGCGGGCCAGCGCCGGCGCGAGCAAGCGGCGGGCGAAGTCGGTGGCGGCCGGATCGGCGAGCCAGGAGCGCAGCTCGGCGCCGTCGTCGCCCGCCTCGCAGGGCGCGTGGGTCCAGAAGATCTCGAGCGCACGGACCCGCTCTTCGGGGTCGCGGTACGACTCGAGGTGACACAGGGCCAGGAGGGCCAGTTCGCGGCCACTGGCGCGGTCGGGCTGCCCACGTCCGGGCTTCCCGCGAGTCTGCCCGCGGGCAGACGTGTCATCGTCAACCGGTGGCATCGCTGGCCTCACCCTGCGCCTGCGCGCCGACAGCGAGAGCACGGAACAGGCGCACCTGCTCGATCGCTGCGAGCGCCGCCTCGCCGCCCTTGTTGCCAGCCTTCGCGCCGGCGCGGTGGATCGCCTGCTCGAGGGTGTCCGTTGTGAGGACGCCAAAGCTGATGGGGACCTCGAAGGCAAGGGCGAGCTGTCCGATCGCCCGGGTGACTTCCTGAGCGATGAGATCGAAGTGGATCGTGTCACCCTTGATGAGGCATCCGAGGGTGATGACGGCGTCGACGCTGCGGGCACCGAGCACCTGAGTCACCGCGCTGGGGATCTCAAAGGCGCCGGGGACCTTGACGACGATGATGTCACCAGCGCTGGCGCCCGAGCGCAGCAGCGTGTCCATCGCGCCGTCGAGGAGGCGGTCGGTGATAAAATTGTTAAAGCGACTGACAACGATCGCGAAGCGGAGCCCGGTCGCGTCCAAAGTGCCTTCGAAGATCTGCGCCCGCGAATCGCTCATATGGCGGGCGGATTACCCTGTCCCCGAGCTTTGTTCAAGCTCGGGTGAGCGGCGGCGGACGGCCTTCAGAGCGTGCCCTTGATGACCTGGCTCGACTTGTCGGCCGCAGTGACCTTCTTGGTCGTGGTCTTGCCGTCTGGGTACTTCCACTTCACGGTGTGGCTGCCAGCGGTCACCATCACAGTGACCGGGGTCGACTTGGGCTGCTTCTGGCCGTCCACCCACACGGTGGCCGGCGGAAGGCCCGGGCCTGAGCCGATCTTGAGCTCCGCGGTCTTGGCCTTGGGCGCCTGCTTGGGCTTGGGGTCCTTGCCCTTCGGAGTGACCTCGGGCGGAGTTGGTGTCGGGGTCGGTGTCGGCGTCGCCTCAGGCGTCGCGCCCTTGCTCTTGATGAGCACGAGCTTGGCGCTGTCGTTGGGGCCACCCGTGAAGGTCAGCGGGATCTCGCTCGGATCGTAGCCGGCGAGTTCGGCGAGCAGCTTGTACGTGGTGTTCGGCTTGCGCTGGACCTTGAAGCTGTCGCCACCCTTGCCGACAACGCTCGGAGGATTGGCGCCCTCGATCAGCTTGATGGCGGCCTCAGCCGGGTCGGTGGTGACGGTGATGGTGACGTCGCGAACGCTCAGCTTGACCGGGAAGTTGATCGCCTGACCAGCCGTGACGTCGACGTCTTGCTCGAAGGGCAGGTAGGCGTCGCCGAAATTGACGGCGAGCTTGTGCTTGCCAACCGTGAGGTTGCTGACCATGCGGGAGGAGCCGCTACCAGGGACCTCCGCGCCATCGACCATGATCTTGGCGTCCGCAGGCGAGACTTCGATCTGCAGACCGCCCACGGTGGGTGCTGGCTGGGCTCCACCGCTTGCCGCGGTGGGGGTGGTGTCGTTGCTGGCGATGGGATCTGGTTTATCCCCGCCGCCGGCGAACATTGCGACGACGACGATCAGCAGCAACACACCGGCCGCGATACCGCCGATGAGGATGAGGTTCGGCTTCCGCTTGCCGGTCTCGGTGTCCTCGATGTCGGCGAGTTCGGGCGCCGGCATGGTCTGTTGGCCGCGGCGCGGAGGCTGCGGGAGGCCAGGGCTTGACTGCTGCGGGAACCCAGGGGCGGACGGCATGCCCGCGCCCGAGATGGGAACCCCCGAAGTCGCGCCATGCGACATCGCTGCGTTCTGCGCCTGGGCCGCGGCCATGAGCGGCTGAATGATGACTGCAGCTGCATTGGGCGGCAGTTGCACCGTGGCGGGGCCCTCGTCCTCGTCGGCCTCGATCTGGCCGACCTTCGGGATCAGCGGTGCGATCGAGCCCGCCTCCTCGGGCTTGACCTTGCTGCGGGCGGCGCTTGGCAGCGAGGCTGCTGCGGCAGCAGGCGCTGCTGCGCCGGGGCCACCTGGCTCGTCAAAGAGCTTGGTCTCGAGTTCGTCGTCGTCCCACTCGAGATCGCCGCCGTCTTCGGAGGCCGGCACGGGCGCCCGGATCGCGGCCGGGGCCGCGGCGGCTTTTGGTGGAGTCAACGGCACCGAGGCGATCTTCGGCGCGACGATCGCAGGTGGCGGGGCGCCGCCGGGGACAATGGTCTGCTTGAGCGGATCAGGGGCCTTGGGGAGACCGGCGGCCGCAGCGGGTACCGCAGCAACCGCGCCAGTCGCTCCGGGCTTGAGCGTCGTCGGCCGACTCGACGGCGACATGAGCATCGTCTTGCTGCGCTTGCGCGCAGCCGCGAGCTGCTCTTCGGTTGGCTCGAGCGCATCGCCGGCGCCTGGTTTTGGCAAGGCTCCGGGGGTCTTGGGGGCAGGCGATCCGGGCGGTGGTTTGGCGGCGACGGGCGCCGGGCGTGGGGCACCGGCGGCGGCGGCGGGCGAAGGAGGTGCCGCCGGTGGGGCTTTCGGGGCCGGTACGCCGCTCAGCGTCGGCTTGCGTCCGGCGGCGGCGCCCGGAGGCGCGGGCCTCGGCGGAGCGGGCTTGCCGGTGCTCTTGTCCTTCTCCAGCTCGATCTCGCGGGCGTACTGCTTGCGCATCCACGCCGCGAGGTCCTTACGGCTATAGAACATGCCGTGCTGGAACATGAAGGCTTGGAGGTCGTCGTGGAGCTCCATCGCCGTCTGGTAGCGAGTCTCTGGCTCGCCCGAGAGGGCCTTCATGATGATGGCCTCGAGGTCCTTGGGGATCTCGGGGTTTTTGCTGCTCGGCGCGGGTACGTCGACGGTGCGTACCATCTCGAGAGTTGCGAAGTCGGTGTCGCCCTGGAATAGGCGCTGACCGACGAGGGTCTCGAACAAGACCACACCGAGCGAGAACACGTCGCTACGGCGGTCGAGCGGCATGCCGCGGACCTGCTCCGGGGACATGTAGCCGAACTTCCCCTTGAGGATGCCGGCCTGGGTGCGGCTGACACGGCCAGCGGCCTTGGCGACGCCGAAGTCGATGAGCTTGACCTCGCCCTCGTAGGAGACGAGCACGTTGGGCGGGCTCACGTCGCGATGGACGATGTTGAGGTGGCGGCCGTGTTTGTCGCGCTTGTTGTGCGCGTAGTCGAGGCCCTCGCCGACCTTCATCACGATGAAGCAGGCCTGGGCGATCGGCATGGCCCGACCCTGCTGCTGACATCGCGTGAAGATGTTGCGCAGGTCTTTGCCGGCGACGTACTCGAGGGCGATGTAGAAGCTGTCGCCCTGCTGCCCGAGGTTGTAGATCTGGGCGATGTTCCCGTGCTGGAGTTGGCCGGCGATCTTGGCCTCGTCCTTGAACATCGTAATGAACTCGTCGTCCTCAGCGATGTGGGGCAAGATCCGCTTGACGGCGACAGTGCGCTCGAAGCCTTCGACGCCGTGCTCCGTGGCCTTGTACACCTCAGCCATGCCACCCACGCTGATGCGCTCGATCAGCTTGTAAGGGCCGAATTGGGTGATCTGATTCAACAGAAACTCCGACCCATGCGCACGTGGACGTAGGGCTGCAACATGTGAGCCCGAAGCCCGGCAAAAGTCAACGTCCTCGTCACGCGGCGGATTGCCGCCGAGGACGGCGCTGTGGGCCCGGAAAGCGTGCTGTGCGGGGCCCTTTTGGTGGGGTCGGAGGCCCGCGAAGACGCGCCATGGGGGCCGGGGGCGCCTCGCGCGGGTTTGTCCGCGACACGGCCCCAGTCTCGACACCGGCGCCATCCGCCTCGGCCGACGCGGTGCTCGTAGCAAGCGTGCGGAATGTGGAATGTGGCGATGCGAACCGCAGCGCCTCGGAGATCGCGGACCGAGGTGAGAGCCTGCAACGATCTCCCTGCGGTGGCCGATGATAAGGTCTCCCGAGGCCCGCATGCGAGACCGTCACGACGACCCCAGTGGTAATGGCCCCCTCACCGCCCTCGAAGGCGTCAGCCGCACCGGCGCAGCGCGCCCAGCTTCAGGCGTCGATGAAGTGGGCGCGGTGGGCGAGGTCGCAGCGAGTGCCGAGCTCGCAGGGGCTGCTGCGGTGGAGTCCATCGCTACCGATCCGGTGGCGGCGATCGGCGAAGCGCTGGCCGCGGGCGCGATCGACGCTGAAACGGCCCGCGTGCAGCTGGTCGAGGTCATCGTCGCCGCGCAGATGCCTGCGGGGGCCGACCCGGCGCTGTGGCGGGAGATCCGGGCCGAGGTCGAGGCCCTGCTCGCGGGAGATCCCACGCTGACGGATCTGCTGCGGGCGTGAACGACGGAGCCACCTGACCTTTCGGTCAGGCGGCTAGACGCCGGTCGACGCCGGGGCGATCGCGGCGGAGGCCAACGCGCTCGGCAGGGGGACCAGCATGCTGCGGACCTGCGGCGACACAAAGTGGGCCTCGGTGTCGAAGCGCGAGCGCAGTGCGTCCGAGATCACCTGCATGCGCTCGGCGGCCTTGAGGCGCTTGTCCATGATGATGCGCCACTCGCCCCGCACCTTGCACAACCCGCCACCACCCTGGCTGAGGCCGGTCATGGCGTCGTAGCTGACGCGCACGCCGAGGTTGTTCGCCAACTGCTCGAGCTCTTGCAGTTGCTTGTGCGCGTCGCCAGTCGCCATGCGTGCGAGCAAGGTGCACGAAACCAAGAGGTTATGCCAGCGTCGATCGCCGGCGACCGATGGCGAGCTGTCTCATAGGACACGAAGGGAGATCGTCAGGCGCCGCTGCGCTGGGCGGCACGCTTGGGGAGCAGCTGGGGATCGGCGTCAAAGGCCCGCTCGAGGGCATCAAGGGCGCTTGCCAGATGGGTCGCGGGGGCCCCGGTGGTGGTGGTGATCCGCGGGGTTTCGATGATGACAGCGACGATCTGGTCCCCAGGACGTCCTGCCTCGGCGGGCACACCCTTGCCGCGCAGCCGCAACTTGGCGCCTGTCGTGACGCCCGCGGGGATCTCTACCAGCGCGGCACCGGTCAGGGTGGGCACCGGGAGCTTGCCGCCGCGGGCGGCCTCGCCGAGGCTTATGTAGAGCTCGCCGACGATGTCGGGGCCCTCGCGGCGCAGCCAGGGGTGCGGGCGCACATTGACAGTGACGCGCAAATGGCCGGGGGCGCCGCCGAACTGCCCAGGCTCGCCCTGCCCCTCCACGAGCTTCTCGGCGCCTGAATCGGTGCCCGGCGGGAGGCGGACGTGGAAGCTACGCTTCTCACGGCGAGAGCCGCGGCCGCTGCACGGCGCGCAGGGGTCTTGCTGGATCATCCCGACGCCGGCGCAGCGACCACACGGGCTGTACCGGCGCAGGAAGCCGTCACCCTTGACCTCGCCGCGACCCTGGCACAAAGGACAGGTGACCGGGGCGCGCCCACCAGGACGAGCACCGCCGCCGCCGCAGGCGCTGCAGGTTCCAGGGGCCTCGAAATTGATCTCGTGCTCTCCACCGAGGACGGCCTGGGCGAGCTCGACGGTGAGGGTGTAACGGATGTCCCGACCCCGGCGACGCTCACGGCGCTGACGACCAAACACATCGCCGACGACCGCCGCGAGCAGGTCCTTGGCCGTCTGAAGGCTGACCCCCTGCCCCTGCCCGCCGATCAAGACGTCAGGGAGCAGGCGCTGGGTATCGTAGCGAGCACGCTTTTTTTTTTGGCCGGATCACTCAGCAGCGCGTAGGCGCTGGAGATCGCGCGAAATCGGGCCTCCGCGTCGGGATCGTCGGGGTGACGATCTGGGTGGGTGGCGAGTGCGAGCCGGCGATAGGCAGCCTTGATCTCGTCCTGGGAGGCGCTCGCGGCAACGCCGAGCACGGCATAGTGATCCTGGTAGCTCATTCGCGGGACCCCTCGTTGAGGAGAGCGGGCTCGGTCGATGGGACGAGCTCGCTGAGCTCGGCGTCGCCGAGCATGACGGCGTAGATCTGACGGGAGCTTCGCTCGAGCGCGGCGAAGGCGGGCTGCAGGTCGACCGGTCCGGCGTGGGCGTCGAGCAACGCGCGCAGCGTCGCCAGGTCACGCTGTACCGCGCTGCTCACGGCCCCGGGGAGGCTCTCGGCGTAGCCAACGAGGGCGCGCTCGCAAGCGTAGGCGAGGGTCTCACCGCGGTTGTGTAACTCGGCCGCGGCCCGCCGAGTGAGATCTTGCTGGCGAGCGTCCTCGGCCTCCTGGGCGAGCGCCTGGACCTCGGCGCGTGTGAGACCAGAGGCGGGCTCGGCGACGATGGCGGCCTCCTTGCCGCTCAGGAGCTCACGGGCCGTCACGCGGAGAATGGCGTCGGCGTCGAGCTCGAAACGGACCTGGATCTGCGGGGCGCCGCGCGGGGCGGGCGGGATGTCGGTGAGCTGCAAGCGGGCCAGGCTACGGTTGTCCTCGGCCATCTCGCGCAATCCCTGGAGGACGTGCACATGCACGATCGACTGGTTGTCGACGCTGGTGCTGAAGGTCTCGGCGCGCCGGGTGGGGATCGGGGTGTTGCGGGGGATGAGCACCGAAAACACACCGCCCTGGGTCTCGACACCGATGCTGAGCGGGACGACGTCCAACAGGACGAGATCAGCGAGCTCGCCAGCCAGGACAGCGCCCTGGATCGCAGCGCCCACGGCCACGACCTCGTCGGGGTTTTGGCTGATGCTCGGCGCGCGACCGAAGCAGTCGGCGACGGCCTCGACGACGGCGGGCATGCGAGTCTGTCCGCCGACCAGCAGGACCTCCTCGATCTGATCGCGGCGCAGCCCGGCATCGGCGAGGACGCGGCGGCAGGGGCCGAGAGTACGATCGATGAGCGGGCGAGTGAGGCGCTCGAGCTCCCGGCGAGTCAGTGTGGTCGCGAGATGCAGCGGCTGGGTGCCCGTGGCGGCGATGTAGGGGAGGTTTAGCTCGGTAGAGATGCTCCAACTGAGCTCGTGCTTGGCCCGCTGAGCGGCGTCGCGCAGCCGCGCGAGCGCGACACGATCGTGGCGGAGATCGAGCCCGTGCTGGCGCGAGAACCCTTCTGCGAGGTGATCGACGATCACGGTGTCGAAGTCCTCGCCGCCGAGCTGAGGATCGCCGGAAGTGGCGAGGACCTCGAAGGCGCCGCTTCGCAGCTCGAGCAAGGAGACGTCGAAGGTGCCACCCCCGAGGTCGTAGACGGCGACGATCTGCGGCGACCTGCCCTCGCGCTCATGCAGGCCGTAGGCGAGCGCGGCGGCGGTCGGCTCGCTGAGGATGCGCTCGACGCGGAGGCCGGCGATGGTCCCGGCGTCACGGGTCGCCTGACGCTGGGCGTCGTCGAAGTAGGCGGGGACTGTGATGATGGCGCGGGTCACCGGCTCGCCGAGCGCGTCGGCGGCGGCGTCCTTGAGGTAGGCGAGCACCTGCGCGGAGATCTGGCTGGGCGAGCGGCGCCGGCCCTGAACCTCGACCCACGCGTCGCCATTGCCGGCGGCGACGATCGTGTAGGGGAAGATCCGCCGCAGCGGCTCGACGTGGACGAACTTGCGGCCGATCAGCCGCTTGGCGGCGAAGATGGCGGCCGAAGGGTCGCCACTGACGCGCTGGCGGGCGGCCTCACCGACGAGAATTTCATCGCCGACAAAAGCGACGACACTCGGCGTGGTGCGGCTGCCCTCGCGATTGGCGAGCACACGGACCACGCCGCTGTCCATGACGGCGACGCAGGAGTTGGTGGTCCCGAGGTCGATGCCGAGGATCGGTCCTGGACCCGGGCCCGGCTGACTCGCTGTGCTCACGCGGCGGGACCGGGCTTGACGGCGCTGCCCGTGGAGCCGGGTCCGGCGATCACGACGCGGGCTGGACGTAGGAGGCGATCGCCCTGCCGGTAGCCTCGCTCGAACTCGAAGGTGACCGTACCTGGGGCATGATCGGCGGAGTCGACCTGTGAGAGCGCCTCGTGCACGGCGGGGTCGAAGGTGTGACCGACGGTGGGTACGGGCTCGATACCGTTGCGCGCGAGCGCGTTGCGGAAGTCGTGGGCCACCAACTCGATGCCCTTGAACAGCTGCTCGTTGCCGCGGGCCAGCTCGAGCGCGCGATCGAGGTTGTCCGCGGTGGGAAAGAAGCTGCTGAGCAGATCCTGGCGGGCGCGAAACACCGCGTCGTCGATCTCTCGGCGGGTGCGCTTCTTGAAGTTTTCGTGCTCGGCGACGGCACGTAGCCACTTGTCTTTGAGCGCGACAACCTCCTGCTCGGCCTGGGCGAGCTTCTCGGCGTCCAGGATGGCGACCTGGTCCGCGTCGGGCTGCGAGTGTTGGGAGGGGTCGTTACTTGCTTGGCTCATGCGGCTCCGTTTGTGGCGACTCGGCCGTGCACACGCAAGCGGTACGTGACCTATCCCTCGCTCGTGCGGGCCGCCAGTGCCTGGGCGGCGTACTCTACCAGAGGAATGACAGCCTCGTAATCCATGTGGTCGGGCCCGAGGAGGGCGACGGCCGCGGTCTTGTGACCGTCGTCGTCGGCCGGCTGGATCCGGCAGCCGACCATGCTGAGGCCGGCGAGGACGAGTGGTTCACCGTGCTCGTGGGTGATCAGGCCCGCGGGGGCGCCCCCGCTGAGCGTGGCGAACGTGGAGGTACCGTGACGGACCTCGCCAGCGACGTGGATCTCTGCGCGTGGCGAGCCGACCTGCTCGGGCAAGAGCTGACACAGCAGCTCGGCGAGGCTGTGATAATCGTCGAAGAGGGTGAGGATCTGCGCGAGGGTGTGGCCGCTCTGACCCGCGAGCAGCCGCTGGCCAGCGATCTGCACCCACAGGGGATCGAGGGCGGCAGCGCTGCACAGCCACAAGCCGAGGCGAAGGCTCTCGGCGAGCAAGCGATCGAGGTGGGCCTCTTGTTCGGCCCACATGCGAGTGAGATCGGTGCGGGCCTCGCTGAGCGTCTTGCCGACACACAGGCCGCGCAGGCGCTCCTGCACGCGCAGCAGCGAGCTCGCGCCCTTGTCGGCGGCGAGGCCAGGGTCGAGGTGCACCGGGTGGACGTGGGTGGTGCTGTCGCTGAGGTTGACGCCATCCGTGAGGGTGACAACCACAAGGGCACGGCGACCCTGCACGTGCACGAGGTCGACCTGGCGCATGACGCCGCGGCGACCCTCACCGACGAAGCTTACGGCGACGCAGCCCACCAGCTCGCTGAGCACACGGACGGCGGCGCGCATGCCATCGGGACCGTGGACGATGTCGCCGAGGGAGACATCGACGGCGCGCCGTACCTCGGCGCGCAGCGGCGGGAGAACACCGAGGGAGCGGACGTAGAGGCGCATGCCCGCGGCGGTGGGCTGACGCCCGGCCGAGTGATGCGGCTGATGGAGGAGGCCGTGCTCCTCGAGGGCGGCAAGCTCGTTACGGATCGTGGCGGACGAGCACTCGAGGTGCTGAGTGAGGTTGGCTGATGCGACCGGGCGTCCGGTCACGATGTAGTCGCGACACAGCGCGAACAGGATGCGCTGGCGCCGAGGGCTGAGATCCGCCACCAGGCTCGTTGGTAGCGCGATCAGGGCGGGCGCGCCAGCCCTGACGGACCACCTGCGTGCGCGTTCGCGGTCACGCCAGCAGGTCGGCGGCGATCGAGTCGTGCCACAACCAGCGGCCAGGAGCGACGCGGAGCATGTGCTCGTCCTGCTCGAGGTTCCCCCGCGCGCGCTGCCGCTGGGTCCGTGCGGCGATCCACGGACGGTCGACGGCGGGGAAGCGGGCCAAAAACGCGGCGAGGTCGAGGCCCGGGAGGTGACGCAGTCCGGTCCATAGGCCCTCGGCTGCGGCTGCCACGGGCGACTGCGGGTCGAGCTCGCCGGCCGCGCCCGGATCTCCTAGCCAGGGTGCGAGGCCACGGCGGTTGCCGCGGCGGATCAAGGATCCGTCTCGGTGATAGACGGCCGAGTGGGCGGAGGGCCCGAGGCCGAGGTAGTCGCGCCAGGTCCAATAGCCGAGGTTGTGGCGGGCGCGTCGGCCCGGCGCGGCGTAGCTGGCGACCTCGTAGTGTTCGAGGCCGGCAGCGGTGAGCAGGTCCGAGGCGGCGGTGAGCAGGTCGGTCTGGTGATCCGGATCGGGGAGGCGCCGCTTCCCGCGTCGGACCAGCGTCTCCCATGGGGTGCCGGCCTCGACGGTGAGGGCGTAGACAGAGACGTGGCGGACACCCGCGCCGACGAGCGCGGTGATGTCGGCGGCGAGACTGGACCCGGTCTGCCCGGGCCAGCCGACGATCAGGTCGGCGCTGATCTCCAGGCCGGCGACGCGAGCGGCGGCCAGCGCAGCGAGGGCAAGCGCCGGGTCGTGCACGCGGCCGAGGGCACCAAGACCGACGCGGTCAAAGGTCTGGACACCGAGCGAGACCCGGGTGCCACCGAAGGCCACGATCGCGGCGAACAGATCGTCATCGGCGTGCTCCGGGTTGACCTCGACGGTGTACTCGGACTCGTCGCCACGACCAGCGCCAGGGAAGTGGCGCTCGATCCAGGCGGCGAGGGCCGTCAGACCGTCGGCGCCGAGCAGGCTTGGCGTGCCACCACCGAGATAGACGGTCGGCCAGGAGTCACCTGGCGGGATGACACCTGTCTCCGAGGACAGGTGTCTGCGGGCCGCGAGCTCGCGGTCGAGGCCGGCGATGAAGGCGTCGGCGTCGGGGCGGCGACCGACCTGGAAGTCGAAGTCGCAGTAAGGACAGGCGCGCGAGCAGAACGGGACGTGGACGTAGAGGCCGGCCACGGTGCGCTATCGGTGCCTACACGTCGGAGACGAGCGCGGCGAGTTCGGCACCGTGGGGGACGTCGTCGTAGAGCTCGACGCCGCCGTCGCTGCGGAAGCGGGCCGCGATGCCGCGCCACCACCAATGTGGGAGGCTCTCGAGGTCGATGCCCGCGTTTCGCAAGGTGGTCATCTGGCCCTCGACCGACTCGATGCTGGCGGTATGAAAGCCCTGCCCCTGGCCACGCATCTGTGATCCGAGGCGTCGGGCGGAGCGCAACGGGGTGCCCTCTTCGGCCCATTCCTGCGCCGCTACAAAGGCGCGCCGGGCGATGCCCAAGTCGGGGAATTCGAAGATGTGGCCGTGGACGTGCAACTCCTCGCCGAGCAGGACGGCGAGGCGGGCCGAGTACATCGACAGCAGCTGTTCGTAGACGGCGAGCGAGGAGCCCATGCGGGCGACGGCGTCGGGGCGGATGAGGGCGACGACCTCCTCGGCGTTGGCGTACGCGAACGAGACGTTGTGCGACTGCAGGAGGCCGATGCCGGCGCGTACGGTGAGGCGGGCGAGCTCGGAGTCGAGGGTATCGCTGCCGCGAGCGCGCTGCTCGAGCAGGCGGGTGAGGGCTTCGGGGCGCGGGGCGAACTGCATCACCAGGCGAAAGCCGGGCATGGGTTCGTGGTCACCGAGGACACGGAAAGCGGAGAACTTCCCCCAGGTGTGGTTTCCTTGGACCTCAGCGCTGTTCATCCGACGAGCCCTCTTCGCTGTTACATTTCAGCCGCGGCAGCCACTTCATACGCGGCTACTTCATCGTGAAAACGGTGTAGGCGATGTATCCGAGGCCACCGAGACCGAGGATGACGAGCAACCAGGTGAGGGCCGCACCGCCCTTCTTGTTCTGCTCGGCCATCACACCGTGGCCGAAGCTCCCGGCGGTGGCGCCCGTATCGAGCGACGAGAGCGCGCCAGTGGTCATCGACTGCCCGGCGCGGAGCGCCGGACGGCCCGCCGTCGGGACCCGACCAAGCTGCGTCGAGCTCTGCTTGGGGCCGGCGGGCGCTGGGCCGGGTGGGCCCTTGCGCGTGCTCGCCGGCGGCTCGGGCTCGAGGCGCGGCATGACGACACGCTCACGTGGGCCGGCCTTCTTGGGGCGTCGGCCGCTGTTCGCCGCGTCGGACTCGGCCGCGGGCGCAGGTGCGGCGGCGGCGACGGCTTGCGCCTGGCGCAGTTGCTGGAACTCTGGGCCGAGCAAGGCCTCGAGGTTGCCGATCGTCATCGACTTCTTGTTGCGGACCCCAGATGTGTCCGGCGCAGACTCGATGGAGCGGGCCCACTCGGGGGCGTCGTCGGACTTCGCGGCCTCGAGCGCGTCGAACTTGTCGAAGTCGAGGGCCTCGTCCACGAGGTCGTCGTACTGGTCGTCGTAGTTGACCTCGGCGGGCGCGCCCTCGCCGAACATCTCGCTCATGTAGGCGCTGATCATCCGCGGCGTGCAGCGGATGCCGGCCTGCTCCGTGAACTTCTCCAGGTCACGGAACATGTGGTCGCAATTTTGATAGCGCTCGGCCGGGTCGACCTCGAGCGCCTTCATGATGATCGCCTCGAGGGCGGGCGGGAACTCGGCCTTGACGAAGGTGGGGGCCGGGATGTCGCCCTCGACGATGCGCTCGGCGACCTCCTCGGGGAGGCCGCGGAACAGGCGGCGAGCGAGGCACATCTCGTAGAGAACGATGCCGAGGGCGAAGATGTCGGCGCGGAGGTCGAGCTCGTGGCCGAGGACCTGCTCCGGGGCCATGTAGGCGAGCTTGCCGGCGAACTGGCCGTCGCCCGCGGTCTGCAGGCTGGCCCGCGTCGCGGCGATGCCGAAGTCGACGATCTTGCAGGTGCCGTCGTAGCCGACGTGGATGTTGGTCGGGTTGATGTCGCGGTGGCACAGGCCGAGCAAGCGGCCGCGATCGTCCGTGCGGGTGTGGACGTAGTGCAGGCCCTCGAGGGACTGCATGACGATGCCGATCGCGATCTGCATCGGCAGCATGTGGCCGGTCTTGACGGCGCGACGCAGGACAGCAACCAGCTCCTCACCCTTGAGGAGCTCCATGGCGATGAAGTACTCGCCCTGCAGCTCGCCCAGATCGTAGGTGTGGACGACGTTTTGGTGGGTCAGCGTGGCAGCGACGCGGGCCTCGTCGAGGAACATCTGGACGACGCTCGGCCGGGCGCCAAACTCCTCGCGCAGGCGCTTGACCACCAGCTCCTTGGCAAAGCCTTCGATGCCCGAGTACTGCGCCCGGTAGATCTCCGCCATACCGCCGGTAGCGATGTGCTCGACCAGCACATATTTGTCGCCGAACGGCGTGGGCTCAATGTTGCTCAAGGTCGCACCAGGCTAACGGATCCGGGATCCGGCGCCAAGCCCCGTGCTGACGGCTCGGTGTGCCCCGATGGAGCGTCGCGGTTGCGCTGGGAAGGTCATTGTCCCGGGCAGATGCCGGTATTTATGCCTGGGGTCGCTCTGTGGGGGCCGCAAAGTCGGGGCCGGAAGGGCATGGACGGGGCCCTCTGCGCTGGCGCACCGGACGATCGGGTTTTCCGCGCGGCGCCCTGGCGCGCCGGAGCAGCCTAGCGGTCGCGCTCTGGTTTGAGATCTCGCTGCATGAGCCCGTGGACCGCGGTGCGCACGCTGATCCCCTCGTAGAGGATCGCGTGCATCATCGCGGTGATCGGCATCTCGACGCCCTCGCGTTGGGCCAAGCGATGGGCGCTGAGGGTGTTGTTGATGCCCTCGGCGACCATGCCCATCTCCTTGAGGATCGCGTCGAGGTGCTGGCCCTGGCCGAGCGCGAGGCCGACTCGACGGTTGCGCGAGAGGCCGCCCGTGCAGGTGAGCACGAGATCGCCGAGTCCGGCGAGGCCCGAGAGCGTGGCGGGGTGGGCCCCGAGGGCGTGGCACAGACGGCCGATCTCGGCGAGGCCGCGGGTGATGAGCGCGGCGCGGGCGTTCTGCCCGAGGCCAGCACCATCGCTGACGCCGGCACCGAGCGCGATGACGTTCTTGAACGCCCCGCCGAGCTCGACGCCGACGACGTCCTCGGTGACATAGGCCCGCACCCCGTCCCCGCCGAGCATGTGCTGGATCTGCTCAGCGACGGCGCGCTCGTGGCTGGCGATGACGACAGCGGTGGGCAGCCCGGCAGCGACCTCGGCCGCGAAGCTGGGGCCGCCGAGCACGGCCATGCGGCGGGCATGTTCGCCAGGGAGGGTCTGATCGACGACCTCGGCCATGGTGGCGAGCGAGTCGACCTCGACGCCCTTGGCGGCGACGAGATAGAGCGGGGGCCTGATCGCGCTGACCTGGATGTCGCGGACCGCCTGCAACGCGAGGCGCAGGGCGTGGCTGGGGATCGCCAGGATCACGAGGTCGGCGTCGGTGAGCGCGGCCGGGAGATCAGCGGTGGCCCTGAGGTTGTCGGGGAACGCGAAGTCGGGAAGATAGCGGGCGTTCCGGCGCTCGCGCTGCATGGCCTCGAAGTGCTCATGGCTGCGCGTCCAGAGGCGCGTGTCGAGGCCGCGGCGCGCGGCGTGCAGGGCGAGCGCGGTGCCCCAGCTGCCAGCGCCGAGCACGGAGACGACGGGGGTAGACATGCGAGGCTTATAACATCGGCCGCGCGCTCACGCGTCAGGGACCAGCGGGAAGGCGGCGACAAGCTCGGGAGGGACACGATCAAGGGCGTGCGCGCGCCGGCTGACAAACACCCACAGGGTCTCGGCCCGGGCCAGGATGGTCCCGTCGGGTCGGAGCACGTGGGACTTGCGGCGCGAGCTGACGCGGGTCATCTCGCTGACCCAGGTGCGGACGACGACCTGGTCCCCGGCAAAGGCAGGGCGCAGGTACTCGATGGCGTGCGAGCGGACGACCCACGCGGCGCCGAGATCCTGGTAGCGGGCGAGGGTCCAGCCGACGGCCTCCGAGTGACCGAGCGCGGCTTCCAGGATCCACTCGAGGTAGCGGAGGTTGTTGACGTGGCCGTTGACGTCGATGTCGGCAGGGACGACGCTGCGGCGCTGCTCGAAGATGGAGCGCGGGTCGACGGGCGCGGGGACCTCGGCGGACATGGGCGCGACTATACCCGTAGCCAGGGGGGCGAGCGCCTGCGAAGCAATGCCACCCGGGACACGCTGCAACGCGCCCGCGTCGAAGACCTGCGCCACCACCCGTGATCCATCCCGCCCGTCCACCCGATCCCCCCATGCGATGGTACGCTCGGGCCCCGCGCCGCGACAAGATCACGTCGGCGCGCACGCCCCGATGCTGCCGCCGCGCTACGCCGAATGGCTACATGACCTGCTCGGAGAGACATTGCCTGAAGAACAGGCGGCCACGTGCTCGCAATGCGCGATGCAGGGCGACGCGGTGGCCGAAGGCTACCGCTTTCGCGCCGACGCGAAGTGCTGCACCTACGTGCCCGCGCTCCCCAACTACCTGGTCGGCGCTGCGCTGCGCGAGTCGCCTCCGGGGCCGGCGCTGGCGAGCCTCGAGGCCCGGCTCGCCGACCTTTCAACGTGCACACCGCACGGGCTCGATGTCAACGAGGCCGATCGGGCCGCCTACCAGGCGGTGATCGCGAGCGAGAGCTTCGGCCGCGATCCTGGGCTGCGCTGCCCGCACTACCTGCACGAGCAAGGCGGGTTGTGCGGGATCTGGCGCCACCGCAACGGGGTGTGCGCGACCTGGTTCTGCAAGCATGATCGCGGGGCCGCGGGGCAGCGCTTCTGGCAGGCGGTCGAGGCGATGCTGACGATGATCGAGCGCGAGCTGTGCCACTGGTGCGCGTGCCAGTTGTTGTACCGCGAGACTCCGGCGCCGGCGGAGGGGGAGGACGATTCGCTGCCCGAATGGCAGGTCTGGGTGCCCCGGCGGCGCGACTACTATCTGCGGGCCGCGGCGCTGGTCGACGAATTGAGCTGGCCCGAAGTACAGGTGATCGGCGGGGCAGAGCTCGGCGAGCTGGCCACGCGGGTACGGACCGCGTACGCGGCGATCCGGCCGCTGGCGGCGCAGCCGGGGCAGCCGGGCCTGGTGCAGCTGCGGCGGCCACCCGGGGCGCTGGTGACGGGCGTGGTGAAGGTGGCGCAACGCGGGCCGGTGCATACCCGGGTGGTGACCTACAGCGACAGCGACGCGCTCGAGCTGCCGAGCGAGCTGGTGGCTCTGCTGCCCCGCTTCGACGGGCGCGCGACCGAGTTGGTGCTGGCCGAGTTGGCCGCCGAGGGCGTGACGCTGACGCCGGAGTTGGTGGCGCGCCTGGTGGACTTCGCGGTGCTGCGTGCCCCGGCGTGAGCCCGGGTGTATTCCGGGCCGAGGATCGGGTAGCTTCGCGCGGCGATGATCCACCGAGCCCTCGCGCTGCTGCTGTTGGCCGCCTGTGGTGCGCCCGAGGTGGTCGTGGAGGATGCCGCGGCGGCGAGCGACGAGGTGACGAGGCCCGCTGCCCCGGCCGCGCCGACGCCGGCCCCTTTGGCAGACGCCTTCCACGCCGAAGACCTCGACGTTCTCCGCCCGGGGCTGCGCTTCGACTGGCCGGTGGAGAGCGTGCACATCACCTCGTACTTCGGCTGGCGCACAAACCCGATCACGGGCGCCGGTACGAAGCTGCACCGCGGCCTCGACCTGCGCGGCGAGACGGGGGATCTGATCCTCAGCATCGGGCCCGGGGTGGTCAGCTTTGCGGGCAGTGATCCGCTGCTCGGCAACCTGGTGATCGTGGATCACGGGCTCGGAGTGACGAGCTTCTATGGGCACATGAGCGACATCCTCGTGCACACGGGGCTGCCGGTCGATCGCGGGGTGGCGCTCGGGCTGGTCGGGAACACCGGGCGCAGCGAGGCGCCGCACCTGCACCTGACGATCAAGCTGGGTGCATTCGCGGTCGATCCGCTGTGGCTGATCGGTGCGCCGCTGCACCCCTACCCTGCCCTGGCGAGCTATGTGAGCGAGGAAGACTAGCCGCGAGCGCGGCCGGCACGGGCCAGAAAGACACATACCGCGATGATGGCGAGCAGGCCGACGACCTCGCCGACGGAGCCCTGGAGCAGCGCAGGGCTGGATTTGGCGATCACACCGGAGGCCACAAGGCCGGCCACGAGGACACCCGCGAGGCCCTCGCCGGCGACCACGCCCGACGCGGCGAGGATGCCGGCACGCGCCTCACCCTCGCCGGGCTGTGCCTGGTTGCGCGAGACGACGGCGCGGACGAGACCACCGACGAAGATCGGGGCCATCGAGGCGAGCGGGAGGTACACGCCGATCGCAAAGGCGAGGCCAGAGACGCCGCACAGCATGGCGGCGCCGGTGATGCCACCGCCGGTGAGCACCAGGCCCCACGGCAGTTCGCCGCTGAGCACACCCTCGATGATGGTCTTCATCAGGGTGGCCTGCGGCGCGGGCAACTCCTTGCTGCCAAAGCCGTAGCTCGACAGCAGCATGACGGTCGCGGCGACGGCCCAGCAGGCACAGGCGGCGCCGATGAGCTGGCCGAGCTGCTGACGAGCCGGCGTGGCGCCGACGAGGAAGCCGGTCTTGAGGTCCTGGGAGATGTCGCCGGCTTTGGAGGCGGCGACGGCGACGATCGTGCCGACGGTGAGCACGGCCGCGCGCGCGCCGGGCTCGACCCAGCCGAAGGCGGCGAACAGCGAGGCGGTGCCGAGCAAGGTGACGAGGGTGATCCCGGAGGTGGGCTGCGAGGAGACACCGACGATGCCGACGATGCGAGCCGCGACCGTGACAAACAGCAGACCAAAGACGGCGACACCCGCGGCGCAGATCAGGCGCGCGGGCAGGCCCATGTCGCCGGCCAGCACGCCGGGCACGAAGGCCACGATCAGGACGACGAGCGCGATCGCGGCGGCGATGAAGCTACCGGGCAGGTCGCGGTCGGTCGGGTCGCTGCTCACCGGACCTGTCCCTTTGCGCATGCCCCGAAAGACAGCCATGAAGGCGCCGAGCATGGTCGGGAGATTGCGGGCGACCGTGAGGATGCCGGCCGTGGCGACCGCGCCTGCGCCGATGTAGCGGATGTAGCGGGCCCAGATGTCGCCGGTGCCCATGTCGGCGATGCGCAGGGAGGTCTCGGGGTAGAGCGGACCGGGCAGGCCTGCGCCGATCCAGGCGATCAGCGGGATGAGGGCGAGCGAGGAGATCACGGCGCCCGCGACCACGACAGCGGCCTGGCGGTATCCGAGGATGAAGCCGACGGCGAGCAGCGCGGGTGCGACCTCGATCGCCAGCTCGGCCCGCGGGAGCACTGGGAGCGCGAGGCGCAGCTCGGTGGGCATGAGGAAGACCAGCGAGCCGGCGAGCTTGACGAGCGCACCGACGGCGATGCCGCGGAAGATCCACGCGCTGCCGGAGGCGCCGGTGGTGGTGGCGCGCAGGACCTCGGCGCAGGCGGTGCCCTCGGGGTACGGGAGTTCGTGGTGGGCCTGAACGATCAGGAGGCGACGCAGGGGGATCATCGCGGCGAGGCCGAGCAAGCCGCCGAGCAGCGCGAGCACGACCACCTGCCAGTACGGCGGCGCGAGGCCCCACAGGAACAGCGCGGGGATCGTGAAGATCGTGCCTGTCGCCAGCGAGGTCGAGGCGGAGCCGATGGTCTGGGCCATGTTGGCCTCGAGGATCGTGACGCCGCGGCTGCGCAGGACGGCGACGGTCATGACGGCGCAGGGGATCGAGGCCGAGACGGTCATGCCGACCTTGAGCCCGAGGTAGGCGTTGGCCGCCCCAAACACGAGGCCGAGCGCGATGCCGGTGATGACGGCGCGGGCCGTGAACTCTGCCAAGCCGGGGGTCGCCTGCGTCATGCGACAGGCAAGGTAGCGCGATCACGCGCCGGCGTCAGTCGTGCTCGTGGTCGTCGGGCTCGAGCACGTGGTCGCTGAGGCGGATGACCTGGCTGGGGGCGACACGGCTCTCGACAGCGAGGACCAGATCTTCCCAGCCGAGGGCACCGGGTGCCAGCGGCAGGGCAGCAGCGGCGATCACGGCGTGTGCCCGGAGGCCGCACTCGGGGCCGAGGGGCATGGCGTGGAGGGCCGGGGACCAGTGCTCGGCCCGCAGGCGATCGACCTCGTGGTGGAGCGGGCCGCCGCAGCGGGGGCAGGCCAGCGGCGACGCCTCACCGCGCCACAGCGCGAGCAGCGGATCGCGGTGGCGGCGTCCATGACTGCGGGCCTCGGACCACCACTTCGCGTCGAAGCGGACCACGCCCGGGAGGGGCGTGGTCGGTGCTGGCAAGATGTGCTCGGCCAGCCAGGCGGCGCTGAGATAGTAGGCGGGGGCCTGGCGATCGTCCTGTTCGCGCGCCTCGACAAACATGGCCGGGCGATCGAAGTGCGGGTCGTGATCCCAGGCGGCGGCGAGCGAGGTACGCACCGGGCCGGCGAGGCGCCCGAAGCGGTGGCCGACGACGACGCGGGTCGTGCGGTCGGCGAACACCCACAAGACGTTGCCGAGCTTGCGCCACGGGTCGGCCGTGATGTCACAGACCTTGAGCTTGTCGCAGGCGAGGCCGCCATCGCGACGCCGCCAAACCGACACCAACTTGAGCTCAATACGGTCCTCCCAGTCGAGCTGCTCGGAGCTGTCGTGGGGGTCAAGGCCGAAGTGCCACTGCAGGGCGTTGCCGAAGCGGCCGCGAGCGTGGGTCGCCGCGACCAGTGCAGCCGCGGGCCCGAGTCCAAGTCCACGCGCCGCCTCGGCCAACGCCTCGAGGTGCGCACAGCGACGCAGCGGCGTGTCCTCCGACGGCGGCGGATGACGCAACGGCAGGCGCATCAGCCAGTCGGATGCATCAAGGGATCAGACAACGAAGGCTCAGGTGGCCGGCGGCGGGGTCGGCGGGGTCTCCGTCTTGACCTCAACCTTGGTCTCCGTCTTGGTCTCCGTCTTGACCTCGGGCTTGGCGTCGGTCTTGGCGTCGGCCTTGGCGTCGGTCTTGGCCGCCTCATCCTTCTTCTTGCCGGGCTGCTCGGCGCAAGCGCCGAGGCTCAGGAGGGACATTCCGAGGACGAAATGGATGGCATTGCGCATGGACGGCACGCTAAGGCCTATCGCCGGCCAGGGTCAAGAGCTCAAGTCGGTACGGGATTGGGGCGGCCGTCGGCATCAACGTGCACGTAGACCAACTCCGCGCTGGTGACCTCCACGCAGTCACGCGCGACGGGGTCCTCGGCGAGCACGCGCACACAAACCGTAAGCGAGGTCTTGCCGCGACGGACCACCTGCGCGTAGCAGCTGACGATGTCGCCCACGTGCACGGGAGCCTTGAACACAACCTCGCGGACGGCCACGGTCACGACCTTGCGCGCGCCAACGCCGTGAGCCGCGACAGCGCCGGCCTGGTCGATGAGGCTGAGGATGTGCCCGCCGAAGATGGTCCCGTGGGCATTGGTGTCGCGCGGCATCATCAGCACGCGGATCGCAGGAGAGCCTAGGTCGTCGGTCATGACGGGGCCACTGTCGCCGCTTCGCCGCCGATCCGCCAGTGAGGATCGCCCGCGCTCACGGGACGCGGCGCCCGACGGCGCGGAAGATCGCCGCCTGGATCTCGCTGGCGTCCGCGTAGTCGGGGCAGTACGCGAGCGCAGGGTCCTTGTCGCACAGGGCGCGGAAGCGCCGCTCCTCGCGGCTAAAGTCGTAGGACAGGATCACCGGGCCGCGAAAGCCTGCGTCGCGCAGCGCTCGCAGAACAAAGAGGCCCTGGTTGTCCTGCTGGAAGGCGCGAGCGCGGGCGACGTCGCCGTTGAAGCGAGCGGTGAGCGCGACGAGGTCGCCCAGCAGCGCCTCGTTCGGCGTGCGATCGAAGCGCATGTCGAGATAGACGAGATCTGGCTGCAGCGTGCCGAGCAGGATGCAGGCCACGCCGCCGCTCTTGGCCTGCGTGTAGCGGATCCCGCGGGCGACGAAGGTCGAGAGATTTTGCAGATACTCGTCGCCATCCTCGACGATCAAGACTTTGATCTCGCGGGGATCGATCTCACGCGACCCGGATATGTTGGACGAGCTCATGGGACCTCCTCGACGGTGAAGAAGCGCAGCACGACAGCCTTCTGCCAGCCGAGCTCGGGCTCGACGGCGATCGAGCCATCGTAGCGAGACAGGAGGTCGGCGGTGATCCCCATGCCGCGCTCGACATAACGGCCCCGCAACATCTCGTTGCTGAGCTGCTCGCTGGAACGATCCTGAATGCGGATCGCCAGGGTGGAGAGTCCCGTGATCTCGTCCATCTCCGTGACAAGCGCGACGCCGAGGGCGATCGGCTTGGGGGCGTAGAGGACACTCGACTGCAAGGAGTTGCGCATGACGTTGGTCAGGATGTCCTCGAGGTCGGAGCGGAACACTCGCACGCGTGCGCCCTCCCCGACCACGTCGAGCTCGCGGACCTGGATGCCGCCGAACTGCGCCTCGGCGACGACCTGGGCGAACACCTCGTGGACCAGAGCAGGCGACACCTCGACGATACAGAGCGAATGGATAACGCTGCTGAGCGACTCGAAGGCCTTGCGCCCGAGGACGTGGCCGGAACGGACCAGGCGGCGCGACCAGTCGAGCTTGACGGTGGGGCGATCGCGGGTGTTGCTGCGCTGCATGGCCTCAAGGCCACGGAGATCCTCGAAGGCGGTGATCATCGTGCTGAAGATCGGGTCCTTGCGGCCGAGGTTCAAGGTTACACCGTGGCTGCGCCCGACCTTCTGCAACTCGCTCACGTAGCCAAGAAAGCGGCCGTAGATCCCACGCTCACGCATACCGGCGTGCTGCCCTGCAGGGGCCGCACCGCCACGGTTCTCGCCGAACAGGCGCCGGGCGACGATGCCAGCCCGGGCCTCGGCGTCGGGCTCGTCCATCTCGAGCGCGCGGCCGACATCGGTGAGGAAGGCAGTATTGTGCTTGAGGATCTCGTGGCGGATGAGGCTGAGGATGCGGGCGACCTCGGGAAAGCTCTTGGGGGCGCGCTGAAGCAACTGGGCGAGCGAAGCACCGCGCAGGCGGCGGTAGACCTGCCAGGCCGGCAGCGAGATGAGCAAGAGGAGCAGCGCGCCGATCACCAGGTAGAGCCGCAGGAACACCTGGTCCATGCGCTCGCGCAGGCGCCTACCAGCGTCCCAGTAGAGGTCATATGGACCCGCCGCGGCGAGGTAGCGGTCGAGCTCGTCGGAGGCATCGAGGAGGCGAAAGTCGGACCACAGCAGCTGCGCGAGGCGGAAGCGGGCCGTGGAGGCGCCGAGCTCGGCCGCGCGACGTAGATGCGCCGTGGCCTCGTCGGGCAGGTCGCTCTCGAGCAAGAGGCCGAGGCGCTCGTGCACCTCCATCTGACCCTCCTTCATGGCCAGCGAGGTCTCCCAAAACTCGCGGGCGTTGCCGAAGCGACCCGTGGCATAGGCGACCTTGGCGAGCTCGTTGAGCACGACCTCCTCGCGCGGGAATTTCTTGCGGGCGCGCTCGAGCACGCGCTCGGCCTGCGGGAAATCCAGCTCCTCGCTGACCCGGAGGTAGGCCTCGTTGATCATGCGCTGCAGTTCGGGGTCGAGGCGCTGGAGGTCGCGCGGAGGCTCGGGGAGGATCGAGAGATTTTCGGTCGCGGGCTCACGGTTGAGGTCGTCCCGGGCACGCCTGGCGAGCTCGCGATCGGGGTCGTCCTCGGGGATCGGGGCGTCCAGGAAACGAGTGTACGAGCGCCGGGCACGCTCGCGGTCGATACGGGCATACAGGGTGCCGAGCTGAAAATGCAGGTGGTAGAGATCGGGCCGCAGCAGCAGGGCAGTCTCGAGGTGCTTGATGGCCTGCTCATCCTCGGCACCCGCGAACTCTTTCTTGTAGAGCAGCCCGAGAGCCATGTGCGCCTCATAGTCGAAGCGGTCCATCCGGATGCTGATCTTCAGCTCCTCGGCGGCGCGCGGGACCTGGCCGCCACGCGCGTGGACAATGCCGAGGACGTAGTGGGCCTTCGGGAACCACGGAGAATCGGCGATGGCCTTCTCGAGCTCACGCTTGGCGGTGTCGAGGTCGCCGACCCGGAGCGACGCGACAGCGGCGGTGTAGGCAGCTTCGGCGGACTGGCTCGGCTTCCCGCCCTGCTCCTTCTCGAGCTTGTCGAGCTCAACCTCGAGCTTGAGGTCATCGACGCTCTTCTTGGCCTGCTTGGCGGCCACCGTGCCAGGATAGCGGCGCAGCAGCTCTTCATAGATCTGGATCGCTGCCTCTGGATCGTTGAGGGCCCGCGAGAGTGCGGCTTGCAACCCCAGGGCCTCGGCCGCGGGCTTCTTGCCGGTCAGCTCGCAGTCTTTGCGATAGCGCGCGAGCTCCTGGAGCGCGACGCCCTGGAGAGCGAGGCGTTCGCGCTCACGCTCGGCGGCCTCGGCCTGGCGCGCCTGCAGTGTGGCGATCGTGAAGCGGATGTCCGTCGGACGATTGGGCGACTTGGGGTCGTCGTCAGCGACCTCAAGCGCGAGGCTCAGGCGCTCGGCATCGGTGCGTGAGTCGCACTGGCCTAGCCACGTGACAAGGGTGGCACGCTGCTCGATCCAGAGGCCACGGGGGTCGTAGGTGCGAAGCAGCCGCAGGTCTTCGATCGCACGCTTGGGACACTGCCCCTCCTTGGTGCGCTTGTAGCGGAGATAGGCGCGGCCCTTGAGCGCCGCGGAGTCGCCGGGCTGCAGCTTGAGCGCAGCACTGTATTCACGGATCGCGTCGTCGACTCGATTCTCGCGCTCGGCCTTCTGGGCGCGAAGAATGTGCAGCTCGAACTCCTGCTCGCGCTGCTGCGGAGTCATCGCGGGGGCTTCGCCGAACTCGCCCTCGGGGTCGTCGTTCTCGACGCTGTCTTCGAGGCCCGGTGGAGGCGGCAACCCCTCTGGTGGACCGAGCGCGTCACTGCCGGACTTCGCCGCGGCCGGCCGCGGTTCCCCAGATTTGCCGGCAGGCGGGGCAGCGACGGCCAAGCCCGCGAGGCCAAGTACGACGCTGGCGACGGCGATCCGCAGGGACATCGCCGAGAAGACGCCGATGCGCGCCCGCATGTTCCGTCACTCCCCCGTCTTGCGCTTGAGGACACGCAGCTTCATGCCGAGCTGGTTCATGCGCAGCTGAACCTTGCGTCCGGCCGTGTCGTCGCCGAGCAGGAGACCCGCCATTTGTCCGAGATCGGCACCGCAACGCTCGTAGAGCTGCTCAAGATATTGGCGCTCGACAGCGCAAGAGACCGCGTTGAGCGAATCCCCGGCCTCAAGCTCCACGACGCAGCGACGCGGGCCACCGCCTGTCAGCGGCAGCTCGATGACCTCAGGCGGGGTCATCGGCCGCAACAGGTCGCTCACGATCTTCGGCGGGATCGGGATGACATCCGGTCGGCCCTCCCCGGCGCGCTCGGGCTCGATCTTTTCGGCGTGTTCGACGAGCTCGACCAACGTGAAGGTGACGAGGTTCGAGAGGGTCATGGCGAACTGGCGGAAGTTGCCCGGCCACTCGAAGTCGTGCAGCAGCTTGAAGCTGCTCGGGTGAAGCAAGAAGTGGATCCGCCGCACGTCGGCCCGAGGCGGGACGCCACGGCCTGCGCTGATGGGCAGGTTCGCAGCGAGACCACGCTGCTCGGCATACTGGGCCAGCAGGTCACGGTTGTACGCCTCGCTGACGACCTGACGCATGAACCAGGCGAGCAGTTCCTCGAAGTCGTCCCGACGGTCACGTAGACCCGGCAGCGTGACCGCAGTGGCCGGGTTCAGGCGCATATAGAGGTCCTCGCGGAAGCGGCCCGCACGGACCAGCGCGCCGAGGTTCTCGTTCGTCGCGACCACGATCTTGATGTCGGTGACAATCTCTTTGACCGCGCCGACAGGGCGATAGACCCCCTCCTGAAGCACCAGGAGCAACGACTTTTGCAGCTCGAGCGAGAGGTTGCCGATCTCGTCGAGGAACAGCGTGCCGCCATGAGCGCGCGTCAGTACACCTTCGCGCGTGTTGGTCGCGCCGGTGTAGGCGCCCTTCACCACGCCGAACAAGTGAGCGGCCATCAGGTCCGTCGGCAAGGTGGAGAGGTCCACGGCGACAAAGGGCCCGGGTCGCTGTGAGCGTGGGTGGATAAATTCGCGGGCGACCAGACTCTTGCCGGTGCCGGTTGCCCCTTGAATGATGATCGGCAGGCGCCCGCGTGCCAGGATGGTCAGGCGGCGGCGCAACGACGCCATGGGTCCAGTGGCGCCCCAGAAGAAGGGCTCGTCGTCGCTGGCAGCCGGCCGCTCCCGTCGGGCGAGGATCGCGTCGACTTGCAGCTTGAGCGAGCGCGCGTCGAGGTAGTCGTCCGCGAGCAGATAGGTGTAGTCCTCGGCCTGCAGGCGCTCGGCGTCAGTCTCGAGCGGGAGGTCGTCCCGCGAGGTCATGACGATCACCGGGAGGTCCGGGTAGCGCTCGCGGATCGCTGCGAGGATGTGTAGGCCCTGACTGCGACGCAGGCGCTCGATCTGGCGGCTGGCGTCACCGCGAGCCAGCAGCGCCGTCTTGTCCTGTGGCAGTAGATCAACCTCGGGGATGTCGAAGTGAACGTCGAGCAGGACGAGGTCGACCTTGCCTGCATGGCGACGCAAGATGTCGACGGCCTCGCGATAGTTGCGGGCGGGCGCGAGGAAGGTGTGCTC
>JBGAUO010000012.1:0-13510 GCA_044228605.1 Nannocystis sp. | reverse complement strand
CATGTGTCGCCGGCACAACTCGAGGTAGCTGTCCTCGTCGTCGATGATGAGAATCGAGGACATGACGAACCTTCAGGCCTCGCCCTGTAGGAGGCGACGGTGGAGCGTCTGCAGCGCGCCGCGAATGGTCCGCTGGGCCGACCGAATCGCCGTTCGCTGCTCAGATAGCGCGACCCGATCGCGGGTACGCAGCGCCGGCTCGGCGCACTTGAGCACGGCGACCGCAGCGGCGATGTCATGTAGCTCGGCATGACGCCAAGGCGTGGGCAACGCGCCACCCAAGCGTTGCCAGACGGCCCATGCGGGCTCGGGTGTACCCTCGGAGGGCGTGCGCGTGCGCAGGAGGTCGCGCTCGAGAGCGTCGATCAGCTCGTCGCGCACCGGACCATGCCAACACTCCTCATCGAGGTTGGCAGACATCCACGCGACATACTTACCGAGGTCGTGCTTGAGCGTAGCGATCTGCCGGCCAAACTCGCGATCATCGCTGCGGTCGTCCATGGCCAGTGCGAGGATCACTCAGCTTGCGCGCCGGAGCAAGCACCCGATGCATGGCCGCAGGGTGTGCTCAAGCGAGCGGCAGATGATAGCGGGTGGCACGCGCGCGGCCAGTGCTGTCGATCTTGCCCATCTTTTTCATCCACGCCAGATAACCACGCAGCTCCACGACATCGACATCCACGACCTTGGCGAGCTGGCCGATGGTCTTGGGCTCGCTGCCGACGGCATCGATGATCTGCCGGTAGAGCCGGGCCTCGCGGCTCTCCGGCGAGGCATTCAGCACCGCAGGGTTGAGAGAGTCATGATTGCCGGCGTCATTACCATTCCTACCAATATTGTCCGCCGGGACGAGCCTCCCACGCAGCGTTCCCGAGGCAGGTACAAAACCCGTCAGGGCCTCGCGCAACTCGCTGAGGGTCAGTTCGCGGATCGAGCTACCAGCCTCGCTCGTGAGCAGCTCGCGCAGGGTCGTTTGCGCCGGCATCTTGGCCACGGTGTTGACCGCAGCCTTACGCAGCAGGTTGGCACGGTTCTGCCGGAGCGCAGACTCAAATAGCTGGGCGATCTCTGTCATGGATTCACCATGGATCGCGGCGCAGGGCGTCGCGCGAGACACGAGAGTACAAGCACGGGGGAGCGAGAGACGTAGCGGCAATCGGCCGCGATTGCAAGGGCCCGCAGGCCCCAAGCGCCAAGATCAGCCCACAACGACTACTGGCAGGTCTGGAAGCCGAGGTCGTTGACCGAGCCGCTGCCACAGAGGAAGCAACAGGTGTCACAGCTGCCTGTGCCATCGAGATTCAAGCCCCACACGGTGTCTCCGGCAGCACCGGCCATGCAGATCGTCTCACCATCGAAACACTGAATCGTCTGGTAGTCCTCGGCCCCGACGCCGGTGGTGCGGAAGCTGGAGGTCGCGTCGGGCCAGGCCCAGTCGCGATCCTGGGCGAACAGCCGCCACTCGATGTCGAGGCCGTCGTCGCAATCGTCCGTGATCAGCCACTCCTGGAATACCGGGTCCGCACAGACGACGACGCTCTCGTCGGCGCTATTGGGGCAGTCGGGCTTCGCGTCACAAAGACGATCCGTTGGCAGACAGCCGGCGTTCGTCCCGCAGACGGCGACATGGTCGAGCTCGCAGTAACAGGCCCCCTCGGAGCAGTAGGCGTTCTGACCGCAGTCGGCCTTGCAGGTGGCGTCGACGTCGGGGGTGATGTCGACACACCCGTCATACGGGTTGCCGTCGTAACCGGCATCACAATAGCAGTCGGCGTTGTCGCCACAGGTGGCATGGCTCCCGCACACGACCTCAGCGCAGGTCTTGTATTCCTCCGGACTGCCGTACAGGACGCAGCCCGCCCCGACAGAGGCGGTGAAGAACAGGCCAAGGAGCGAGGGGAGCAGGGACATGGAGCTGCGTGGCATGGCGGACCGTCCGTGACGCTGCGCACAACCGCGGTATTTCATCCGCTGGTGTGCCGTGGAGGTTGATACCACAGGGTGCGCCGCCTTGGGTCTTCTCGCAACGCGAAGGTGCGGCTGGGCTTGACGGGGGCAGACCGCGCGGACAAGGCTCCGCGGTCATGGTGAACCGGCCCCAGACCCTCCGCGACCGTGACCGCGCGTATGTGTGGCATCCAGCGACCCACTTCGCGGACCTCGATCGCCTGCCCCCGATCGCCGTGGAGCGCGCCGAAGGCTGCTGGCTTTACGACGACTCCGGAGGTCGGGTGCTGGACGCGATCGCCTCGTGGTGGACGTGCGTGCACGGACACGGTCACCCAGCGATCGTCGCGGCGATCCGCGCCCAGGCGGAGCGACTTGACCATGTGATGTTCGCCGGCTTCACCCACGCGCCGGCGGTCGAACTGGCGGAGGCGTTGCTGGCGATCGCGCCACCGGGGTTCGGCAAGGTCTTCTTCGCAGACTGTGGTTCGGCAGCGGTTGAGGTGGCGCTCAAGCTGAGCTACCAACGCCATCAGCAGATCGGCGAGCCGCATCGGCGGCGCTTCGCAACGCTCCGCAACAGCTACCACGGAGAGACCCTGGGGGCGCTGGCACTGTGCGGGAGCGGGCCGTATCGCGACAGCTTCGCCCCGCTGCTCTTCCCGGCGCTGGAGCTGCCAGCGCCAGCCTTTCCTGGGCATCTCCCCGCCGACAGCGACAGCGATCTGGGGGCGAACACACCCGAAGCCGACGCCGCGGTGTCCCTGCTGGAGCAGCACGCGACGGTGCTCTCCGCCGTGGTGGTCGAGCCCCTGGTTCAGTGTGCGGGGCGCATGACGATGACGGGCACCGGCTTCTATCGCCGCCTCGCCGCGACGGCCAGACGGTTGGGGATCGACGTCATCGCCGACGAGATCGCGGTCGGCTTCGGTCGAACCGGCCACGCCTTCGCGTCGAGCTGGGCCAACGTGACCCCTGATTTCCTGTGCCTCAGCAAAGGGCTCGCCGGGGTGCTGCCGCTGGCGGCCGTGCTCATCCGGGCTGGCTTCGAGGACGCGTTCACCGGGGCGCCAGCCCGTAGCTTCCTGCACAGCCATACCTTCACAGCCAATCCGATCACGTGCGCAGCGGCTCTCGCGGGTCTGCGCCTGCTCGGCGAGCTGTTGCCAGGCCTGCCTGCGCGCGTCGCCGCGATGGCGACCCGGCGTGAACAGGTGGCCGCGGCGTGCCCTGCGATTGTGGCACAGCGCCAGATCGGCATGATCAGCGCGTTCCAGGTCGACCCCGCGCGGGCGCCCGCGGACGGGCGCCTGGGGCTGCGGCTACGCGCGGCGGCGCTGGAGCGCGGAGTCTTGCTGCGCCCACTCCACGACACGATCTACTGGCTGCCACCACTCGTGATCGACGACGCCGAGCTCGACCTGCTGGCCGCGGTCACCATCGACGCGATTCACGCGACGCTGGGCTGAACTATGATGTCGGACATGCGCCGTGTTCTTCTCGCCGTCGCCGGCGCAGTGTCCTGCGTGAGTGGCCCGATCACAGGCATCGAGATCGACCTGGGTCACATCTGCACGAAGATCAGTCTTGAGGTCCGGGATCCAGCACTGCTGCCTGGCTGGGACGTGCACGCGCTCGCGGTCGAGCGCAGCGAGGGTGAACGCGTCTGGGCGCTGGCCACCGATGGCGACGGCCGCCTGCACGTCGTCGCCTCACCCGACGGGACGAAACACGATTTCTCAGAGATCGGCACGAGCGACGAGCTGCTCTTGCTGCCCGGGGCGATCGAGGGCGAGACCTGGGTGATGCTCGACCGCGCCACTGAAGCCCAGGTATGGCGCCTCCGGGATGGTGACAACGCGGGGTTACTAGCCAGTCCGCGTCTGGTCGACTTCCCGACGAAGGGCAGTTGGACACGCCGTCTGGTGTTCCTCGACAAGGTTGCGCACATCCTCTCGGTTCCGTCCACGGGCGACGCCAGCACAATCGAGGTGTCGCTGTCACGCCTTGACGACACTCTCACGCCAGAACCAGCGCTGAGCCTGCCGCTGTGGCAGAGCTGTCCCGGAGGCCAGAAGGCAGACGAGTGCCAGCCGGCACTGCTGAGCGGCTCGATCGAACTCGAGCTGCTAGGCACCACAGAGGGCGGGAACGTTGGCGGCGCGGCGGTGATGATCGGGATGTATGCGTCGAAGCTGGCGGAGCCGCCGGCGATGTCGGCCGCCTACATGACCCTGGTCGTCAACGTGGAGCTACGATCGCTGGGCCCGGACCAGCCGCCGACGATGATCCGCCGCGACCTGCCGTACTGGAACACGACCGGAGCGATGGCGGTGTCACCAGCCTATATCGCAACCGACCGTGACGCCTTGTACTGGCTCGCGGGGCTGGTGCCACTCGGCGACGACACAGCGCCTCCCGACGCGGACTTCGTGTTTCGAGCCGCCCACGACAATGACGGTGGCCAGGCGCAAGTGATGGCCACTGCGAAGAAGAACCTAAACTCGCATCTGCTGCAGATTGGCGGGGGCGTGGCGCTCGGGCAGATCCAGGGCCAACGCTGGACGATCGCGCCGCTCGACGCGCAGGAAGTGAACGACAAAATCACGGGCGCCCTGAATCTCGATCCGGGGGCCGCGGTTTCGCTGGCCGGCCGGGGCGAGTTCCTCGTCCGCTCAGACGGAGGCTCACGCCGCGTGGCGGCGGTCTGCGCACCGGATAAAGAAGCGACCTGAGCGCGCCGCTGACTGCCGCGACGCGCTCAATGGGGTCCATCGCAACCGTCTTACTTCTTGGCCTTGATGCGGTCGTCGGCACCCTCGGGCTTGAATAGCGACTTCGCGGGGATCGCTGCCGGCGTACCATCCTTGCCCACCGCCCAGGTGGCCTGGAGCATCACCGGGCCAGTGACGTGGAACGAGCGGATCTCGATCTTGTACTCGCCGGGCTCGAGGTTCACGATCTCGCACGCCTCGGCAGGCGTGGCGTGGACGCCGTCGTTATCGACAACGACGGTGTCCTCGATCAACAACGAGGAACCATCGCTGCTCTTGGTGCACAGCTTGTACTCGTTGCCCTCGGTGACGTTGAGCGAGCCAGTGAAGCGCAGCGCGGTGGGGGCCTTGAGCGTGGCCGGGGCGCCCGCGAGCGGGCCGGTGCTGGCGTCGACGGTGGCGGCGATGAAGACGCCGCTCGCGTTGAGGGTCGTGAAGTCAGGGAGCTTCGCCGTTGCAGCCTCAACGCTGAAGATCTCGGCGAGCAGACCGTTTGGCTCGACCCGACCCTTACGGGCCGGCTTGGCCTTGGGGTCAACCGGCGCCGGATCGGCCTTGGGCGGCTTGGGCGCGGTGATCTTCTTCACCGCCGGCTTGAAGCCAACGGCCTTGGTGCTGGTCGAGTCGCGGCCTTTGGGGGCGGGCGCGCCACCGCCATCAGTGGCCGGCGTGGTGCTGCCGGAGCCTGCCCCGGTGCCGCTGTTCGGCGCGTTGCCGACGTCGTAGTTGACCTTGCCAGCATCGGGATTTTGGGGAGTGTTGGTCGCGGAAGAGGTGGCACAACCAGCCATCAGCCCAAAACTCGCTACCAGGATCAGAGTATTGCGGATCATCAGGAAGTCCTCGTGGAGGTCGAAAATTCAGCGGCGGTAGACGCCCGGGTTCTGGCGGGATTCAGGTGGAATGCCGGAGGCAAGCAACCAGGGCCGTGCGGCGGACGAGTGTACGGCCGCCCGCAGGCCACGCCAGCATCTTTTGGCGCCATGGCGGCCGTTTTCTGGCCCGCGATTGCTGTGACGACACTCGCTGGGCGATGGACCTGGGCGCGTGAGTCGAGTATCCAGGCTTGAGAGCATGATGACGCTCCTGCACTACGTGCGCGGGTTCGCTCCGACCGCCGGTCCCCCAGGAGGCCGGACGTGACGCAGTTTCTTGCGTTCATCCTGTTGATCGGCCCGCTGATCTTCATTCACGAGCTGGGACATCTGCTCGCCGCGAAGCTCGTGGGCGTGAAAGCCGTGCGTTTCTCGCTGGGCTTCGGCCCCGCGCTGGCGCGCGTCAAGATCGGCGAGACGGAGTATCGCATCGCGCCGATCCCTCTTGGGGGGTACGTAACCCTGCTGGGCGCCTCGCCCGACGAGGAGTTGAGTCCGCAGGAGGCCGACCGGGCATTGCGCAACAAACCGCTGTGGGCCCGGTACCTGGTTCTCGGGGCTGGCCCGCTGTTCAACCTCCTGCTGCCGCTCTTCCTCTACTTCGCGTTTTTCCTCGGCCACACTGTCGTGGCTCCGCCGATCATCGGGACGATGCAAGATGACTCGGCGGCGGCGACGTCGGGGTTGCAGCCTGGCGATCGGGTCGTGGCCATCGAGGGCGACGACATCCACGCGTGGCACGAGATGCAGGACCGGGTGCGTGAGGCCCCGGAGCGTGAACTTCGCCTACAGATCGAGCGCGACGGGGTCCGCTTCGATCGATTCGTCACGCCGCGCAAGAACGTGGTGAAAAACCTCGTCGGCGAGCACGAGGCCCGCGGCCTGCTCGGCGTGTATCCGTGGGTGTACGCACCGCAGATCGGCATCATCGACACCGAGTCGCCGGCGCATGCAGAGGGGCTGCAAACCGGAGATATCATCACCTCGATCAACGGCGAACCCGTGGAGACGGTGGAGGGCCTCGAGAAGGAATTGGAGCGCAGCCGCGACGGCGCGCTACGTCTGACCTACCTCCGCCCCAGGGCAGAGCGCGGCGACTTTGGGCGCTATCTGTGGTTCGAGTCGTATCACGCGCGCCTTCTGCCCAGGCATGAACGCGGGCAGAGCACGGGGCTTCTGCCAGCCAACACCTTCATCCGCACGATCGAACCGGATTCGCCGGCTGCGAAGGCCGGACTGGCCGCAGGCGACCGCGTGTTGGCGGTCGGCGATCGCCCGGTCACACGTTGGGAGACGATCGAGGCGCTGCTTGGGCGCCAAAGCGAGTCGCCACAGGCGCTGACGGTGCAGTCGCCGGGACAGGCGCCACGGGTGGTGACGGTGACCCAGGAGATCCGCAGCTATCGCGGCATCTACAAGCAAGAGCAGAAGCAGTTGTGGTTCGGCGCCGAGCCCTATCGCAGCCGCAGCACACCGCCGCCAGAGCCGATCCGCGGGCGCTTCACGTACGCGGCGCGCTCGGCGGTCGACGAGACCGGGTCGATGCTGATGATGATGTGGACCAGCCTGCGGCAGATGGTCACGGGTCAGCGAGGCGTCGAGGAGCTTAGCTCTGTGGTCGGCATCTTCAACGTCGCGGGCACCGCGGCCGAGCAGGGTCCGGGGCCGTTCTTGCTGCTGATGGCGGTGCTCAGCATCAACCTCGGCTTCGTCAATCTCTTGCCGATCCCGATCCTCGATGGCGGACACCTGATGTTTTTCACCATCGAGGCGCTGCGTCGGCGTCCACTCAGCCAGCGTGCGCGGGAGATCGCCAGCGCGATCGGCCTGGCGATCATCCTCCTTCTCCTCCTCATCGCGCTTCGCAACGACGTGTTGCGCTGGATGAACTGATGCCGACCTGGCTGCTGGCGCTCGACACCTCGACCATGAGCACGGCCCTGGCGCTCGGGCGTGTGGGTGAGAGCGCGCCCGAGCTCGTGGCGATGGCGACGCACGACGACCGAGCTGCACCAGCCTCGAGCCTGCTGGCGCCCCGGATCTCCGCCTTGCTGGCGGAGGCAGGGATCGCTGCACGCGAGCTCGGTGCCGTCGCGTGTGGGATCGGACCGGGGACCTTCACGGGGACTCGCGTGGCGTTGGCGACGGCCAAGGGGCTGGCCTTCGCCCTCCCCTGCCCCCTGTTCGCGCTCAGCACCCTGGCAGCGCTCGCTGGCGGGGCTGCCCGTGACGGTGAAGTGCTTGCGCTCCTCGATGCCAGACGCGCGGAAGTCTACGCGGCTCGCTTCAAGCTCGACGGTGCTGGGCCACATGCGCGAGGCGAGCCGCGCTGCTGTCCCATTGAACAGGTACTTGCAGACATGTTCGATGTGCCAGGTATCCAGGTGGTCGGGCCCGGGGCCGCCGCCTACGCCGAGGCGCTGACTGGGCGTGAGCTGCAAGTGATGCCAGGGGTCGCGGGTGGGGGGCTGTGGCGGGCAGCGGTCAGGGCAGTCAGGGAGGACGCACCAGCCGTGCTCGATCACGTCGACGCGCTGTACCTGCGAGCGAGCTACGCGGAGCTGGGGACGAACACACCGCGGCGCCCGCAACACCGCTCGCCCTTCATCGACGGCTAACGCGGGCGCCGACGCGGCAGGGCGAGCAACACCAGCAACCCCCAGGGCGCCGGCCGGCCCTTCGAGTCGCATCCGCAACCGCCGTGATCGCCAGGCGTCTCCGGGGGGGCACCAGTGCTGCTGGTGGCCGGTTCACTCGTGCCAGTGCTCGAGGTGGCCCCGGTGGTCGGTTCAGCTCCGGTGGTCGGCGCGGGGGACGGATCCTCGCGCAACCACAGATGGCTGGTGATCGTACGCGGCTTGCCATCGACGATCACCTCGGCGCGCCAGCGATCCTCCCCGACGTCGGGGGCGCTGGCCACGATCGTGGCGACGAAGGGATCGTCGTCGATCGCGGTCGGCGGACCGGCGCTGCCGTTGTGGACGAAGCGGACGCTGCTGCCCACAGGAGCGCCGGTGACTGTGGCGCTAAGGGTGACCTGGTCGGCGGTGATGGTGTCGCCGACCGGGGGAGTGTCGGCAGCGAGCTCGACCATGGGATCGCCAGGGCCCTGCAGCTTGACCACAGTTCGGCCTGCGGCGATGCCTGCAAGCAGAGCGGGGGTGCTCAGCTCGTCGGCGTAGACCATGGTGGTGGGGTCTCCGACAGGGCTGTCGAAGGCACCCAGGTCGACGCCTGCGCGGTGATCGTCGCTGCCGCCGATCGCCGCGAGGTGGCGGCCCTCGCCGCAAAGCCCGTCCCAGAAGGCAATGGCGTCATCGGTGAGGAACTTGCCGGCCTTGTCGAGCCCGCCGGTGGCGACCTCGACGGCGGCGAGCCCGGCGGGGATCTCGTGCTTCCAGGCGCAGCCGATGCACACATCGCCGAGGTCGAGGGCGGGATGGTTGATCGAGAACAAGGCGCCCTGGGCGGCATATGCTTCAGCGGCAGCGGCGATCGTGACACCCGGCTGGCCGATCTTGTGGTCGACCCAGAGGGTCGCGCCGATCGCGTTGGCGTGGCCGGCGTAGGTCGTGAACTCGCTGCCGGGGACAAATAGAAGGTCGGTCTGGGCCGCCTGCGCCGCGGCGAAGAACTCGAGTTGCGAGAGGGTGTTGTGGTCGCTGATCTCGACGAAGTCGAGGCCGCGGCTGCGCGCGAGCGCGGCGATCTCCGCGAGCGGGGGCTTGGCGTCGCCGCTCTCGCGCGAGTGGACGTGGAAGTCGCCTGCGTACCAGCGCGGGCCGCCACCGAGACCGGCAAACGGGTGATAAGGGGCTCGTTCCGGCTGAGGCGCCTGCGTACCGGTATCACGCAAGATCACGGTGAGGGCAAAGCTCGCGGGGGTGTCGACGAGCTTCGCCTTGCCGACGACGACGCGCCATTCGCCGGCTGTGATCGGCCCGGCGAGATAGCTGCGCGAGGCGGCCGCGAGGCCGACGACCGCAGGCTCGCTGTTACCACCACCCCACCCGCGAAACCCGGCGGGATCGTCGAGGCCCCAGTCGAGGATGTTGTCGTCGGAGAGGTCATCGTGCTGGACCTCGATCTCGACGGTGCCAGGGGGCACCTCGAAGGGGACGAAGAAGTGATCGAGGCCACCGTCGGGGACCTTACCGTCGAGGACGATCTTCGTCTCGCCAGCGCGGGCCGGGGCAGCGAGCGCTGCAGTGGCAAGGAAGCAGAAGAACAGGGGTGGGAGGCGCACGCCTGGCATCGTAGCGCGAGAACGCGCCCCCAGGCGGTCATTCCTTGGGCACGATGCTGAGCCAATTGAGCATCGTGTACTCGTCCATCTGGCCGGCCTCAAGAGTGAGGTTGCCGTCGCTGACCATCACGTCGACGGATGCGACACGATAGGGCTCGGCGACAGTGGTACCGGCCGGCGCGAACAACGGGGTGCCCTCGACGACGGCGACCTGCTTCGGATAATCCTTGCCGAACCAGCCGATCGAGACGGTGACGGTGTAGAGGCCGGGCTCGATGTCCCAGTTGAAGGTGTCGGTGCGACCGTAGTCGTTGTAAAGGATGCTGCGCTGGAGCTCGTTGACGGGGGCGTCGGCGAGGTACTGGGCCTTCATGATCGCGGGGTCGCCGATGTAGGGGCCAGACCAACCGAAGCCCTGCTCGACGGTGTAGGGGACCCAGCCGATCTTTTGCCAGGTCTGACCGTCGACGATCAAGGGGTCGGCCGAAGGCTCGCCGCCCGGGTCCTGAAAGTTGAGGTAGTAGGGCGCGCGTGGGTGCACGCCCGGGGCGTCGGTCATGAGGAGTGGGCAGCCGCTGCGGGCGCCCTCGAGGAAGTAGCCGAGCTCATCGCGCAGGTGCTGCAGGGCTGAGGCGTCGCGGGTATATGCGGTCGTCGAGGACACGGCGCTGGCGACCGTGGCGTCGCAACCAACGACCTCGGCCGGCGTATTGGGATAGACCCCGCCGGCGGCGAGGCGAAGATACTCGTGATCCTCGACGCCCTCGCGCAGGAGCTCCCAGCGGATGCTGGTGACCAAAGCATCGCCCTGCGGCGGATAGAGCAGGAAGCCGTCGCCATTTTGGTTGGTACCCTGCGGACGCGGCTGGGCGATCGGGTCGGCGCCCCAGCCCGTGACCGAGTAGTAGGCGAAGCCGCGGATGCGATATTTCCAGGCGGCCCAGTGGGCGACGCGGGTCTCGATGCCAGGGTGATCAATCGTGATCGGGTTGAAGTGCGGCGGCAGATCGCCGTAGAGGAAGTACCACCAGACCTGCTCTCCGAGGGCCTGGCGGGCTGCAGCGTAGGCAGGCTCGAAGGCCGAGAGGTCGGCCCACCAGAGATCGTAGTGGTTGCCGGCGATCTCGGGATGCTCGGCGATCTCGGGCTTGGGCTCCTCGCTGATCGCCAGGCGCAAGTTGGGCGCCGCGGCGCGGGTGAGGGTCGCCAGGTAGGCGGCGGTGTCGTAGTCTTCGGGGCCCTGGGGCTCGTTCTGGACGTAGTAGTAGGCCTTGCCCGCCCAACCCTTGGCGACCAGGTAGGTGTCCAGGGCGGTGAGCATCTTGCTCCACACGAGGTTGTAGGCGTCGGTGCCGCGGTGGTCCGAGCCGCGGTCGACGTCGCAGAAGATCTGCGGGCGCGGGGTGCTGTTGTCGACGAAGGTCATCGCCTGGAAGGACGGGAACCCGACACCGTTCCAACCGACACCGTCGATGTACTTGGGGCCGAGCTGCGAGATGTCGTACTCGTTGACCTCCTCCTTGAAGACGCTGGCTGCGCAGTCGTAAATAATGCCGCCGTTGTAGTTGGTGCCGGCGGGCCAGGCCACGGAGGACGGGACCAGGCGGTGCTGGAAGAAGAAGTCCTTGAGCTGCTGGACGCGCTCGAGGCTGGCTCCACCTCCCAGCGCCTCGAAGCTGGTGTTCCAGTTGCCGTCGAAGCCGAGCACGGCGGGCAGGGTGAACCCGAACACGTGCAGCTTGAGCGGGACCTCGTGGGCGACGCCCGCGATCGTGACGGTGATGGTGGCGTTGTAGTCGCCGGCGACAGCGTCGGCGGGGATGCGGGCGGTGAACCACAGCGGCTGGTTCTGGTTGCTGGTCACGGCGACCGGGCTACCGAAGGCGATAGGAACCAGCGGATCTGGGATCTGCCCGCTGACGATCGCGCCAGGATCGGAGGGCACCGCGATCTGGACGTAGTCGACGCGGTGCAGGGTCAACGGCGGTAGGACACCAGGGCCAACGAAGTCGCTGACGCCGACGCTGACGCTGGCATCGGCGTCGGAGCGCACGACCAGCTGGAAAGGCTCGTACTCGTTGCCGGCGGCGTGGATCTGGATCGCGGGTGACTCGGCCTGGGGCGGGACCGCCTCGCGCAGGACCTTGTCCATCGTGGTCGCGGTCCACAGGGTGGCGCCTGGGGGCGAGGGCAGGCGAAAGCTGCGCTCGCCGACCGGCGTACAGTCGGTGCACACAGGTTCGCCGGTGGTCGGCTCGCCACCGCTGCTGGCCGACCCTGCCTCGCTGGTATCCGTGTCACTGCTGCCGCCGCCGCCCTTGCAGGCGGCGAGAAGCAGACAAAGGGCGACGAAGCAGCGCTGCGCTGGCACGATGGGCCAGCGTATCATTGCGGCAGGGATGCCGGCGATTCGCCGAAAGGTGAGAGCGGGTAGCGGGTGCAAACGCCGCTCTTGATCGCGCCCCCGACGGCGGCCGCGAAGCTGAGCTTGCCGCTGGCGACCTCGTCGATGTCGAACACGACGCCGCCCGTGGTGTCGGGCAAGGAGGGGCGGCCCTGATGGCGAGTGAAGAATCCGGGGCGCACGTCGAGGCACTCGCACTGACCGCCGATCTTGGCGGCGAAGCTGAACATGCGGACCTCGGCGGCACGCAGGGCCTTGGCGACCTCGAGGTAGGTGTGCGCGATCGGCTGGCCGCTCTGCACGATCGGGGACTCGCCGAAGTCATCGTCGGTGGCGTGCACGATCGTCCGCAGCGTGGTGGCGGCGGGTCGCCAGGCGAAGGCGGTGGCCGCGGTGTGGAGCGCGTCGAGCGAATTTTCGGGCCAGTCGAGGTTGGTGGCCGCGCTGTTGATCTGGCGATTGCCGCTCGTGAACGCCTGCCAGTGGGCGAGTTCCTGCTGGACGGCAGCGAGATCTGCGTAGGGCTGGCCCTGATTGCCGAGGAGGACGTCGTCGACGAACACGACGAGGCCGTAGCGAGTGTCGAGGCCCAATGCCCGCGCCTCGCGGTCCACCTGGCCGAGCTGCTTCTCGATGCGATCAAGGAGGAAGCCCATGGTGGTCGAGACGTCGATGACAAACACGACGTCGAGCTGGCGCTTCTTTTCGACGGTGGGGTCGTCGCAGGCTGCCTCCGGGGCGACAGCCGCGAGGCCATCGACGTTGCCGCGCGTCGCCGACGCGCCCTCCCGGGGGTGGCTGTTGACGCCGGGCGGCGTTGGCGGAGGGAACTCGGCCACGGGCTCACCGGCCCCGGGGCCCATGGGATTTTCGACGAAGCTGTCATCGAGATCGACGACCGCCGCCTCGATCGTTGCGACTGCCGTGGGGTCCTCAACGCGGTCACGCACGGTCGGTGACTCGATGAGTGAGCCGATGCCATCCCCCGTCGCGCCGCCACCCACGAGGGCGAGGCCGGGGGCGTCATCGCGGCGCTCCTCGAGGATGTCGACGACTTGCTTGCTGTCGATGACGCCGCCGACGACGCCGCCGACGACGCCTAAGATGTTGCCGGTGCCGTCGAGCGCGGCGAGGTCGTTCGACTCGATGGCGCTCAAGATGGTCGCGGTCGCGTCGACCTCGCCGCGAACGCGCTTGCGAACACGCACCGGCGCGTCGGGGATCGGCACGGCGACGGGCGGAGGAGGAGCCTCCAGCACAGCGG
>JBGAUO010000129.1:0-12806 GCA_044228605.1 Nannocystis sp. | reverse complement strand
GCACGCCAGCGCCCCCGAGCTCCCCCTCGCCCTCGAGCTGCGCCCCGGCGCCCGCGCCGAGGTCAGCTATCGCGTCGTCCCCCGCCGCCGCGGCACCTACGCCCTCGGCGATCACACGATCCGCTACCGCTCCCCGCTCGGCCTGTGGACCCGCCAGATCACCCAGGCCGCCAATCAGCCCGTACGCATCTTCCCCGACGTCCAGGCCGTCCGCGACTATGAATTGCTCGCCCGCCAGTCCCGCGACGCCGCCGCCCGGGCCACACGGCGCCGCGGCGGCGCCAGCGAGTTCGAGGCCCTGCGCGAGTACCAGCGCGACGACGAGTACCGAAAGATCGACTGGAAGGCCACCGCCCGCCGCCACAAGCTCATCGCCCGCACCTACCAATTGGAGCGCGACCAGAGCGTCGTCTTCATGCTCGACGCCGGCCGCCTCATGACCGCCGAGAGCGATAGCCTCTCCCTCTTCGACCACGCCCTCAACGCGACCCTGATGCTCACCTATGTGGCCAGCCGCGGCGGCGACCAGGTCGGCCTCATGACATTCGCCGACCGCGTGCTCACCTACCTCCCGCCCGGCCCCGGCAAGAGCGCGTCCCAGCGCCTCATCCGCTCCCTCTTCGCCGTCCACCCCGAGCTCGTCGAGACCGACTACGAGGGCGCCTTCACGGCGATCGGCCCGCGCCTGCGCAAGCGCAGCCTGGTCGTCCTGTTCACCCAGATCCTCGACCACAACGCCGCCCAGCAGCTGCTCCGCCTCACCCGCGGCCTGCTCCCCCGCCACCTCCCGCTCATCGTCCTCCTCCGCGACCCATCCCTCGAGGCCCTGGTCCAGATCTCACCCAACCAGTTCGCCCTCACCGACCACCGCCCCTACATCACCACCGCCGCCGCCGAGATGCTCAGCTGGCGCGACAAGACCATCCGCGACCTCAAACGCGCCGGCGCGCTCGTCCTCGACATCCTCCCCCGCGAGCTCTCCCCTGGCCTCATCAACCGCTACCTCGAGGTCAAGGCCCGGCAGATGCTCTGACCCGGCGCGGCCTCAACACACCGCGTCCGCCTCGATCTCGATCAACATCGCCGGGTCGATCAGCGCCTTGACCTCGACCATCGTCGTCGCCGGTCGGTGCTCACCAAAAAATTCCGCGTGCGCCCGCCCGAACTCCGCCCAGCGCGAGATATCGGTGACAAACATCCGCGTCCGCACCACCCGCGAGCGATCGATCGCAAACGCGGCGATCGCCTGCTCGATCAATTCGAGGCAGCGCCGCGCCTGCGCATATGCATCCCCCGGCGCGTGCACCCCGGCCCCCGAGCCGTCGATCGGCGCCGTCCCGGTCACAAACACCAGCGGCCCGGCCCGCAGCGCCCGGCAATAACCGACCCGCTGCTCCCACGGCGCCCGCGAATACACCCGCTCGAACGATTCGTGCCTCATACCGCGCACGCTACACCCGCGCGCCTGCGTCCGCTCGTGCCACATCGCCCCCGAGTGGGCCAGCGACACTCGTGTACAGTCCGCCACTCGGAGGATGGGAAATATGAGGAAGATGAAACGTGGGATCTGGACTCTGGCACTGGCGCTCGTCGTGCCCCTTGGTTGCGGCGACGATTCGGCCGGCGGCCCAACTGGCACCGACACCGCAACAGGCACGATGGGGAGCACCTCGGCGCCCGACACCACGACGGCCGTGCCAACGACCACGATGGAGCCGACGAGCACCGACGGCTCGGGCACCGGCAACATGACGGAGGGCGGGGGCGTGTGTGGCGACGGCGCGATCGACCCCGGCGAGGGCTGCGACGACGGCCCCAACAACGGCCCCGGTCAGGCCTGCTCGGCCGAGTGTCAGCCCGCCGCCTGCGGCGACGGCGACGCCGGCCCCGGCGAGGAGTGTGACGACGGCGCGATGAACGGCGACATGAACAGCTGCACCTCGGCGTGCAAGAACAACATCTGCGGCGACGGCTTCAAGGGCCCCGGCGAGGGCTGCGACGACGGCAACCAGGTCGACACCGACGACTGCAACAACGCCTGCGCGCTGGCCACCTGCGGCGACGGCGTCGTCGCCCCGACCGAGCAGTGTGACGACGGCAACCAGGACGACGCCGACGCCTGCACCAACGCCTGCACCAACGCCGCCTGCGGCGACGGCTTCATCCAGGCCCCCGAGACCTGCGACGACGGCCCCGCCAACTCCGACAACGCCAAGTGCACCCTCCTGTGCGCGGCCAACATCTGCGGCGACGGTGCCACCTTCAACACCGACGGCGGCACCGAGGAGTGTGACGACGGCGCCAACAACGGGCCCGGCCTGGCCTGCAACGCGATGTGCCTCCTCAACATCTGCGGCGACAACGACCTCGGCCCCGGCGAGGAGTGCGACGACGGCAACACTGACCCCGCCGACGGCTGCTCCGCGGTCTGCAAGCTCGAGGGCTGCGGCAACAACGCCGTCGACCCCAACGAGACCTGCGACGACGGCCAGGACGGCGACCAGGACAACGGCTGCACCGACCTCTGCCAGGCGCCCGTGTGCGGCGACGGCTTCGAGCAGATGAGCCTCATGGAGGCCTGCGACCTCGGCGCCAACAACAGCGACACCGGCGTGTGCACCCTCGCCTGCAAGGACGCTGTCTGCGGCGACGGCCTCATCCTCGCCAACGTCGAGCAATGCGACGACGGCGCCAACAACGGCAACATGAACGCGTGCAAGGCCAACTGCACCCTCAACGTCTGCGGCGACGGCTTCAAGGGCCCCGGCGAGGCCTGCGACGACGGCAACATGAGCAACGACGACGCCTGCACCAACGTCTGCAAGCAGGCCACCTGCGGCGACGGCTTCAAGCAGCCCGGCGAGGAGTGCGACCTCGGAGGCAACAACGCCAACACCGGCGCCTGCACCCTCGCCTGCAAGCTCCCCGTCTGCGGCGACACCTTCAAGCAAGGCAACGAGGAGTGCGACGACGGCAACCAGCTCAACACCGACGCCTGCCTCAACACCTGCAAGACCGCCAAGTGCGGCGACGCCTTCGTCCAGGCCGGCACCGAGCAGTGCGACGACGGCAACATGCAGAACACCGACGTGTGCACCAACGCCTGCAAGAACGCCCTCTGCGGCGACGGCTTCACCCAGCCCCCGCTCGGTGAGACCTGCGACGACGCCAACATGGTCAACACCGACGCCTGCCTCAACACCTGCAAGGCCGCCGCCTGCGGCGACGGCGTCATCCAGGCCGGCGTCGAGCAGTGCGACGACGGCAACCTGCTCAACAGCGACGCCTGCGTCGGCGCCTGCAAGACCAACGTCTGCGGCGACAGCTTCCTCAACATGGGCGTCGAGCAGTGCGACGACGGCAACCTCGTCAGCAACGACGGCTGCTCGGCCACCTGCGTGAAAGAGGCGGTCGTCAAGAACTTCGCCTGCACCCAGGGCGTCCAGAACTTCGTCGTCCCCAACGGCATCACGAAGATCAAGATCGAGGCGTGGGGCGCCGAGGGGGCCACCCCACAAAACAACATCAACCTCTGCGGCGGCAACCCCGACATCGGCGGCAAGGGCGGCTACGCCGTCGGCGACCTGACCGTCGTCCCCGGCGAGAACCTCCAGATCAACGTCGGCTGCGCCGGCGGCCAGGGCAACAAACCCGGCTGGAACGGCGGCGGCGGCAGCTGTGCCGGCACAGACACCTGCACCGGTGGCGGCGGCGCCTCCGATGTCCGCAAGGGCGGCGTCGCCCTCGCCAACCGCGTCATCGTCGCCGGCGGTGGCGGTGGCGCCGAATACTCCTGCGGCGGCCAGGGCGGCGGCGCCGGCGGCGGTCTCAACGGCAACGCCGGGGCCGGCGGCGACGCCTGCAACGGCGGCGGCGGCACCCAGGCCGCCGGCGGTGCCACCTGCGGCAACCCCAGCGGCACGGCCGGCACCCTCGGCCAGGGTGGCAACGGCGCCAACACCCTCCATGCCGGCGGCGGCGGCGGCGGCTACTACGGCGGCGGCGGCGGCGGCCAGGATGGCCACGCCGGCGGCGGCTCGTCCTTCCTCGGCAGCCTCGCCAACGCCAGCACGCAGGTCGGTATCAAGGCCGGCAACGGCCAGATCGTCCTGAGCTACTAGCCCCCCGGGCCTGAAACCGACGCGCCCACACGCCCCACGGGGTGCGTGGGCGCGCTTTTGTTCGCCATCAAAAACGTCATTTCAAACAATCCATTTTCGTTTTGGTGGCAAAGTCGGTTATGGTCGGCTGGCCCACCTCATGCGTCGCCTCCTTCCACGCTCGCTCTCGCTGCTCCTGGCCTGCGGCCCCACCCCGGCCGGACCGGGCAGTACCAGCGAGCCATCCACGAGCGACATCACCACCACCGAACCAGCAACCACCACTGCGGACCCGACCACCGGCCCCACCGCGACAACGACCACCACCACCGCGGGCCCGACGACCACCGACTCGACCACCACGGAGTCCCAGGACTTCGTCCCCAAACCCGACACCGGCAATCCGCCCTTCCAGTGCGACGTATACAAGCAGGACTGCCCCCCCGGCCAAAAATGCACCGCCTATGGCGCCGGCGACAGCCCCTCGTGGAACGCGACCCAATGTGTCGACGTCACCGGCGACGGCGCCCCCGGCGACCCCTGCACCGTCACCGAGCCCGGCAACAGCGGCATCGATAACTGCGCCTTCGGAGCGATGTGTTGGAACATCGACGAGACCCTCCACGGCACCTGCCTCGCCCTGTGCACCGGGACACCAGACGCCCCGCAATGCCCCGAAGATTCGCACTGTGAATACAGCGAACCGTTAAACCTGTGCATTCCAGACTGTGACCCGCTGCTGCAAGACTGCCCCGGAGGCGACCTTTGCATCCCCATCGGCGAGTTCTTCTCCTGCGTCATCGACGCCTCCGGCGACCTGGGCGCGACCAACGACCCCTGCGAATTCGCCAACGTCTGCGACCAGGGCCTCGTCTGCCTCGACACCACCACCGCCTCGAGCGCCTGCGACCCGAAGTTCTTCGGCTGCTGCCAACCCTTCTGCAAATTCCCAAACAGCCCCTGCCCGAACCCCGACCAGGAGTGTCTGCAATGGTTCGACCCCATGAAACCGATCCCCCCCGGCCACGAATCTCTCGGCGTCTGCGCGATCCCTCCATGACACCACAGTGTCCTATCAATCAGCCATGACCCCGAAAAAACTCTCCATCCTCACAACCTCAATCCTGCTCGCCTGCGGCCCAAAATCCCCGCCCAGCGACGGATCGTCCACCACCGACGTTGCGAGCACCAGCACCGCCACCACCACGAGCGAGCCTGCGACTACCACAACCACCACCGCAGACCCGACCACCACAACCACCGCAGACCCGACCACCACAACTACCACCACGGAGGCCCAGGACTTCATCCTCAGACCCGACGGCTTCCACTCGAGCATCCAATGCGACATCTTCGCCCAGGACTGCGCCCCGGGCCAAAAGTGCGCCCCGTGGGCCGAAGGTGGCGGCAGCTCGTGGAACGCCACCAAATGTGTCGACATCACCGGCGACGGCGCCCCGGGCGAACCCTGCACCGCGCCAGAAGGTGGTATCGCCGGCATCGACGATTGTGCTCTCGGCGTGTTCTGCTGGGATGTCGACGAGAATAATCAGGGCACCTGCGTCGCCATGTGCACCGGGACCTTCGACGCTCCGGTGTGCCCCCCACCGACCCAGTGCGCCCTCACCTCCGAACCAGTCCTCGCCCTCTGCCTCCCCGAATGCGATCCCCTCATCCAGGACTGCCTTGAAGGCGACCTCTGCGTCCCCGAAGGCGACGGCTTCGGCTGTGCCCTCGACGCCTCCGGCGACGAGGGCCAGGTCAACGACCCCTGCGAATTCCCGAACGCCTGCGACAAGGGCCTCACCTGCATCGACTCCACCGCCGCCTCCGACGCCTGCGATCCGAAGGTCGTCGGCTGCTGTCAGCCCTTCTGCGAGTTCCCAGGCAGCCCCTGCCAAAACCCCGATCAGGAGTGCGTACAATGGTTTGACCCCATGCAGATCCCTCCAGGGCTCGAAAACATCGGCATCTGCAAGCTCCCCGGTTGACGTCCTGGCGCTGCTCTCGACCCTTCGATACCATGCGCATCATGGCCGATCGATCCTACAATACACTCCTGGTGAGCTTGATCGCGGTCGCAGCGTGTGGTTCCAGCAGCGGCGATACCACCGAGACATCCAGCACCACGACCACCACCGCGTCGACCGCGGAAACCACGCCCACGAGCTCCGGCGAGACCAGCACATCGACGGCGTCGAGTGAATCGCAGACCGGCACAGCCAGCGAATCCAGCTCGACCGGGAGCGACACCACGGCGGCCACCGACAGCGAGACCCAGAGCGTCGATCCCTCGACCAGCGACACCAGCGAGACCAGCGGCACCACCACCGACGGCACCAGCTCCAGCAGCAGCACCACCACGACCGGCTCGAGCTCGACCGGCGATTCGATGGGCTGCATCCCCACCGAAATGGACGAGGTCACCTGCGACGATCTCGACAACGACTGCGACGGCAACGTCGACAACATCGACGCCGGCGGCGACGGCATCTGCGACTGCCTGAACATCGCCATCCTCGGCGCCTCGGGCTTCGCGCCGAACGCCAACTTCGAGGCCTGGCTCGAGGACCAGGGCTCCTCCGTCACCCGCACCTTGCTGCTCAACAAGCCCGGCGTGGTCACCCCCGCGTTCCTCGCCGTCTACGACCTCGTCCTGCTCGACCGCATCGAGCGGGCGCTCAGCCCCGAGGAGGCCGCTGCGCTTGCCGCCTTCATCAAGGACGACGGCCGCGGCATGATCACCCTCATCGGCTACAACTTCGACAACAACAACCCCGCCCCCGAGCGCGACCGGGCCAACACCGCGCTGGCGCCGTTCGGGCTCGCCTACCAGGGCGGATACTTCGGCGACGCCGTGATCCCGACCTTCGATCCGAACCATCCGGTATCGAAGGGCATCCTCGACGTCAACTTCGCCGGCGGCATCGAGCCGATCGACACCGGCAAACAGGGCGTCTCGCAGATCTTCGCCACCTGGCAGATGAAGACCGCCGGCCTCGCCCACCAGACCGCGATGCAGGGAGGCAGGGTGATCGTGTGGGGCGACGAATGGATCACCTTCGACAGCGACTGGCAGGGCTTCGCCGACGTCCAGGACTTTTGGGTCAACATGGTCGACTGGGCCCGGCCGCAGGACTTCTGCGGCGTCCCGCAGTGAGCCCCCGCGCGCAAAACGACCTGCCCCAAGGGACAGGCCGTTCACGTCGACGCCGCAGCTTAGAAGCGAACGATCCCGCCGACGATCGCCCCGCCGCTGCGCAGCGGCATCGCCCCGAGCGTCAGCCCGTGCTTCTGCAGCTTCGCCACCCCTGGCTTGTCCTTGTGGACAAACAGCAGCGTGGCGAACACCACCGTCGAGGCCGCGAAGATGCCGGTGGCGATCGCACCCGCCGTCGCGGCCGTCGCCAGCCCGTCGGCCTTGTTGCAGATCTTCGTCATGTCGCCGTTCTTGACCCCGCCCGTGACCTTCTCCCGCGCCAGCGCGCACAGGTCCTGATCGGTGTACGGGCTGATGTCGTTGGTCCCGCTCTTGTCGGTCTCGCTGTCCTTCGCCGCCTGGATCAGGTCCTTCTTCAGCTTGCCGCCCGGGCGGATCGCCATGTACGTCCCGATCGCCACGCCGAGCGACACCACCGTCAACGCCGCCGAGGCCGCCAGGCCCGCCTTCTTCCACTTCGGCGCGTCGTACTTGCCCCACACCAGCTTGTTGCTGACCGGCTTCGGCTCCTCCACCTTCGGCGGCGGCGCCACCACCGGCTCCGGCTTCGCCTCCGGCCCGAGCACCTGCGTCACCAGGTCCTTCGCCGTCGCCTGCACCGCCGCGTCGCTGAGCGCGTCGGCCCCGAGCTCCGTGTTCACCGTCTTTGTGACCGACGAAGTGCCGACATCCATCATGCTCAGCATCAGCGTGTACCCGCCGGACTTGGTCTTGCTCAGCGAGCCGTAGACCATGCGTTCGACCTCGAGGGTCTTGCCGCCGCTGCCGAGACACGCCGCCGACGGCGGCTCGTCGCAGCCCATCGTCAGCTTGAGCTCCGCCAGCGACATGTCGCGACCGCCGCCCACCCCGCGCGCCGCGAACTCGGACTGCAGCGCCTTGCTCAGCGACTGCGCCTTCGCCGGGTCATCACCCTCGAGCGTCAGCACCGACGCCTTGCCACCCGCGGGCGCCGCGAGGGCCGGGTTCACCCAGCCGATCGTCAAGGCCAGCGCAGTCGCGCTGGCGACAAGGGACGTGGAAATACGGCTCGTCGGCTTCGCCATGGTCGGGCCAACGTTCGCACGGCTGCAGCCCCCGAGGAAAGGGGCGCCGCAAAACGCGGCGCCGCCTGGGCCAGCTTCCGCGCCTCCGTGATCGTCGTCGCCAGCCCCCGGGGCTGCGTTCGCCGCCGCGCCCCTGTAACATCCGGACGAGTGGACGCCGTCCCCACCGCCGGCCCGCCGCCAACCTCCCCGGTGACCCCGGGCGCCACGAGCCCCGCCGACACCGTCACCCTCGCGCCGCTGCGCCTGCGCCACAGCCTCGCCGCCCGCATCACCGCCCTCGTGGTCCTGGTCCTGCTGGCGACCACCGGCGCCTCGCTGGCGATCGTCGCCCAGCTGCGCGGACTGCAGGCCAGCTTCGATCTCCTCACCGCGGTCTACGTCGAGTTCAACAAGGACCTCACCGTCGCCTACCGCCAGTCGACCCGCATCGCGACGTACATGTCGCTCATCAACGAGCGCCGCAGCGAGGCCGAACACCCGCTCAGCCCCGCCGAGGAGGCCAACTTCACCGAAGCCCTCGAGGCCCGCCAGATCCAGATCCAGCAGGCCCGCGCCGTCCTCGACAGCGCCTTCGCCAACCCCGAACGGATCGGCGGCGACGCGGCGATCACCCCCCTGCGCGCCCTCCAGGTCACGATCTCCCGCCTCGAAGAGCTGGTCGCCCAGACCGCCAACCAACCCCCCGCCGAGGTCATCGTCGACGTCCGCACCCAGCACGCGATCAACGAGCACCTGCGCAAGCTCGACGAGCAGGTCAACCGCGGCGTCGTCGAGCTCGGCAACCAGGTGCGCGAGAACGAGCGCGACACCGAGCGGATGATCATCCTGCTCACCGCGGCGATCGCCCTCCTCGGCCTCGCCGCCGTGCTCGGCGTGATCTGGACCCTGCGCCCGCTGCGACGCCTCACCCTCGGCGTGCGCGAGCTCGGCCGCGGCGACTGGGCCCAGCGCGTCGCCGTCGACAGCGAGACCCGCGGCGACGAGGTCAGCCAGCTCGCCCGCGAGTTCAACCTCATGGCCGGCGCCCTGCAAGAGCGCGAGCGCCGGCTCATCCGCGGCGAACGCCTCGCGGCCGTCGGTCAGCTCGCCGCCCAGGTCACCCACGAGATCCGCAACCCGCTCTCGAGCGTCGCCCTCAACGTCGAGCTGCTCGCCGACGAGATCGCCGCCACCAGCCCCGAAGCCCAGCAGCTGCTCGGCAAGATCACCTCGGAGATCGACCGCCTCACCTCCATCACCGAGGACTACCTCGGCTTCGTCCGCCGCAAGAACCCCGAGCGGGTCCCCCTCGACCTCGCCGCCGAGCTCACCAGCCTCCTCGACTTCATGGCCAGCGAGCTCGCCATCGCCGGCGTCCGCGTCGCCCGTCGCCTCCAACCCGCGTGGGTCCTCGGCGACGCCGGCCAGCTGCGCCAGGCCTTCATGAACCTCCTACGCAACGCCCGCGAGGCCCTGGTCGAGGCCTCACCGCCACAAAACCAACTCGGCGACCTCCTCGACGACCCTGCTGACCGACCGTCCGATCTCTCCGACCGCGCCAAGCCCGCAGATCCCCCCGAGGCCGACACGCCCTGCATCACCGTCCGCGTCGAACGCCTCGGCGACCGCGTGCGCGCCCTCGTGTCCGACAACGGCCCCGGCCTGGCCGTCGCCGCCGACGAGGCCGAGCACATCTTCGAGGCCTTCTTCACCCGCAAACCGCAAGGCACCGGCCTCGGCCTCTCGATCGTCCAGCAGATCGTCCAGGACCACGAAGGCAGCGTCCGCGTCGCCACCACCGGCCCCGAAGGCACCGCGTTCGAGATCGTCCTTCCAGCTTGCGATCCCCCGGCAGCCTCCGTATCCTCGCGCTGATCGCCATGAATCTCCGCGCCCGCCTCCTCGCCGCCACGTTGCCTGCTCTCCCCCTGGTGATGCTCTCCGCGGGCTGCAACTTCATCTTCAACCCGGCGAACTCCGACGACATCATCCGCTGCAAGAACACGATCGAGTGTGAGAAGGAGGAGGTCTTCTTCGAGGGCCTCAACACCGAACGCCTCGACGCCAGCTGCACCGCCCCCGGCAGCACCGCCACCTTCGGAACCTCCAATCCGAACCAGGTGTGCTCGCTCGTCGACAAGGCCTCCGTCGCCTGCGGCACCGAGAACCTCCCCGCCGGCACCTTCGCCGACGCCGTCGACGCGGCCACCCTCAACAAGGGCGTCTACGTCCCCTGCACCGCCGACAAGAAGGGCACCCTCGGCTGCGAGGCCAAGGACGACGGCACCTGCCTCAACGGCCTCAAGAAGACCTCCCACGGCCTGTGCGACGACGGCAAGGGCCTCCCCCTCTACGCCGCCAGCGAGGCCTTCCTCCTCCAGGACGTCAAAGACCAGCAGTGCCGCTCCTACTTCTGCAGCGACCAGTTCGTCTGCGACGACCGCAGCAAGTGCATCCGCTGCGACCCCAAGAAGGACGTCGGCAAGGGCGGCTGCGGCGACCTCGCCCTCAACGGCGCCCGCTCCACCGTCTACCAGTCGAATGACGATCTCGAGGGCGCCTGCCCCGACGTCTCGACCTTCGAGGGCACCGAGTTCGGGCCCGTCGCCGTCGACCCGAACCTCTGACCGTGCTCCGGCTCGTCCGTAACGCCACGGTCTTCGCCCCGGAGCCGCTCGGCAAGCGCGACCTCCTCATCGCCGACCGCCGCATCGCCGCGATCGCCGAGGAACTGCCGCGCCTGCCCGTCGACGTCCCGCACGAGGAGATCGACCTCGGCGGCCTCTGCCTCTGCCCCGGCCTGATCGACGCCCACGTCCACCTGATCGGCGGCGGCGGCGAAGCCGGCCTGCACACCCGCGTCCCCCCCGTCCAGCTCACCCAGCTCACGACCGCCGGCATCACCACCGTCGTCGGCGTCCTCGGCACCGACGGCACCACCCGCAGCGTCGCCGACCTGGTCGCCCGCACCCTCGGCCTGCGCCGCGAGGGCCTGTCCGCCTACTGCTACACCGGCAGCTACCAGCTCCCAGTCCCCACCCTCACCGGCAGCGTCCGCGGCGACATCGTCTTCATCGACCCGATCGTCGGCGTCGGTGAGCTCGCCGTCTCCGACCACCGCTCCTCACAGCCCACCCTCGACGAGCTCCTGCGGGTCGCCGCCGACGCCCACGTCGCCGGCATGATCTCCGGCAAAGCCGGCATCGTGCACCTGCACATGGGCGACGGCCCGCGCGGCCTCGACCTCGTCCGCCGCGCCCTCGAGCACAGCGAGATCCCCCCGCGCGTGTTCCACCCCACGCACATCAACCGCAACCGCCGCCTGTTCGCCGAGTGCCTCGAGTTCACCCGCCGCGGCGGTTACCTCGACATCACCGCATTCCCCCCCGAAGAAGACCCCGGCGACAGCCTCTCCGCCGCCGAGGCCATCGCCCGCTGGTTCGCGGCCAAGCTCCCCAGCGAGCGCCTCACCTGCTCCTCCGACGGCGCCGGCTGCATGCCCGTCTTCGACGCCCACGGCCACATCTGCGCGATGGACGTCGGCCGCCCGGCCACCCTCATCACCACCATCGCCACGCTGCTCGCCGAGCATCTCCCGCTCGCCGACATCCTCCCGATCTTCACCCGCAACGTCGCCGACCTCCTGCGCCTCCCGCACAAGGGTCGCATCGCCGTCGGAGCCGACGCCGACCTGACCGCGCTCACACCCGCAGGTCACGTGTCCGCGGTGCTGGCCCGCGGCACCTGGCTGGTGAGAGAGGGCCGACCAGTGGTATTCGGCCCCTTCGAGAGGTCAAGCGCGTGAGCCCTGCGAAAGTCGAAGACTCCCACACCCGCGGTTGGATCGTCCCCGTCGGGGGCGCCGAGGACAAGGAGCAGGACGCGATCATCCTGCGCCGCTTCATCGAGGTCAGCGGCGGCGAGCAGGCGCGCATCGCCATCATCCCCACCGCCTCGCGCCTGCCCGACACCGGCCCGCGCTACGAGCGGATCTTCCGCAACCTCGGCGCGCGCAAGGCCACCAGCATCCCCTTCGAGACCCGCGCCGACGCCGAGCGCGACGACCTGCTCGACACCCTCGAGCAAGCCACCGGCGTGTTCCTCACCGGCGGCAACCAGCTCCAGCTGTCCACGATCCTCGGCGGCACCCAGGTCGCCCGCGCGATCCGCAGGCTCAACGCCCGCGGCGTCACCGTCGGCGGCACCTCGGCCGGCGCCGCGATCCTGTCCGAGCACATGATCGCCTTCGGTCAGAGCGGCGCCACACCGATCGCCGGCCTCGCCTCCCTCGCCCCGGCGCTCCGCTCCTCAACGGCCTCCCGCGCTTCCTCCTCGCCCGCCCGGCCCCGCCCGGCCGCCTCGGCTGCCCCGGCCGCCCCGGCCGCCACCCCCGGCGCCCACCCCTGCAGGGCCGTTTTCAGGGCCCGCACATACGCCCGACCGTCCAGCCCTTTCCCC